>NZ_JBITMD010000012.1:0-332911 GCF_044465905.1 Nonomuraea sp. NPDC049480
CGCCCTCGGCATACCAGACCTCCCCACCGGGCACCACAACTAGCCGTATCTCCGACTTGACAGCCCACCCCCGCCACTTAACTACGTGGCCTTGGACCGTGCGACCCCCGGCTCCACTACGTGTTGCCATCGCAGCCCCGGCTGCCGGAGGCACGCGAGTTGATCGACCTGGATCGCTTCTTCGTGATCCACGCTCCGCGTCAGTCGGGCAAGACGACCTTGCTCCAGTCCCTGGAGTATGAGCTCACCAAGGAAGGCGCCGCCGTCGCGGTGATGATCTCCTGCGAGGAGGCCTCCGTGGCGGGCGACGACTACGAGGCCGCGGAGTTGATCCTGCTGGACGAGCTCCGGTGGGCCACCGACTCGGCGCCCGGCTCCTGGCTTGAGGCCGCCCCAGGTAGGCGGCTGGGCGCCGCCCTCCGGGCACTCGCAGCCCGGTCCGAGCTCCCGCTCGCGTTGCTCATCGACGAGATCGACGCGCTGAGCGGGGAAAGCCTGAAAGTGGTCCTGCGGCAACTACGCAACGGCCACAACAATCGCCCCAGAGGCGTTCCGTTCGCCAACGCCGTGGTGTTGTGCGGGCTGAGGGACGTGCGCGAATACAAGATCGCCTCAGGTGGCGACCCCACCCGGCTCGGCGCGATCAGCCCCTTCAACATCTCGGTCCAGTCGCTTCGCCTGGGCGACTTCACTCGGGAAGACATGGAGGAGCTCTACAGCCAGCACACCGCCGAAACCGGGCAGGACTTCACCAAGGAAGCCCTCGCGGCGGCCTGGGATTTCACCCGCGGACAACCCTGGCTGGTCAACGCCCTGGGTTGGGAGATCACCTTTTGGATGGAAGTCCCTCCGGAGAAACCGATCACCGCCGAGCACATGGAGCAGGCCAAGGAGCGACTCATCCGCGCCCGCGCCACCCACCTGGATTCTCTTGTCGCCAAGCTGTACGAGCCCCGGGTCAAGCGCGTGATCGAACCGGTGCTCGCAGGCACGCAGGTCGACGTCAACGCAACCTTCACGGACGACTTCTCCTACGTGCGTGATCTCGGCCTGGTGGCCATGGGCTCCTCCGTCGAAATCGCCAACCCCATCTACCGCGAGGTCATCCTCCGCGTGCTGGGCTGCGGTGTGGAAGCCAACGTCGTCCTGGAAGATTCGCGGTCCTTCGTCCTCCCCGACGGCCGTCTGGACCTGCTCAAGCTGCTGCGTGAGTTCACCACCTTCTGGAAGCAGCACGGCGAGGTGATCCTCCGCGGCACCACCTATCACGAGGCCGCATGCCAGATCACCCTCATGGCCTACCTGCACAGGATCGTCAACGGCGGCGGCCTCCTCGACAGGGAATACGCGGCGGGCACCGGGCGGCTGGACGTCTACCTGCGCTGGCCGTACGGCGAGCGGCAGGTGCAGCGGGAGGCCATGGAGCTCAAGGTGTGGCGGCCCGGTCAACGGGATCCGGTGGACGAGGGGCTCGCGCAGCTCGACCGTTATCTGGACCGGCTCGATCTGGACACCGGCTACCTGGTGGTCTTCGATCGCCGTCCCGAGGCCTTGCCGATGGAGGAGCGCGTCCGGTTCGATCAGGACCGCACCCCGGCCGGGCGGCAGGTCACCGTTCTGCGGGCATAAGGCGCCCAGGCACGGGCCGGGACGCCCTCACGCGATCAGCGCGCCTGACCGAACTGGTAGAGGAGGGGGCCGTCGAGCTTCCAGCCCGGCTCACCGGCCAGGATCTTCTGGGTGTGGGACTCGATCGCGAGGCGCCACTTGTTGTTGCTGGACAAGCGGAACACCTTCACGTCACCCCCGGCGCCGGCCGACCCGGGCGCGTAGCCGAGAATTCCCTCGTACCGGAAGTCGCCCGAGGTCACGAGCTTCTCCCGCTCCGCGACCGACGCGGTGACGATGTAGGACGCCTTCTTCTCCCAGCGGAGCCGGAAGAGCGGCTTGCCACCGGGGAAGGGGGCGCGGGACACGTAGTAGAGCGGGGTCCGCGTCGTCGACCAGCCGTGCTTGGTGATCGCGTTCTGCTTCTCCGTCTCACTGGCGGTGTAGAAGTACCCGCCGTCCTTCGTCACCAGCTCATGGACCTTCACCCTCTGCTCGGCGACGCTGGTGGCGGACGTCCCGGCGGTGGAAGAAGCCTGCGCGGCGACGCCGAGGGACAGCGTCGCACCCAGCGCCACCGCCAGCCCGAGGCCGGCAGGGCGGGTCATGCGGCCGAATGACGAGGCCATTTATTCGATTCCCTCCGATGAGCTGACACAACGGGCGCCAAGCTAACAGCGCACCGGACGCCGTTGAGATCATTTCGAGTAACCTCGAAGTGTTCGCTCCGTGACGGCGTGTGTCCCCTCACAAGGCGGTGAAGTCGGCGTTGTTCCTCCAGATCCAGCGGTCCGGCGCGTGCTTCTTTTTCAGCTGGTTGCGCCGGCGCGTGTGCTCGGCCAGCGCCGCCTGGACCGCGGGGCCGAGCCCGTCCACGTCGTCCGGAAGCTCCACGCGCAGCAGCAGGTTGTGCTCCTCGTGAAGCAGCGCCAGCTCCCCGGAAGGCGAGCAGCCGACCGGCCGGAAGCGGGTCAGCGGCTTGTACGCCTTGTCGTCCGCCCCCAGCGTGACCAGCGGCCGCCCGTCGCGGCCGAAGACGTGGAACCCGGCCCGGTTGATGTAGTAGATCCGCCCGCGCACGGGATCGGCCGCGACCGCATAGTGCCTGCCGGAGTACGGTGACCGATCCCCCTCGCCCAGCCCTTCCAGCCGCCCCCGCACCGCGCCGGTGTCGTCCACGAGCGCGAACACGTACGGGCTCCACCGCCGCTCGCCCGGATCGAACAGCGGAACGAGGAACAGATCGTCCCCGGCCACGACCGGGCTGCCGAGCCACGGCCTGATCGTCCAGTGCCGCACGTCCGGCCACCGCCCCGCGGTCAGGGCGCCCAGATCGCGCTCCGGCCGGTTGCCGTGCCCGGCGGGCGCGCCGCGGTGGCCGGTGTACGGGATGGCGTGCGCGGCGTCCTGGTGCAGCGGCGCGCTGTCGAGGCAGGCGAACACCTCGATCCGCGGCCTGATCTCTGGCGTGAGCGCCCCGTCGGCCACCCCGAACAGGTTCGGCTCCATCCGCCCATAGCCGCGTGCGCCGTACTCGGAGACCAGGCACAGCAGCCGCCCCGACGGGGTCACCCTGATCGCGGCCGCGAACGAGCGCGCGTGATGCCGCCGCACGTCGTGATGGACGTCGAAGATCCCGATGCCGCCGTCGCCGTCCCACGCCCCAGTCAGCCGGGTCAAGCCGGGATCGAGCAGGTACGTCCGGTTCGCCGCCGAGCTGACCGCGATCGTGCCGCCGGGCAGCACGCACACGTCCCCCAGATGGTCGGGTACCCGCGATCGGACCTCGTCGCCCCGAGAGAACCCGGCGGCCAGGGACGCGGCCACCGTCCCGTCGGGACGGTACCGCGTGATCAGGTAACCGCTGTTCGCCGGGCCGGAGGCCTGGGACTCGTGGACGGAGGAGAGCACGCAGGCGTCGCCGGACGCGTCGAAGCCCACCCCCAGGTGCCGGAACGTGAACACGCTGGTCATCTTCAGCCCGTACGCCGTCGGCAGCCCCGCCGGCAGCGACAGCGGATGAGTCACGATCATGGCGATACTATGCACCGGTCACAGCGGAAGATCTCGTCAACCGTCACATCCGGCCGCCCGCCGCAAGACGGGTTGACACGGCCCCACCTTCGCCACGAAACTCTCCCGAAACGCCCAGTGCTGTAAACGTTTACAGAACCGGAGTGATCGATGTCCCTGTCCCGCTGGATCGGCGCCGCCGCGCTGGCCGCCCTGGCCGCGCTCTCCCTCCTCGCCGTGCCGGGCGAAACGGACACGCGGGCGGGCGGCACGCTCACCACGGGCTCCGCGCCGTCCCCGGCGCTGGGCGGGGAGCGCATCGCCTACACCGCCTACCTCCCGTACGGCTACGACCGCGGCGCCGCCCGCCACCCCGTCCTCTACCTGCTCCACGGCCGCGGCGACACCATGCAGGCGTGGACCCGCGTCAAGACCGTGCTCGACGACCTGATCCGTACCAAACGCATCCCACCGGTCATCGCCGTCATGCCCGACGCGCCGTGGAACGGGCGCGGCAGCTGGTACGTCGACTCCCGCCACACCGGTGCCGATCTGCCGGGGCGGCCGGTGGAGACGGCGCTGGCACGCGACCTGGTCGCGCACGTGGACGGGACCTACCGCACGGCGCCGATCCGTGAGGCGCGCCTGGTGGGCGGCTACTCGATGGGCGGCGCGGGCGCGCTCCGGTTCGCGCTCGCCCACCAGGACGTCTTCAGCGCCGCCGCCGTGCTCAGCCCGGCCGTCTACACGCCGTTGCCGCCGTCCGACTCCTCAACCCGTGACTACGGCGCGTTCGGGCGGGGGGAGGAGAAGTTCTCCGAGGAGGTCTACCGCGAGCTCAACTACCCCGCGCTGCTCCCCGGCCTGGACCCCGACCTGCCGGTGCGGCTGTTCGTGGCCGTCGGCGACGACGAGTACGCCAACCCCGGCCCCGCCGACGCCCGCCACGACCTGGACTTCGAGTCCGCCGCGCTCTACAACGCCGCCCGCCGCTCGCCCGCGGTCTCCGCGCAGCTCCGCGTCATGGACGGTGGCCACGACTGGTCGGTCTGGACGCCGGCCTTCGAGCAGGCCATGGCCGAGCTGGGCCCGGGCCTGAGCGTCACGCCGCCGACCGGACTGCCCGCCCCGCTGCACGGCACGGCCGCCGCCGACTGGGCGGGCGGCGTCGCCGCCCACGCGGACGGCTCGCTGACCCTCGGCTACGCGGCCGGCGGCTCGGTGAACGGGCAACCGCACGCGGGCCGGCTCGACGCCGTGCTCACCCGTGCCGGGGGCTGGACCAGGCAGCTCGGCACGGCGGCGGACGAGCGGCTGTACGGGGTCGCGCCGCTGCCCGACGGCGGCGTGCTCGCGGCCGGGTACACCAAGGGCGACCTCGACGGGCGGCACGCGGGCAACGCCGCCGACGACGCGTTCGTGGCCAGGCTCGGCCCCGACGGCGCGGTCCGCTGGATCACCCAGTTCGGCGCGCCGGACGCCGCCGACCGGCTCTACGGCCTGGCCGCCGCGCCGGACGGGGGCGCGTACGTGACGGGCTACACCAAGGGCGCGCTGGACGGGCCGAACGCCGGTGACAAGGACGCCATCGTCGCCCGTCTCACGCCCGCGGGCGAGCTGTCCTGGCTCCGGCAGTACGGCGGCGCGGGGGAGGACAAGGCCTACGGCATCGCCGCCGGCGCCACCACCCTGTACGTCACCGGCAGCGCCACCGCCGCCCTGCCGGGCACGACCGCCCTCGGCGGCCTGGACGGCTGGCTCGCCGCCTTCACCGCCGCCGACGGGACCAGGTCATGGGCCACGACGATCGGCGGCGGGGACGACGACCGCCTGAACGCGGTGACCGTCACCACGTCCGGCCTGGCCGTCGCCACCGGCGCCTCGAACGGGGACGCGTACACCGTGGCCTACACCGCGCAGGGCCGCCGGCGCTGGCACCACACCCTCGCCACCCCGTCCGCCGACGAGGGAGCCGCCGCGACGCCCCTGCCCGGCGGCGAAGTGCAGATCACCGGCTACACGAGAGGCCGGGCCGGCGTGCAGGCAGGCGGCGCCGACGTTCTGACGATCCGCCTGGACGCACGGGGCACGCAACGCGCCGCCGCCCAGCTCGGCACCGCGCGAGACGACGCCGTCGACCCCTTCGCCGAGCCCAACCTGTACGCCACCGCCACCCCCGGGGGCCAGGTGGCGATCACGGGCCTGACCTACGGCGCCCCCAAGGGCGGCACCGCCCTGGGCAACGGCGACGTCTTCCTGGCCTCGGCCGACCCGGCTTAGAAGGTCACCAGCGGGTCGCCCACGAAGTCGGCGATGAAGTTGACGAAGAAGAAGCCGAAGAACAGGAAGTTCAGGACGAGGATGATGTAATGCCACGGCCGCGGACGGGCCGGGCGTGGCAGCTTGCTGTTCAGATACATCAGCATGAACGGATAGATCAGCGCGCCCAGGTTGGACATGTTGGCCGACCACTCCACCAGCCCCACCGGCAGCGACTGGAAGATGATGATCGAGATGATCACCAGCAGCAGGATCATGAACGGGTAGTAGAACCGGCGCGGGTCGCCCTCGATCAGGCGGCGCAGGCGGGGGCTGGTGGCGTTGGCGGCGTCCGTCGTCACCCGCACCATCGCCTCGAAGATGCCCAGCTGTGTGGAGAACAGGATCAGCACGCCCACCACCAGCGCGACGTAGAACGCCGTGCGCCCGTACTCCTCGCCGAGCGCGCTGGCGACGAACGTCGGGACGTTGGCGCGCGTGGGCCGCTCGCCCGCCATCTGGACCGCTTGTGCCATGAGGATCGTGGGCAGCAGCATGCCGAGGATGGCGCCGACGAAGAACACGCCCCACATGTCCGTCAGCAGCAGCCGGTACCACCGCCGCCACAGGCTCCGGTTGCGTTCGTCGTCGGGGAAGGTGACGCCGCTGGCCAGAATCCGGGTCCGGTCGCCGCGCAGGCCCGAGATGTAGCCGACGCGGTGACCCATGCCGTAGCCCTTGTCGCGGTAGTGACCCATGACGTACCAGTTGAGTCCTGATGCCAGCGCCGTGAACCCGGCCAGCCCGCCGAGCTGGGTCGCGGTGATCCCGGCGGGCGGAGCGGCGGGGGTGACGAAGCCGCGGATGCCCTCCCACCACTGGCTGAACGGCACCACGAGCAGGTCGACGGCCAGCAGCGCGAGCAGGATGCAGCTGACCAGCACCCAGTTCGCCAGCTCCAGGGCGCGGCTGATGCGGCGCGCGGCCGCGGTGATGAGGAACACCAGCACCAGCAGGCCGATGGCCCACCAGCGCGGCTCCGCGGCGTCGGCGGCCGGGGGCACGCCGTGGATCAGCGCGTAGACGCCCTGTCCCGCCGACGCGGCCCAGCCGCCCGCGATGAACGCGAAGATGACGATGAAGACCGAGAGTGGCACCCAGAGCGGCCAGCCCGGCGGCACGCGGCCCCAGCCGACCACCGGCGTCTCGCCCGTGGCGACGACGTACCGGGAGCATTCGACGTTGTAGAAGGTCTGCAGCACCGCTGACACCAGGATGACCCAGCCGACCCCGATGAAGCCGTACTGGCCGACGTTCAGCGGGCCGAGCAGCCATTCGCCGCTGCCGATCGAGATGCCGAGCGCGATCAGGCTGGGGCCGACGGCATATTTGAAGAGTTCCTTGGGGCCGATCTTGGAGACCTTGAAGACCTCCTCCGGTGTGGGCAGGTCGGCGACTTCGAGATCCGGGCGGCTGACTCCGAGCGGGTGCGACATCACTGCCTCCTGCCGTTCAGGGTGATCCAGAACCGGGGCGGCATCAAGACCCAATTGGCAAAGGAGCGGCCGGGCGCACGGGGGTCGGCGCTGACCATGCGCACGACAACGACGCCCATCTCCCGCCAACCCCTGGCAGTCACGACATATCCGTGATCACATCCGACAACTTCCGTAAAGCGACGAGACGTTCTGCGCGTGGCGTTAAACCGCGTTCCGGGATCGATTACTTAGAGTAATGAAGTGATGTCACTCCGTGACTACAGGGAGAGATCATGAAAGGTAACCTCATAGCCGCAGGTGGCGCGCTTGTCGCCGCCGTCGCGATGGCCGGCATGGCGGGGCCGGCGAACGCCACCCCGGCCAACTGCGACCTCAGCAACGACGACCGTACGAACGTGCTCAGCATCACCGCCTCTGGTGTCCACGCCGGACGCCGCGTCACCGAGGCATGCGGGAGCCACAGGCCGGACTACCAGGTTGACCGCATAGACGACGACATCAACGACGATGACAGTGACGACAACATCGAGGACGACATCAACGAGGGCGACGGCTCCAGCCTGAACCCTGACGAGGCCGGCGGATCCGACCAGAGCCTGGGATCCGATCAGAGTCTGGGGTCTGATCAGGGTCTGGGGTCTGATCAGGGTCTGGAGTCTGACCAGGGCGTCGGGTCTGATCAGGGTCTGGGGTCTGATCAGGGTCTGGAGTCTGACCAGGGCGTCAGGTCTGATCAGGGTCTGGGGTCTGATCAGGGTCTGGAGTCTGACCAGGGCGTCAGGTCTGATCAGGGTCTGGGGTCTGATCAGGGTCTGGGGTCTGACCAGGGCGTCAGGTCTGATCAGGGTCTGGAGTCTGACCAGGGCCTGGGATCTGACCAGAATCTGGGGTCCGACCAGGGCCTGGGATCTGACCAGAACCTGGGGTCCGACCAGGGCCTGGGATCTGACCAGAACCTGGGGTCCGATCAAGCCCTGGGGTCTGATCAGGACCGCGGGTTCGGCAACGTCAACGACGTTGGCTTGGCCCAGCCGGTCAACGGCTTGGGGAATGGGGGCGACTGGAGCACCTACCGTATGCCGCACATCTGGTTCGGCTGGTTCTAGAAGCTCTTGACCGATCCGGTCCCGGGACACACCACGTGCCCCGGGACCCCTCGGCTCTCACCCCCGCGCTCCGCACCGCATGTCTCCGCTCCCTGCCCCCCGTCCACCTCGCTCGCGTCCTGTCCTGCCCCGGCACGCCGAGCCGAGCAGTCCCGCCCGTCCGGCCGCGCGACCACATGCCGTCCATCGCCGCCGGGCACCGGCCGTCCCGCCCGGCCCCGACGCGGTGGCCTGGCGGGCGACGGCCGGCTCGGCTGGCGCTAGCGGTCGACGATCTCGTTCTTGCCGATGACCACGACCCCGCCCCGGGTCAGTGCGAACCGGGTGCGGTCGTAGTCCAGGTCGAACCCGATCCGCGCCCCGTCCGGGATCACGACGTTCTTGTCGATGATCGCCTTGCGCACGATCGCGCCCCGCCCGACCTTGACGTTCTCCATCAGCACCGAGTCCTCCACCAGCGCGTGCGAGTGGAGCACCACCTTGGGCGACAGGATCGACCTGATCGCCGTGCCGCCGGAGACGATCACGCCGGGCGACACCAGCGAGTCGATCGCCCGTCCCACCCGGTCGCCCTCGTTGTGCACGAACTTGGCCGGCGGCAGCGGGTCGTGGCCGGTGAAGATCGGCCACTTGTCGTTGTAGAGGTTGAAGATGGGATGTGCCGAGATGAGGTCCATATGGGCCTCGTAGTACGCGTCCAGCGTTCCCACGTCACGCCAGTAGCCGCGGTCGCGTTCGTTCGATCCGGGCACGATGTTGTTGGCGAAGTCGTACACGTCTGCTCCGCCGGACTTGACCAGCATCGGGATGATGTTGCCGCCCAGGTCGTGCTTGCTGGTCGGGTCGAGCGCGTCCTCGCGCAGCGCGTCGATCATCGACTGCGTCTTGAACACGTAGTTGCCCATGGAGGCGTACACCTCGTCGGGCGAGTCCGCCAGCCCCACCGCGTCCTTGGGCTTCTCCCTGAACGCGACGATCCTGCGCCCCTCGGGGTCGGTCTCGATCACCCCGAACTGATCGGCCAGGGAGATCGGCTGCCTGATCGCCGCCACCGTCACGTCCGCGCCGGAGTCCTCGTGCTGCTCGACCATCTGCCGCGGGTCCATGCGGTAGATGTGGTCGGCGCCGAACACGATCACGTGCTCGGGCATCTCGTCGTAGATCAGGTTCAGGTTCTGGAACAGCGCGTCCGCCGAGCCGGAGAACCACCGCGGCCCGAGCCGCTGCTGCGCGGGAACGGGCGTCACGTAGTTGCCCAGCATCGCCGACAGCCGCCAGGTACGCGAGACGTGCCGGTCCAGGCTGTGATTCTTGTACTGGGTCAGTACGACGATCTTCAGGAACCCGCCGTTGGCCAGGTTCGACAGCACGAAATCTACTAGTCGATATATCCCCCCGAACGGCACCGCCGGTTTCGCCCGATCCGCCGTGAGCGGCATGAGCCTCTTACCCTCTCCACCTGCCAGCACAACCGCAAGCACCCTCCGGGACCTCATGCCGGAGACGCTACCCTCAAATGGCCGATCTATCGACGAATCACGGCAGGGTGAACTTCCTTCGTGTCCTGATTTGCCGCTTCATGGCCGATCCCGAGCCACCGTAAGTGCGACACCCGCTACTTGCGGTGGCCCGCTGGACGCGGTCACCGTAAGGTCATCCCATGCGTGTTGATCTGCTCAGCCGGGAGTACCCGCCAGAGGTCTACGGCGGTGCCGGGGTGCACATGGAATACCTGGCCAGGGAGCTGCGCCGGCTGGCCGACGTACGGGTGCGGTGCTTCGGCGCCGACCGCGACGAGCCCGGCGTCTCCGCCCACCGGGTGCCGGACGGGCTGGCGGACGCCAACGCCGCCCTGCAGGTGCTCGGAGTGGACCTGGAGATGGCCGCCGCCTGCGCGGGCGCCGACGTCGTGCACTCCCACACCTGGTACGCCAACTTCGCCGGGCATGTCGCGAAGATGCTCCACGGAATCCCGCACGTGATCACCACGCACAGCCTGGAACCGCTGCGCCCGTGGAAGGCCGAACAGCTCGGCGGCGGCTACACGATCTCGTCCTGGGCCGAGCGGAGCGCGCTGGCGGCCGCCGACGCGGTGATCGCGGTGTCCGAGGGCATGCGGCGCGACGTGCTGGCCGCCTACCCGGAGATCCCGGCGGACAAGGTCAGCGTCATCCACAACGGCATCGACACCGCCGAATACACCCCCGACCCCGGCGTGGACGTGCTGGAGAAGCACGGCGTGGACCCGGCCAGGCCGTACGTGGTCTTCGTCGGCCGCATCACCCGCCAGAAAGGTCTGGTCCACCTCCTGCACGCGGCGCGGTCCTTCGACCCGGACGCCCAGCTCGTGCTGTGCGCGGGCGCGCCCGACACGCCGGAGATCGCGGCCGAGGTGACGCAGCTGGTCCGCGGCCTCGACCGCGACGGCGTCTTCTGGATCCAGGAGATGCTGCCCAAGCCCGAGGTGATCCAGCTGCTGACGCACGCGACGGTGTTCGTGTGCCCGTCGGTCTACGAGCCGATGGGGATCGTGAACCTGGAGGCGATGGCGTGCGAGACGGCCGTGGTCGCGACGGCCACCGGCGGCATCCCCGAGGTGGTGGCCGACGGCGAGACGGGCCTGCTCGTGCCGATCTCCCAAGGCGCCGACGGCACCCCGCACGACCCGGACCGGTTCGCCGCCGACCTGTCCGAACGCGTCAACGCGCTGCTGGGAGACCCGGATCGGGCCCGGACGATGGGCGAGGCGGGCCGGGCCAGGGCCGTCGAGCACTTCTCCTGGGAGCGCATCGCCCACCGCACCCTGGACCTGTACGCCGCTCTTCGGGACTAGCCCCTTGCAGTCCTGTCCCTTCCTGGCCCGGTGTGGCGCGCCCATAGAGGCTCCTTGGATATGGACCAATGTCCCGGGAGGGGGCGGGACGGGGCCGATCTTGCGAAGAACGGGCAAGCCTCACACGAGGCCCCGCCGGCTGGCCTGAGCGCCAGCCTGGGAGCGGGTCTCGGTGTTCAGCTCGTCGAGAAACGTGGCGGCGATGACTTCTACCACCTGGTCAACTACCACCGGCTGAGGCCGGTTGTTTGCTCTCGCGGTCCCGTCTGGGGGAAGGGAGGCCGGTAGCGTGTGGCTGGTTGACAACAGCCCAGCCCGCAGCGCCGCGTGCGGCGATGTTGCGGGCCGCGATGTGGTCGGCGTGCCCAGCGAGGCCACACCCGGTACAGACAAATCGGCCCCGAGCGGGCCGATTTGCCCTGGTGACGCACCCGCAGTCGGGGCAGGCCTGCGAGGTGTAGGCGGGATCGACCAGGAGGAAGGCGATCCCGGCCCGCGCGGCCTTGTAGCGGGTGAACTCGATCTGCTGGGCGAACGCCCAGCCGTGCAGGGTGCGCCGCTGGAGCCGGTGAGCCCTTATCCGGCCGTGAATACCGGCTCACCATGACCGCCGACCGCGTGGCGGCCCAGACCAAGCTGTCCACCCGGGTCAGCGCCGAGTGGCGGTTCTGGTCGAAGGCGGCCAATCCGAGCAAGAGGCGGGTGCTGCCGCTGCTGGCCGTCAAGATCAGCCCGGAGCTGGACGGCCGCAACCTGGCCGCCGCCGGCCACATGCGCATCCCGCTGCGCGTCCAGCGCCAGGACGGCTCTCCCGGCCTGCCGCTGCGCACGCTCACGCTGGAGATCTCCTACGACGACGGCCGCACCTGGCTGCCCACGCCGGTGCACCCGTCGGGCCGGCACGGGTGGGCCGCGGAAACCTCGCATCCGTTCAGCGCCCGCGGGAAGTTCGTCTCGCTGCGTGTCAACGCCGCCGACATCGGCGGCAACGGGTTCAGCGAGACCGTCATCAGGGGCCTATCAGATCAAGTGAGGCCCGTGAGGCCCCGCCGCGCCTTGACCGGGCGCGGCGGGGCCGTTCGTCATGTCACATGCTCGAGGACGACGACCGGGATCTGCCGGTCGGTCTTGCGCTGGTAGTTGTCGTAGTCGGGCCACGCCCTGGCCATCACCTGCCACATGTCCGGTTTCTCGGTCTCGCTCGCCGTGCGGGCGCGGGCCTTGAACCGCTCACCCAGCACCTGCACCTCGACGTCGGGGCCGGCGACGAGGTTCTTGTACCACTGCGGGTGATCGGGATCCCCGCCCTTGGACGCCACGACCAGGTAGTCGTCCCCGTACCGCTGGTAGATCAGCGGCGTGGTGTACGGCTTACCCGACTTGCGGCCGCGGGTCGTCAGGAGAAGCACGGTGGTGCCGTTCCACTCGTGCCCCTCCGCCCCGTCGGTCTCCTGATAACGCCTGACATGTTCCTTGCCGAAGAGCATGCTTGCCTGCTACCCATCGGCGGCGTGACGTCACCGTTACTCGGCCGGGTCTGTACGAGAAGTTAACAAGCCTGGCACACTGCAGTTGTGTAAGCGCTTACACCGCCTCATGATGAAAGCGCTTACACAATGCGAGGAGCAGCTCCATGGACGTGACCATCTACGAGGTGGCCAAGCGGGCCGGCGTGTCGATCGCGACCGTGTCCAGAGCCCTGCGCGGCACCGGCCCGGTGGCGGCCAAGACGCGCGAGAAGGTGCTCAAGGCCGTCGAGGAGCTCAACTTCACGCCGAGCCGCCTCGGCGTCAGCCTCGCCGAGGGCCGGCACGCCGCCAACGGCGTCGTCTTCCCCGACCTCGCGGGCCCGTACTACACCCAGGTCCTGCTCGGCTACGAGGAGGTCGCCGCCGAGCTGGGACGCTCGGTCGTCATCCTGTCGACCAAGGGCCGCACCCGGGTCGGCGACCTCATCAAGGACCTGGCGGGCCGGGTCGACGGCATGCTGATCTTCGGCCACGCCGCCCCCGACCCGCTGATCAGCGAGCTGGTGCGGCTCGGCGTGCGGCTGGTGATCATCTCGCGTGACCCGCTGTCCGGCGCCGACACGCTGCGCAGCGAGAACACCGCTTCGGCGCGGGCGCTGGCCGGGCACCTCGCCGGCCACGGCTACGAGCGGTTCGCGTTCCTCGGCGCGCCGCTGGCCCGCGGCGACGACGTGGACGAGCGCTGGCGCGGCGTGCGGTCGGTGCTGGGCGGCGCGATCGAGGCCGTGGGCACGCGGGAGTACACCGTGGAGTGCGGCTACGACGCGGCCAAGGATCTGCTCAAGGGCAAAGACCGCCCAGAGGCGATCGTCTGCTCCGACGACGAGGTGGCGCTGGGGGCGCTGCTCGCCGCCGAGGAGCTCGGCCTCGACGTGCCCGGCGACGTGGCCGTCACCGGCTGGGACGACATCATGGCCGCCCGCCACGCCCGGCCGGCGCTGACGACCGTACGCCAGCCGATGCGCGAGCTCGGCGCCCGCGCCGCCCGCGCGCTCGACGAGCTGATCACCGGCATCCGCGACACGCCGCGCCACCTCATCCTGACCACCGAGCTGGTCGTCCGCTCAAGCTGCGGGACCCACCCCCAGGAGGTAAGCACGTGAACCACATCACCCGGCGCGCCGGAGCCCGCGCCACCGGCGGCCTGCTGGCTCTCGCGATCCTGGCCGCGGGCTGCGGCCGCGGCACCGACCGGGCGCCCGAGCAGGCGCAGAACGTCACGACCGGCAACGTCACGGGGGAGGTCACGGTCTGGGCGATGGGGGAGGAGGGCAAGGCTCTCGGCGCGTTCGTCAAGGACTTCGAGAGCGTCAACCCCGGCGTGAAAGTCAACGTCACGGCGATCGGGTGGGACGTGGCGCACGACAAGATCACCGCGGCGATCGCGGGCGGCGCCACGCCCGACGTGAGCATGATCGGCTCGACCTGGTCGGGTGAGCTGTCCAAGACCGGCGCGCTCGACCCGACGCCGCCCAATCTGGTGGACAAGTCCGCGTTCTTCCCCGGCGCGTGGCAGACGGTGGAGGTCAGCGGCACGGCCTACGGCGTGCCCTGGTACGTCGAGACCCGCGTCCTCTACTACCGCACCGACCAGGCGAAGAAGGCGGGCGTGCAGCCGCCGGCGACGTGGCAGGAGTTCACCGCCTTCGCCCGCGCGCTCAAGGACAAGGGCGGCGCCTCGAAGGGCTTCCAGCAGAGCTACACGCTCGGCGCGTCCTGGCAGGAGGTGCTCCCGCTGATCTGGCAGGCCGGCGGCGAGGTCGTCAAGGACGGGAAATACACCTTCGACACCCCCGAGGCCCTGACGGCGCTCAAGCACTATGAGTCGTTGTTCAAGGAGAAGCTCGCGCGCACCGACACCGCCGAGGGCGCCTTCCCGCAGAGCTTCATCAAGGGCGAGGTCGGCGGCTTCTTCTCCGGCCCCTGGATGATCGGCGTGCTCAACAACGACGGCGGCCCCGAGTTCAAGGACAAGTTCGACGTCGCCCCCTACCCCAAGGGCCCGGTCTCGGCCACCAGCTTCGTCGGCGGGTCCGCCATGGCGGTGTTCAAGAAGGCGAAGAACCGCGACGCGGCCTGGAAGTTCCTGCAGTGGCTGAGCGAGCCGAAGGTGCAGGCCAAGTGGTACACGACGGTCAAGTCCCTGCCTGCCGTGCAGGCGGCCTGGCAGGAGCCCGCGCTGACCGGCGACAAGCAACTGGCCGTCTTCGGCGAGCAGCTCAAGGACGCCAAGACGCCGCCGCCGTACCCGACGTGGGAGCAGGTGGCCAAGGTCCTGGAGGCGGAGCTGGAGAAGCTGGCCCGCGGCTCCCAGACCCCCGAGCAGACGGCCAAGTCGATCCAGTCCCAGGCCGACACCATCGGGACCGGCCTGTGAGCAGGCGTAGCGAGCGAACCATCAGACACAGCACGGTTGCTGTCACAGGCCCGGCGGAGGAGGGCCTGTGACAGTGGAAGTCGTCGCGCGGGGCGCGTTACGGCGCAGCTGGATCGGCTGGATGTTCATCCTGCCGTTCGTGGTGCTGTTCGCGGTGTTCTACCTGGGGCCGCTGCTCGTCGGCATCGGCATGAGCTTCACCGACATGCGCAGCACCGACGTGACCGACCCCCTCGCGGTCAACGTCGTCGGCGTCGACAACTACCTGCGGCTCATGAACGACGGCGCCATGCGCAGGGCGGCGGTCAACACCGTCGTGTTCGTGGTCACGGCGCTGCCGTTGACCATCGGGCTCGGCCTGGCCGCCGCCGTTCTGCTCAACTCGGGCATCGCCCGCCTGCCGGCCGCGTTCTTCCGGCTCGGCTACTACCTGCCGAACATCACCAGCATCATCGGCGTCGCCGTGGCCTGGAAGTTCCTGCTGGAGCCGGAGGCCGGACTGGTCAACAGGCTGCTGGAGCTGATCGGGATCCAGGGCCCCAACTGGCTGCAGAGCACGAGCACCGCCCTGCCCTCGATCATCGTCATGACGGCCTGGCGCAGCTTCGGCTTCAACATGGTCGTGCTGCTGGCCGCGCTCCAGACCATCCCGAAGGAGTTGTACGAGGCCGCCGAGGTGGACGGCGCCGGCCGCTGGGCCCGCTTCCGCGCGGTCACCGTGCCCGCGCTCCGCCCCGTGCTGCTGTTCTGCACCGTCTACAGCTCGGTCGGCTTCATGCAGTTCCTTGAGGAGCCGCTGGTCATGACCCGCGGCGGGCCGCTGAACTCCACGCTTTCGGCCTCGCTGGCCATCTTCGGCCAGTTCGGGGTCGGCAACTACGGCTACGCCGGGGCCGCCTCGACGGTGCTGTTCACGGTGATCGTGGCGCTGGCCGTGCTCCAGCTGCGACTGGGGAGGAGAAGGTGACAAGGACCCGCCGCCAGCGCGCGGTCGTCTACGCCGGGCTCGGGCTCGGCCTGGTGCTGGTCATGGGGCCGTTCCTGTGGACGGCGCTCAGCTCGGTCAAGCCCGAGCGGGAGATCCGGCGCGACCCGTCGACGTTCTGGCCCGAGACGTGGACGCTGGACAACTTCGCCGAGCTGTTCGCACGGGTGAACATCGGCACCGCCTTCGCCAACAGCATGATCATCGCGCTCGTGCTGGTGGCCACGAACCTGTTGTTCTGCTCCATGGTCGGCTACGCCTTCGCCAAGCTCGGCTTCCGCGGCAAGAACCTCGCGTTCGGCCTGGTCCTGGTCCAGCTGGCGATCCCGGCGATCGTGCTCGTGGTGCCGCAGTTCGTGTTGATCGCGAAGCTCGGCATGGTCAACACGTTCCTCGGGATCATCCTGCCGACCGTGGTGACGCCGCTCGGGGTGTTCATGATGCGGCAGTTCATCTCCGACCTGCCCGACGAGCTGCTCGATGCGGCCCGGGTGGACGGCGCCAGGGAGTTCCGGATCTTCTTCACGATCGTCCTGCCGCTGTGCGGGCCTCCGCTGGCCACGCTCGGGCTGATCACGTTCCTCGGCGCGTGGAACAACTTCCTGTGGCCGGCCGTGGTCGCGCAGAGCGAGAGCATGTACACCCTCCCCGTCGCACTCAACGTCCTCAACGGCAACGAGGGCACCCACTACAACCTGCTGGTCGCGGGGTCGGTCGTGGTGATCGCGCCGATCCTGTTCCTGTTCGTCTTCCTGCAGCGCTTCTTCATCCAGGGCATCGCCACCACCGGCCTCAAGTAGAGGAGCACCCCCATGCGCAAGACGGTTTTATCTGGATTGGTCGTGCTGGCCCTGACGGTTCCGGCCACCCCGGCCGGCGCCTCCGGCGACAGCACGCTTCTCCGCTACGCCAAGGACACCTGGCGGTCGATGGCCGCCATGGTCGAGCCCGCCACGGGCATGCCCGCCGACAAGGTCACCGGCGACCTCAAGACGCGGGCCAAGGTCACCTCGCCCACCAACATCGGCACGTACCTGTGGAGCACACTCGCCGCGCGTGACCTGCGCCTGATCACTGGAGCCGACG
Source organism: Nonomuraea sp. NPDC049480 (assembly GCF_044465905.1). NCBI lineage: Bacteria > Bacillati > Actinomycetota > Actinomycetes > Streptosporangiales > Streptosporangiaceae > Nonomuraea > Nonomuraea sp. NPDC049480. The sequence continues at coordinate 17,296 of NZ_JBITMD010000012.1, forward strand.
CGCAGGCCAGGGTCGGCCGGGTCATCACGGCCCTGGAGAAGCTGGAGCGCAACGCCCCGACCGGCCAGTACTACAACTGGTACGACCCCGCCACCCTCCAGCTCATCCGCACCTGGCCGGAGACCGGCGAGCCGGTCCGCCTGTTCGCCTCCAGCGTCGACAACGGCTGGCTGGCCGCGGCCCTCATGATGGTCCGCAACGCCGTCCCGCAGCACGCCGCCCGCGCCGGCCGCCTGGCGAACTCGATGAACTTCATGTCCTACTACGACCCGGCCGCCCGCCCGGACGCCGGCACCGGCCTGCTGCGAGGCGGCTTCTGGCCGGAGCCGCCGCCGAACCCCGACGACTGCGTCGTCGAGAGCGACTACGCCGGCACCGGCACGATCGTCTACTCCACCTGCCACCACTACGGCGCGCCCGCCGAGACCCGCATCGGCCAGTACGTCGGCATCGCGCTCGGCCAGATCCCGCGCGAGAGCTACTTCGGCCCGTACCGCACGTTCCCGGACAACGGCTGCGACTTCGGCTGGCAGGAACAGAAGCCGGTCGGGTCGTGGAAGCAGTACCTCGGCGTCAACGTCTGGGAAGGCACGTACGGCTACCGCGGCATGCGCTTCGTCCCCAACTGGGGCGGTTCGATGTTCGAGGCCCTCATGCCCGACCTCGTCGTCCCCGAGGCCAAATGGGCGCCGCGCAGCTGGGGCCGTAACCACCCGGTGTTCGTCAAAGCCCAGATCGAACACGGACTGAACGAGGCCAAGTACGGCTACTGGGGCTTCTCCCCGTCCAACGACCCGCATGGCGGCTACGACGTGTACGGCGTGGACCCGCTCGGCATGGACGAGCCCGGCTACAGCTCCGACCGCGAGAAGACCAAGGTCGACTACGGCTACGAGGGCTGCCGCCCCGCCCAGCCGGAGCCGGCGACCTACGGCGACGGCGTGGTGACGCCGCACGCCAGCTTCCTGGCGCTGCCGTACGCGCGGGCCGCGGCCATGGACAACCTGGCCAAGCTGCGCCGCGACTTCGACGCCTACGGCCCGGGCGGCTTCTACGACGCCGTCGCCGTCCGCTCCGGCGTCGTGTCCAAGTGGTACCTGGCGCTCGACCAGGGCATGGCCCTGGCCGCCCTCGGCAACGTGCTCACAGGCGGCAACCTGCACCGCTACTTCGCCGGCTCCGGCGTGGAAGCCAAACTCCGCCCGGTGATGGAGCTCGAGGAGTGGGATGTCGTCCGATGAAACGGGGAAACCATTGACGCACACACCCGCCCACCGCGACTGGCAGGACCGCATCGGCCAGACGTCCGGTGAGATCACCGCGGCCGACCGGCCCGTCCTGGAGGCCCCGTCCGGCCTCCGGGCGGTCCCGGGCGGCGGCGCGGTGACGCTCACCTGGGACCCGGTCCCGGACGCCATCGGCTACCTGGTGCACCGGGACGGGGCTCCGGTCGGGCAGCCGGACGTGGACGTGCCCGCCGTCCCCTCCTGCCGGTACGTCGACACGGGCCACGGACCGGCGGCCTACGCGGTGGCCGCCGTCTCCGCCATGGACGCCGTCGGCCCCGTGTCACCGGCGGTCCACGCGGGGCCCGCCGGGACACCCGGCGAGGTCGTGCTGCGGGTTGACGCGGGGCGGGTCACGCGGCCCCTGCCGCGGCCGTGGAGGCCCATGGTGGGCTCCGAGCACCTGTCGTACCTGCTCAACACCGGCGAGAGCGGCGGCAGGCCCATCGGCGAGGAGCTGACCGAGGCGCTGCGGATCATGCACGACGAACTCGGCGTCGAGGCGGTCAGAGCGCACGGGATCCTCTGCGACGACCTCGGCGTCTACAACGAGGGGAGCGGAGCGCCCGAGCCAGGAGGAACGGCGGCGAACGTCTACGACTTCAGCGGCGTGGACGCGGTCTACGACAAGATCGTCGGCCTCGGCCTGCGCCCGGTCGTCGAGCTCGGCTTCATGCCGCGCGACCTGGCCGCCGACCCCGCCAAGACCGTCTTCGGGTACGAGGCCATCATCTCGCCGCCCAAGGACTACGAGGCGTGGGGCGACCTGGTCAGGGCCCTGGTCGAGCACCTGGCCGGGCGCTACGGCATCCACGAGCTCGTCGATCACTGGGCCTTCGAGGTCTGGAACGAGCCCAACCTGGCCGTCTTCTGGTCCGGCACGCCAGAGGAGTACTTCCTCCTCTACGACGTCACCGCCGCCGCCGTGAAGAACGTCCATCCGGGCCTGCGCGTCGGCGGCCCCGCCTCGGCCGCCAACGGCTGGGTCGAGGAGCTGCTGGCGCATGTCGCCGAGTCCGGCGCCGCCCTGGACTTCCTGTCCACGCACACGTACGGCAACGCCCCCCTCGACTGGCGCCCCGCCCTGGCCCGCCACGGCCGGGACATCCCCATCTGGTGGACGGAATGGGGGCCCACGCCCACCCACTTCCACGGCGTCGGCGACGGCCCGTTCGGGGCGGCGTTCCTGCTGCACGGCATGAAGTCGGCCGCGGGCCGGATCGCCGCCCTGTCACACTGGGTGGCCTCCGACCACTTCGAGGAGCTGGGCCGCCCGCCGCGGCTGTTCCACGGCGGCTTCGGCCTGCTCACCGTCGGCAACCTGCGCAAGCCCCGCTTCCACGCGCTCTCCCTCGCCGCCCGCCTGGGCGACCACGAGCTGCCCGCCACGTCGGACGGGGACGTGGCGGGCGTGGAGGCGTGGGCGGCCCGGCACGACGACGGGCGGATCGGCGTACTCGTCTGGAACGGCACGCTCAACCACTCCCAGGCGTCCGGCGCTCCCGAGCTGGCCCGCACGATCACCCTGACCGTCGACGGCCTGGACGATCGTCCCCGGACGCTCACCCATCACCGCATCGACCACGACCACTCCAACGTCGAGGCCGCCTGGCGGTCGATGGGCGGCGGCGACTGGCCGGCGGACGAGCAGTGGGCCAAACTCCGCGCCGCCGACACGCTGGACGAGCTGTCCCCGCCCGCCACGGTCACGGGCGGCATGGTCACCGTCCGGTTCGACCTCCCCATGCCCGGCGTCTCCTTCATCGAGCTGACCGGCTGAGCCGGCGCTCCAGGGGGGCGGTTCTGTACGGAGGCGCGCACCGGTGAGAGCCTGTGCGCATGACCGATCCGGCCGGGGCGCTGGCCGCCCGCATCGAGCGGTTCGAGGAGGCCGCGGATCCTGAGCTCATCTGGGATCCCGCGGCCCTCCTCGAGGCCGAGCGGGCGATGCGGGCATGCGCCGGCGACCGCTCCGACGCCGCCACCTGGCGCCTGATCGGCATGCTCCACCTGGCCCGATACCGGCTCGACCCGCGCACCACGCAGGACGCCGCGGTGGCGGGCGCCTTCTTCGCCGCCGTGGCCGTGCTCGACCCCGGACGGCTGCCGGAGAGGCTGCGCGGCTCCAACATGCCGCCCGGCGACTCGGCCGGCACCTGGGCCGGGCTGGTGGAGGAGGTGTTCCGGCATGTGGACCCGGCCGCGTACCCGCACGTCGGCCTGCTCATCCACGCCCTGGTCCGCCGCGCCGTGGCCCACCCCACCGCGGAGGCCGCCGACCGGCTCGGGCAACTCCTGTTACAGCAGGCCATGCGCTCGGCCGACCCGTCCTGGGCGCCCGGCGCGCTCGCCCTGCTCGGCGGCGGCCTGGTGCGCCTGTACGGGCGGACGGGGGCGCGCGAGCTCATCGACGACGCCGTGCACGTGCTGCTCCGGGCGGCACTCGGAGCGCCTGGGGAAGACGCCTACCTCGGGGAACTGGCCGCCGCCCTCGCCCTGGCCGCCCCCGGCGACGAGGACCTGGCCAGGTCCTACCTCGCCGCCGCCGAATCGGCGCCGGGCACCCGGGACAGGTCACAGGCCCTGCTGGCGCTCGTCGACCTCACCCGGGCGAGGGCGGACCGCTCGTGCCTGGACGAGGACCTGCTCGCGTTCATCAGGGCAGGGCAGTGCGCGCTGGACTTCTGGCACGAGCAGTGGGCCCATCCCGGGGTGCTGGCGCCGTACGCGGCGGGGCTGGTCGAGTGGTACGTGGTCACGGGGGACGAGCGCTCGCTGGAGGCCGGCCGGGAGATGCTGGAGGCCCTGGGCGCCGCCCCCGGCGAGAAGTCCCGCCGCCTCGGAGCCGACCCCGTCGCCCGCCTCGTCCTGCTCGCCGGCCGCCGCCGGCGCCGCTACGACGCGACCGGGGAGCGGGCCGACCTGGACGTGGCCGTCGAGACCCTGCGCGAGGCCGCCGAAACCGCCCACCCCGGCCACCCGGACCGCGCCGGCCTCCTGACGGACCTGGCGGACGCCCTGCTCGAACGTGTCACGGTGGCGGGCGGAGACCCGGCCGAACCTATCAGCGCCGCTCGCACGGCCCTGGCCGCCCACGCCGGCCACCACCCCTCCAGACCCGAGGCCCTGCTTCTGCTCGCCCGAGCCCTCACCCTGCGCCTGACCCCGCGTGCCGCCCACGAGGCCGTCGACGCTCTCCGCGAGGCGCTCGCCACGAGCGACCACCTGCCCCTCAGGGCGCGGTCCTACGGCCTCCTCTCACAGGTCCTCAGCTGGCGCGCCACCCACCCTTCCCCCGTACCGCCTGCCGCCCCGCATCCCGGTGAAGCCGGGCGCGAAGCCACGGAGCGCGGCCCCACGCGGGGCGGCCCGGCGGAACCCGCCGCCGCGCAGCGGAGGGCCGAGGACCTGAACGACGCCGTACTGGCCGCCCGCCAAGGCCTGGAGCTGGCCGTGAAGACCTCCAGCGGCCAGGCCCCCGCGCAACGGCTGCTGTCCATGGCCCTGCTCGACCGGTTCTCCGTCCTGGGCGACGCCCGTGACCTGGGCGAGGCGCTGGCGCTGGCCAGGGACGGCGACACCGGCCTGCTGTCCCGGCTCGGCGCCCTGCTCGACGACCCCGCGCCGCTGCCGATGGACGAGCACCTCGCACAGGCCGCGACCGAGCTGGCCCTGCTGTCGTCGGACGAGGACCTGGCGCTCAAGCTCCTCCGCTTCGCCGAACGACGGTTCGAGCCGACGGGAGGACGCGCCGAGACGTCACGCGAGCGTGCCGGCAAGAGCGACGATCCGGGCCGCTGGGCCGGCCAGGGGTCCGGCGGGAGAGGGGCGTTCCTCCTCGACACGGCGGCCCGTCTCACCGAACTGGGCCGCCTCCGCACCGCCAACACCATCCTGACCCGGGCGGCGGCCGCCTTCGGCGAGGAGGGCCGGCGCTCCCAGGCCGCCTACGCACTCTCCGAACTGGGCCACAACCATGAGGAACTGGGCGAACCACAGCAGGCTCTGGAGGCGTTCGGCCGCGCGGCCGCCGCCTACCACTCGCTGGGCGAAACCCGATCCGAGGCCGGGCAACTGGGCAGCATGGGCGCCGTCCTCCTGCGGACCGGCGAGCCCGCTCAGGCGGTCGAGCAGTACCTCCGCGCCGTCGCCCGGTGCGCGGACGCCGGGCTGGCCGAGGAGGAGGCCGCCCACCAGGTGCACGCGGCGGAGGCCTACCTGGAAGCCGGCGACCCGCCCGCGGCACTGGCCTGCGCGGCCCGGGCCCGCGACCTGTACCTGACGCTCGGCGAGACGGAGGCCGCCGCCAAGGTGCTGATCCCCGCCGCCCGCGCCGCCGTCGACCAGGGCGACCTCACCGCCGCCGTCGAACGCATCGCCGCCTGTGCCATCGAGCTGGAGGCCGCCGGAGCCTGGGAGGACGCCTGCCGGGCACTCGACGCCCACGCCGTCCTGCTCGCCGGCCGCGGCCACCGTCCCCAGGCCGCCGCCTGCGAGGCGCGCCTGGTGGAGATCATACGGCGAAGGGGACAGCGCCGCGGGCCCGCCGACGAGTGGTACCGCATCGCTCAGCGCCGCCGCGCCGCCGGCGACGCCGAGGGCGCCCGGGCCGCGTTCGAGCCGGCGGAACGCGAGTACGAATCCATCGGCCACTACGACGGCTCCGCCTCGGTCCGCTACAACCTGGGCGTGCTCGCGTACGCGGAGGGCGACGCCGAGCGGGCCCTGGAGGCGTTCGGGGCGGCGGGGGAGACCTTCGCCCGGCTGCGGGCGCACGCCAAGGAGGCGACCGCCCTGACCATGCGCGCCTCCTGCCTGGCCGCACTGGACCAGATGGATGACGCCCTGTCCGAGCTCGAACGGGCCCTGGAGCTGGCCGCCGCCGAGGGCGACCTCGACGCCCTCTTCACCGCCACGCTGCATCGCGCCGTGCTGGACCTCCGGCGGGGAGAGTTCGAGGAGGCCGGAGAACGCCTGCGCGCGGCCCTCGGCCAGGCCGCCGCCGACCCGCTGAAGGAGGCCGTGGTACGGGACCGCCTGGCGGGCCTCGCCGCCCGTACCGGCGACCTGCGAGCCCAGGTGGAGGCGCTGGACCTGGCGGCGAGAGGTTTCCGCGACGCGGGCCAGGACCGTCTGGCCGCCATCGCCGCGCTCAAGCTCGGCTTCGCCCTGGAGGAACGCGGCGAGCACCGCCGCGCCAGGGCGGCCCTGGAAGAGGGCCTGACGGGCCTCGCGGCAGACGACACGGCCGCCGGCCCCGGACCTCACCCCGGCGGCCCGCCCGCCGGCGCCGGAACACGTTCCCGTGCCCGCCGGCCCGAGGCTCCGTTCGAGGTGGTCGCGGCGATGGCGGCGTGGGGCGGTCTGGACGCGGACGTCCTGGCCAGGATGGCGTCCATCCAGCTCACCATGGGCGACGTCACCCGCGGCCGTGCCACGCTGGCCGAGGCCGTCACCGCGCTCCGGGCCACGGGCGACCGACCGGAGGCGATGAAGAGCCTGGAGGGCCGGCTACGCATCGAGGAGGCGAAGGCGTCAGGCGACCTGCGCCTGGCCCGCGCCGAAGCCGAACAGGCCCTCGCCCGCGCCGGCGACGCGAGCCCCTCACCCCTTCCCGCCGAAGACCGCTCCTACCTCCTCGCCAAGCTGTCCGCCTTCTGCCTGGCCCTGGACGACCCCGCCGCCGCCTACCGCCACGCCGCCCGCGGCTACGAGCTGCACGACGACCGGATGGCCGAACACCTGCGCAACCTCGGCGCCGCGGCCACGGCGCTCGGCCGGCCCGACGAGGCGATCGGGCACCTCACCCGCGCCGTGGAGCTGGCCCGCGACACCGGATCGGCGCTGCCCGCCCAACTCGTCCACGCGCTCGGCTCGCTCGCCCTCGCCCTGACCGGCCAGGCCCGCTGGCCGGAGGCCGCCCGCGCGTACGACGAGGGCCTCGCCCTGGCCGCCGCCCCCGTCTGGCGAGCGCTACGGGCCCCGCTGTCGTCCGGCCGGGCCGCGCTCCACCTCAAGCTGGGTGAGCTGGACGAGGCCGCGATCGCCTACCGGGAGGCCATCTCGATCGCCGAGGAACGGGGAGACCGGGCCGGCCTCGGGGACGACTACGCCGACCTCGGCCTGGTCCACCTCCTCCGCGGTGAGAAGAACCAGGCCGGACCGCTCCTCGAACGAGCCCTGGACATCCACCGGGCGAACGGCGACGGTCGTGGTGCGATCCTCGACCTGATCATGCTCGCCCGCCTTGAAGACCAGGACCACAGATGGCAGGCGCTCCACCCGGAAGGAGCGACTCGGGCGACGGCCCGGCCGGAAGAGTTCACTCAGGCGGCGGCCGACCTGGAAGAGGCCCTCGCCCTGGCCGGCCGGATCGGGTTCGGGCCGGGAGAGGCGACGGCGCTGGCCCACCTCGGTGCGCTCGACGCCGCCCGCGCCGAGCACGCCCGCGCCCACCACCGCCTCTCCAGGGCGATCGAGCTGCTGGAGGAGCCGGGCCACGAGCCGGCGCTGGCGGCCGCCCACCACCACCGGGCCGCCGCCGCGGAGCACCTCGGAGACCTCCCGGGCGCCCTCGCCGACGCCCGGCGGGCCTGCGAGCTCGGCCACGCGCCGGCCCTCGACCGGGCGATCAGGCTCGCCGTACGCCTCGGCCGCGGAACGGCGGCCTGGACGCTCGCCGAACAGGCCAAGTCCCGCACCCTGATCGCCCAGCTCGGCAACGATCAGTGGCCCGGGCCGCCAGGTCTGCCCGCCGAACTCCTGGAGCGCGAGCAACAGGGACTCGACGACGTCCACGCGCTCGTCTCGGCGGCGAGCAGGACACGCGACCCGGTCCAGGCAGCCGCCCTCGTCCGCCGCGCCCACGCCGTGCAGGCCGACGTGGAAGAGCTGTGGCAGCGCATGGAGCCTTTCGCCGCCGACCACGTGGCCATGCGCCGTGGCGCCCCTCCCGGCGAATCCGACCTGGACGCCCTCGTCGCCCCCGCCGACGGCAAGGCGACGGGGTTGCTCGGCTTCCATGTCGGCGACGAGACCGTGACCGTGCTCGCCCACCGCACCGGCTGGCCCGAGCCGCGCGCCTTCCCCACCACCGTCGATCGTGACCTCCTGGCCGGCTTCGCCGGCACCGTCGACGGCGGACGGCCCGGGCTCCTCGATATCGCGGCCCGCCGGCACCGTCTCGGCGTCTGGCACCGCCTGGCCGACCTGCTCCTCTCCGACGCCCTGGACGCGCTGGGCGGCGACGACCTGGACCTGATCCACCTCCTCCCGCACCGCGAGCTGCACCGCGTCCCGCTGCACGCCCTCGCTCCGGGCGGCGGCCCGCCGCTGCTCGAACGTTGCCCCGTGACCTACGCCCCGTCCGCCGCCGTCCTGACCCGCCTGACCCGGCGCGGCCCGGTACGGGCCGACCGGTCGCTGGTCCTGGCCTTCGGCCGGGAGGCGGACACGCACGGGGCGGAGGAGGTCGCCGCCCTGCTCGGCGCGGACCAGCGCACCGGCCCCGCCGCCACCTCAGCCCTCCTGCCGGGGACCTGGGACATGGTGCACCTCGCCGCCCGCGCCGGGTACGACCGGCGCGACCCGTTCGCCTCGGGCGTCCGGCTCGCCGACGGCCTCCTCACCGCCAGGCGGCTGATGAGCATGAACGTGCGGGCCGGCCTCGTGATCCTCACGGGCACCACTGACGATCATCCGGCCGGGGACGACGTGGCGGCGCTCGGCCACGCGTTCCTCCACGCCGGAGCCAGGTCCGCGCTCCTCACCCTCTGGCCGGTCTCCGCCGAGATCACCCGGGCCCTCATGCGGGACTTCCACACCCGGCTGCGCGCCGGCACGGGCCGGGCACAGGCCCTCCGCGCCGCCGTCCTCGGGCTGCGAGAGCTGTACGGATCCGCCGAGCCCGACCTGTGGGCCCCGTACGTGCTCACCGGCCTTCCGGACTGACCCCGAGGCAGAGGGGGCGCAGCCCACGTTTGCCGCCCTGAGCAGGGGAATCAACTCAGGATGGCGTACAGGAGCGACGCGGGGCCGGACGGCGGCTCACGGCACCACAGCCCCTTCGAGGCCATCGCCGGCCGCATCCGCCGCCACCACGAGCGGGTCGTGCGCAGGCGGGAGGAGGAGGCGCTGGCCGAGGCGGCCGAGCACGCGGCCTTCGACCTCGAGTCCGACATCGGCCACCCCAGGATGCACAGCGGTGACCAGCCCTTCGACCTGGACGAGGACCTCGGCGCGGGGCATGAGCCGCCCGGCGGGTGAACCGGCCGCCTACTCGTCCATCCACTTCGAGTCGGGCATCAGCGTGGCGACGACCAGGTAGCCGAAGAACCCGGCCGCGAGTCCCACCGCGTACGCCCCGAACACGTCAGGCCGGCCGAACAGCGCCGTCACCATGGCACGCGGCGGGCCCGCCTGACTAGAGGTACGACTTCGTCGCGCTCACCAGCTCCGCCGCTCCGCCGGGCGTGTCGACGTAGAGGGCGGACTCGGGGGTGCGCTCCCGCACGTCCTGATCGCGGATCGCGAACACGGCCGGAGCCACGCCCACGTCGCCGTAGCGCCCCGCCACGGCCTCGCCGATGGCCTGCCGCACGTCGCCGACCACCTCCCGCGTCGTGTGCCCGGGACCCGAGGCGGCGAGATAGCCCAGCATTCCCGCGAAGCGCGGCTCCGTCTCGGCCGGCGGGCGCTGCTCGGGCAGCACCGGCCGGTCCATCCAGAACACCTTGCCGGCCAGGAACGCCTCGTATTCGCCGCCCTCGCGGCCCAGCACGCGCGCCGTCTCGGCGAGCAACTCCCCGAACTCGGCCAGGTCCGCCTCGGGCGGCAGGTCCGTCGTGACGAACAGGGGCACGATCAGCGAGTCGAGCATAGGACCATCCCTCCGTGAGGTGCCTCATCGTAGGGTGCCCGACCGACAATCCCCGCCCCCGCCACACCGGACGCCCACCCGCCGGTAAGATCACGCGAATGGCGAGGGCTCTGCTGATCACCGGCACTGTGGGCGTGGGCAAGACATCCGTCGCCGACGCCGCGGGCGACCTGCTGGCCGACGCGGGTGTGCCGCACGCGGTCATCGACCTCGACTGGCTGCGCCGCGCCTGGCCCGCGCCACCGGGCGACCCGTTCAACGGCGAGCTGACCCTGCGCAACCTCCGCGCCGTCACCGCCAACTTCCTGGACACGGGCGCCGAGCTCCTGGTGCTGGCCGGCGTCATCGAGGACCGCGACGAGCGCCGCCGCCACGAGGAGGCGCTGGGTGTCCCGCTCACCGTCTGCCGGATCGGCGTCGCGCTCCCCGAGGTGCGCCGCCGCCTGGTGGCACGGCACGCGAACGACCCGAGCGGCCTTGACTGGCACCTTGAAAGGGCCGGGGAATTAAGGGAGATCCTCGACGCGGCAGGCGTGGAGGATTTCACCGTGGACGGCACGCACGCCACCGTCGCCCAGGTCGCAGCCTCGGTCCTCGAGGGCTGGCGCGCCGCCTAGCGTTCGGTCCACTCGTCCTCCAGCGCCGAGTGCACGATCGAGTCGCGCCACCCGTGCGGCGTGTGCACGTGGTGCCGGATGCGGCCCTCCTCCACCATGCCGGCCGTCAGCATCGCGAGCTGGGCGGGCAGGTTGGCGGGGGAGCGGGCGCCCCAGATGCGGTGCAGCCCGAGCTGCTTGAACCCGAACGAGAGCAGCAGCCGCACGAGGTCGGTGCCGACCCCGCGCCCCCACATGTCGGGGTGGAGCCCGAAGCCGATCTCCGCGCTGTGCGGGTGCTCGGTCTCGATGTGCAGCCGGGCCACCCCGATCACGTCGTGGCGCCCGGCGTCGACCACGGCCATCACGTACAGCAGGCGCGGCTCCTCCTCGGCGGCCTCCATGGCCAGGCGGACGAGCGCGCTCACCTCCGGCAGGCTGCGCGGCGCGAACGGCATGTACTGCGTCACGGTGGGATCGCCGTAGACGGCGTGCAGGGCCGGCACGTCGGCCTCCGTGACCTCACGGAGGCCGAGCCGTTCGCCGTTCCACAGCACGTGACGCATGCGCAGACGGTAACGCGAGTCCCGTGATCTTAACAAGCCCTTGTCAAGTTGCGAGTTGACTTCCGTAAGCTCGCGCGACAAGTTCGGCGACGGCGCTGTGCGAGCCGAGCGGTTCGGCGTAGCCGGCGTTGATCCCCGCTGCGGCCCGCTCGACGATCCCGGGATGCGCCTCGTGGCCGATCATGCAGGGGGCGATCGCCAGCCGCTGCGCGCCTGCCCCGCGCAGGCGCTGGGCCGCGACGCTCACGCCGGGGTCGCTGTCGAGCGCGGCGGCGACGACCGGGAGCGTCAGCCGGGAGGCCAGCAGCACCGCGGTGGCCTGCAGGGCGCGCACCGCACGCTCGCCGCCGACCGTGCCGAGGATGACGGCGTCCACGGGACTGGAGACGTTCAGCAGGCGTACGCGGTCGGCCCGGGCCAGACCGCGCTCGGCGAGCCGGATGTGCAGCGCCTCGGCCAGCAGCGGATGCGGCCCGAGCGCGTCGGTCACCACTGCCCCGGTGCCCGTGGCCGCCACGGCCTTGCCGATCTCCGCCATGACGACGGGGTCTTCCCAGGTGAGCAGGGGCACCACCACGGCTTCGCGGCCGGCGGGCAGGGAGTCCGCCAGGTCGGTGACGCGCGTCAGCCGGACCTCGATCTGCGGGTTGTCGACGCGTACCACCGCCGCGATCTCCTCCGCCACGCCGGCGGTCTCGCCCGGCGTGGCGAGCACGAGCAGGGGAGCGTCCGGCGGCAGGGACGTGGGCACGGGGCGACGGTGCCGACCACCGCCCGGCCGGGGGGAACGTTCACGTACAGGCAGGCTCACAGGCGCGCAGTTTATGCCTATTCGGGGTCTGTTGTTCTGTGAATAGATGGCGATTCCGTCACAACCCAGAGCCGGGAATCGAGATCACCCCGTGATCCCCCGAAACGTTGACTTATTCGTACGAAACGGAAAGCTTTGGGGAACTAGAAGCACGTTCTAGAAGCGACGTCCCACGGCTGTCCGTCCCCTGGAGGCGCGGCATGAAGCCCTTCTACGTTCGTGAGCTGAGCGTCTACCCCATCGGCCGCCGCCGGATCTTCCTTCTGTCCATCGCGGTGCTGGCGAGCCTGGTGGCCAACTTCGAGACCACGATCGCCACCATTCTGCCCCTCCTCATGGATGACCTGAGCATGTCGCTCACCGTCTACGGGCAGATCGCCGCGCTGTCGGTGCTGGTGGGCGGCATCTCGGCGGGGTTCGGCGGCATCCTGTCCGACCGGTGGGGGCGGGTCACGCTCCTGGTGCCGACCCTGACGATCACGGCCGCCTGCAACTTCCTGCTGGCCACCGTGGACAGCGTGGCCGGGCTGTTGTGGATCCGCTGCCTGATGTTGTTCATCGAGGGCGCGGGGATCACGATCACCGCCTCGCTGGTACGGGACTTCTCGCCGCGCATGGGACGGGCGCAGGCGTTCGCGTTCTGGACGTGGGGGCCGGTCGGGGCGTCGTTCCTGGCCTCGCTCATCGCGGGGTTCACCCTGCCGCTGTTCGGCAACGCGTGGCAGTCCCAGGCGATCATCATGGGCATCGTGTCGCTGTCCCTGTGCGCGATCATCATCTGGAAGATCGCCGAGCCGTCGGCGGCACTGCGGGCCGAGGTGCTCCAAGCCGAGATGGCCGTGCGTGCCGAGGGGCGGACCGGCCACGGCCGGGTGCGGGAGTTGTTCCGGCATCCGCACCTGTGGGCGCACGTCCTCGGCAACACCGGCTGGCAGGTGCTCTACTGGACGTTCGCGATCTTCGGCCAGACCATCCTGGCCGGCGCGTTCGGCATGGAGACGGCCGCGGCCAACCAGGTGGTGGCGCTCGGCATCGTGCTCAACGCCGTGGCCGTCGTCATCGTCGGCCGGATCTCCGACCGGATCCAGGTGCGCAAGCCGTTCACCGCGGCCGGGACGGTGCTGACCGTGGCGACGCTGGCGTACTTCATCGCCCTCATCGGCCCCGGCGTCCCGGCGGCGCACGTCACCGCCGTGTACGCGCTGCTCTACCTGTTCATGGGCGTCGCGTACGTGCCGTGGATGGCGAACTTCTCCGAGAACGCCGAGGACGTCGAATCCCGGTTGCAGGGCTCCGCCCTCGGCATCTGGGGCATGGTCGTCCGCGTCATGATCGTGGTGCTGCTGGTCGTCTCGCCGGTGGTGGTGGAGGCCGGCGGCTGGCAGACGTGGCTGGGCGTGGCGCTCGCCGGGCAGGTCGTGTTCCTGATCTCGATGGCGGCCTTCAAGGGCAGGTGGCGGCGCACGGCCCTCATCGCGACGGTATCACCACCGACTGCGGATTCCCCGGGGCGTACACCGTGATGCCCTGCGGCAGCGACCTCAGCTTCTCGATCTCGGCGCAGGCCGGGCACTTGTCGTAGCCGTCCTGCCGGGCCCGGTTCGCCTCGGCCTCCGCCTTGGCCTGGGCGACCTTCGCCTGGGCCTCGGACACGGCCGCGGAGGCGGCCAGCGACCGGTCGACCGCCTTCTGCACGTCCGCCGGCAGCGTCACCTTGACCAGCGTGAACCGCAGCCCGGTCAGGAACTCGCCGCCCAGCGTGACCGGCAGGTCGCGGGCCAGGGAGGCGTTGACCGCGTCCTGAACCTTGGCGATGCTCGTGTTGCTGTCGCCCGCCTTGAGGTCCGAGCTCTCCAGCAGCGCGCAGGAGGGCACCAGTTCGGCGCAGCGCATGGCGCCGATCTGGCCGCGCAGCGCATTGTCGATCACCGGTCGCACCGCCTGGCCGAAGAACGCCGACCAGCCCTCGTCGCCGTCCCACGGGTAGAGCGAGTTGTCATCCTGGGAGCGGAAGGTACGGGTGCCGTACTTGTCGTCGAATCTCTTCAGCGTCTCGTGGTCGAGGTTGAGCGTGAAGTACAGGGTGCCCTCGATGCCGAGGTTCACGCCGTCGCTGCTCGGCACCGTCACCACGTCGACCCCGAGTGTGGTGGCCCGCTTGGCGTCGGCGGTGATCGTGTAGAAGCGTTGCTGGGCCGGATAGAGGTGGACGGACGACCACATGCCGGTCCAGGTCAGCCCGGAGCCGGGGTCGATCACCTCGCGTACTTTGTTGTCGTCGAGCGGCCCGCCGTCGCGGACGACGGCGACCTGCCCGCCGTCGGTGCTCTCCAGGCCCCCCACGCCCCCGATGAGCAGGGGGAGGGCGATCAGTGCGGCGATGACGGCCAAGGCGATTCTCATCCCATACCCTTCCGCGCGGGCGGCGTCGGCAGCCGCCGCCCGCGGCTTTCGCGGCAGTCGGATTACGCGAAGGGCCCGATCTGGCCCGGGATCCCCCGCCGAGGGGCCGGCTCGGGCTCGGCGGTGAGGTCGAGGTCCCGGGTCTCCGGCGCGATCGCCAGTCCCAGGGTCGTGACGGCCAGGGCGACGACCACGTAGATCGACACCGCCACCGTGGTCTGGTACGCCTGGAACAGCTGCAGCGCGATGATCGGCGCCAGCGCGCCGCCCACGATCCCGGCGACCTGGTAGCCCATGGACGCGCCGCTGTAGCGCAGGCGGGTGCTGAACAGCTCGGCGATGAACGCGGCCTGCGGCCCGTACATCGCGGCGTGCGTGACCAGCGCGACGATCGCGGCCACGGCGATCAGCGGGAACGACTTCGTGTCCAGCAGCGGGAAGAACGCGAACACCCACACCGCCGCGCCGGCCACGCCCGCGAGGTACACCGGCCGCCGCCCCACCCGGTCCGACAGCGCGCCGAACAACGGGATCAGCGCCAGCTGCAGCGCCGAGCCGATGAGCACGGCGTTGAGCGCGTACGAGCGCGGCAGGCTCAGCTGGGTGGTGATGTAGACGATGATGTACGCGGTGAACGTGTAGAACGCCACGTCCACCCCGATCCGGGCGGTGAAGGCGGACAGCAGCGCCCGCGGGTGCGTGCGCAGCACCTCGACCAGCGGCATCTTCGCCTTGGCCCCCTGCTGATCGACCTCGGCGAACAACGGCGACTCGGTGATCTTCAGCCGCACCCACAGGCCCACGAACACCAGCGCGCCCGACAGCAGGAACGGCACCCGCCAGCCCCACGACAGGAACGCCTCGTCGGACTGGACGAACGACAGGAGCGTGAGGAGCCCGGTGGCCAGCACGTATCCGGCCGGCACGCCGACCTGCGGCCAGCTCGCGTTGAAGCCGCGCCGCCGCTCGTCGCCGTGCTCCAGCGACATGATCACCGCGCCGCCCCACTCGCCGCCGAGCCCCAGGCCCTGGACGAACCGCAGCAGCGCCAGCAGGATCGGCGCGATCACGCCCACGGCCGCGTAGCCGGGCAGCACGCCGATGAGGAACGTCGAGACGCCCATCACCAGCAGCGTCACCACCAGCACGGTCTTGCGGCCCACCCGGTCGCCGAAGTGGCCGAACACCACGCCGCCGAGCGGCCTGGCGACGAACGCGACGGCGTTGGTGGTCAGCGACGCCAGCGTCGCGCTGAACGGATCGAGGGACGGGAAGAACAGCTTGGGGAAGACCAGGGTCGCCGCCGTGGTGTAGAGGAAGAAGTCGTACCACTCCAGCGACGTGCCGATCAGGCTGGCGAGGATCACCCGCCGGGTCTGTTGCGTGGAGCCTGACATCGATCGCTCCTTGCTTGTCGAAGGGGGAGTAGTTTCAACATAAGAATCGTTGAACAATTCGACAAGAGGTTTGCTCCATGATTCCCTGTTAATTGTGGATGACGTCGTCGCTGACCTCTCCCGGGACCGCTCCCGGCTGGGACGCAGCAGCATGGCCGAAGGGGTGGCCGACATCCTGCGCGACCGCATCAGCCAGGGCTTCTTCCGCCCCGGCCAGCGGCTGTCGGAGGAGTCGATCTCCGAAGGGCTCGGCGTGTCGCGCAACACGCTGCGCGAGGCGTTCCGGCTGCTCGGCCACGAGCGGCTGCTCGACCACAAGCTTAACCGGGGCGTGTTCGTCCGCCTGCCGTCCGTCGAGGACGCCCTCGACCTCTACCGGGTGCGCCGCGTGCTGGAGGGCTCGGCGGTGCGCCGGCCGCCGTCCCCGCAGGCGCTGGTCGTGATCAGGGAGGCCATGCGCGACGCGGAGCGGGCCGCCGCGCAGGACGACTGGCAGGCGGTCGGCACCGCCAACATCCGCTTCCACCAGGCCCTCGTGACGCTGAACGGCAGCCCCAGGATCGACGAGCTGATGCGCCAGCTGCTGGCCGAGCTGCGCCTGGTCTTCCACGTGATGGACAATCCACGGGCGCTCCACGAGCCGTTCGTGCACCGCAACCGGGCGCTGCTGGAGCTCATCGAAGCCGGCCGGACGGACGACGCGGCGGCCTATCTGGACGACTACCTGGAGCACGCGGAGAAGCTGCTCGTCCACGCGTACGAGCCGAACCGCTAACGTTTGCGCATGGACCGGATCTTCACCGTCGACGAGGCCCGGGCCCTGCTGCCCGGCGTCGTGGAGGACGCCCGGGTGCTGATCGCCGCCCGCGCCGACCTGGCCGAGATCACCTTCGACCGGCAGGCCAGGGGCGGCTCCGAGCTGGGCGGCATCCCCGAGATCAAGGCGCTCGAGGCCCGCATCGAGGAGATCGTCAGCGGATGGGCCAGGCAGGGGATCGAGGTCAAGGGCATCGCTCCCGTGCTGGTCGACTTCCCCGCGGTGCTGGAGGGGGTGTCGGTGCGGCTGTGCTGGATCGAGGGTGAGCGGGAGCTCGCCTGGTATCACCGTACCGACCTGGGCTTCGCGGGCCGCCGCCCGCTCTGACGCCGCTTTCCCCTTGACGGGCCGTCGGCCGCCGTGTATTCAACTTATAAGTTGATAAACCGAAAGGTTGATTACGATGCTCCTCGAGAACAAGGTCGCCGTGGTCTACGGGGCCGGAGGCGCGATCGGCGGCGCGGCGGCGCGGGCCTTCGCCCGCGAGGGCGCCCGCGTCTTCCTCGCCGGCCGCACCACGGCCGCGCTCGACAAGGTCGCCGCCGACATCCGCGCCGCCGGCGGGACGGCCGAGACCGCGCAGGTCGACGCAATGGACGAGGACGCCGTCGGCGCCTTCGCCGACTCTGTCGCCGGGCGGGCCGGCGGCATCGACGTCTCCTTCAACGCCATCGGCGTCCAGGACGTGCAGAAACCGCTGATGGAGATCACCGCCGAGGAGTTCGCGCGGCCCATCCGGACCGCCACGCGCACGCAGTTCCTGACCACCAGGGCCGCCGTCAGGCACATGATCCCGCGCGGCGGCGGGGTCATCCTCATGTTCGGCGGCGGCGGCCCCCAGACCATGCCCGGGCTGGGCGGGTTCAAGATCGCCCTCGATGCCATGGAAGGTCTGCGGCGGCAGTGGGCCTGCGAGGCCGGACAACACGGTGTGCGCGTCGTCACCATGGTGACCGGCGGCGTGCCGGAGAGCGTCCCCGACGACTTCCCCGCCAGAGACCGGATCGAGGCCGGCATACGCGAGGGGACCCTGCTGGGCCGGGCCGCGACCCTGGACGATGTGGGGAACGTGGCCGCGTTCGTGGCCTCCGACCGGGCCAGGACCATGACGTCGGCGACCGTTAACATCTCCTGCGGCGCGATCGTGGACCACTAGGAGCGGCCTGGATGCCGGACGACGAGCTCAGCCTCACCTTCGCCGCCCTGGCCGATCCGACCAGGCGGGCGATACTCGCCCGGCTGGCCGACGGCGAGGCCACGGTCAACGAGCTGGCCGAGCCGTTCGACATGAGCCTCCAGGCGGTCTCCAAGCACCTCAAGGTGCTCGAGCGGGCGGGGCTGATCAGCAGGGGCCGCGAGGCCCAGTGGCGGCCCTGCCGCCTGGAGACGGCCCCCCTGGACAGCGCCTCGGACTGGATAGGCCGGTACCGCGACCGCTGGACCGACCGGTTCGACCGCCTCGACCGGGAGATCAGGCAGATCCAGCGAGGAAAGGACGACCATGAGTGACACCGAGTTCGTCATCGAGCCCGGTCGCCAGGACATCGTCATGACCCGTGTCTTCGACGCGCCCAGGGACGTGGTGTTCCGGGTGGTCACCGACCCGGAGCTGATCCCGCGCTGGTGGGGACCGCGCTTCCTCACCACCAGGGTCGACCTCATGGAGGTCAGGCCGGGCGGCCGCTGGCGCTACGTCAACAGCGACGCCCGTGGCAGGGAGTTCTTCTTCCGCGGCGTCTACCACGACGTCGTGGCGCCGGAGCGGTTCGTGCGCACGTGGGCGTTCGAGGGCCTGCCCGAGGACGTGGCGCTGGAGACGGTCACGCTCGTCGAGCTCGACGGCCGGACGAAGTACGTCGCCCAGTCCGTGCACCAGTCGGTGGAGGCCCGCGACGCGATCATCCGGGCCGACGGCCCGAGGGGCGGCCGGGAGTCCATGGACCGGCTCGCCGAGGTGCTCGCCGCACTCTGAGCTCTACTTCTTCGCCAGGCCGGGCGGGACGTCCGGCCGGCCGCGCTTCCCGGGATGGGCGCCGTTCCCCGGGCCGGCGCCGTTGCCGGGGTCGGCGCCGTTGCCGGGGTCGGCGCCGTTGCCCGGGTTGTCCGCCTTGCCGACCCCCTGCCCCGGCGGCTCCCTGGTCTGTCCCGGCGGAGTGTGCCGGACCTTGGGGGACGCGGCGGCGGACGGCTCGGCGGGCGGGATGGTGACCGGCCGGTTCGTCCTGCCGGGCCGCGCCGTCGCCGATGCCTTTCCCCGGGGCGTGCGGTGGACGGACACGGGCGCGGGGCGTACGGGGGCGGGGGTCGGGCGGACGACGGCCGGTCTCGTGCCGGCGCCGGGCGGCGGCGTGTGCCCGCGGTCCCGGCCGGGCTCCGCGTGGTCCTTCCCGCGATGGGTACGGGGTGCCGAGATCGGCAGGGGGGGCGGTGTGCGGGCGATCGGCGTGGAGGCGGGGCGGGCGCTGATCGTGCCCGGCGGGGGCGCCGTGGCGTCGCTCTCGGGCACGGGCACCGCGTCCAGCGTGGGAGCGCTGCCCGGGACGCCGATCAGCACCGCGGCCATGGCCAGATTGAGGATCCCCGCGAGAACGACGGAGATCCGCACCGCATGTGCCCGGTTCCGCCGTCGCTCCGCGGTGACGTGCCGGCTTCCGTCCGTCACGACGGAAGTGCCCATGCCGATGTCATGCCCAGTTCCTCCGATCGAGGCGATCAACCTTTCCGATCTAGACATGGATGACCACGGCGGTCAAGGGAGTTGGCGCGGCGATCATTCCGGCGACTGTGACTCATCCATGACCAACCGGACACGCCACGTGCGACGCCGGGCTTACGCTGCATGGGTGGAGGTTCACTCGACCAAGGCGATGGCCGTCAGAGCCGTCGACCTGTGCGTGGCGCTGCTGCACGAGCAGCCGTCGACCGAGTCGGTCTCACGCGTGCTGCGCGAGCACGGCGAGACCGGAGACCTCGACCTGGGCGAGGACGACATAGCGGCCATGCGCACGGCGGCGGGGCGCCTGCGCGAGGTCCTGGGCGCGCCGGACCCCGACCAGGCGGCGGCCCTCCTCAACAGGCTGCTCGCCGGAGCGGCCCAAGCCCCCAGACTGACCAGCCACGGTGGCACAACGAACTGGCATCTGCACGTGGACAGCGCGGACGACGCGCCGTGGGGGGAATGGTTCCTGGTGTCGTCGGCGATGGCGCTGGCCGTCCTGCTGGCCGACTACCAGCGCGTTCCCGGAGGGTTGTGCGCGTCGGCCGGATGCGGGCGGCCGTACATGGACTTCGGAGGCGGCAGCCCGCGTCGCTACTGCAGCACCCGCTGCGCCACCCGCGAACGCGTCGCCGCCCACCGCTCCCGCGCCTCATCCGGCGTGCCGGGCTGACCGTCCGGGCTCATCCCGCCGGAGCCTGGGAACCGCGCCGTGACGCCAGCACGGCCACCGCCGTCGCCTGCAGCGCCGCGCCCGTCAGCAGGGCCGCCGTCACCGAGTACGCCGCCAGCGGCCCGGCCAGCGCCGACCCGATGGCGAACGAGGTGATCTTGAGACTGGCTCCGGTGGTGAACACCTGGGCGCGCCGGCGGGCGGGCGCCTCACGGTGCCGTACCGAGAACAACGCGGTCAGCTGCGGCCCTTCGCCCGCCCCCGCCACGGCCGCGGCCACCACCGCGACCCAGAACGACCCGGACACGGCCGCCAACGCCGTCCCCGCGCCCAGTGCAGCCGTCCCCCAGACCAGCACCGCGTCCCACCGCCATGCCCGGCCACCTGCCGCGATCACGGCGTTCGCGGCCAGCCCGCACGCGGCGGTGACGGTCAGCAGCAGCGCGCCGTACCCGCTCTCGCCTGTGAGGCGGACACCTAACACGGGGGCCGACACCACGAGCACGGCCAGCCCGGCACACGAGATCATCGATCCGGCCGTCGCCCGCCGCAGTGCCCCGTTCCGCACGATGACGGCGAACCCCTCGATCAGCTCTCCCCACACGGACTCACCCGGCGCCCGGTCCCACCCACCGGATCCACCGTCGCCGCGTGGGGGCAGGGTCCAGGCGACGGGAAGCGCGGCGACGAGCAGCCCGGTGCACACCAGCACCGCCGCCCCGCCGTCATCAGCCGCCGCCATCACGCCCACCACGGCCGGACCGGCCAGCCCGGCCACGTTGTAACTCATGGAATCGAGCGCGTTCGCCCTGCCCATTCTCCCGGGCCCGGCCACCAGGGGCAGCTGCGCCGTCCAGCCGCCGGCGAGCGCGGGTCCCAGCAGGCCGGCCACCACGGCCACCGCGACCAGGGCGGCGTCGGGCGCCCGGCCCAGCCCGTGCAGGATCAGGAGGAGCCCGGCCGCGTACCCGCACAGGCACCACGCCAGCAGCCGCCCCGGCCGCCGCGTCCGGTCGAGCAGCACCCCGAGCAGCGGCCCGCCGACGGCGGCCGAGACGGTCAGCCCGGCCAACAGCCAGGACGCCGTCACGGGAGACCCCGTGACGGCCAGCCCCGTGACGAGGAGGGCGGGCCCGGACATCTCATCGCCGGTACGGGCCGCGACGGCACCGGCCATGTAACGCCATAACATGCAGGAGACGTTACAGGAGGACCTGCGTCGCAGTGTTAGGAGCGGCGGACGCAGGGAAAGTCCCTGACAGGTCGCCCGGCCTGTACGAACTGCGTGCCGCGCAGGCCGGGCCACGCCTCCGGACGTACCTGGCGGGTGCCGGCCGCGGACGCGTTTTCCCCGATTCCCGATTGACGCCTTAGCAACGCTAAGGCACCTTGGCGGAGAAGGGGCTTAGCATCGCTAAGGGGAGAGGGAAACCATGAGCGACAGCGTCGCACCACCCACGACCGGCACGGTGACCTCGGCGGACGGCACGACGATCGGCTACCGGCAGGTCGGCGGCGGCCCCGGCGTGATCCTTTTACACGGCGGCATGCAAGCGTCCCAGCACTACACGCGCCTGGCGCGAACCCTCGCCGAGGCGTACACCGTCTACGTGCCCGACCGGCGGGGCCGCGGCATGAGCGGGTCGCACGGCGACGACTACGGCATGGCCAAAGAGTGCCAGGACCTGGAAGCCCTCGTGAACCAGACGGGCGCGCATCTGGTGTGGGGGCACAGCTCGGGCGGGCTCGTCGCCCTGCAGACCGCCCTGACGCACCCAGGCATCCACAAGCTCGCCGTGTACGAGCCGGCGCTGTCCATGTACGGCGCCATCCCGCTGGGCTGGCTCCCCAGGTTCGAGCGCGAACTGGACCAGGCCAGGCCGGCCGACGCGGTGATCACCTTCACCAAGGGGACGAAGGCCCACTGGGCCTTCGCCGTGCTGCCGCGCCGGCTGCTGGCGCTGATGCTCAACAGGTATCTGCGGAAGGAGGAGCAGGCGCTCAAACCCGGTGAGGTCTCCATGCGGGCGCTGATCCCCACCCAGCGCTACGACGGGCGGATCTTCGCTGAGGTGGCCTCGAGCGAGGGCTACGCCGAGCTGGACCTGCGCGCGGACCTGGACGTCTTGCTGATGAACGGCAAGCGGACCCCGCCGCCGTTGCGCAACGCCATGGACGCCCTGCAGCGGACGCTCCCGCACGCCCGGCGCGTGGAGTTCCCCCGCATCGGGCACGAAGGCCCGGCCACCGGCGACCCGGAGCGCGTCGGCGAGGAGCTGCGGGCGTTCTTCGCCCAGCCCCATGAGCGGCGATGATCAGGATCGGGCGGGCCCGATGCCGGTCACGACGGACCGTTCATGCGGAACTGGTGATGACCGCGAACCGGGCGCCATGCGGGTCGGCGAGGATCGCCATGCGCCCGACCCCCTCCATGCTCAGCGCGGGAGCCCGCACCGTGCCACCGAGTTGCTGCGCCATGGACACCGTGGCGTCGCAGTCGGACACCTCGAAGTACGGCAGCCAGTGTGGACTGCCTCCGGGCTGGAGCTGGACGATCCCGGCCATCGACGACGTCTCGTCGCCCACGGAGGGAGCGGCCACGGGATAGGACATGTCGCCCATCGGCATGTCGGTGATGGACCAGCCGAAGACCGCCTCGTAGAAGGCGCGCGCGGCGGCGACGTCGGAGACGTGCAGCTCGATCCAGGCGAGCGATCCCGGCTCCGTGACCAGACCGAGCCCCTCGGTCTCGCCCGGCTGCCACACGGCGAACCCGGCTCCCGCCGGATCCGCGAACACCGCCATGCGCCCCTGTCCCTCGATGTCGCGCGGCGGGGAGAGGACCGTGCCGCCCGCCTGCTCGATCGTCTTGGCGACGCCGTCGGCGTCGGACGTCTGGAAGTACGTCAGCCACGCCGCGGCGGGGTTGTCCTCGGTGGCGCGGTTGATCCCGGCGACCGTCCTGCCGCCGACCTGGCAGAACCGGTAGTCCCGGTGCTCGGGGCCGAGCGTGATCGACTGCCAGCCGAACAGCCCGGTGTAGAACGTGTCGGACCGCTCGACGTCGGGGCTGTTGACGTCGATCCAGCAGGGGACGCCCGGGCGGTAGTCGGTGGTGAGCATCGCGTTGCTCCTTCGCGTGACGAAGCGGCGGGTGGCCTCCCACCTCACGGCGCGGTCTGAGGCGACGCCACTCGTATCCGGCGCATGACAGCGTGACACGAGGCGCCGACAAAAAGCGACCACCACCACAATCGAATGCGTGTTTGAGGTTTGGCGTAGACTCGGCACCATGAGAGCCGCGTTCCAAGCATCTCTGCTGGGTCTCGACGAGGAGCTCGGTGTCGGCCCGCTCGGCTCCACGGTCCGCAGGACGCATCTCGGCCGCGGTGCGTGGATCGACCTGCGGCCGGGCTGGCTGTCGGGCGCCGACCTGCTGTTCGAGCGGCTCGCCGAGGCGGTGCCGTGGCGTGCCGAGCGGCGGCGCATGTACGACAAGGTCGTCGACGTGCCCCGGCTGCTGAAGTTCTACGACGAGGACGAGATCCTGCCGGATCCTGTGCTCGCCGACGCCAGGCGGGCGCTGAACGCCCACTACGAGGAGGAGCTGGGGGAGCCGTTCCGCACGGCGGGCCTGTGCCTCTACCGTGACGGCCGTGACAGCGTGGCCTGGCACGGGGACACGATCGGGCGGGGGAGCAGCGAGGACACGATGGTGGCGATCGTCTCCGTCGGCTGCGCCCGGCCCCTCCTGCTCCGGCCGCGCGGTGGCGGACCCTCGATCCGGCACGACCTCGGCAATGGGGATCTCATCGTGATGGGCGGCAGCTGCCAGCGCACCTGGGAGCACGCCGTCCCGAAGACGACCCGCACGGCCGGACCGCGCATCAGCATCCAGTTCCGCCCCCGCGACGTCCGCTGACGCCTCTCGTCCCTCCGGCAGGCGGTCGCCCGCCGGTCGAGGGCGGGCGTGGCGATGAGGACCTGGACGAGGACAGGACTACTTCAGGGTCAGTCTGGCGACGCGGCCCTGTTCGCCCGCAGCCCAGCAGGCCCCGTCCCGCGCGCACGACACCGCGTCGAAAGAGCCGCCGTCGAACGTCTCCCAGTTCCTGCCGCCCGAGTACGTCACATCACTCCCGGACGGCCCCACCGCGACAGCGGCGAACGGCGGCCACGGCAGCCAGGTCACGCCCGAGCGGTAGGCGGGCGGCGGTGCGGCGGCGGCCTGCCAGGTGGCCCCGCCGTCCCTGGTCACGGCCCCGGCACTGGGTGACTGCTGGTCCGGCCGGAAGTCCCCGCCGACCGCGATGCCCCGGTGCCGGTCGCGAAAGGCCAGGCCGAACACGCCCCGCGCCGGGTCTCCGGCCGGGATGGGCGTGTCGGCCACGGTCCACGTACGCCCGCGATCCCCTGAACGGAACACCCGCGACCGCTCGGCCCCGCCGCTGGCCAGCCACACGTCCCGGCCGCCCGCCGTGACCAGGCACTGCCCGCTCGCCGCGAACCCGGCCTCGCCCGGCAGCGCCTCCGGCATGCCGTCGGAGGGCAGCACCCGCCAGCTCCGCCCGCCGTCCTCCGTGGCCAGGATCCGGAACCTGCCGTCCACCGGATCGCTCATGGCCAGCCCGTGCCGCCCGTCGAAGAAGGCCAGGCAGTCGTAGAACGCCCGAGGCTCGTCGTTCCTGAAGGTCTCCGTCCAGGTACGCCCGCCGTCCTCCGTACGGTAGACCCGCGAGTTCGTGCCCTCGCCGATGGACAATGCCACGGCCCGGCGCGCGTCGAAGGCCTCGATGTCGCGGAACTGCAGGTCGGCGGTGCCTGGCGGCGAGACGTTCTGCCAGCTCCGGCCGCCGTCCACGGTCCTCAGCACCGTGCCGCCCGAGCCGGAGGCCCAGACCACGTCGCGGCTGACGGGCGACAGGCCGCGCAGGCGCGCGGTCACCCCGGTCTCCTTGAGCTCCCAGCCGAGTCGGGGCGGGCCGGCGTGGGCAGCGGACGGGGACGCGGCCGCGAGCACGAAGGTCACTGACATCGCGCTCAACGCGATTCGAAGCTTCATGTCGGGCAAACTAAACCAAAGGATCAACGCCGTCCATGGTGTGAAATGTCCGGCAAGGTCTCCCATCCCGGTCCTCCCGGCTGCGCCAGGCGGGGCCTGGCGGATGCCCGCCGGCCCGGCTCATGCGGCCTGGCGGGCGGCTCCCCAGCTCAGCAGCGCCTCGGCCGTGCTGAACCGGCGGCTCGAAACCGACTCGCCGAGCAGCACGCCGACCAGCCGCCGCCCCTCCCGCTCACCCGCGAACGCCAGGCAGAATCCCGCCGCCCGCGTGAACCCGGTCTTCACCCCGATCGCCCCCGGCGTCCCGAGCAGCCGGTTGGTGTTGCGCCAGCTGTAGGAACGGTGCTCATCGGTGGCGTCGAGCGAGTGGTACCGGGTGCCGGTCGCCTGCTTGATCAGCGGGGTCCGCAGTGCCTGGGCGGCCAGCACGGCCTGGTCCCGCGCGGTGGAGTAGCCGTCGCCGCCCGGCGTGGGCAGGCCGTCGGCGTTGACGTACCGGGTGTCGTTCATGCCCAGTTCGCGGGCGGTCGCGTTCATCTTGGCGACGAAGCCGTCCACGCCGGGGCCGTACGTGCGGGCCAGGGCGTGCGCGGCGTCGGCGCCCGAGGGGAGCATCAGGCCGTACAGGAGCTCGCCGACCGTGAGCCGGTCGCCGGCGCGCAGGTCGGCGGTGGTGCCGCCGCCGTCCTCGGCGTACGCGACGTCCGCCGGCGCGATCTGCACCACGTCCGCCGGTCTGGCGGTTTTCAATACGACATATGCCGTCATGGTCTTGGTGAGGCTGGCGATCGGCATGCGCTCGCCGCCGTCCTCCTCGAACAGCACCTCGCCCGACGAGGCGTCGATCAGGTACGCCGCCCGCCCGTACACCGCGGGTGCGTCGAGTGCGGCGGGGGCGGCGGCGAGCGGGGCCGGCGCGTCCGCGTAGGCAGGCGCCGCGAGGCCCGTGACCAGGGCAAAGAAGCCGGCCAGTACGGCCAGGCGGGCTTTCCGGATACGCATGGGCCCAGGCTGCCGCGAACTTTAGAGTGCCTTTGACGAAATAGCCGAAATTTCGCCACAAAGGGCCGGGAAATGCCGACGCGGCAGGAGATTTCGGCAGGTAAATCTTTTCCGGCGAACGAAGCCGTCAGCGAGCGCTCCAGAAGTTGTCGGCCACGCGCTCGCCCTCAAGAAGCTCAGCGAACAAATCCTCCCACAAAGGCATCACCAGCTCCGGCGCGTACGCCCGCGACGTCTTCACCGCCTCCTTCCCCATGCGCACCCGCAGTTTCCGGTCGGCGACGACCCGCTTCAACGCGGCGGCCAGCGCGTCCACGTCCCTGGGCGGCACCAGCACCCCGTCCACGCCGTCGGTCAGCACGTCGCCCGGCCCGGTCGGGCAGTCGAACGCCACCACGGGCAGCCCGTGCGTCATGGCCTCGATCATCACCATGGGCAGGCCCTCGAACCGCGAGCTCAGCGCGTACACGGAGGCCTCGGTCAGCTCCCGCTCCAGCTGGTCGGCACGCCCCGTCAGCGCCACGTGCTCGCCCAGCCCGTACTGCTCGACGAGCCCCTCCAGCTGCCCCTTGCGCGGCCCGGCCCCGCAGATGCGCAGCCGCCACCCCGGATGGTCGGCCACCACCTGCGCGAAGGCCTGGATCAGCAGGTCGAACCCCTTCTGCGGCACCAGCCGCCCGGCGGCGACCACCACGGGATCGACCTGCCGGGAACGTTCCTGATCGCTCTTGTGCACGGCGTTGGGGATCTGCACGATCGGGGTCCGGGGGAGCAACCGCTGGTATTCGAGCCGGTTCGTCCCCGTCAGCACCGTGATCGCATCCAACCGCCCGTAGTGGCGGGCGATCTCCCTGCGGATGGTGTCGGGGTAGGCCGACAGGTTCATGTGCTCCTGGGCGACCCTGACGACGCTCTTGGGCGTGCGGCGGGCGGAGATCAGGTTCAGCGCGGGCCGCGTGGTGACCAGGACGCCGTCGCGCAGCCGGGCGCAGTAGTCCATCGCGGCCCACTCCACCCGCTCGGTGAAGTAGTCGGCCGCGAACTCCCCGCGCGGCACGATCTTCCCGCGTACCCGGCGCCAGGCCCGGCGGCCGATCGAGTCGGGCGCCCGGCCGGCGCGCTGGTCCACCAGCGTGGTGATGGTGATCCGCGGGTCCAGCGCGAACCGGGGGGTGTCGCGCCGCCGTACCACGCTGACCAGCTCGACCTCGTGCCCCGACGCGGCCATCGCGTTGGCCTGGTTGACGACCGTGCGGTTGGTGCCGCCCATGCCGTACGCGTGCAGCATGAGGTAGCGGATCTTCACGAGAGGTACCCCCAGGTCCGGGAGATGGGCTTCAGCGCCTCAGGGATCTGGTCCTCGCGGGGGAGCTCGCGGGCGGGCTGCACGGCGCCGGAGCGGATCTTGTCGCGCCAGTCCCCGAGTCCCTTCTCCAGGACCGGCTGGCTGCCGTACGCGAGCATGTCCGGCTCCCACTCCAGGCCCAGGAACGCGCAGATCTCGCGGGTGACCCGCTCCGGCTCGGCGCTGAGCTCCTCGTACCTGACGGTCAGGCCGGGCAGGGCCTTCCTGGCCCGTTGCACGGCCTTCATGTACCGCAGCGCGTCCAGCGTGGCCTCCTCGGGAGTACGTTTGTCCGGGGCGGCCTCGTGCCACGACGTGGCGATCGAGGCGGGGTGGCGGAGCAGGAAGACGAAGCGCGCGTCCGGCCAGCAGGCGGCGATGCGCTCGTAGGCGAAGGCGTTCGCGGGCGTCTTGTCCACGATGTACTGCTTGCCGCTGCGTACCAGCTCGCGGTGCAGGACGCGGTCCCACAGCAGATGTTCCAGGTCGGCCTGGTTGTGCCCGAGCGCCGCCATCGCCTTCGCGGCCAGATTCGTGTCGAAGTGCACCCGCAGGCGCCGTACGTGCAGCTCATGGGGGGCGTGCAGGGACGAGTGGGCGTTGAGAATCGACCGCAGGAGCGTCGAGCCGGACCGCACGGGCGACAGGAGGAACACGGGGGCGTCGAGCAGCCGGTCGGTTAGCGGATCCGCGGGCGGTCTGATCTCGGGGGCGGGAGGGGCGGGCGGCGCTTTCCCAACTCGTTCGATCTGGAATCCGGTGAACCTGACCAGCGCTTTGTTGACCTTACGCTGCCAGTTCATGCCGACGCAGATTACCGTTGCTTCCTGGTGATTACCTGGCAACAATACGGGTTCGCATGCGAACAGGCAGGTTTTCCGAGCGGCCGCCCGGGCAGGGCGGGTTTCTCCCACGGGCGGCGCAGGTCCTCGACCAGGTGGCGGGTCAGGCGGCTGGGTGCAGGCGATGATGACGATGTCCGACTCGCAGCGAAGGTGAGACGGTGGCCGCACGATGTCATGGCGACACGCCGCGACTTTAAGGACACCGTCCGCTATATGTGGATGGATGCCATAAGTCCTGATCAGGGCATACGCCCAGGATTTTGGTCGAGAACAAGCTCCCCAAGTCACCGTTAGGTAGGCATTTAGCGCGTCGAGTCACGGTGTTCCAGACAACTCGACACGAGGGAGAACCAGCATGAATGCCCTTGACCTCACGGGGATCCGCATCGTTCACCGTGCCCGGCGACTCGGCTTCGGGAGCTGAGCGGCCATGGCGAAGCGATCACGTTTCCTCGTCGCGCTCATCAGGTATGTCTGCGACAGGCAGGTGAGCACCTATCGCAAGAGCGGCGGACGCAGGCCCGCCACCGTGCGTGGCATCCCCGTTCTGCTCCTCACCACGAGAGGCCGGAAGAGTGGCCTGCCTCGGACACGACCGCTCGGGTATGGCAGGGACGGCCGTCGATTCGTTGTGATCGCCTCGAACGGCGGAGACGACGCTACTCCCGCCTGGTGGCTCAATCTCCGTGACGACCCCGTCGCGGAGATAGAGGTGGGCGGCGCGGATGGGCTGAGCGCGGTGAAGGTGCGCGCGAGCCAGGCCGCGGGCGAGGAGCACGAACGCCTGTGGCAGGTGATGAGCAGCCGGTATCCCGCCTACCTGAGCTATGTGGCCAAGACCCGGCGCCCCTTCCCCATCGTGGTGCTCGAACCAATCGACGGCCTCCCGGCTTCATCTTGGTGATCGGCACCGCGGCATCTATGCCGGTAACGTCGTGGAAGTCTATGCTTCTCCCGATATGGTCAGATTGCGGGTTCTTGGGCAGTTCAGAGCTGAAGTCGCAGGTCGTCCGGTGGATCTGGGCGGGCCGCAGCAGCGCGCCGTCATCGCGCGACTGGTCTGTGCCCGCGGGTACGTGGTCTCCACCGATCAGTTCATCGACGACCTGTGGCAGGGCCAGCCCCCGCCGAAGGCGACGGCGACGCTGCAGGTCTACATCTCCAACCTGCGTCGCGTCCTGGAGCCCGGCCGCACCCCCAGAACCCCGGCCACGCTCCTGATCAGCGCTCCGCCCGGATACCGGCTGCACCTTGACGCCGATGCGGTCGACGCCTGGCATTTCCCCAAGTTGATCGCCGCCGCGGCGGCGTCGCTCAACAGCGGAGAGCCGGCACGCGCGCTCGAGACGATCGACGAGGCGCTGGCGCTTTGGACCGGTCCGGCCTACGCGGAGTTCGCGGACGAGGAATGGGCCGTTCCCGAGGTCGTGCAGCTCGAAGAGCTCAGGATGGTGGCCGTCGAATACCGCGCGGAGGCCGGCCTCACGCTGGGCCGGCACACGGAGACGATCCCCGAGCTGGAGCGCCACGTCACCGGGCATCCCCTCAGGGAGAACGCCGTGCGGCTGCTCGCCCTCGCGTACTACCGGGCCGGGCGGCAAGGAGAAGCTCTCGCCGTGCTCCGCAGGACCCGCGACACCCTCGCCGACGAGCTGGGCGTCGACCCTGGACCCGACCTGAGGAAACTCGAGGCCGACATCCTCGTCCACGCGGATTTTCTGCACCGTGCACCTCTCACGCCGCCTCCCGACAGGCCGCAGGCCGCGCCCAGCCCCCCGCCTTCATCTCCCGCGCCTCCCCCGACGTCGGCGATGATCGGCCGTACGGCGGAGCTCGCCCGTCTGAAGACCGCCGCCGCGCAGGCGACGCGGGGGTTCCGCGTGGCCTGGCTGGGCGGCGACGCCGGTTCCGGGAAGAGCACCCTGGCGGAGGCCCTGGCCCGCGCTCTCTCCGCAGAGGGATGGCAGACCGTGGTCGGCCGCTGTCCGGAGACCCAGGGCGGTGTGCCTCCCGCATGGGCGTGGAGCGAGGTGCTGCGCCAGCTGACCGCCGACCGCCCGCCCGATCCCGAGATCGCCGTACGACTCGCGCCTCTGCTGACCGACGACGCGGCCCAGGTCGGCCAGTTCTGGCTCGCCCAGGCGGTGGGCGACTATCTGGAGAGTGTCCCGGGTCCGCTGCTGATCGTGCTGGAGGACACCCATCGGGCCGACGAGGAGACGTTGCAACTGCTCCGCCACCTGGCCAGCCGGATGGCGGTCACGCCGGTGCTCGTGCTGCTGACGCATCGGCCATCGGAGGCGGACGGCGACCTGCTGGCGACCGGTGCCGCGCTGGCCGTACAGGCGGCGGAGAACGTCACCCTGCCCGGCCTCGGCGAGGAGGAGGTGGGCCGGCTCCTCCTGGAACGCTCCGGTACTGCGGTCGACGCCGCCACCGTGCGAACCGTCACCGAACGAACCGGGGGAAACCCGCTGTTCGTCTCCGAGATCGCCCGGCTGCTCGCAGCGGAGGGGCCGTCGGCGGCACATGGTCTGCCGCCGGGCGTCCGTGGCGTGATCCGCAGGCGCATCGCCCGGCTTCCCGCCACTGCCCAGACGACGTTGCGCAACGCGGCGATCCTGGGCCGCGACGCCGACGCCGACGTACTGATCGCCATGAGTGACGCCGACGAGGACATCGTGCTCGACGGGCTGGAGATCGGAGTGCTGTCCGGCCTGCTCACAGAGCCCCTCCCGGGCCACGTCCGCTTCGCCCACGTGCTCGTACGCGAGACCCTCTACGAGGACGTTCCAAGGCTCCGCCGTACCAGGCTGCACGGCAGGGTCGTGGAGGCGCTGGAGCGGATCCGGCCCGCCGACGTCGGGGCGCTCGGTCACCACGCCCTCGCCTCCGCGACCTCCGTCACGGCGCGCAGAGCCGCGGAGTACGCGGGACGAGCGGCGGCCCAGGCGTCCAGCCTCTACGCCCACCGCGAGGCGACGGCCCTGCTGACGGGTGCCCTCGAAGCGCTCGACCTGAGCACCGATCCAGCCGACGAGCCGCGGCTGGATCTCCTCTGCCGCCTGGTCTCCGCACACGCGCATTCAGGCGATGTCATGTCGGCGCTGCGGATGCGGCACAAGGCGTTGGCGATCGCTCGCCGGCTCGGTGACCCACTGGCGGTGGCTCGCGCCGTGACCTCGTTCGACGCGCCGACCATCTGGACGATCCAGCCGGACACCAAGGTCGACCACGACATCGTGCAGGCGATCCGGAACTCGCTCCCGGCCGACGCCGGCGAATTGAGGTGCCGTCTGCTGGTGGCTTTGAGCCACGAGATCTATGACAACGACCTCGACCTGGTTGAAGCCGTGAGTTCCGAGGCGTTGGAGATCGCCCGGAGACTGGGCGATCCCCAGCTGGTCTGCATGGCCCTGAACGCCCGCTTCTGGGTTCTGAACCTCCCCGGCCGAGGAGAGGAGCTGGAGCAGCTCGGCGACGAAATGCTGGAGCTCTCGGCCGAGAGCGGGCTGCTCGGCTACCAGACGTTCGGCCACTACGCGCTGGTCATGGTGAATTTGGGTCGCTGCGAATGGGACAAGGCGCGATGGCACGCCGATCGGGCGGTCGAATATTCGACGGGCGGCCAGCTCGCTCTGATCTTGACCATTCTGAACTTCCTCGACGCCGTCCATCATCTGCTTATGGGCGAGTTCGACCACGCCGAGGCCGTCTACACGGCCATGGCTGAGCGGATGGGCGAGGCGGGCGGAGCCAACGCCATCGTCTTCGGCGCGCTGGGCAGATTCGCGGCGCGGTTCGCGTGCGGCCGTGACGCCGAGTCCGTGGCCGACCTCGCCGACGCCCGGGCACGAATCCCGCAGGTGCTGGACGAGGCGTTCGCACATTCGCTGATCGCCGCCGGGCGCCTCGACGAAGCCCGGGCTGCCTGGCCTTCCCGCCACCCTTATGAGGGGGCGTACCAGCAAGTCTTCACGGTCTTGCGGGCGGAGAACGCGATCGCGCTCGACGCTGCTGAGGCTGCCGAGGAGTGCTACCGCCTGCTTCTCCCCTGGGCGGGAGAGCTGGCCGGGTTGCACAGCGCGTCGATCACACTGTGCCCGATCGCGCACACGCTGGGCCAACTCGCCGGATATCTCGGCGACCCGCCCGCCGCGGCAGGACACTATGCCACCGCGTTGGAGGTCGCCACCCGCATCGGGTCCCCGCACTGGGCCGAACGGGCACGTCAGGCGCTGGCGCCGAAGACGACCCGCTGACGGCGCCGATGGCCCGGCCGAAGCAGCGGCATGAGGATCGCCAGCGCCGGCCCGGTGATCTTGCGGAGCTGTGCCATCTCCTCCCGCGTGGCGTAGCGGTCCACCCACGCGAGATCAAACCGTATCTCTTTCATGGTGGACTGCTTGCCGATGACGTCTTCCGACTTCTTCCAGTCCTCGGCGGACACGTACTTCTCGATCACGGGAAAGATCCTTCGTTCTTCCTCCTCGATGTGCTCGTCGAGATGCTCGGACAGTTGCCGTACGGATGTGGCCAGCTTCGAGACGTCGCTCGGGTTCGCGGCGAACGAATGGGCCGCGGCCCGGAGCACGTCGAGCATCGGATCAAGCCCGGAATGATCGTCGGACAGATCGGTGAGATCGACGGCGGCTCCGGCGGAGCTTTCGATGAGCGGCCAGGTGATGCTGTCCTCTCTTGTGTGGTGGAGATGGATCGCATGGCACACGTCACTGATGAAGCCTGCCAGCGCCGCGGCCCGGGCCAGTCCCACGATGTCCCGTCCGGCGCCGATGTCGCCGGTCAGCTCGACGAGACGGTGCAGGTCGCCACGCATCGCGCGATGAAGGATGCGCACAGCTGTAAGGTCTGGTGTGTTCATGCCACCACGGTGTGCCATCGCACTTAGTGAAGGCCTAACGTCTGCTTGGCATGGTCCTCGCCGCACATGTGTGCAACGCCGGCGGCGGGCGGACAGGGAGACGGCGGTCGAGTGCTGGACGATCCTGGTCCCATCAGGGCAGAACCTGGGCCAGGCAACCGGCCGGTTCGCCCGGCCGCGACAGCATCACCATGCGGCTGCCGGGCATCTCGTCCGGGATGATCCCGAGTCGCTCCTTCACGTGGCGGCGTACGAAGTCGAGAGGGAAGCAGCGGTCGCGGCCCTCACCGCGACCGTGATGAGCAGGCCGCTGGTGTCGGTGATTCGGTGCGGCCGGCCTGCCGGCGGGCCTGATGCGTGGTTCGGCCGGCAGCGTCTCAGCGAGGCCGGCATGTCCCCACTGCTGAAAGTACCAGTACACGGTCTGCCAGAGCGGAAGGTCAAACACGCACTAAGATCGAAAAGTGCCGGACGCCCGCCCGCAAGGCATGGCGACGGGCCGGTCGCGCGGCTGAGGCGAGGGGAGAGCGGCATGGACGAGGCGCGCCTGCCGGACGAGACGGTCCTGGGCATGCTGGCCGGCCGGCTGTCGGCCGCGACGGGCAAACCGTGGCAAGCCCAGGACGGCATCGCGAAGGGCCCGGGCACGCTCGCCGTCGTCCTGCGCGACGACCACACCGGCAGCCCCGGCCACCTCGACCTCGACTTCGTCCTCGACATCGACAGCCCGGCAGACACCACGATCGCCGACTGCGTCTCAGGCTACGGCGACACCGCGGAGGAGGCCGTCGAGCGCGCCCTCCAGACGTGGCTGGACACCACCGGCAGCACGATCCTCGAACTTCTGACCCAGGACGGCTCGTTCGCCGGCCACTTCGGCCCCGGCCACCCGGACGGATTCCCCGGCTGGCATGCCATCCACGGCGCCATCACCGGCTGGGGCACCGGCGACGACCACGACGCCGTGCAGCGGTGGGCCCTGCAGCACGTGCTCCTCCCGCACCTCGCCCCCGCACTCAAGGGCACGTTCGACCGCGACGACCTGATCGGCGTCAAGGCGTTCTTCGGCGGCGGAGAGGGAAGCGAGACCGCCGAGATCCGGGTCGGCGGCGAATACCACGAGGCCGGATCCCTGGCCCTGGCCGACCTGGACTGGCCCCGCCCGGCCGTCGGCGTGTCCTACGCCCGCACGTTCGTGCTGCTCGTGCACCACGAGAGCGGCTGACCCTCCCGCCCCCGGCCCGCCCCCGGCGAGTCACCCGGATACGGTCGCGCTCGCAGGGGACGTGCCCAGGCGGTCCGGCGGGCACAGCAGCGAGACCAGCAGCCCCGTGAACTGCGACACCGACCAGGGCAGCCGCCGCCCCAGAGCGGTCTGCACCTGCGCCTCCCGCTGGCGGAACACCGGATGGTCGAGCCGTACGTAGGCGACTCCTTCGACCGACGCGTCCCGCTCCAGGTCCCCGAGATCTCCGACGAGCGCGATGCCGCCCGAGCAGCGGACGAACTCGTGCAGCGGGCCGAGCCCGTCACAGACCAGCACCGGGCGGACCGCCAGGCCCTCGATCTGCGCGCCGATGTCGAAGAGCTCGCGCTGGCTCGTCCCGGTCGGGGCGAGCGCGAGGGGGTGCTCGCACAACTCCGCCAGCCCGACCCGATCCCGGCCGGCGAATTCATGCCCGAGCGGGACGATCGCGACCACCGGGAACACGACGGCGCACTCCACCCGGACGTCGTGCTGTGGCCCCATCGCGTACGTGACGGCGACGTCGGCGATCCCCTCGGTCACGCGCCGGGTCGCCTCCTGGCGCGGGACGACGTCGAGCTGGAACGTCACGTCGGGGTGGTCGCACCGGAAGGCCGCCATCGCCCGCGGGACGAGCCGGCGCGCGAACCCCTCCGAACAGGCCACCGTGACGCTGCGGGCATCGGCGCCCCGCCCTGCCCGCAACTCCTCCACCAGAGTGGACGCCTCGGCCTCACTGCGGCGGGTATGCGCGAGGAGCCGGGACCCGGCCTCGGTCAGCGTCATCCCGCGCGGATGCCTGACGAACAGCGGCACCCCGAATCCCGACTCCAGTTTGGTGATCTGCCTGCTGATCGCCGATGGCGCGACGGTCAGCGAACGGGCCGCCTCGGTCACCGACCCGGTCCGCGCCACCTCCAGGAAGTACGACAGGCCCACTGGCAGAAGTTGCATGGGACCTCCCGGTCACGGCCTTGCCACCTCGGCACAGGTTTGCCAATAGTAGAACGCCGGATGCAGTAAACGGCAATGGCCGAGGCCTGGGAAACCGCCCTACTCTGCTGCCAGCGCGGCACCGCCGATTCCCAGGAGCAACCCTCGTGATCCCCGCGAACCTCATCGAACAGGCCGAACAGTACGTCGACTCGGGCGCATTCTTCGCCGACCTGGCCGCGATGGTGGCCTACCCCACCGAGAGCGCCAAGCCCGGAAGCCGCGTTGCTGTATGGGCATACCTCGATGAGGTCCTGACACCCATGCTGACCGATCTGGGCTGTTCCGTGACCGACCACCCCAACCCCCATCCCGCCGGCGGCCCGTTCCTGGTCGGCACCCGGATCGAGTCCGCCTCCCTTCCGACGCTCCTCTGCTATGGCCACGCCGACGTGGTCGACGGCCAATCCGGCCGGTGGAGCGACGGCCGCGACCCGTGGACGCTGAGCGCCGACGGCGACCGTTGGTACGGCCGCGGATCGGCGGACAACAAAGGGCAGCACCTGGTCAACCTCGCGGCGCTGCGGCTGCTGCTCGCCCGGCAGGGATCGCTCGGCTTCAACCTGATCTTCCTGTTCGAGACCGGCGAGGAGATCGGCTCGCCGGGGCTGGCCGAGTTCGCCGCCGCGCACCGCGAGCTGCTGCGGGCCGATGTGCTGATCGCCTCGGACGGCCCGCGCCTGGACGCGGCGACACCGACGCTGTTCCTCGGGGCACGTGGCGGCGTCCAGATCCTCCTCGACGTCGACCTGCGCCCCGACGCGTACCACTCCGGCAACTGGGGCGGCGTACTCCGCAACCCCGCGACCACCCTCGCGGGGGCGATCGCGAGCTGCGTCGACGGGAACGGGCGCATCCGGGTGCCCGCTCTGCTGCCGCCGGCGCTCCCGGACGCGGTCCGCGAGGCACTGGCCGGCGTCACCGTCGCGGGCAGTCCCGGCGACCCTTCTCCCGACGAAGGCTGGGGCGAGACCGGCTTGACCGCCGCCGAGCGGCTGTACGGCTGGAACACGCTGGAGGTCCTGGCGCTGGGGTCGGGCGACGTCGGCAACCCCGTCAACGCGATTCCCGGCCAGGCCCGCGCGGTCCTGCAACTGCGGTACGTGGCCGGGACCGATGTGAGCGAGGTGGAGAAGGCCATCACCGAGCATCTCGCCGCGCACGGCCACCTGATGGTCGACGTCAGCGTCGTGGGTCACTTCCCCGCCAGCCGTACGCCGCTCGACGACCCGTGGGTGGGGTGGGCCAAGGGATCGCTGGAGCAGGTCACCGGCAAGCCCGTCGCCGTGCTGCCGAACATCGGCGGTTCTCTGCCCAACCACGTCTTCACCGACATCCTCGGCCTGCCGACCCTGTGGCTGCCGCACTCCTACCCCGGCTGCCTCCAGCACGCGCCCGACGAGCACATGCTCGGCACGATTGCCCGGGAGGGCATCGTGCTGGCCGCCACGCTGTTCCACGCCCTCGGCAACCCCTCGGCCGATCACCCTCTCCCCGCCCCCCGCCCGGCCTGACGAGCGTCAGCCGGCGCCCCACCGGAAGGAACCCCCCCGATGGCCGTCGCCCCGACCGATTCCACCCAGCCCGCAGAGGGCGTGCCCGCCAGACGGGGATCCTCCGGACGAGCGATCGCGGCGGCGACCATCGGCAACGCGCTCGAGTGGTTCGACCTCGCCGTGTACGCGCTGATGGCGGCCTACATCGGGAAGGTGTTCTTCCCCGGCGGCGACCCGGGCGTCCAGCTGGTGCAGGCGTACGCGGTGTTCGGCGTGACGTACCTGATCCGTCCGCTCGGCGGGCTGCTCATCGGCGCGTACGCCGACCGGCACGGGCGCAAGAAGGCGCTGATGCTGACGATCTGGCTGATGGTCGTCGGCACCTTCATGATCGCGATCATGCCCGGCCACGCGACGCTCGGGCTCGTCGCGCCGCTGGGGATCGTGGTCGCGCGGCTGATCCAGGGATTCGCGGCCGGCGGCGAGTTCGGCGCCGCCACGTCGTTCCTGGTCGAGCAGGACGAGAGCCGCAAGGGCTTCCTCGGCAGCTTCCAGTTCGCCAGTCAGGGGCTCGCGACCCTGATGGCCGCCGGGTTCGCCGCGGGCCTGACGGCGGTGCTGTCCGATGCGCAGATGGCGTCCTGGGGGTGGCGGATCCCGTTCGTGTTCGGCCTGCTGGTCCTGCCGGTCGGTCTCTACATTCGCAGGCACGTCGAGGAGTCGCCGGCGATCACGCGGGCGCCCGAGCCGGCGGCGAAGGGCCCCTCGCCGATCTGGTCCGTGTTCCGTCACCACTGGGGCGGCCTGCTGATCGCCGGCGGCGCGCTGGTGGTCTCGACCGCGCTCAACTTCATCCTGCAGTACATGCCGACCTTCGGGATCGAGCAGCTGGGTCTGAACGATTCGCTGTCGTTCGTCGCGTTGCTCATCACCGGTGTCACGCTGACCGTCGCGACCCCGTTCGTCGGCCTGGCGGCCGACCGGTACGGCCGGCTGAAGATCATGATTCCGGCCGCGGTGCTGATCGGCGGAAGCGTCGTCCCGCTGTTCGTCTGGCTCACCGCGTCACCGTCGTTCCTGACCCTGACGCTGTGCATGACGATCCTCGGCCTGCTGAAGGCCGCCTACTTCGGCGCGCTGCCGTCGGTGATGGCCGACGCGTTCCCGGTCGACGCCCGCGCGACCGGCCTGTCGTTCAGCTACAACACGGCGGTCGCGGCGTTCGGTGGCTTCACCCCCGCGATCTCGGCGGCGCTGGTCTCGGGAACCGGCTCCCAGGTGTCGCCGGGGTATTACCTCCTGGCCGTCTCCTTCCTGAGCATCGCCGCACTGGCGGGTGGATACCGGACCCGCGGCATCCGCTGAGCCGTCTCGGATCGATCACTCGCCCGGAGCGGCCGTCGCGGTCTGGCGGCGCACCACCAGCCAGTTGATCACCCACAGCGCCAGCCCGATGGCCAGGAGCACTCCGGCCCGGATGTAGACCTCGGCGGGGCGGCCGGTCAGCGGGCTGGCCAGGACGAAGGCCAGCACGGCGCCGATCACCGGCAGCGCGGTGGGCGTCTGGTAGTGCGCGTGCTCCACCCTGTCCTTGCGCAACACCAGGACGGCCACGTTGACGACCGTGAAGACGCACAGCAGCAGGAACGCGGTCGTGTCGCCGAGGCCGGCTATCTCGCCGGTCGAGATCAGCGCGATCGCCAGCGCGGTGGTGAAGACGATGCCGATCACCGGAGTACGCCGGCGCGGATCGACCCAGCCGAGGCCGCGCGGCACGACCCGCTCGTTGGCCAGGCCGTACACGAGCCGGGACGCCATCATCATGTTGATCAGAGCCGAGTTGGCGACGGCGAAGATGGCGATCGCGGCGAAGAGTTGCGGCGGGAAGCTGAGCCCGCCCGCCTTCACCACTTCGAGCAGCGGGCCGGAGGACTGCTCCAATACGCCGGGCGCGACCAGGAGCGAGGAGGTGATGGCCACGAGGATGTAGACGGTGCTGGTGATCGCCACCCCCAGGAAGATCGCCCGCGGGAAGTTGCGGGAGGGGTCCTTCGTCTCCTCGGCCATGTTCACCGAGTCCTCGAACCCGACGAACGCGAAGAAGGCCAGCGCGGTGCTGCCGAGCAGGGCGTACATCAGGCCGCCCGCCTGCTCGGCGTGGATCTGGGTCAGCCTGGAGGGCTCCCCCGCCCCGGTGAACACGGCGTAGACGCCGATCAGGACGATCACCAGCAGGCCGGTGAGCTCGATCAGCGTGAACACGATGTTGGTCTTCACCGACTCCGAGACGCCCCGGTAGTTGAGCGCCGCGACGGCGACGATGAAGACGATGCCGACCACCACGCTCGGCAGCGTGAAGAACGCCTCCAGGTAGTCGCCGCCGATCGCACGGGCCGCCGCGCTGGCCGAGGTGAGGCCGGAGCTCATCACGGTGAACGCGACCATGAAGGTGAAGAAGGGCTTCTTGAAGGCGAGCTGGGTGTAGAGCGCCGCGCCGGCCGCCCTGGGGTATTTGGTGACCAGTTCGACGTAGGACATCGCGGTCAGCAGCGCGATGAAGAAGCCGATCAGGAAGGGCAGCCACAGGGCGCCGCCGACCTTGCCGGCCACGGTGCCGGTGAGCGCGTAGACGCCTGTGCCCAGGATGTCACCGATGATGAACAGGATGAGGAGCTTGGGGCCGATCGCCCGCTTGAGAGAGACCTGGCCGGCCCCTGGTACGGGGGCTGTCATGAGATTCTCGTTCCCGTTGTCACGGTCTCTGACACGGACGGGACAACCTCGGAATCAGCGGGGGCCGGCTCGGTCCCGGTATCGTCCTCAGCCGGCCGCCACGGTCTGCGGCTGCCACGAGAAGACGGCGGATGACGTGGGGTCGGCGGTGACGCGGAGCCAGTGGGAGGCGGTGTCGCCGTACGTCTCCAGGCGAGTCAGGTTGGGCACGCCGGCGTAGCCGGGCTCCACCTCGTAGACGTGCTCGTCGCCGTGCGCGAGCACGACCGGCTTGCCGTACGCCCGCGCCCGCTCCACGATGCGGGCCCTGATCTCGGCGAATCCCGGCGTGTTCATGGGCTCGGCCTGCATCAGCAGCAGGACGCCGGGCGCCTGCGTCCGCTGGGCGACGGCGAAGGCGTGGTCGATCCAGTCCAGCGCGGCGGCCTTGCGCGCCTGGAACTCGGCCAGCCGCTCCTCGGGCCGGTCGCCGCCGGGCAGTTGGCTCCACGGGGCCAGGTCGTTCTCGCTGCCGACCACGTGGACCGTGGCGAAGACCACGCGGGCCCGGGTGAAGAGCACGTTCTCGCGGTAGTCGCGGTGACGGGGATCGCGGGCCTGGGTGCGCACGCCCATCGGGTGCTCGCCGAGCGTACGTCCGGTGACGGGATAGAAGACGCGGCGGACCGCCTCCAGCCGCTCGGTGGGGAGGTAGCCGCCTGCGGCGGTGCGGTGGCAGTCGGTCCACTCGTTGTCGCCGGGCGTCAGCACGAACGGGTCGTCGAACGTGCCGAACAGCCCGGCCAGTGTTTCGAAGCGGGCGTCGTCGCAGGCGGAGGAGCCGTTCTTGACGTCGCCCGCGTGCAGGACGAACCGCACGCCCGGGTCCGCGTCGATGGATTCGACCAGGTTCGGGAACGCGGCCTGCTGGACGTCGCCGTACGGGGTGTCGCCGATCAGGGCGAACGTGACGGCGGGTCCGGCGGAGGCGTGCGCCGGGCCGGACGGCGCGACCAGCGACGCGGCGATGAGGGCGGTCAGA
This sequence comes from Nonomuraea sp. NPDC049480, assembly GCF_044465905.1. Classification (NCBI taxonomy): domain Bacteria; kingdom Bacillati; phylum Actinomycetota; class Actinomycetes; order Streptosporangiales; family Streptosporangiaceae; genus Nonomuraea; species Nonomuraea sp. NPDC049480. The sequence goes on from NZ_JBITMD010000012.1 coordinate 58,064, forward strand.
AACAGAGATTTGCGCATGCGCGATTCTCTAGCGACCTCGGTCACCGCCCGGTGACGCTGAGCCGACGCCCAGGAGAACGCTGACGGGCGAGCCCCTGGGCGAGGCTGAATGCGGACGACGTCCGCCGGGCCGACCCTGAGCCTTCGCCCGCACATGCCCGGCTGAACGGGAAGCCCACTCGCCCATGGCGGGGCGCGTCAGGAGCTCGTGGCGAACCGGAAATCGAACTCGACCTCGACTTCGTCGCGGAGCCTGAGGGCGCCGAAGAAGGCCGAATAGGGCCGAATGCCCCACTGGGACTGCACGACGGTCGCCGTGCCTTGGACGCGATCACCTTCCAGGCGAGCCCGCACCGTGAGCGGCCGGGTGACGCCGACCATGCTGAGATCGCCGTCGACCGTGAACGATTCCGGTTCCCCGGCGATCCGGGTCGACCGGAACGTGATGGCCGGATGGGACCGGGTGCGCAGGATCTTCTCCCGCACGTTCTTCTTGATCTCCGAGCGGTCGCCGTCCGTCAGGGGCTTCACGCCGCCGGTCGCCTGCCGGATCTCCAGCGACTCCGGATCCACGGACACGGTCACCGAGGAGGCGGCCGGATCGGCGGTGTCGACGGTGAGGTCCGCCTGCCAGCGCGTCACCTCGAAGGTGAGGTCGTGGCCGGCCTTCGCCCCCAGCCCGGCACGGCCCGTTTTGATCAGCAGCCGGCCGGACTCCGGCGTCACCGTGAAGCCGCCGTCGTGTGCACCCATCACAGCAGGCTAGCCGCCTGAAACTTTCAGTGCTCGTTGACACGCTTGACATGAGCGCTGACAATGCGCGGAATCCCGCGGCCGGCCTACCACGACGTCGACCGTGGTGAAACGCCCGAACGGCGGTTACCTCCTCGCCCACACCGGCGACAACATCGCCCTCAAGACGTCAGCCGACCGCACCGCGTGGCGTGACGCGGGCGTGGTGTTCCCGTCGGGCGCGCCGTGGACGCACGCTTACACGGGCGGCAGCGCCGGCCTGTGGGCGCCGGACATCTCCTACGGAAACGGCAGGTACTAATGATCGCGCGCTCGCCCCTTCGGCCTGTTACCGTTACCGCCGAGGGGGTGAGCCGCGGTGAAATCCAAGCCGGGCAGACCTGCGGTGCTCGTGGACGTCGCCGTGCTCGCCGGCGTTTCCACGATGACCGTCTCGCGCGTGCTCAACGCGCCCGAACGCGTCAGGGCCGAGACCAGGGCCCGCGTGCTGGCCGCCGTCAAGGAGCTCGACTACCGGCCCAACCAGGCCGCCCGCCAGCTCGTCACCGGACGCTCGGGCGTGCTCGGCGTGGTCAGCATCGACACCACGCTGTACGGCCCGGCCTCCACGCTCTACTGCATCGAGCAGGCCGCCAGGCACGCCGGCTACAACGTCAGCATCGCCAGCCTGAGCTCGCTCAACCGCAGGTCGATGGAGGAGGGCATGCAGCGGCTGCGTGCCCAGGCGGTCGACGGCGTGATCATCGTCGCGCCGCACGAGTCCGCGGCCGACGGCCTGCGCCACCTGCCGCCCGAGATGCCGGTGGTCGCGGTGGACGCCGGCGACGACATCCCGGTGCCGGTGGCCAAGGTGGACCAGCGGGCCGGCGCCGCGCGCGCGACCAAGCACCTGCTCAGCCTCGGCCACGAGACCGTCCGGCACGTGGCGGGACCCGCCGACTGGCTCGACGCCAACGACCGCATCGAGGGCTGGCGCGGCGTGCTGGAGTCGGCCGGCCGGCCGGTGCCCGAGATCCTGCGCGGCGACTGGAGCTCGCGCTCCGGCTACGAACTCGGCCGCCGCCTCGCGGAGGATCCCGAGGTCACGGCCGTGTTCGTGGCGAACGACCAGATGGCGCTCGGCGTGCTGCGGGCGCTGGGCGAGGCGGGGCGGCGCGTTCCCGAGGACGTGAGCGTGGCCGGGTTCGACGACATCCCCGAGGCCGCCTACTTCTGGCCGCCGCTGACGACCGTGCGGCAGGACTTCGGCGCGGTCGGCAGGTACGCCTTCCACATGTTGCTGGACCGGATGGCGGGCGCCGAGCCGGAGGCGCGGCGCCTGGTGGAGCCGGAGCTCGTCGTCAGGGAGAGCACCGGCCCCGCACCCAGGCGGGTCAGCCGAGCCTGATCACGTTCCAGGAGACCGGCGGCAGCAGGACCCGCATCGGATCGTGCTCGACGTCCGGGTTCGCCCGGGGCGCGACGCGGTCGGGCTCGTCGGCCGTGTTGCGGGCGTAGACGTCGGCGTCCGTCAGCGTGGTGGCCTCGACGATGCGCTTGCCGCCGAGCGCCCGCGCGTCGATCTCCAGCGAGAGCGGACCGTCGGCCGAGCGGTTGACCGCGAACAGCGTCGTGCCCTCCTCCGAATGCGTGGCCACCGCGTGCAGCAGCGGCACGTCGCCGTAGTCTGCCGTCTCGTACGACGGCGAGACCGGCTCGATCCGCAGCACGTCGCCGGCCGCGTGCCTGGACGCCTGCGCGAACGGGTGGAAAGTGGTCTGCTTCCACGCCCGCCCGCCGGGCTCGGTCATGATCGGCGCGATCACGTTCACGAGCTGGGCCAGCGAGGCGGCGGTCACCCGGTCGCTGTTGGCCAGCAGCGTGATCAGCAGGCCGCCGAACGCCACCGCGTCGGCCAGGTGGTAGTGGTCCTCCAGCAGCCGCGGCGCGACCGGCCAGTCGGTGGGGGGCTCGGCGTTCTGGAAGCGCGAGAGATACCAGATGTTCCACTCGTCGAAGGAGATGTCGATCCGCTTGCGCGACTTCAGCCGGGCGCCGACGTGGTCGGCGGTGGCGACGACAGAGCGGATGAAGTACTCCATGTTGGTCGAGCAGGCCAGGAAGCTGCCGAGGTCGCCGTCCTTCTCCTCGTAGTACGCGTGGCAGGAGATGTAGTCCACGAGGTCGTACGTCTCCTCCAGCACCTCGGCCTCCCACGCGCCGAAGGTCGGCATGCTGGAGCTGGAGCTGCCGCAGGCGACCAGCTCCAGCCCCGGGTCCACCATGCGCATGGCGCGGGCGGTCTCGGCGGCGAGCCTGCCGTACTCGCGGGCCGTCTTGTGGCCGGTCTGCCAGGGGCCGTCCATCTCGTTGCCCAGGCACCACATCCTGATGGCGTGGGGCTCCTTGGCGCCGTTGGCGGCGCGCAGGTCCGACAGCGTGGTGCCGGAGGGGTGGTTGCAGTACTCCAGCAGGTCGAGGGCCGCCTCGATGCCGCGGGTGCCGAGGTTGATCGCCATCATCGGCTCGGCGTCGGCCTTGCGGCACCAGCGGACGAACTCGTCGACGCCGACCTCGTTCGTCTCGGTGCTGTGCCAGGCCAGGTCGAGCCGGCGCGGGCGCCGGTCCTTGGGCCCGACGCCGTCCTCCCAGCGGTAGCCGGAGACGAAGTTGCCACCGGGGTAGCGGACCGTGGAGATGCCCAGTTCCCTGGTCAGCCGCAGCACGTCGCGGCGGAAGCCGTCCTCGTCGGCGGTGGGGTGTCCCGGCTCGTAGATGCCGGTGTACACGCATCGCCCGAGATGCTCGACGAACGTGCCGAAGGTGCGCCGCCGTACCGGAGCGACCTTGAACGCGGGATCGATCGTGAGTTTGGCCTGATGCACGAAGGTGGCTCCTGGTTTCGCGGGCGTTACGTCGATCCAGATTGTTAGCGTTATCACCGGTACTGGTCAAGGGCTCGGTGGTCTGGGAGTGCGGCCGCGACCGGGGTTGACACGATTCGTGTTACCGCTAACACTCGGGTAACCCCGCTGAAATACGGGGTCCGCACGGCGGCCTGCGTACTCCGCAGGCCCGCCCCGTCACCGGGCAGCCTTCAACACTCCCCAGTCAGACCCCAGACACTCAACACCTTCCGCGAGAACTCGGCCAAGCAACAGCTCGGTGAAGGAAGAGGCCACAGTGCAAGGTCACCCCCACATCACCCGCCGGACCCTTCTCGGCGGCAGCCTGGCGCTGGCCGGCGCCGCCGCCACGGGCTGCGCCATCCCGGTCGGGCTCGGCTCGTCCCAGACCCGCGTCCAGTACTGGCATTTCCTCGGCGCGAGCGACGGCATCATCATGAACCAGATGGTCAAGGCGTTCGCCACGCGCAACCCCGGCATCTTCGTCGAAGAGAACGTGCTGGCCTGGGGCGAGCCGTACTACACGAAGATCGCGATGGCCGGCTCCGGCGGACGCTCGCCCGACCTGGCCACCTTCCACCTGGCCCGGCTGGCCGGGATCGGCGCCGGCGCGATCCTCGACCCCTTCAACGTGAAGCTGCTGGAGGAGGCCGGCCTGCGCGCCGCCGACTTCAGCCCGCCGATCTGGGAACGCGCCCACCTCGACGGCGTGTTGTACGCGATCCCGTTCGACGCCCACCCGATGGTGCAGTACTACAACACCGACATCTGCGGCAAGGCGGGGCTGCTCGGCTCGGACGGCAAGCTGCTGCCCACCAAGGGCCCCGACGAACTGCTGGCGATGCTGCGCAAGGCCAAGGAGGTGATGGGCGGCAAGCCGCCGCTGGCGTTCGACGCGCTTGGGCTCGGCACGGTGGGCCCCTGGCGCGTGTGGTATTCGCTGTATCCGCAGAGCGGCGGCACCCTGCTGTCGGACGACGGCACCCAGATCACGATCGACGACGCCAAGGCGCTCCAGGCACTGCGGCTCATGGCCCAGCTCGGCGAGGAAGGGCTGTGCGACTGGCGCACCGACTACGGCGCCTCCGTCGCCAACTTCACCAACGGCCAGGCCGCCTTCCTCTGGAACGGCGACTGGGAGACCACCGGGCTCAAGGAACGCAAGACCCCGTTCAGCATGACCCGCTTCCCCAGCGTCTTCGGCACAGGCGCGGCGCAGGCCGACTGCCACGCGTTCGTGCTGCCGCACCAGCGCGATCGCGATCCGGAGGTCGAGCGGGCGACTTACCGCTTCATCGCCGACATCGTCAAGAACAGCGCCGACTGGGCGGTCGCCGGGCACGTGCCCGCATACCTTCCGGCGCTGGAGAAGCCCGAGTACCTCGCGCTGCAGCCCCAGTCCGAGTACCGCTCGGTCATCACCGAGGTCGCGCTCGACCCGCAGGTCTGGTTCGCCGGCTCGGCCTCGCGGCTGTGGATCCTGTTCGGCGAGGCGTTCTCACCGGTCATCAGCGGCCAACGCACGCCGGAGGAGGGCCTGGCCGCGGCCAAGGCGTCGCTGACCCGGCTGCTTTCCGCCCCGAACCCCTTCCCCGCCCAGGAGCGATGATGACGACCACCGTCGCCGCCCCCGCGGCCGCCACCCCCGTCACCGAGGCCAAGGTCAAGCGCGGCTGGACGCAACACGGGATGTTGTTCGTCGCGCCCTTCATGGTGATCTACGTGGCCTTCCTGGTCTGGCCGACGATCCTCGGCCTGCGGATGAGCCTGTCGAGCGTCAACATCGCCGGCACCAACGACAACCTCGTCGGCTTCGCCAACTACGCCGAGGCGTTCGCCGACCCGCGCATGTGGCGCTCGCTGTGGAACACGGTGGTCTTCACCGTGCTGAGCACGGTCCCGCTGGTGCTGCTCGGTCTGGCGTTCGCACTGCTGGTGCACCACCTGCGGTTCGTGCAGTGGTTGTGGCGGCTGTCGTTCTTCGGGCCGTTCCTGCTGCCGTCCGCCGTGGTGTCGATCCTGTGGCTGCAGATGATCTACCCGGCCGACTACGGCCTGCTCAACGGCACGCTGGGCACCGACATCCTGTGGCTGGGCGACTCGTCCACGGCCATGCTGTCGGTGGTGCTGACCACGGTCTGGTGGACGGTCGGCTTCAACTTCCTGCTCTACCTGGCCGCGCTGCAGTCGATCCCGCAGCACCTGTACGAGGCCGCCGCCCTCGACGGGGCCAGCGCGTGGGACAAGCTGCGCTCGATCACGCTGCCACTGCTCGGCCGCACGACCTCCCTCATCGTGGTGCTGCAACTGCTGGCGTCGCTGAAGGTCTTCGACCAGATCTACCTCATGACCGGCGGCGGCCCGGAGGACAGCACCAGACCCATCATCGAGTACGCCTACGACGTCGGCTTCACCGGCTACCGCATCGGCTACGCCTCGGCTGTCTCCTACATCCTGTTCGCCATCATCGTCGTCGTCTCCCTGGCACAGCTCCGGCTGTTCCGCAAGCGCGCGGAGGGCTCCTCATGACCAAGCGGTTCAGCTTCAGCCAGATCGTGCTGCTGGTGGTGGCGCTGGCGCTGGCGGTCATCTGGCTCGCGCCCCTGGCCTGGGCCGTGGCCACCTCGCTCAAGCCCGAGGACGAGACCACCAAGATCCCGCTGCAGTGGTTCGGCAGCGAGATCACCCTGGACTCCTACCGGCTGGTGCTGGAGACCGGCGGCATCGTCAAGTGGGCGATCAACTCCACGGTCACCGCGATGATCGTCACGGTCCTCACCGTGCTGTTCTCGGCGATGGCCGCGTACGGGTTCGCGCGCACGCAGTTCCGTGGTCAGCGGGCGATGCTGGCGGTGATCCTGGCCGGGATCATGGTGCCGCCGCAGGTGCTGATGGCGCCGCTGTTCGCGGAGATGGTCGCGCTCGGGCTGGTGGACACCTGGTGGGCGGTGATCCTGCCGCAGGTGGCCGCGCCGCTGATCGTCTACATCCTGTACAAGTTCTTCCAGGATGTGCCGCCCGAACTGGAGCAGGCCGCGTTCGTGGACGGGGCGGGGCGCTGGCGGGTGTTCTTCACGATCGTGCTGCCGCTGTCGCGTCCCGTGCTGGCCGCGGTATCGATCTTCACGTTCATCACCACCTGGAACAACTTCCTCTGGCCGTTCCTGGTCTCCACCGACCCGAACACGATGACGCTGCCGGTCGGCCTGGCGAACGTCGTCCAGGGCACGTTCGGCCTGCGCTACGCACAGATCATGGCCTCCGTGGTCCTGGCCGGGCTGCCGCTGCTCGTGGTGTTCGTGCTGTTCCAGCGTCAGATCGTCCGCGGCGTCGCCCATACCGGCCTGGCCGGCCAGTGACATCCTCCGAGGGGCGTGAACCGTCATCCTCGACGTTCACATGGCTGTCAAGCCGCCGACCGGGTGGCGATCGATGTGACCTCACGGTGAAGGATGCGTAGTTCGTCAAGGTGGGGGCGAGTTCGTGGCAGTGGTAGTGACAGGCCGCACCAAGCGCACCCCACGCGCCGGCGGCGGTGCCGGCGGCGGCACGGCCGTTAGACCAACCGGCCATCGAGCTTCGGCAGGGTGCCTGTGTTGCCATGCCGCAACGCCGATGGCGATCTCCATACAGATCTCCCACGTGTGCTCCGTACTGCTCGCGTAGTTCCTCAACACGGGCCGGTTCGCCTGTGGATGCGGTGGAGAAAGCCATCGAGGCACTGGGAGTTGCCCGCGGAGGCCGCGGGCGCCCGTGTGATTCCGGCCGCCTGGCCGCCGCAAGGGCTGCCAGGCGGCGGTTCGGGGTCAGCCGTTCGTGGAGATGACCGACGTGGCCGGCGGCGCACTGGGGGCGGGACGGCCGGACGGGACGGGCGCCGGGGCCGAGTTGACGACCGGTGCGGGCGGGATGGCGGAGGCGGTGACCAGACCGGTCGCCTCCAGCATGTCCATGTGGTCGTTGACGAACTTGGCCGCCCGCTCGGAGAAGTCACGGATCAGCGTGTTCCGCGTGGTCGCCCGCACCTGCGCGATCGCCGGGAACACCCCGCCGTGCGCCAGCCGCAGCCGCTTGACCGCCGTCTTGTCGAAGGACACCCCTCGCTTGCCGAAGATCTCCTTGATGAACCCCTGCTGCAGGGCCGAGGGCTCGTCCGGCAACGGCACCCGCAACCGCGCCGCGACCGAGGTCACGTCGGCGTCCAGTTGCTCGTGCTGCCGGGCCATCTCGCCGAGCATCTCCCTGGTCTTGGCGCGGGCCGCGCGCCGCGCCGCTTCGCGCCCGACCGGGATCTCCCACAGGCCTGCCTGCCGCACCTTCACCAGCAGGTCGCGGTCGGCGGCGCTCAGCGGGCCGAACTCGGTCGGGAAGACGCCGATGACGTTGACGGCGGGCGGTACGGAAGGCAGGTTCTCGCCGGCAGGGATCACATCGGGGGCCGACTGGACCTCTGGCACCGGCGGCAGGGCGTCTTCGGTGACCAGCCCCGTCCCCTCCAGAAAGTCCATGTGGTCGTTGACGAACTTGGCCGCGCGCTCGGCGAAGTCGCGGACGTGCTTGTTCTGCGTCGTCGCCCGCACCTGCGCGATCGCCGGGAACACCCCGCCGTGCGCCACCCGCAGCCGCTTGACCGCCGTCCGGTCGAAGGACTCTCCCCGCTGACCGAAGATCTCCGCGATGAACCCCAGTTGCTGCCGGGTCGGCTTGTCGGGCAGCGGGACCCGCAACCGCGCCGCCACCCGCCGCACATCGGTGTCCAGGGCGATGTGCTGGCGCCCGATTTCCCCCAAGTGGTTTCTGATCTTGTCGCGCGCAGCCTGTCGCGACGCCCGGATCCCGACCGGGTTCTCCCACAGTCCGGCCTGCCGTGCGCGCACCAGGAGATCGCGGTCGGCCGGGCTGAGCGGACCGCCCGGCGCCTCGACCAGTCCCTGCCCGGTGCTGGGAAGCGGCTCGCTCTCGGAGCCGGGACCGGTGCCGTCCGGCGCGGGCAGGTCGGCGACGGAGGGCACTCTGGGCAGGCGTTGCCCGCGTGCGATCACGTCAGGCGCGGACTCCACCTCCGGCGCCTCCGGCAGTGCATCGGCGGTGACCAGGCCCGTCGCCTCCAGCATGTCCATGTGCCTGTTCACGAACGTGGCGGCACGTTCGGCGAAGTCGCGCATCAGTGTGTTCCGGGTGGTCGCGCGCACCTGTGCGATCGCCGGGAACACCCCGCCGTGCGCCAGTCGCAACCGCAGCACCGCCGTCCGGTCGTAGTCCAGGCCCGACTTGCTGGAGATCTCCGCCATGAAGCCCTGCTGCGCTTCACTCGGCACGTCAGGCAACGGCACCCGCAGGCGCGCCGCCACCCGCCGTACGTCCCTGTCCAGGACGACGTGCTGGTCGGCCATCCCGCCGAGCATCTCCTTGGTCTTGGCGCGCACCGCTCGCTCGGCCGCCTCCCGTCCGACGGGGATCTCCCACAGCCCTGCCTGCCGTACCTTCACCAGGAGGTCGCGGTCGGCGGCGCTCAGCGGACCCCACTTGGTCTCGACGAAGCCTGACCGGGTGCCTGACTGGGTGCTGGTGCCGGCGGCTTTCGCGGCGACGGCGAGGAGTCGCATGCCTTCGGCGCCACTGCTGCCACGACTGTCGACCGCCGCGCAGGCGCCCGCGAATTGGAGCACGGCGAAACCACTCACTGCGGCGGCCATGAATCGAGAGTGCTGACGTCTCATCTGCCGTCGTCCTTCCGAATGTCGAACCGCTACGGATCGGCGCCGAATCCGTGGGGGTAGCGGGAACGTGTTCTCGTTCCTAAAGAGGTACGCACTCCTCTGCCGGACAGTTCGCCGCAAGATGCAAAATTTGCTCTGAGCAATAGTTGGCCGACTTTCGCACCTTAAGTTATGTTTTATCGCTTTTGTCGGAAAAGGGTGATGGCGAGCCCGGCGCCCGTGTCCGCCGGGCGATGGGGCTCAGGGACTCCCGGATGCGGGGGAGGCTGGAGACCGCCGGCACACGAAAGCGACGGATCGGGGAACCGACTGCGGTCCCTTTCAGTCAAACTTGCGGAATTGCCGATCACTGGGCTGCGCGCGTTCCCGTGAGGTGGGCGCCGGCCATAGGGGGAGCATGCATGATCGAGATTGACGGCGTCGAGGCCGTCACCTTGGCCGTGCTGACCGCCTCCCGCCTGCTGGTGGCAATTTCGGCACGGTCTCTGTCGGTGGTGGAGGAGACGGTGACCCTCCCTCAGTTCCGGCTCCTGATGATCATCTCGGTGCACGGCCCGATGAAGCTCGTCGCGCTGGCCGAGCGGCTCGCCGTCAACCCTTCCACGGCGATGCGCATGGTGGACCGCCTCATCGCCGCAGATCTGGTGACGCGCAACGTCAACCCGCGCGACCGCCGGGAGATACTGGTGGACCTGACCGAGAACGGCCACCGGACGGTGGCGGAGGTCATCGAGCGGCGGCGGGAGGAGATCGCCGCTGTCGTACGCCGGATGGCGCCGGAACAGCGGGCGGCGCTCGTCGAAGCGCTGCAGGCGTTCTCGGCGGCCGGCGGCGAGATCGCCGCACCGGTGCGAGAGCAGGACCTGGCTCGGCTCGGCTGGACCTGACAAGCCGCCGGCAGTCGTGATCGACGCGGAACAACAACAAGCCCCAGACACCCGGCATGTGCCGTGGGCTGGGGCTCTGTCTCCTGTTCGACCAGGTCATGCCTGATCCGGGTGGAGTCTGGTGGACGATACTGGGATTGAACCAGTGACCTCTTCCGTGTCAGGGAAGCGCTCTCCCGCTGAGCTAATCGTCCTTTGAGGTGGCGACGGGATTTGAACCCGTGTGGACGGCTTTGCAGGCCGCTGCCTCGCCTCTCGGCCACGCCACCGAGTCAACATCCCACTCCGAGCGGAAGACGGGATTCGAACCCGCGACCCTCACCTTGGCAAGGTGATGCTCTACCACTGAGCCACTTCCGCGCTGCTTGAATCACTCTAGCGGGTTTTCCGACCGAATGCTCACTTGCGCAGCTGCCGGGCCACGCTGCGCTCCGTGGCGGGGAGGCTGAGGAAGATCTCCAGGATCCTGGTGAGGCGGTGGACCTCGATGCGGTGGAAGGCGGGGCCCTCCGAGCGGGCCAGGATGAGGCCGAGTGCGAGCGGCGGCAACGGGGCGTGGATGACGTGCAGGCCGCCGTCGAGCGTGGCGGCCGTCGGGCGTGCGGGCACCTCGTCCGGGACGGTGAGGTCCTGCGGGGCGCGCCAGCTCGCGTACAGGACGCGGTCCTCAGCGATCGTGGCGGCCCAGTCGGCGCTGAAGAGGACGGGGAGCGAGTCCACGAGCGTGGTCAGGGCCCGGTCGCCGGCCGTCGTGATGTATTTGAGGATCTCCAGCTCGGGGTAGGTGCCGGGCGCCTCGCGCGTGGTCCAGATCCCCTCGACCCTCACGTCCCGGACGCCCTCCAGGCTCTTGACCAGGGCCTGCCGGGGCGTGCTGTCCGGGCAGAAGATCGTGATGTCGTCCAGCGCCGCGCCGGCGCCCCGGTCGAGGACGGTCACCTGCGTGATGTCGGCCCCCGCCGCCCCCAGGACCTTGGTGACCTGCGCCAGGGAACCCGGCCGGTCGGGCAGCGCCACGCGCACTCGAAGAAGCATCCATCCCCCTCCACCGAAGATGCTGATCACAGCTTATCCGCGAATACCGGTTGCAGCCGGACCTGCGCTACAACTGACGGGGTGAAGATTGGGCCGATTGGGGTGTGGCCGCCGGTGGTGCTGGCGCCGATGGCGGGGATCACGAACGCGCCGTTCCGCGTGCTGTGCCGGGAGCAGGGCGCCGGGCTGTTCGTATGCGAGATGATCACGACGCGCGCGCTGGTCGAGCGTAATCCCAAGACGCTCAGGATGATCAGGTTCGCCGAGTCGGAGCAGCCCAGGAGCATCCAGCTGTACGGGGTGGACCCGGGCGTCGTGGGGCGGGCGGCCAAGATGATCGCCGAGGAGGATCTGGCCGACCACATCGATCTCAACTTCGGCTGTCCGGTGCCGAAGGTGACCAGGCGCGGCGGCGGGTCGGCGCTGCCGTACAAACGCAATCTGCTGCGGCGGATCCTGCGGGCGGCCGTCGCGAACGCGGGGTCGCTCCCCGTGACGATGAAGATGCGCAAGGGGATCGACGACGATCATCTGACGTACCTGGACGCGGGGCGGATCGCCGCCGAGGAGGGCGTCGCGGCCATCGCGCTGCACGCCCGCACGGCACGGCAGCACTACGGCGGGGTCGCCGACTGGGCGGCCATCGCCCGGCTGAAGGAGGCCGTCCCCGAGATCCCCGTGCTGGGCAACGGCGACATCTGGTGCGCCGACGACGCGCTGCGCATGGTGGCGGAGACCGGCTGTGACGGCGTGGTGGTCGGGCGCGGGTGCCTGGGGCGGCCGTGGCTGTTCAAGGACCTGGAGAACGCGTTCAACGGCAGCCCCGAGCGGGTCCGGCCCACGCTCGGCGAGGTGGCCGGGGTGATGGCCAGGCACGCCGAGGGTCTGGCCGGGTGCTTCGACGTCGAGCGGTACGCGGTGGCCGACTTCCGCAAGCATGTCGGCTGGTATCTGAAGGGGTTCACGGTCGGAAGCGAGCTGCGGCGGGAACTGGCCACGGCAGAGTCGCTCGACGGGCTGCGGGCGGGGCTGGCGAAGCTGGAGCACGACCAGCCGTGGCCGTCCAACACGGACACCCCTCGGGGGAAGTCCGGTGAGCGGTCCAAGGTGCTGCTGCCCGACGGGTGGCTGGACGATCCGTGGGACTGCGTGGTGCCCGAGGAGGCCGAGTCGGACGTCTCCGGCGGTTGAGCCCCCGTCCCTAGTGCGGGCCCGCGACCTCCGTGCCGCAGGGTCCGCCGCCCACGGCCGGCTCCAGCCGGAGCGGCTCGCCCGACATCGTGAGCGTCGGATAGTACTCGGCGATCCGCTCCGCCGAGCGGCCGGCGTAGTGGCAGATGAAGCTGCGCCTGAACCGGTCGGTCGTGGTGTTCGGCTCGGAGCCGTGCACCAGGCTGCCGTTGAAGAACAGCACGTCGCCGGGGTCCATGTCGACCGGCTCCTTGCCCAGGCCGGGCGGCGGCGGGACGTATTCGCGGGTGAAGGACACCTCCGGGTCGGCGTCCTCCGGGCAGAACAGGTCCATCCGGTGGGTGCCGGGCACCACCTCGAGGCCGCCGTTCGCGCGGTCGACCCGGTCGAGCGCGACCCATGCGGCCACGCAGGTGCCGGGCTCCACCTGGAGGTAGAAGTTGTCCTGGTGCAGCGCCTGGCCGCGCGCTCCCGGCGGCTTGAAGTAGAACATGCTCTGGGCTGCTATCGGCTCCTCGCCGAGCAGGTCGCGGAGTATCCCGGCGATGCGCGTGTCGAGCAGGTAGCGCAGGGCGAGGTCGCTCACCTGGTGGGGATGCATGATGCGCGGGTAGTCGCGGAGGATGTCGTACGGCCGGCCCGGCTCCTGCGGCATGGGCGTGAAGTGACCGGGGATCGGGCCCCTGGCGTGCATCGCCATGAACTCGTCGCGCAGCGCGGCCACCTCTTCCGGTGCGAGGAGACCGGGCACCAGCATGTACCCGTGTTCGTGGAAGTCGTTGAGCCTCATGTGTCTCACGCTAAGGAGCGGGATCGGGGAACGGTATGCCTGTGATTGCTGAGGACATGTCCGTTCCTGCTGCCGAGCTGATGATCGTGGGCCACTACGACAAGCCGGCGGGGTACGGGACGCGCCGTCCCACCGGGTCGCCCAGCTGGCTGCTGATGTGGACGCAGGCGGGGGCGGGGATCGTGGCGCAGGGCGGGGCGTCGTACGAGGTGGGGGCGGGGGACCTGGCGGTGCTGGGGTCGGGGGTGGCGCAGCACTACCGGGTGGCGCCAGGGGCGGGGCGGTGGCGGTTCTGGTGGGTGCACTTCCAGCCGCGGGCCTCGTGGGCGGCGTGGCTGGGGCCGTACGCGCGGGGCGGCGGCTACCACCTCGTGCCCGGGGTGCCGGAAGGGCTGCACGAGCGGATCGATGCGGCCTTCGGGCGGGCGTTGAGAGATGCCCGCTGGATGCCCTCGGGCGTGTCCCGCGCCGTGCCCGTTCCGGAGGTGGCGGTCGTGGTGGGCGGGGCGGCGCGGGAGCTGGTGCTGGGCGCCGTGGAGGAGGCGCTGGTGCTGGCCACCGCCTCCGCGCGGCTCGAGAGGGGCCGGCAGGCCGACGAAGGGGACGAGCGGGTGCGCCGCGTCCTCGCGATCATCGCGGCCGAGCCGGGCGCGCCGCACTCGGTGGCCTCGCTCGCGCGGGCGGTCGCGCTCTCGCCGTCCAGGCTCGCCCACCTGTTCACGGCCGAGACGGGCCGCACGCCGATGCAGGCAGTGCGGCAGGCGCGGGTGCGGCATGCGGCCGGGCTGCTGGAGGTGACCGACTTGGATGTGGGGCAGGTGGCGGCGGCTTCGGGTTTCGTCAGCCCGTTCCACTTCAGCCGGGCCTTCAAGCGGGAGTACGGCCTGCCGCCCCGCGACTACCGCGCCCGCCTGCGCCCGCCGCCCTGACGCGGAGGCGGGCGGCAGGCGGGGTCAGCGGGTGAGGGGGAGGGGGCCCTTGTCCGTGGTGAAGAGCTGGTCGTCCAGGTGGTCGACGGCGTAGTCGATCGCCCCGACCACCACGCACTCGTCCCCCAGCGTGGACGCGCGTACCTCAGGTATGCGCATGCACACCCGCTCCAGCCGCTCCCGCAGCCGTCCGAGCAGCACGTCCGACGACCGCGAGAACCCGCCCCCCAGCACCACCATCTCGGGGTCCAGGATGAGGACCATCGCGGCCGTGCCCACCGCGAGGTCGTCGACGTAGCGTTCGACGGCCTCGATCGCGACGGGATCGCCGTTCCTGGCGGCGGCCAGGGTGTAGCCGGCGGCGTCCTCAGGCGCGGTGCCCTCCGGCACGCAGGCGCAGGTGTGCAGGTGCTCGGGCGCGTTGAACCAGCGCGCCTCCGGCAGCATGACGATCTCTCCGGACGCCGCGCCGAAGCCCCTGTGCACCTTCCCGTCGATGATCAGCCCGGCACCCATGCGCCGGCCGACGTGCAGGAACACCACGTCCCTGGCTCCCCGGGCGACGCCGCGCCGGGTTTCGGCCATCGCGGCCAGGCGGCTGTCGTTCTCGATCAGCACCTGGCAGGGGAACATCTCGCGCAGCTTGCCGGCCAGGTCCAGATCCCGCCAGGCCGGGACGGCGGCCGAGTAGATCACGCGGCCCTCGACGTCGATGACGCCGATCGTGCCGACGGCGATGCTCCACACATCGGCCACCGTCGTACGGCTGAGTGCCAGGCAGCCGGAGACGGCGCGCTCGATCGCGGCCAGCCGCTCCTCGAGCGGGGCGTCGGGCAGGACCGGCTGCCGGGTCTCGGCGAGGATCTCGCCGTCGAGATCGGACAGGGCGGCGCGGATGTTGTGTCCCCCTATGTCGACGCCGACCAGGTAGCCGTTGTCGGCGCGGAAGCGGTAGCGGCGGGCGGGGCGGCCCATCGTGCCCGGGCTCGGCGGCACCTCCTCCACCCAGCCCAGCGCCATGAGCTCGCCGGCGACCTCCTTCATGGAGGGCCGCGAGAGGCCGGTCCGCTCGGCGAGCGCCGACAGGGTGAGCGGACCCGCCCTGCGCAGGGCCCGGATGGCGGTCAGCGAGTTGAGCTGCCGCAGCCGTGACAGGTCGCCGCCACGTAGGTCCGCCATCGCCGTCCTTAATGTAGCTCTCCTCTGTAACCAGACATTATGCCAGTGCTCGCCGCAAGGACGCGTCCGTTACATCCGAGAAGGACAACGTTGACCCCTCGAGGGGTCAGTGCTACTAATGAAGCGCTCCTTCGTAAGTCGAGAGGAATGAGGACTGATGTCGTTCGCGGACATCGGCGAGATCACCTACGTCCCCGGCCGGGCGCGGGTGTTCGAGCACGGCTGGCAGTCGTGGAGCCCCACGGGCGCCTACGGCCTGGGTGAGACCCCGCCCCGGCCCGCCGACGAGACGATCCAGGTCCTCGCTTACCGCCCGGGGACGCCCGTCCCGGACGGGGTCTTCCAGGGCGAGGGGCTGCTGGCGATCGAGCCGGGCGACGGGTCCGTCGAGCTGTGGTCGGCGCCGAGCCCGCTCCGGGTGCCGTCGATCAGGGCGCGAGAGGAGCGCGGCCGCCTGGTGATCTCGGCCGACGGCCCGGTGCGTCACCACCGCTCCGAAGGCGGCCTGGACCGGGCTCTGCGCGACTGGGCGGACACCATGGCCGAGCCCAGGGCGTTCCCCGCGATCCCGCCCATGTGGTGCACCTGGTACGGCTACTGGGACAAGGTCACCGACGCCGACGTCATCGAGAACCTGGAGCTGGCCGGACGGCACGCGCTGCCCGCCGACATGTTCCTCATCGACGACGGCTACGAGGCCGAGATCGGCGACTGGCTGGAGGGGCGGCCCGGGTTCGGCTCGCTGGAGCGGGCCGTCGACGCCGTCCTGGCGACGGGCCGGCGGGCCGGGATCTGGACGGCGCCGTTCCTGGCCGGGCACCGGAGCCGGATCTTCCGCGAGCATCCCGGCTGGCTGGTCGAGGGCGCGTACGCGGGCCGCATGTGGAACCAGGAGCTGGCCGTGCTCGACGTCACCCACCCGGGGGCCGCCGAGCACCTGGTGGAGGTGTTCCGTACGTTCCGCGCCATGGGGATCACCCACTTCAAGCTCGACTACCTGTACGCGGGCGCGCTCGCGGGCGGGCGGCACGAGGACCTCGACCCGATCGCGGCGTACCGGCGCGGGCTGGAGCTCGTCCGCGAAGGCGCGGGGACGGACGCCACGCTGCACGGGTGCGGGGCGCCGATGCTGCCCAGCATCGGGCTGGTCGACGTCATGCGGGTCAGCCCGGACATCGCGCCCACCCTGCTGCCCCGGTCGGGGGACATCAGCCAGCCGTCGCAGCTCGGCGCCCGGCTCACGGGGGCGGCGCGGGAGTTCCTGCACGCGCGCTGGTGGGTGAACGACCCCGACTGCATCATCCTGAGGCCCGAGGTGGAGGCCAGGCAGGAGTGGGCGGCGCACATCGCCGGCACGGGCGGGCTGCGCGGGGCGAGCGACCCCATCGCGGCCATGGACGCCTGGGGCCTGGAAACGACCAGGCGGCTGCTGGTCCCGACCGCCGCGGAGCCGTCGTGACCAGCCAGGCCGCCGACGCGCGCCTGCCTGCCGCCGCCCGTAACAGGCGGAGAAGGCGGGGGAGGGGATGGCAGGCGTACCTGTTCGTCGCGCCCAGCCTCTTCGGCGTCGTGGCGTTCCTGCTGCTCCCCATGGTGATCGTCCTCGTCCTGAGCCTGTTCGACTGGGAGCTGCTGTCCGCCCCCGAGTTCGTCGGGCTGGACAACTACCTCCGCCTGGCCGCCGACGGCGAGAGCTGGCACTCGCTCTGGGTCACCGTCGTCTACGTCCTGCTCTGCATCCCCCTCCAGACCGTCCTGGCCCTCGCTCTGGCGATGCTGCTCAACCAGCGCGTCAAAGGCGTGCGGTTCTACCGGTCGCTGTTCGTGATCCCGTGGATGGCCACGCCGATCGTCCTCGCCCTCATCTGGAACTGGATCTTCGACCCGCGTGACGGGGCGCTCAACAGCGCCCTGGCCCTGGTCGGCATCGCGGGTCCCGACTGGCTGTCCGACCCTGCCTGGGCGCTGCCCGCCGTCGCGCTGGTCAGCGTCTGGCAGTACACCGGCTACAACATGCTGTTCTTCCTGGCCGGCCTGCAGGGCGTCCCGAAGGAGCTGTACGACGCGGCCGCGACCGACGGCGCCACCCCGGCGCAGCGCTTCTGGCGGGTGACGTTACCGCTGCTCAACCCCACGATGTTCTTCGTCACGGTGACCAACCTCATCGGCGCCTTCCAGGTGTTCGACACGGTCTACGCGATGACGGACGGCGGCCCGAGCGGGAGCACCGAGGTGCTCAACTTCCGGATCTTCCAGACTGCGTTCAAGGAGTTCGACTTCGGCTACGCGGCCACGCTGTCGACGCTGCTGTTCGCGGTCATCTTCCTGGTGACGGTGGCGCAGGTCAGGTTCTTCGGCAAGCGCACCACCTACGACCTGAGCTGAGAGACCCATGGCCAAGCGAATCCTGCTGTACGCCGCGCTCGCGATCGGCGCTTTCATCGCGGTGTTCCCGTACCTGCTGGTGGTGCTGACCGCGGTCAAGTCGCAGGCGCAGCTCACCTCCACCGCGCCGTGGCTGCCCGCGCTGCCCCCGACCGCGGACAACCTGGCCAGGATGCTGAGCGGGGACTTCCCGCGCTACCTCCTCAACACGGCCGTGATGACGGCGCTGCTGACGGCCGGGCAGCTGGTGTTCACCACGTTCGCCGCCTACGCGTTCGCGCGGCTGCGCTTCCGGGGCCGGGACGTCCTGTTCTGGCTGTACGTGGCCACGATGATGGTGCCGAGCGCCGTCACCATGATCCCGCTGTTCCTCATCATGCGGGAGCTGGACCTGGTCAACACCTGGTACGGCCTGCTGGCCCCCTACATCCTCGGCACGCCGTACGGGATCTTCCTGATGCGGCAGTTCTTCAAGACACTGCCCGCCGGGCTGGAGGAGGCCGCGCGGATCGACGGGGCGGGGCCGCTGACGATCCTCCTGCGCGTGCTGCTGCCCCTCTGCCGTCCCGCGCTCGGCACGTTGGCGATCATCACGGTGATCTCCTCGTGGAACAGCTTCCTCTGGCCGCTGATCATCACGAGCGGCGAGGACACCAAGGTGATCACCGTGGCGATCGCCACCCTCAAGGACGGCATCGGCGTCGACTACCACCTCATGATGGCCGGCAGCCTGATCGCGCTGGTGCCGATGGTGGCCGTCTTCATCTTCTTCCAGAAGCACATCGTCAGGTCTGTGGTCCTCACAGGCCTCAAATAAGAAGAGGTCAGCGAATGTTGAAATCCCCCCGGATTCGCTGGGCCGGGGCGCTGCTCGGCGCCGCCATGCTCGTCATCTCCGGATGCGGCTCGTCAAGTGAGGAGCCGGGCAAGGTCACGCTGACGTACCGGCTCTGGGACGACCAGCAGAAGGCCGGCTACGAGAAGGTCATGGCGGCCTTCGAGAAGGCCAATCCCGGCATCGACGTCACGATCGAGCTGCTGCCGTACGACCAGTACTGGACGAAGCTCACCGCTGACGTGGTCGCGGGCACCGCGCCGGACGTGTTCTGGATGACCCCCACCCAGTTCCCCGAGTTCGTCACCAAGGGCGTCCTGACCCCGGTCCAGCTCGACGCGTCGAAGTACCACCAGACCGTCGTCGGCTCGTTCACCTACCAGGGCAAGCTGTACGGCGTCCCCAAGGACTGGGGCATCGTCGGCCTGCTCTACAACAAGGACCTGTTCGAGAAGGCCGGCGTCGAGATGCCGGACAAGCTCACCTGGACGGCCGACGGCACCGGCACCCTGCTCGACACCGCGCGCAAGCTCACCGTCGACGAGGCCGGCAAGCACCCCGGCGAGCCCGGCTTCGACCCCGCCAAGGTCAAGACCTATGGCTTCGCCTCCTGGAACCACTACCAGACCCAGTGGATGAACTGGGTCAGCTCGAACGGCGGCAAGCTCGTCGACAAGCCCTTCGGCAAGTACGCCTTCAACGACCCGGCCTCGGTCCAGGCGCTGCAGTTCGGCGTGGACCTGGTCAACAAGCACCACGTGGCGCCGCCCGCCACCCAGACCAACCCGCCCACCGGCAAGGTCACCGACATGTTCAAGGCGGGCGAGATCGCGATGTTCCCCGCCAACAACGCGCTGCTGCCGTTCGTGGCCCCGGAGGCGACGTTCGAGCTGGGCGTCGCCCCCATGCCGGAGGGCCCGCAGGGCCGCTCGGTCAACCTCAACGGCCTGGCCGAGGCCGTCTACGCCAAGAGCGACCACCCCGAGGAGGCCATGAAACTGGCCGCCTACCTGGGCACCCAGGAGCCGCAGAAGATCATGGCCGACGGCGGCTACGTCTTTCCCGCCCTCAACGGCCTCGCCCAGGGCTACGTCGACTACTGGAAGTCCAAGAAGATCGACGTCTCGCCGTTCCTGACGGAATCGGAGGGCTCGACCTTCCCGCTGCCGATCACCACCGGCTTCACCGGCTTCGAGACGAAGCTCAACCAGATCTTCAACGAGATGTACCTCGGCAAGCTCTCGCCGCAACAGGCCGCCGACCAGGCCGTCTCCGAAGGCAACGCCACCGTCAAGTAAGGAACCCCATGATCACCCGGCGTTCTCTGTTCGCCGGGGGCGCGAGCCTGGGCATCTCCGCCGCACTGGGTGCCGAACCCGTGCGCGCGGCGGTCCGCCGTGCCCCTCTGTCCGACCTCTTCCAGCTCGGCGTCGCCTCGGGCGAGCCCACGTCCGACGGCGTGGTCCTGTGGACCCGGCTCGCCATGGACCCGGTCGCCCCCGACGGGCTCGGCGGCATGCCGGGCCGCCCCGTGGCCGTCCAGTGGCAGCTCGCCAAGGACGAAAACTTCCGGCGTGTCGTACGCCACGGCGTCGAGCTCGCCCGCCCCGACGCCGCCCACAGCGTGCACGTCGAGCTCGACGGCCTCACCCCGGGCGCCGAATACTTCTACCGGTTCAAGGCCGAGAACGAGCTCAGCCCGGTCGGCCGCACCCTCACCGCCCCCACCCCGTGGGCGCGGAGCCGGCCGCTGAACCTGTCGTTCACCTCGTGCGCCGACTACCAGGCCGGCTGGTTCACGCCGTACCGCAGGATGGCCGAGGACCAGCCCGACCTGATCGCCTTCCTCGGCGACTACATCTACGAGTACGGCGACTACAAGTACCCGGTCCGCGACCAGGCCGGCGGCGAGTGCCTGGACCTGGCCGGCTACCGGTTACGCCACGCCCAGCACAAGGCCGACCCCGAGTCCCAGCTGGCCCACGCCATCGCGCCCTGGGTCGTGGTGTGGGACGACCACGACATCGAGAACGCCTGGGCCGGCGACGTGCCCGAGCAGCCGGACCCGCCGTTCCTCAAGCGCCGCGCCGACGCCTTCCAGGCCTACTACGAGAACATGCCGCTGCGCCGCGCCCAGAAGCCCAACGGCTCGTCGCTCAGGCTCTACCGCAGCATCCGGTGGGGCGCGATCGCCAACCTGCACCTGCTCGACACCCGCCAGTACCGCGACCTGTACGCCTGCACCGGCAAGAGCGGCACGATCGGCCCCGACTGCCTGGACCGCTTCGCCCCCAACCGGACGCTGCTCGGCCGCGACCAGGAGGCCTGGCTGGACGGCGAGCTGCGGCGCTCCCGCGCCACCTGGGACCTGCTCGGCCAGCAGGTCTTCTTCATGGAGATGGACTGGACCAACGGCGAGGGCAAGGGCTACTCGAACGAGGGCTGGGACGGCTACGTCGCCTCCCGCAACCGCCTGACCACCGCCTTCGACACCTACAAGCGCAACGCCGTCGTGCTGACCGGCGACGTGCACTCCCACTGGGCCGGCGAGATCAAACGCGACCACCAGGACCCGGCGTCGAAGTCCGTCGCCGTCGAACTGGTCACCACCTCCGTGACCAGCGCGGGGAACGGCCTGGACGAGTACCCCAACACGCAGGTCCTGCTGAACGAGAACCCGCACGTGAAGTTCTTCAACGGCCGCCGCGGCTACGTCCGGACCCGCATCACGCAGCAGGAGATGAAGGTCGACTTCCGCTCGCTTTCCCGGATCACGGAACCCTACGCCCCGGCCTACACCTCCGGCTCGTTCGTCATCGAGCCGGGCGACCCTCGACTCAACCCCGCCTGACAGGACCCCCATGCGCACGATCACGGCCGCCGCCGCGGCGGCCCTCCTCGCCATGCCCTTCGTCCCGTTATCCAGCGCCGCCGCCGCGGCCGAGGCCCCACCCATGGGCTGGAGCAGCCGCTCGCTCGGCTGCTCGGTCTCCGAGTCGTCGGTGCGGAAGGCCGCCGACGCCATGGCCGCCCTCGTCCCGCTCGGCTACCGGTACGTCATCGTCGACGACTGCTGGCTGGCCCCGCAGCGCGCGAACGGCGCCCTCGCCCCCGATCCCGGCCGCTTCCCCGGCGGGATCAAGGCCCTGGCCGACTACGTGCACAGCAAAGGCATGAAGCTCGGACTCAGCCTGTCGGCCGGCACCAAGGCGTGCGCCGGCGGCGGTCCCGGCTCGTACAAGAGCGAGGCCGCCGACGCCGCCCAGGTCAAGGAGTGGGGCGTCGACTACGTCAAGTACGACTGGTGCACCATCCCCACGGCCGACTTCCCCGGCCAGAACGTCCAGCAGATCGCCCAGGCCCTCTACCCGCGCATGCGCCAGGCCCTCGGCGGCGAGGTGGTCTTCGCCATGAACAACGAGGACGGCAGCACCGTGCCGTGGTTGTGGGGCAAGGACGCGGCCGCCACCACCTGGCGCACCAACGTCTACAACCGGCCCATCGCCGACAGCTACCCGACCATGGTCGACATCTGGGAGTTCAACCAGCTCAGGGCCGAGTACGCGGGCCCGGGCAGCTGGGCCGACCCCGACCTGATCCAGGCCGGGCGCGGCGGGATGACCGGCACCGAGTACCGCACTCAGGTCACGCTGTGGGCCATGGGCGCGGCCCCGCTGATCCTGCAGGCCGACCCGGCCGCTGCACCGCCCGCGATCGTCGCCAACCCGAAGGTGATCGCGGTCGACCAGGACAAGCTCGGCGCACACGGCCGCTTCGTCAAGACCGACGGCTGGTACCACGTGCTGTCGAAGCCTCTGGAGAACGGTGACCGGGCGATCGCGCTGTTCAACGAGAGCGACCGCGCGGCCGTGATCTCCACCCGGCTCGGCGGAGGGCGCCACCGGATCGAGGACCTGTGGACCGGCGCCGTGGTGTCCTCCGCGGGCGAGCTGGCGGCCCAGGTGCCCGCGCACGCGGCCCTGCTCTACCGGGTCGCCAAGAACCGCGAGCAGGTGCCGCCGCTGGTGACGTTCGAGGCCGACCCGCAGAAATTCCCCGGCGACGACCGGCCGTCGGTGCTGGAGCCCGGCAAGACGGGCGAGATCATCACCCGGGTCACGAACACCGGGGCCACCGGGCGGCTGAACGACGTCGCGGTCACCGCGTCCGCGCCGGAGGGATGGCAGGTCTCCGCGCGCACGCCGGCGAGGACCGCCCGGCTCGACGGCGGAGAGACGTTCACCGTGAAATGGGCCGTGACGCCGCCCGCCGGCGCCGCGCCGGGCGCCTACGACCTGACCTTCTCGCAGGGCGGCGGGACCGCGACGGCCGTCATCACCGTCGCCACGGCGCCGGGATCGGGGCGGACCCACCTCAGCGACGTGGCCTGGACCAGCGCCAAGAACCATTTCGGCCCGGTGGAGAAGGACACCAGCAACGGCGAGCGGGCGGGGGGCGACGGCCGTCCGATCACCATCGAGGGCGTCCCGTACGCCAAGGGCCTCGGCACCCACGCGCCCGCCGAGATCGAGTACTACACAGCCGGGCGCTGCTCGACGGTCGAGTTCCAGGCCGGGATCGACGACGAGGTCGGCGCGGCCGGCTCCGCCGGGTTCGAGGTCTGGGCCGACGGCGGCCGGGTGGCCTACTCCGGCGTGCTCACCGGCACGATGCCCGCCCGCAAGGTCACCGCGTCCATCAAGGGTGCCCGGTTCGTCCGGCTGGTCGCGACCAACGGCGGCGACAACGCCACCTCCGACCACGCCGACTTCGCCGACGCCACCATCACCTGCGACCTCATGGGAAATCTGCCACGACCGGCCGCTACGGCCGAAGTCCCAGCAGGACATTAGGGCGGCAATTTCATGAGCAGGTTTCCTATGAGGAGAAGCCCTTGATGATCGTTCCCAAGCCTGTCAAGCACGAGTCCAGGCCGGGCTCGTTCGTCCTCGACAGCCGGACCTCGCTCAGCGCCGACCCTTCGCTGAGCGAGGTGGCCGCCTGGCTGCGCGGCGAGCTGGCCCCTGTCACCGGCGGCGAGCTGCTGCCGGGGGCGGGCTCGGGAACGATCACCTTCGCCCGCGGCGACCTGCCCCCGGAGGCCTACCGGCTGACCGTCGGGCCCGACGTGGAGATCGTCGCGGGCGGTCCCGCCGGGGCGTTCTACGGGGCGCAGACGTTCCGGCAGCTCCTGCCCGCCGCCGCCGTCAGGAAGGCCGCCGGCGGCCCCTTCACGGTCCCGGGCACGTACGTCGAGGACGCGCCGCGGTTCCGGTGGCGCGGCTGCCTGCTCGACGTCGCCCGGCATTTCATGCCCAAGCATGAGGTGCTCCGCTTCATCGATCTGCTGGCCCTGCACAAGCTCAACGTGCTGCACCTGCACCTCACCGACGACCAGGGCTGGCGCGTCGAGATCCGGCGCTACCCCAGGCTCACCGGGGTCGGCGCGTGGCGCAGGGAGAGCCAGACCGGCTGGAACGGCGCCATGGACGGCCGCCCGCACGGCGGCTACTACACCCAGGACGACATCAGGGAGATCGTCGCCTACGCCGCCCGGCGGCACGTCACGGTCGTCCCCGAGATCGACCTGCCGGGCCACACGCAGGCCGCCATCGCCGCCTACCCCGAGCTGGGCAACCTGGACACGCCGCTGGAGGTGCGCACGACCTGGGGCGTCGGCGTGAACGTGCTCAACGTCGAGGACGCCACGATCGTGTTCTTCCAGAACGTGCTGGACGAGGTGCTGGAGTTGTTCCCCAGCCCGTACGTGCACGTCGGCGGCGACGAGTGCCGCAAGGACCAGTGGCGGGCCAGCCCGGCGGCCCGGCGCCGCATCGCCGAGCTCGGGCTGCGGGACGAGGAGGAGCTGCAGAGCTGGTTCATCCACCAGTTCGACGCGTACCTGACCGAGCGCGGCCGCAGGCTCATCGGCTGGGACGAGATCCTGGAGGGCGGCCTGGCGCCCGGCGCGGTGGTCGCCTCCTGGCGTGGCGAGCTGGGCGCGGTGGCCGCCGCCAGGCGCGGCCACGACGTGATCAACTGCTCCAACACGAGCCTCTACCTGGACTACCGGCAGGGGCCGGGGGAGGAGGAGCCGGCGCCGTTCGGGACGGTGCTGACCCTGGAGGACGTCTACGCCTTCGAGCCCGTCCCCGAGGAGCTGCGCGGCGACCCGGCCGCCGCCCATGTCCTGGGCGCCCAGTGCGGCGTCTGGACCGAGCTGATCGACTCCGGCCGGCGCGTGGACTACATGGCCTTCCCCCGGATCGCGGCCTTCGCCGAGACCGTGTGGGGGCCGGAGACCCGCGACCCGGACGGTTTCCGCGAGCGGCTGGCCGCGCACCTGCCCCGGCTGGACGCGATCGGCGTGGAGTACCGGCGTGCGGACGGCCCGCTGCCCTGGCAGACCCGGCCCGGCGTACCGGGCCGGCCGGAGGACCCGGAGGGCTGGCAGGCCACGATCGACGCCTGGACCAGCAACCTCCGGACGCTCTAGACGTCCACGGGCTACATGTCCACGGGGCCGCCGCTGCGCCAGTAGACGTTGTCCTCCCTGGACAGCAGCTCCTCGTCCACCAGGTAGCGCCGCAGGGCCGCGTAGTCGTCGTGGAAGGCCCGCAGCGCCACGTTGACGGCCTTCTCGGGATAGCGCACCCCGGGCTCGAAGACCCTGGCGATGTAACGCAGCACCACGAGCCGCTTGTCGCGGCGCATCGCCAGGGTCGTCAGCCGCCCTTCCACCAGGAACGTGCGCAGCACCCGCTCCTCCGCGCTCAGCTCCACGGCCGGCTCGGCCCGCGCCCGCAACAGCTCCCTGAAGCGCTCGGGCGTCGCCCGCCACGTGCCGCTCTCGTCCCGCGCCGCCAGCCCGCCGCCGGCCAGCTTGTGGAGCACCTTGGGGGAGAGCCCGCCGGCGTCGCCGAGCACCAGGGAGGCGAAGGCCCGCAACGTGTCTTCCTGGTAGAGCAGCCCGAGGACGCGCCTGATCTCTTCGTCACTCACCCCTACTATTTTGTCCCATGATCGCACTGTTACTGGCGGCCGCCGTCGCCATCCCGAACAACGTCCTGCTGTACGAGAAGGCGGCCGCCACCAAGGACGACGACCCCGAGACGAACTGGTCCGCGAGCAGCAAGAAGTCGGCCGCGCTCGTCGTCAACCCGTGTGGGAAGGCCAAGCTCGGCCAGAGCGGGCGCAAGGCGGCCAGGACGCTCACGTTCACGGGGGTGCCCGACTTCTCCAAGTCGGAGCAGGTCATCCTCTACTCGACCCCGGCGGCCGCGGGCAAGGTCCTGCGGGACCTGGAGGCCGCGGCGCGGTCCTGCCGCAGAGCCGGATACCGCTACAGCGCCGGCACGACCGGCCTCGGCGACAAGGCGCTGAAGATCAGCGGCCAGGCCTACCAGGGCAAGAAGGCGGCCGTCGGCGGCGAGCGGGCCGTCGTGACCCGGCGCGCGAACGCCCTGATCATCTACACCGTGGCCGGTGAGTGGGGCAAGCCGGCTTCGCCGGACTACGAGCAGCAGATCAAGGACACCAAGCGCCTGCTTGCCAAGATCTGCACCATCGCCAACTGCTGATGTCATCAAATGTCTCGATCTTGGGACATTGTCATGACACGACACCGACGTTGGAAGAAAGAAACTGAATGCAGACAGGCGTGTGCCGGGACGCCCTTGCCAGTCCGTTCCGGCACACGGCTTGTCATCTCACAGCCGGTTGAGCCCCTGCACGTGCAGGACGGCCCGGCCCTCCTCGTCCGACGCGGCCAGGTCCACCTGGGCGTCGATGCCCCAGTCGCCGTCGCCGGCCGGATCCTTGATCGTCTGGCGGACCTTCCACAGCCCGCTCTCCTCCGCGATCCGCAGCAGCGCGGGCCCGCGCGCGTCGGCGTCGGTGAAGATCTCCTCGTGGTCGGCGTAGTAGGCGTCCAGCGCCGCCCCCCAGTCCACGTCCGGAGCCAGCTCCTCCAGCTCCTCCTCCTTCTCCAGGGCGCACAGCTCGACCAGCCGGAACATGGCGTTGCGCACCAGCACGCGGAAGGCCCGCGGATTGGCCGTGACCGGGCGTACCTTGGCCTCGAGCTGCTCATGCTGCTCCAGCGCCGCCGCCGGGTTGGTCAGCTTCTCCCACTCGTCGATCAGCGACGAGTCCACCTGCCGGACCAGCTCGCCCAGCCACTCGATCAGATCGACGAGGTCCTCGGTCTTGAGGTGCTCGGGCACCGTCCGCGACAGCGTCCGGTAGGCGTCGGCCAGGTAACGCAGCACCGTGCCCTCGGACCGGGCCAGCTCGTAGAACTGGATGTAGTCGCCGAACGTCATGGCCCGCTCGTACATGTCCCGCACCACCGACTTCGGGCTGACCGTGTAGTCGCCCACCCACGGGTGCCCGCGCCGGTAGGTCTCGTAGGCGCCGAGCAGCAGGTCCTCCAGCGGCATCGGGTACATGACCTCGGCCAGCTGCTCCATGCGCTCTTCGTACTCGATGCCGTCGGCCTTCATCTGCGCGACCGCCTCGCCCCTGGCCTTCTTCAGCTGGGCCGAGAGGATCTGGCGGGGGTCGTCGAGGATGGACTCGACGATCGAGACCATGTCCAGCGCGTACGACGGCGACTCCCGGTCCAGCAGGTCGAACGCGGCCAGCGCGAACGTCGACAGCGCCTGGTTGAGCGCGAAGTCCTCCTGAAGGTCGATCGTCAGCCGGGCCCGGCGGCCGCTCTCGTCCGGCTCGTCGAACTGCTCCACGATGCCCCCGGCCAGCAGCGACCGGTAGATGGCGATGGCCTGGCTGATGTGCCGCCGCTGCCACTTGCGGTCCTCGTGGTTGTCGGTCAGCAGGTGCTTCATCGCCTGGAAGCAGTCACCCGGCCGGTTGATGACCGCCAGCAGCATCGCGTTGGTGACCTTGAAGCGGGAGGTGAGCGGCTCGGGCTCGGCCTCCTGCAGCTTCTGGAAGGTGTCCTCGCTCCAGCCGACGAAGCCCTCCGGCGGCTTCTTGCGGGCGTAGCCGCGCCGCCGCTTCGGGTCGTCGCCGATCTTGGCCAGCGCCTTGGCGTTCTCGATGTCGTGCTCGGGGGCCTGGCAGGCGACGTAGCCGATCGTGTCGAAGCCGGCCCGGCCCGCCCGGCCGGCGATCTGGTGGAACTCGCGGGCGCGCAGGCGGCGCACCTTGTTGCCGTCGTACTTCGACAATGCCGTGAACAGCACCGTCCTGATCGGCACGTTGACGCCGACGCCCAGCGTGTCGGTGCCGCAGATGACCTTCAGCAGGCCCGCCTGGGCCAGCCGCTCCACCAGGCGCCGGTATTTCGGCAGCATGCCGGCGTGATGCACGCCGATCCCGTGGCGGACGAGCCGCGACAGCGCCCGCCCGAACCGGGTCGTGAAGCGGAATCCGCCGATCATCGTGGCGATGGCCTCCTTCTCGGCCTTCGTCGCCATGTTGATCGACATCAGCGACTGGGCCCGCTCCATCGCCGC
This sequence comes from Nonomuraea sp. NPDC049480, assembly GCF_044465905.1. Taxonomy (NCBI): domain Bacteria; kingdom Bacillati; phylum Actinomycetota; class Actinomycetes; order Streptosporangiales; family Streptosporangiaceae; genus Nonomuraea; species Nonomuraea sp. NPDC049480. The sequence goes on from NZ_JBITMD010000012.1 coordinate 86,134, forward strand.
CGCCTGGGTGAAGTGCACGACGTAGACGGGCGCCTGCCCGGTCTTGAGCATCTCCTCCAGCGTCTCGTGCAGCGGGGTCATCCGGTAGGAGTAGACCAGCGGCACGGGCCGCTCGGCGTGCTTGACCACGGACGTCGGCCGCCCGGTGCGCCGGGTCAGGTCGCGCTCGAACATCGCCACGTCGCCGAGCGTGGCCGACATCAGGATGAACTGCACGTTCGGCAGCTCCAGGAGCGGCACCTGCCACGCCCACCCGCGGTCCGCCTCGGCGTAGAAGTGGAACTCGTCCATCACGACCTGGCCGATGTCGGCGGCGGCGCCGTCGCGCAGCGCCACGTTGGCCAGGATCTCGGCCGTGCAGCAGATGATCGGCGCGCCCGGGTTGACGCTGGCGTCGCCGGTCATCATGCCGACGTTCTCGGTGCCGAAGATCGCGCACAGGTCGAAGAACTTCTCCGACACCAGCGCCTTGATCGGCGCGGTGTAGAAGGTGCGCATGTCGCGCGTCAGCGCGGCGAAGTGGGCGCCGGCGGCCACCAGCGACTTGCCCGAGCCCGTCGGCGTGGCCAGGATCAGGTTGCTGCCGGAGACGACCTCGATGAGCGCCTCCTCCTGGGCGGGATAGAGCGTGAGCCCCCGTTCGGAGTTCCACTGGACGAACGCGTCGAAGATGGCGTCGGGATCGGCGTCGATCTCCTCGGGCAGGCGGTCAACAAGTAGGCTCACATACCTATCCTGCCGAAGTTTGCACGATGGTCGGACCGCTCGCGGCCATCTCGCGTAAAGCCGGCGCGCCGGATCCGGTCACGCCTGCGCCCGCGGCGCGGTCATCAGCAGCCCGCCCAGCAGCGCCAGCACCGCGAGGAACGGCCCGCCGCCGGGCGCGAACCCGCCCACGGTGAGCGTCAGCATCCCGCCGCCGACCAGCGCCGACGCCGCCAGCATGCCGGTCCACCCGGCGGCGCCGTACGGCAGCGCGGGCGGCGTCTCGAACCTGGCGAACAGCTTGACCAGCGGCCACATGACCAGGCAAAGCAGCCCGAACCAGAGCGGCCACCCGGCCCACCAGAACGCGCTGCCCGGCACCGGAGTGCCGATCCGCAGCAGCACGACCACGAGGCCGGTCACCACGAACAGGGCCGGCATGTGCCACAGGTACACCGTCATGATCCGCGGCCCCGCCCAGTCCAGCAGCCGGCCCGTGGGCAGCCGCACCAGCCACGGCCGCAGCAGCGCGGCCAGCCCGACCTGCCCGGCGCCCACGGCCAGCATGGCGAGTGTGGGCGGCGCCATGTTCGACACCTCGGCGCCCGGCAGCCCGATCATGCTGCCCGGGTACGGCCCGAACGCCACCAGCAGCGCCGCCGCGCCGAACCCGCCCGTGGCCAGAGCAACGGGCCGCCGCAGCCGGCCCGTTGCGTAGAAGAAGCCGAGCTGGTGCACGGCCAGCCACACGAACACGACGTTCAGGTAGCCGATCGGCTCGAACCCGGTCGAGAACCGCGCCACGTCCGTCACCACCGCTCCGGCCGCCAGCGCCGCGGGGACGAGGAGCCCGTGCCGCTCGTGCAGGCGCAGCGCGTACGGGGTCGCGAGGACCGCGATCAGGTACACGGCGAGGAACCACAGCAGCTGCCCCGTCAGCCGCGCCCCCACCTCCAGCGGCTGCTCCGGCACGCCGAAGGTGAGCAGCACGTGGGGGAGCGGGATCCACACGGCCGCCAGCGGCAGCAGCGGCCAGGCCAGCCGCCGCAGCCGCGCCGCCAGCCACCGCGGCGCGCCCCCGGCCGACCGGCCGAAGCTGATCGCGTTCGCCGCGCCGCCCGCGAAGAACACCAGCGGCATGACCTGGCTGAGCCACGTCACCACCCACACGCCCGGGGAGGACAACGCGTTGCCCGTGGTCAGCCGGACTCCGTCATAGGCCAGCACCGGGATCGTCCAGTGCTGGAAGACGATGAGCGCCATGCCCGCCACGCGCAGCAGGTCGATGAACGGGTCCCGGGCCTTGGGGAGCGCCTTCGCGGTTACGGAGACCGGGCGGTCCAGCAGGACGGTCATGGGGGGCCTCGTTTCACAGGGAGCGGATGGCTCCAGGCTCCCGTCCACGAGGCTTCGGCACACTGACGCGAGCCGCCCTCCTGGGGTCAAGATCGCACCACTGCCCGTGGTAGGGCTGGCCCCACCCCCGGACACCGGCGCACCTTCTCGTCATGCGCGGGGTGACGACTTACGGTGAAGGTCATGCGCTCCCTGATGAGGCGTGTCCTTCTCGACACCCGCTACACGCTGGTCGGCTTCCCCACGGCCGTCATCGGCTTCGTGCTCATGATCGCCGGTTTCGCCGCCGGAGTCGGCACGGTGGTGATCTGGATCGGGGTGCCGCTGCTGGCCGGCACGCTGATGGTCGCGCGCGGTTTCGCCGACGCGGAGCGCGGCTGGCTGTCCGACGTGCTCAAGCGGCCGCCCGTACGGCCGCGCTACAAGCCCGCCCCACCCGGCGCGGGCCGCTTCCGCAGGATCGTCAACCCGCTGATGAGCGGCCAGTCCTGGCTCGACCTGCTGCACGGGATCATCGTCTTCCCGTTCGCGATCCTGTCCTTCGTGCTCACCGTCGTGTTCTGGGCGATCCCGCTGGCCGGGCTGACGTACCCGTTGTACGGCATCATCACCTCGCGCATCCCCGGCAACGAGGAACTGCCCCAACTGCTCGGCCTCGGCGACGGCTACCTCGTCAACTCGATCTTCTACGTCTCCGTCGGCCTGTTCTTCACCCTGATCATGCCGTTCGTGGTGCGCGGGGCCGCGCTGATCAGGGCCGGGCTCGGCCGGGCGCTGCTGACCGGCGTGGCCGAGCTGCAGGAGCGCATCGACGACCTGGCCCAGGGCCGGGCCGCCGCCGTGTCGGCCGAGGCCAACGCGCTGCGCAAGCTGGAGCGCGACATCCACGACGGCCCCCAGCAACGGCTGGTCTCGCTCGCCATGGAGCTGTCCAGGGCGCAACGGCAGCTCGCCAAGGACCCCGAGGCGGCCCAGGCCACGATCAAGTCCGCGATCGCCGCCACCCGCGAGACGCTCGACGAGCTGCGCGCGCTCTCGCGCGGCATCGCCCCGCCCATCCTGTCCGACCGGGGCCTCGCGCCCGCCCTGGCCGCCCTGGCCGGCCGCTGCACGGTCCCCGTGGACCTGGACGTGCAGACCGTCGAGCGCTATCAGGCGGCGGTCGAGAACGCCGTCTACTTCGTCTGCGCCGAGACCCTCACCAACGTGGCCAAGCACAGCCGCGCCACCATCTGCACGGTCCAGCTGTCCCGCATCGGCGACGTACTCATGCTCACGATCGGGGATGATGGGGTCGGCGGCGCGCACGTCGCCAAGGGACACGGTCTCGCCGGACTGGCCGACCGGCTCCGCGCGGTCGACGGGGAGCTGACCGTACAGTCGCCGGACGGCGGGCCGACGTTGATCGTGGCGGAGGTGCCGTGCGGGTAGTCGTGGCCGATGACGCAGTGCTGATCAGGGAGGGCCTGGTCAGGCTCCTGGAGGAGTTCGGCTGCGAGGTGGTCGCGACCGTCGGGGACGGTGACGCCCTCGTCCGGGCGATCGCCGAGCACAGGCCCGACGTGTCGGTGGTCGACGTGCGGATGCCGCCGTCGTTCACCGACGAGGGGCTCAAGGCGGCGGTCGAGGCCCGTCGCATGGTGCCCGGGGCGCCCGTGCTGATCCTCTCGCAGTACGTCGAGGTCTCCTACGCCGACGACCTGCTCGCCGACGCCCGCGGCGCAGTGGGCTACCTGCTGAAGGACCGGGTCGTCGACGTGGACGAGTTCCTGGAAGGCCTGCGGCGGGTCGCCGCGGGCGGGACCGTGTTCGATCCGCAGGTGGTGTCCCAGTTGATGGTGCGCAGGCGCAAGGACGACCCGTTGGCGCAGCTGACGCCGCGCGAGCGCGAGGTGCTCGAGCTGATGGCCGAGGGGAAGTCCAATCCGGCCATCGGGCGGCAGCTCGTGATCAGTGACGGAGCCGTCGAGAAGCACATCAGGAGCATCTTCAACAAGCTCGGTCTCTACGCGGAGGACAGTGATCAGCATCGCCGGGTGCTCGCCGTACTGGCCTACCTGCGTTCCTGAATCCCCCGGCCGGCCCGCCGGACGAGAGCGGGGCGGCTCGCCGCTCTCCCGGCCCCTCCTGCCTGGCTGAGGGAACGCCGGCCGGTCCGCGCGGCGCTGCGCGCGGACCTGGCCGCCCGGTGTTTAGCCGAGCGCCTCGACCAGCTTCTTGCGCTGCTGGGCGCCCAGGCCGCCGAGGCGGCGCTTCTCGTCGACGCCCGCCTCCTCCATCAGCGCGGTGGCCTTGGCCGGGCCGACGCCCTTCACGGCACGCAGCGCCTGCGACACCTTGATCTTCTTCGCGATGTCGTCGTCGCGCTCCAGCAGCTGTGAGAACGTCATCTCGCCGGCCTTGACCTTCGCCAGCAGGGCCGTGCGGGCGGCGCGAGCCTCGGCGGCCTTCGCCAGAGCCGCCTGACGCTGCTCGGGGGTGAGGGTGGGAAGTGCCATCTCTGTTCTCTCCTCGGGGAGTTTTACGATCGGGTTTTCTGTTACCCGTGGTGCAGTGGCTAATCATGGCGGATACCAGCGGTTCGTGTTGCGGAAAGCGCCCGCTCAACGCGTCCGCCACACCAACGCGGCCGCTTCGGCACACGCCACGTCCTGCGCGACCGTGCCTCCACTGACCCCTATGCCGCCGACCACGCGTTCTCCCTCACCGTAGTCCGCCCACAGCGGGATGCCACCTCCAACGCCGACAAAACCGCTCCCCGCCAGGCCGGCGAGGTCCCCGCCCGCGGTCATTTCCCCGGCGAGGCCGGCGGTGCTCCTGCGCAGGGCCACCGAGGTGTACGCCTTGCCCGGCGCGAGCAACGGCCCGGAGATCTCCGCACCCTCCATACGCTGGAAAGACACCAGATTTCCACCGTCGTCGACGACCGCGACGGAGAGATCGACGCACCTTCCCTGAGCGCCTGCCTCACGGCCGCCTCGGTCATGCGGAGAGCGAGCTCGAGATTCACGCGTCACGTCCCTCGGTCGTGATTCTTTCGCGCGTCGGACTCTCCATGGGGTCAGGCTCGCTGCGCGACCCGGCAAGATCGCGTACGAGATGCGCCAAGGTGGGGGTCAGGTTGGCTTTTGCCCGCTCAGCGTGGAATTCATCACATTTTGCCGATCTGGCGTGTCGTGGCCCTGTCCGGGGTGGTTCGCGCGCCACCGGTCCAGGCCCTCCGGGGTGAGGAAGGCGTCGAAGACCGACTCCATGGCGCCCAGGAGCGAGCCGCGCCAGCCCAGGGCCGAGCCCTCGACGCGGGGCGGATGGTCGCGGCGGATCGCCATCAGGCCCGGCTCGCAGGCGGCCATGAGGACGTCACCGGCCCGCTCGTACAGCTCGACGCCGTGGCCCGACAGGGTGACCGCCTCGGGGTCGTGGGCGTTGACGAGAGCGGCGATGCCGCGGCCCAGGGCGCGGGCGTTCCTGGCCACCGCCTCCCGGCTCGTGGCCAGCACGTGCTCGGCCTGCTCACGGCCCCTGCCGCCGCCGTAGGCGAGGCCGACGTGGCGCAGGAGCGCGTTCGCGCCGACGTCTAGGCCCCAGCAGCCGATCGCGCCGCACTTGCAGGGACGGTCGCCGCCGGTCAGCGGCATGTGGCCGAACTCGGCACCCGTGCCGCTCGCGCCGCCCAGCGGCCGGCCGTCCACGACCAGCACGCCGCCCAGGTCGAAGTCGACGTGCAGGTGCAGGCCCACGCGCACGCCCTGCAGCCGCCCGCGCCGGGCCTCGGCCAGCGCCGCGAACGCGGTGTCGTTGCCCACGACGAGCGGCACGCCGCCGCCCGCCACGTGCACGCCGGACTCCCGATCGCCGGTGAGGCCGTGCTCGCCCGTGGGGCCGCCGTCCCGCCCGTGCTCGCCCGTGGGGCCGCCATCCCGCCCGTGCTCGCCCGTGGGGCCGCCGGCCCGCCCGTGCAGGCGCAGCAGGCGGGGCACGTCCGCTGAACGCCAGCCGAGGTGGGCGATGTCCACCAGGCCGCCGTGCCGGACCGGGCCGGCCAGTGCCACGCCGATGCCGACGACCCGGTCGCCGAGCCGTTCGCGCTCGGCGGCGATGGCCTCGCCCAAGGGGCCGAGCGCGCCTTCCGGGGTGCCGTCATGGGGCCGCGTGGCCAGCACCGTCACCCGTCCGCCCAGCTCGCACGCCGCCAGCTCCCAGGCGTCCTCGCGTACGTCCACCGCCAGGGCGAGGGGGCCGCGCGGATGCGGGCCCGGCACCTGCGTCGGCCGCCCCCGGCCGTGCTCCGGCGCGGGCTCCTCGTGCAGCAGTTCGTCCTCCACCAGCCCGGCGACGAGCACCGACGCCGTCCCGCGCGCCAGCCGCAGGTCGCGGGTCAGTTGTGACCGGGTGCGGGCGGCCCCGCAGTCATGCACGGCACGCAGCAGCCTGACGCGGTTGTGCGCGCGGAGTTCGACGCTGGTCGTGGCTCCATTCACATAGCCCACCCTATGCTCTGGCCCCGAGCAAACTGTTATGCTCTGGCTGTGAACAAAAGCCTTATTGACGCCAGACGTGCACGTGCCGGAGTTTTCGGATTCTTCTTCCTGGCCGGTCTTGTGATGGGCTTGTGGGCGGCCGGGCTGCCGTCGCTGAACGACCGGCTCGGCCTCGGCCCCGCCCGGCTGGGCAGCGTCCTGCTGCTGATCTCGGGCGGCGCGCTGGTGTCGATGCTGGCGGCCGGGCCGATGGTGGACCGGTGGGGGAGCCGCCGGGTGTGCTGGATCGCCGGGCCCTTCTCCGGTCTGGTGCTGCTCGGGCCGGCTCTCGCGTCCTCGTACTGGACCTTGGTGGTGCTCGCGGTCGTGTTCGGGATCGGCCTGGGGGTGACCGAGGTCGCCATGAACGCCCACTCCGTCGAGGTCGAGCGCCGCTACGGGCGGCCGATCATCTCGGCCTTCCACGGGACGTGGAGCCTGGGCGGGGCCGCAGGGGGCGGGCTGACGTCCCTGATCCTGCAGGCCGGCGTGGACGCGCAGGCGCTGCTGATCGTGGCGGCGCTGGTGGTGCCGTTCCTGTACGTCCCGGCGGCGCGGCTGCTGTTGCCCGACCCGCCCGCGCACGACTCCGCCGGCTCCGCGGCCCAGCAGGGCGGCTCCTCGCTGAAGTGGGGGCTGATCGCGCTGCTCGGGCTGGCCGCGTTCGCCGGGCACCTGAGCGAGGGGGCGGCCATCGACTGGGCCGCGCTGCACGCGCGCTGGGTGCTGGAGACCGACCCGGCCATGGCGCCGCTCGCGTACACGATCTTCTCCGTGGACATGACGACCGTGCGGCTGCTGGGTGACCCGATCCGGGCCAGGCTCGGGTCCGTGCTCACCATCCGGCTGGCCGGGATCTTCGCCACGGCGGGGTACGTGCTCGTCCTCGTCGCACCCATGGCCCCGCAGGCGCTCCAGGTGGCGTGCGCGTGGACCGGATGGGCGCTGGCCGGCGTGGGGCTGGCCACCGTGGTGCCGGTGCTGTTCAGCGCGGTCGGGGCGGCCGGCGGGCGGGTCGGGCGGGCGCTGGCCATGGTGACGGCGTTCGGCTACAGCGGGCTGCTGCTGGGGCCGGCGGTGCTGGGGTTCGTGGCGGAGGCCACGTCGCTGCCGGTCGCACTGATCATCCCGGCGGTGCTGGCCGCCGTGGTGACGCTCGCCGGTTCCCCCGCCATTCGCGCCATGGTCCGGCTCCCGGTTCCGGCCGCTCCGGTGCCGGAGCCGGAGCCGGCACGCGACTGATCTTGCACCGAGACCGCCGTCCCTCGCGCGCGCGAGGGACGGCGGTTGCCTTTCGGGCTGCTGACCTGGTGTTATGCGATCGTGACTTGACCTGCAAGTTGCACCCATGTTTCATGTGGCCCACACCGTAAACGTTTACAGAACCAGGGGTCGTCAACGTTTACGCCAAGGGAAGGACTGCCGTGGCCGACGGACCCACGATCAACACGATCGCCGAGCGCGCCGGTGTCTCGATCGCCTCCGTCTCGCGGGTGCTGAACGGCCTGCCGACCAGGCAGGAGACGGTGCGCAAGGTGATGGCGGCCGCCGACGAGCTCGGCTACGTGCGCAACGCCGTGGCCAGGTCGCTCAAGTCGCGCCGCACCCACCAGGTGGCCTTCGCCATGGCCGACGTGGGCAACCCCGCCTACCTGGCGATGCTGCGCCAGATCCAGCCCGTGCTGAAGGCCGCCGGCTACCGGCTCGTGCTGCACTCCACCGACGCCGTCGTGGCCGACGAGATCGACGTGCTGCACAGCCTGGGCGAGCGGTACGTGGACGGGCTGATCATGAGCCCGCTGCGGGTCACCGAGGCGCATCTCGAGATGCTGGCCGCCGCCAGGGCCCCCGTCGTGATCATCGGCTCGGTGCCCGAGGGGACGCCGGTGGACAACGTGCGCGCCGACTCGCGTACCGGCGTCAGGCTCGCCGTCGACCACCTCCACGCGCTCGGCCGCCGGCGGATCGGCCTGATCAACGGCCCGCTCGACACCGTGCCGGGCGCCGCCCGCGGGGCCGCGTACCGGGAGGCGCTCGGCGACCTCGGCCTGCCCTGCGACGAGGACCTCGTGCAGATCGGCGACTTCTACCGCGCACAGGGGGGCCGGGCGGTGGCGGAGCTGCTCGCCAGGAGGCCCGACGTGGACGCGCTGATGTGCGCCAACGACCTGATCGCGCTCGGCGCGCTGGACGTGCTGCGGGCCGCGGGGCGGGCAGTGCCGGACGACGTGGCGGTGGTCGGCATGGACGACACCGACCTGGCCGCGGCCTCCTGGCCGGCGCTGACCAGCGTGTCGCTCGGCTCGGCCGAGCGCGGCAGGGCCGCCGCCGAGCTGTTGCTCGACCGGCTGCAAGGCGGCGATCGGGAGCCCCGGGTGGTCACCGTGCCGCCCCGCCTCGTGGTGCGGGCCTCCACGGTGGGGGCAGAGGGGGGCGGGGCGTGACCACGACCGCGACGAGGCCGGCGCCGCCGCGGCGGCCGCACGCGCGGCCCGGGCGGATCTCGCGCAGGACTCGCGAGATGTGGCTGCTCATGCTGCCCGCGCTGGTGCCGGTCTTACTCTTCAGCGTCGGCCCGCTGCTGTACGGCATCGGCCTGGCCTTCACCGACGCCCGCAACACCCGCAACCACGAGACGAGCTTCGTCGGCCTGGAGAACCTCGGCGAGCTGCTGACCGCGGCCGACTTCTGGTCGTCGTTCCGGATCGGCATGATCTGGGCGGTCTCGGTGACCGTGCTGCAGTTCCTCGCCGCGCTCGGGCTGGCGCTGCTGCTCAACGAGAACCTGCGCTTCAGGGGCGTGGCCCGGGTGCTGGCGGTGGTGCCGTGGGCGATGCCGCCGGTCGTCATCGGCCTGATGTGGAAGCTCGTCTACCACCCGGACGCGGGCATACTCAACAGCCTGCTCGGCACGGACATCAACTGGCTGGCCGACTTCTCGCTCGCACTGCCCGCGATCATCGTGGTGGGCGTCTGGACCGGCATGCCGCAGACCACGGTCGTGCTGCTGGCCGGCCTGCAGGGCATCCCGAAGGAGCTGTACGAGGCCGGCGAGGTGGACGGCGCGGGCCGCTGGCGGCGGTTCTGGAACATCACGCTGCCGCAGCTCCGGCCCGTGATCGTGGCGATCACCTCGCTCGACTTCGTGTGGAACATCAACCAGTTCGGCCTCGTCTACGTGCTCACGCAGGGCGGACCCGGCGGGCAGACGCGGCTGCCGATGTTGTTCGCCTACGAGGAGGCGTTCCGCTACCGGTTCGCCGGCTACGCCTCGATGCTGGGCCTCGCCATGGCGATCGTCGTCCTCGCGGTGCTCGGGCTGTACCTGTGGCGGCAGATGAGGGAGACCCGGTGAAACGTCTTTCGCAGTACGCCGCGCTGGTCGCGTACATCGTCTTCCTGGCCTTCCCGCTGGTCTGGCTGCTGTCCACGGCGCTGAAGACGCCGCAGGAGATGGCGCTGGCCGACCCGACGTGGATCCCGCGCGAGCCGACCCTGGCCAACTTCACCGACGCCTTCGGCGAGCAGGACCTGGTGGGCGCAGCCGCGCGCAGCCTGGGCGTGGCGCTGGCCAGCAGCGTGATCACGGTGCTGATCTCGCTGCCCGCCGCGTACGCCATCGCCCGCTACCGCGGCCTGGTCAACCGGATCGCGATCGGGTGGGTGCTGGTCAGCCAGGTGTTCCCGTTCATCCTGATCATCATCCCGCTCTTCATGATCCTGCGGGATCTGGAGCTGGTGAACACGCTGCCCGGGCTGGTGGTCGTGCACGTGACCTTCACGCTGCCGTTCGCTTTGTGGATGCTGCAGGGGTACGTCCGCGCCGTGCCGCCCGAGCTGGAGGAGGCCGCGGCCGTGGACGGCGCGACGCGGCTGCGCTCGCTCGCCAAGGTCGTGGCGCCGCTGCTGGCGCCGGGCGTGGTGGCCACGCTGCTGTTCGCGTTCATCTCGTCGTGGAACGAGTTCATGTTCGCGCTCGTCGTCCTGCAGAACCCCGACGTCATGACGCTCCCCCTCACGCTGGTGCGGTTCACCGGCCCCGAGGGGGTGGCCAGGCTCGGCCCGCTGGCCGCGGCGTCGCTCATGGCGACGATCCCGAGCCTGATCTTCTTCGCAATCATCCAGCGGCGCCTGAAGTCCGGCCTGATGGCCGGCGCCGTCAAGGGCTAGGAGGCTCACATGCGAATCAAGTCCGCTCTGGCGGCGGCCGCGATCGTCGCGCTCGCCGCCGCGTGCGGCAGCGGAGGCGGCGACGGCGGGTCCTCGTCCTCCTCCAACGAGCCAGTGAAGATCAATTTCCTCAGCCTGGCGTGGCAGAAGGAGTCCCTCGCCGCGAACAAGCAGCTCGTGGACGAATGGAACAAGGCCAACCCGAACATCCAGGTCACGTACGTCCAGGGCAGCTGGGACAACGTCAACGACCAGCTCGTCACCCAGTTCGCCGGCGGCACCGCGCCCGACGTCATCCACAACGACTCGCCCGCGCTGTCCGGCTTCGCCACCGACGGCTACCTGCTCGACCTGAAGGACAAGCTGCCCGCCGAGCTGAAGAGCGACATCCCGCAGGCCGCCTGGGACACCGTCACGTTCGACGGCGGCAAGGGCGGGCAAGGGGTCTACGGCGTGCCGTTCCTGCAGGAGTCGCAGGTCATCGTCGCCAACAAGAAGTTGCTCGGCGAGTCCGGCGTGCGCGTCCCCACGCCGGACAACCCGTGGACGTGGGACGAGTTCTCCGAGGCCGCCAAGAAGATGACCAAGAGCGGCTCGTTCGGCGTGGCCTGGCCGATGAAGTCGCCGGTCAACAAGACGCTCAACCTGGCGCTCAACTTCGGCGGCACCTTCTTCCAGACCGGCGCCGACGGCAAGACCACGGTCAAGGTCGGGCCGGAGGAGCGCGAGGTGCTCCAGCGCATCCACGACCAGCTCTACAAGGACAAGTCGGCCGACCCCGCCGCGCTCGGGCAGGGCACCGCGGACCCGCTGCCGGCCTTCTACAAGGGCAAGTTCGCCATGCTGCCCGCCGGCGTGTTCCTGCGGCAGCAGGTCGCCGAGCAGGCGCCCGACGGGTTCGAGTGGGTGACGCTGCCCGGGCCGAAGGGCACCAGCGCCCAGCAGGGGGCGGTCTCGCAGACGCTGTCGATCGCGCAGGACAGCAAGCACGCGGACGAGGCCATGAAGTTCATCGCCTTCTTCCTGAACGGCCCGAACCAGGCCAAGCTCGCCAAGGGGGACTGGCTGCTGCCGACCTCCCAGAAGGCCGCCGCCGACCCGGCGATGACCACCGAGGAGAACGGCTGGAACGTGGCCACCGCCTCCGCCAAGAACCTCGTCGTGGCGCCGTTCCTCAAGGTGAACGGGTTCGACGAGTGGAAGAGCAAGGTCGCTACCCCGGTGCTGCAGGAGTTCTACGCCAATAAGATCACCATCGACGACGCGGCCAAGAGGCTCGTCGACGAGGGCAACAAGGTGTTGGAGCGATACCAGCGTTGAGTCATCGGGACCCGTTGAAGGACAGGGCCCGGGGGTGTCTGCTCGGCCTGGCGGCCGGCGACGCCCTCGGGGCCCCGGCCGAGAACCTGTCGCCGGCGGAGATCCGCCGGCGGTGGGGGCGGCTCACCGAGATCGAGGGCGGGGGCACGGACGACACCGAGTACGCCGTCTTCGCCGCGTCGCTGCTGGTGCGGCACGGGCACGGGCTGACCGCCCGGCTGGTGGCGGAGGCGTACCGGACGGAGATCATCCCCCGGGTGACCGGGCCGATGCGGGGGGCGGGGTTCTCCGAGCTGGGCACTGTCGAAGCGCTTCGACACGGCCTGGAGCCGCCTTTGACCGGGCTGGTGCACTCTCACGGGTGGTCGGACGGGCTCGCCATGCGGGCCGCGCCCTACGGGGTGTTCTGTCCTGGCGATCCCGCGGAGGCGGCGCGGCTCGTGGAACAGGACGGGCTGGTCAGCGGGTCCGGCGAGGGGATCCTGGGTGGCCGCGCGGTCGCCGGCGCGGTGGCCGCGGCGATGGGCGGGGCGTCGGTGGAGGAGATCGTGCCGGCCGCGCTGTCGGTGATCCCGGCCGACTCGTGGACGGCCCGGAACATCGTGCGGGTGTGCGAGGTCCTCGGCTGGTCACCGCCCACGGGCGCGACGCGCGCGGCGACTGACCTGGAGCTCGTGGAGGCGTTGCACGAGGCCGTCGTCGTGAGGCATTACCCCTGGACCGACATCGCGCCCGAGGCGGTGTCGCTGGCGTTGGCCGCGTTCCTGGTGGGTGAGGGGGACGTCGAGGCGTCCGTGACGTTCGGGGTAAGTCTGGGCCGGGACGCCGACACGATCGGCGCCATCGCCGGCGCCATCGCCGGTGCCGGGCAGGGCGAGGGCGGCGTGCCGGAGCGCTGGGCCGCCAGGATCGGGCCCGTGACCGGCAAGTGCCTGCCCGTCGTGGCAGGAAGACACGTGCTGGACGTCGCCGACGAGCTGGCGAAAGGACTGTAGGACACCATGTCGGGGGACAGGATCAAAGGCGCCTTCGCCGGGCTCGCCGTCGGTGACGCCGCGGGCTGGCCCGCGGCCAGGCACCGGGCGGCCCTGCACGCCCCCTGGAGCAGACGCCTGCACAGGGAGCTCGACGCGTTCGCCGAGGAGCACCGGGTCACCACGCTGCCGGTGCCGTTCGCGCTCAACCAGCCCACCGCCCCGCTGGCCATCGGCCCGTCCGACGACGCCGAATGGCTCGCCTGGACGCTGCTCACGATCGACCGGCCGCGGGCGGAGGCGTTCAGGGAGCTGATCGGCGCCGAGGCGCGGGCGCGGATCTCGGTGGCCACCGCGCTGGACAACCTGGCCAAGGGCGTCGAGCCGCCCGCGTCCGGGCACGACAACCCGCATCACTTCGACGACGCCGCCGCGATCAGGGCCGTCGCGTTCGGGGCACTGGGGAGGGACCCCACGCAGGACGCCCAGGTGACGAACGCCGCCGACGGGATCCGGGGCGCCCAGGCCATGGCCGCCGCCGTGGCCGAGGCCGTGGAGACGGGCGAGATCGGCCGGGCGGTGGAGGCCGCGCTGGCCGTACTGCCGCAGGACACCGCCATCGGGCACAACGCCCGCCTGGCGCTGGAGGTCGCGCGCGAGGCGGGCGACGCGTTCGCCGCGGTGCCCGCGCTGGACGCGGCGCTGCTCGACCACGTCTACAGCTACGGCGTGGGCGCCGCCCAGACGGTGCCGGTGGCGCTGGCGCTGGCGGAGGTCTCCGGGGGCGAGCTGGTCAGGGCCGTGCCGGCGGCGGCGTGCCTGGCCGCGCTGGCCGACTCGGCGCCCGCCCTGGCAGGGGCGCTGGCGGGGGCGTGCGGCGGGTACGAGGCGATCCCGGAGGGGTGGGCGGCTCCGGCCCGTACGCTGGCCGGTTGTTGCCTGCCGGACCTGGCGGGCAAGGATCTGATCGAACTAGCGAGCAATTTCACGGAGGGAATCGCATGACGCCGCTTGAGGACAGAGCGACCGGCTGCGTGGCGGGGGCGGCGGTCGGTGACGCGCTGGGCGGCGCCACCGAGGGCTGGACCCCCGAACAGATCGTGGAGCGGTACGGCGGCCGCGTCGAGGGCATCGTCCCGCCGTTCAACGAGGACTGGCGCAACGCCCGCCCGATCGCGCCCTACCACAAGGGCGACGGCCACATCACCGACGACACCCTGATGACGCACGCCCTGATCCGCGTGTACGAGAAGGTCGGGGGCCACCTCGACGCGTACGCGATGGCCGACCACCTCGTGCCCGAGCTGATGGGCGAGCGGCGCTGGATCCCCGAGCTGGAGGCCGAGGCGCTGCCGCTGCAGCGGGTCTTCCTGGCGGAGAAGTGGATCGTGGCCCGGCTGCACTACGGGCACGTGGACCCCCGCGAGGCCGGCGTCGGGAACATCGTGAACTGCGGCGCGGCCATGTACGTCGCCCCCGTCGGCATCGTCAACGCCGCCGACCCCGACGCCGCCTACGCCGAGGCCGTCGACCTGGCCGGGGCGCACCAGTCGAGCTACGGACGCGAGGCCGCCGGCGTCATGGCCGCCGCCGTCGCCGAGGCCATGCGTCCCGGCGCCACCGTCGACTCCGTGGTCGCCACCTGCCTGCGCCTGGCCAAGGACGGCACCAGGGCCGCCATCGAGGCGGTCTGCGAGGCCGCCGCCGGGCTCGGGCACTGGGACGGGTCGTTCGCGGCTCTGCGTGCCGCCATGCGGCCGTACGACACCGTCGCCGACACCTACCGCGACCAGGGGCTGGGGGCGCGGCGGCCGAGCCGGGTGCACAGCATCGAGGAGCTGCCGCTGGCGCTCGGCTTCCTGGTGATCGCCAAGGGCGACTACCGCGACACCGTGCTGGGCGGCGTCAACTACGGGCGCGACGCCGACTCGATCGCCTCCATGGGCGGGGCCGTCGCGGGCGCGCTCGGCGGGCTGGGCGCCGTGCCGGCGCGGTGGGTGGAGCGGGTGGGGGTGGCCAGCCGTACGGACCTGGTGGCGCCCGGGCTCACGATCGCGGAGGTGGCGCGCCGGGTGCACGCCGACGACCTGGTACGCCGCCGCGCCCACGAGGCCGCCTTCGCCGGCCTCGACCGCCGATGATCCGGCTCACCTGGGTCCAGCCCGAGGACCTGATCGGGCACGAGCTCCGCCAGGCCGCCGAGGACGGGCGCGACGTGCGGCACATCGCCGCCCGGTGGCACGCGGCCGGCGGCCACGACGCCCCGCCCCGCGCCGGCGCCTCGGATGCGGGCGCGGCGCGGCTGAGGCGACTGGCCGGGGAATTGCTGGACGAGCTGGGAGGAATCCCGTCGCCCCTCCCGGAGCCGTCGGACCTGCCGGACATCATCGCCGCCTGCCCGTCCTGGCCCGGACGCGGAAGGGAACCGGCTGCCGCCGCCTGGCCCGGTGCCGCCGGATCGGCCGTCGTCGCCGTGGATCCGGCGCGGGTGCTCGGGGCCTGGGCCGGGCGCGTGGCCGGGTGTGTGCTCGGCAAGCCGGTGGAGAAGATCCCGCGGGAGGGCATCAGGGAGATCGCCGAGGCCACCGGCAACTGGCCGATCCGCGGCTGGTTCACCGCGAAGGGCCTGCCGGACGACGTCGCCCGCCGCCGGCCGTGGAACCGCCGCAGCGCCGTCAACTCCCTCGCCGAGAACATCGACGGCATCCCCGAGGACGACGACCTCAACTACCCGCTGCTGGCACTGACCGTCCTGGAGCGGCACGGCCGCGCCTTCACCACGGACGACGTGGCCGGGCTGTGGCTCGACGAGTTGCCCGCCGGACGCACGTTCACCGCCGAGCGTGTCGCGTACCGCAATCTCCTGGACGGCGTCGAGCCCCCGCGCACGGCCACGCGCCGCAACCCGTTCCGGGAGTGGATCGGCGCCCTGATCAGAGCGGACGTGTACGGCTGGGTCAACCCGGGCGACCCGGCCGCGGCCGCCGAGCACGCCTGGCGCGACGCCCGCCTCACGCACACCGCGAACGGGATCTACGGGGCGATGTTCGCGGCCGCGATGTGCGCCACCGCGCTGGTCGCCACGTCGCCGGAGGAGGTCGTGGAGGCGGGCCTGTCCGTGGTGCCACGCGGCTCGCGCCTGTACGAGGCCGTACGCCTGGCCGTCGCGGACGCCGCCCGCGAGGACGACTTCGAACGCGTCGTGGACCGGCTGCACGAGCGCCACGGCGCCCTGCACTGGGTCCACACGATCAACAACGCCGCCCTGATCGCGGCCACCCTGATCCACGGCCGGGGCGACTTCACCGCCACGATCGCCGGAGCGGTCGCCGGCGGCTGGGACACCGACTCGGCCGGGGCCACGGCGGGCTCCGTCGCGGGCGCGCTCAACGGCGGCGTGCCGGAGCGGTGGCGCATCCGGGACAGCCTGGCCAGCAGCCTGACCGGGTTCGACGGGGTGAGCCTCGTCGAGCTGGCCCGGCGTACTCAGGAGATGATGAAGTCATGATCTCGGTTTTCGGCAGCGCCAACATGGACCTCGTCGCCTACGTCTCCGAAGCCCCCAAGCGGGGTGAAACCGTGACCGGGCACCGGTTCCGCACCATACCCGGCGGCAAGGGGGCGAATCAGGCCATCGCCGCCGCCCGGGCGGGCGCGGCGGTGGCGTTCCTCGGGGCGGTCGGCGACGACGGGTTCGGGGCGGAGCTGCGGGCCACACTGGCGGAGTCCGGAGTGGACGTACGCGGCCTGCGCCAGGTGCCGGGACCCAGCGGCATCGCGCACATCGTGGTGGACGACGACGGCGGCAACTCGATCATCGTCGTGCCCGGCGCGAACGGCACCGTCACCGGTCCCTCGGGCGAGGACCTGGCCACGATCGCCGGTTCGCGGGCGCTGCTGCTGCAGCTGGAGCTGCCCATGGAGGCCGTGGTGGCGGCGGCGCAGGCGGGGCAGGTCTCCGGTGTGCCCGTGATCCTCACCCCGGCACCCGCGCAGCCGCTGCCGGACGAGCTCCTGGACGCGGTCACGATGATCGTCCCGAACGAGCACGAGGCCGCCGCCGTCACCGGCGTCACCGGCGCGTACGCGGCCCTGGACGCGCTGCTCGAACGCGTCGAGGAGGTCGTGATCACGCTGGGGTCCGAGGGGGCGTTGTACGGGTCGCGGTCGGGGGAGCGGCTGGGCGTGCCGGCGGTGGAGGTGAAGGCGGTGGACACGACGGCGGCGGGGGACACGTTCGTCGGCGCGCTGGCCGTGGCCCGGACCGAACACATGCCCATGGCCCGCGCCCTCCGCTTCGCCTCCGCGGCGGCGGCGCTGTCGGTGCAGCGAGAGGGCGCCAGCACCTCGATGCCGACGCGCCGGCAGATCGAGGACTCCCTCACCTGAAGCCCCGTACCGGCCGCCTGCCGGCCTGGGGCCGGCAGGGCCCACGCCGGCGTCAGGGCCGGTCGTAGCGCAGCAGCACCGTCCGCGAGTCGAACGTCCGCGTACCCGACAGCCGCAGGCCGATCCGCTCCTTCTGCGGCAGGAACAGCGGCTTGCCGCCGCCGAGGACCACCGGGTGGACCATGATGTTGTACTCGTCGATCAGCCCCAGCTCGGTGAGCGCGGACGCCAGCCGCGACCCGCCGTTCAGCAGCAGGTCCTTGCCGGCCTGCCGCTTCAGCTCGGCGACCTCCTCGGCGAGATCGCCGGAGATGATCCTGGTGTTCCAGTCGGCGTCCTTCAGCGTCGAGGAGAAGACCACCTTCGGGGTGCTGCGCCAGATGGACGCGAACTTGAGGTCGTGCGGATGGTCCGAGATCTGGTCGGCCGTCGGCCAGTAGCTCGACATCATCTCCCACACGACGCGCCCGTACAGGAAGGTGCCGACCGTGGCGTGGACCTCGTCCCCGTACGCCGACAGCTCCGGCCCCATCTCCGTCCAGTCGAACTCGCCGTTCGGGCCGTCGATGTGACCGTCGACCGAGGTGTGAACCCAGTAAATGAGCTTGCTCATGATGTGCTCCTTCGTCGTCTTACGTTGTTCTCGTGACTCGGTCGGAGCCGCATCCGGGTTCTCTACATCCGCAGGGAAGAATTTCCCGCCGGATTCTCGTGCGTCCAGGCAAGCCTGATGGGGGCCGCCGGGCGTGCCCCGGCGAGCAGCGCGGGCAGGATCCCGGCCAGGCCGGGCGGGAAGACGCGTTCCGTGGTCGCGGCCAGTTCGGCGGCGCTCCACCAGCGGTTGCCGAGCAGCCATTCCTCCTGCTCGTAGTCCTCCAGGGCGGCGGGCGCGACCGTGGGAGAGGGTACGCGGGCGAAGAAGTACGTGTGCACGGTGTAGAAGTGGCGGTCCTGGTTGGACCATGGGCCCTCGTTCACCGCCACGGGATCGCCCAGGGCGGCGGGGTCCAGCACGTGACCGGTCTCCTCGAACGCCTCCCGCGCCCCGGCCTGCGCAGGAGTCTCGCCGGGCTCGATGCCACCGCCGGGCACGTGCCAGGACGGCGGATCCTTCGGCCACGGGTCCGGCGGGACGAACCTGAACAGCAGGACCCGGTCGTCAGGGGCGGCGAGGATGACCCGGGCCGTGGGGCGATGGGTTCGGGAGATCATGCCTGGACCGTAGCAAGCCGGTTCGGCGGGTACCGGCGGGGCAGGGGGTGACCATGAGCGAGAATCCCGATGAGCTGCCGGACGCGGTGGCGGGAGTGAACGGGGAGAGCGACGTCGTCGCGGAGCGGTCCGGCGCCGGCACGCCGAAGTCCCGCCGCCCCATCCCCGCCGACCCACCGGACCAGCTGGACGAGCCCGACCGGAAGGAGGGCGCGCAGCGGCACGAGGGCGCCCAGACTGACGAGGGTGCCCAGGAAGACCGGGGCGCGGAGCAGGATGAGGGAGTGACCCGCCCCGACGCGGGCCCCACCGGCTGACCCCCGTCCGCGCCGCCTTGATACCGCACCCCGCCCGGCCTTTCAGGACAGGGCCTCGCGCCGCCATGCCGTGGCTCGCCGCCGCCGTCCCGGGGAACGATCGTGTGACTCGCCGCGATCGTCACGCCGGGCGACACGTCGATCATGGTCCGCCGGACCTCGCCGGCGGGCGCGTCGATGGCGACGCCGCTCTCGAAACGCATCGTCACCTTCGGCCCGCGGCCTCGGGGGTCAGGTGGGCGGCGCATTCGTCCCGGTAGTAGATCGTGCGGCTGCGCAGCCGCTTGGGGTCGGCCAGCACGGCCCGGGAGACCGAGGGCAGGACGGCGTGCCGCACCGACGAGTACAGCCGGGCCACGTCGGCCGGGGTGGCCCCCTGCGCGCCCAGCCCGGGCGCGAGGATCGGCCCGTTGAGACCGGTCAGCGAGTGCTCCAGCTCGGGGAGCGTGGCGCCCATGACCACCCCGACCGGCCCGAACGGCGTGTGTCCCGCGTTCGCCGCGGCCGCTCCGGCCAGCACCTGGCCGGCCACGAGCCGCTGCAGCCCGGCCGCCTCCGGATTGGAGGTGCGGGCCAGCACGAACACGCCGGCGTCGTTGGCCACGGCCGAGGTGATGGCCCCCTCCAGCGAACCGAACCCCAGGTACGGGCTCAGCGTCACGGCGTCCACGGCCAGCGGGCTGCCCCGGTCGAGGTACGCCTCGGCGTACGCGGCCATCGTGCTGCCGATGTCGCCGCGCTTGACGTCCAGCAGCACCAGCGTCCGCGCCTCGCGCAGGTCCGCGATGGCGCGTTCCAGGACGGCGATTCCCCGGCTGCCCCACCGCTCGAAGAACGCCGACTGCGGCTTGACGACGGCCGCCACGTCGGCCACCGCGTCGACGACCGTGCGGGTGAAGCGTTCGAGGCCGGAGGGCGAATCGTCCAGCCCCCAGGCGTCGAGCAGCGCCGGGCTCGGATCGATCCCCACACACAGCGGTCCGCACTCGTCGAGCCTGGCTCTCAGGCGCGTCCCGAACGACTCGTTCATCACTGTCCCTTCGCATGCTCCTGCGGGCGACGATAGGGGAACGTCCGGCAGGCGAACAGGTGACCTGCCGTTCCCGTTCGCCAGTCTTCCAGGAGTGGCCTCCGGGGTAGAGCAGCAGACATGTACGAGATCGCCCATCGGGTGCTGGTGCTGCGCAGCGATCCGCCGCGTGACGTGGTCGTCACGGTCGGCGTGCCGTATGAGGAGCCGACCGGGGAGTGGTCGTGCCCTTACCGGATCGACGGGCTCGACGGGTGGGAACACGAGAGGAAGGTCACGGGGCTCGACTCGCTGGGCGCGGTCGAGCTGGCGATGGCGATGGTACGAGCCGCGGTGACCGGCTCGCACGAGGCCAAGGAAGGGTTGCTGAGCTGGGACGACACACCGTCGGGGCCGCGGGCGCAGACGGTGTACGTCACCTGGGACAAGGAGCTCGACATCGCCTACATCGCGATGAAGCGCGAAATAGTCCCGGGCGAGGCCGTCCGTCAGATCGTGGCGGAGGAGGTCGTCCTCGACTACGGCGACTCGGGGCGGCTCGTGGGCATGGAGCTCCTGAACGCCGCCACGCAGCTCCCGTCCGAGATGCGGATGTGACCCCGTCACCGTGAGATGAGCCACCGCCAGCGTGGCAGCTCCAGCACCACCGTGACCACGGCCAGCACGCTCACCAGCGCGGCGGCGAACGCGTGCCAGGCCACCCACGCCGCCGCGACCGCGGCCACGAGCTGGAGGAGGACCAGCACGATCGTCACGTGCCCCGGCACGGCGACGATCACATTCCGCTTGTCGCCCGGCGTGGAGAACACCGTCGGCAGCCCGATCAGCACCACGACGGACAACGCGGCCAGCGGCACGGAGTGCGGGGCGAGCGCCCACGGGGTCGCGACCCAGGCCACCAGCTCGGTGGCGAAGCGGAACGCGGACGCCACACGATCGTCCGGGCGGGGGGTGGAGGTCACTGGCGTACCTTACAGTTCATGACCCTCCCCCGCATCGTGGCCACCGACCTCGACGGCACGCTGCTCACCTCCGGCGGCGCCGTCTCGCCCCGTACAAGGAAAGCGCTCCGGTCCGCCCGCGCGGCCGGAGCCGAGATCGTCTTCGTGACCGCGCGGCCGCCGCGCGCCGTCCGCCTGATCGCCGAGCAGACCGGCGTGACGGGCACGGCGATCTGCAGCAACGGCGCCATCGTCTACGACCTGGCCACCGACGAGATCACCGGCAGCCTGCCGCTCGACCCGGCGTCCGCCAGGAAGATCGCGCAGGCCCTCGCCGGCGCGCTGCCCGGCGTCGGGCTGGCGATCGAGACCGGCCGGTCGGTGCTGGCCGAGGCGGCCTACACCCTGCGGATCGCCGAGGACATGGCCTACTACCGCGAGGTGCGCTCCGTCTTCGACGAGGACCAGCCCATCGCCAAGCTGCTGGCCATGTCGGAGGCCCACACAGCGGACGAGATGCTCGCGGCCGTGCTGGCCGCGCTCACGGGGCTGGGCGAGGTCACGCACTCGGGTGTGCGGGGGTTGCTGGAGATCAGTGCGCCGGGGGTGACGAAGGCGGGCACGCTGGAGCGGCTCTGCCTGGAGCGGGGCGTCGATCGGGGCGAGGTGGTGGCGTTCGGTGACATGCCGAACGACCTGGCCGTGCTCGCGTACGCGGGCGCCGGCTACGCGATGGCGAACGCGCACGAGACGGTGCTGGCCGCGATCGAGCGGCGCACGCTGTCCAACGACGAGGACGGCGTGGCGGCGGTGCTGGAGGAGCTGTACGGCTGAGGGAGGGCTGCGGTGCCCGCCCACCCCCGCGGGCGGGCACACGCGGGGGTCAAGCGTCGTCGTCCGAGACGCGCGAGGCGCCCGGGCAGTCGGCCCGCGTCTGGCTGAACAGCACCAGCACGCCTCCGCACGTGGTCACCGGCGCCGACACGGGCTCGACGATCTCGTCGTTGAACACCGTCACGTCGCCGATGAGGGGGGCCGGGCCCGCGTCGCGGGTCTCATCGTCGGCGTACGCGGCGGCGCCGTGGAAGAGCACACCGGCGACGGCCGCCGCCGCGACGCCCCGCATCCCCATCACCACGGGCATCGTCGGTACGGGCCCCACCACGCTAGGCGGCTACCCGCTGCCCCTGCGGTGGTTCCGCGGGGTGTTCGTCCGGTCTGCTGCCCTGGTTGCTGCCCTGGTGGGGCCGGCCACCCGCCATGATCCTGTCGATCAGGGCCAGCGCCAGCGCCGAGACGACGAAGGTCAGGTGGATCAACGTTTTCCACAGGAGCTCCCTGTCGGTGATGGCCGGTCTGGCCGCGTTGATGAAGATCTGGAGGAGGTGGATGGACGAGATGCCGATGATCGCCATGGCCAGCTTGACCTTGAGCACGTTGGCGTTGACGTGCGACAGCCACTGCGGCTGGTCGGGATGCCCCTCGATGCGCAGCCGCGAGACGAACGTCTCGTAGCCGCCGACGATCACCATGATGAGCAGGTTGGAGATCATCACCACGTCCACCAGGCCGAGGACGATCAGCATCACGGTGGTCTCCGGGGGAGAGCCGCCGAAGCCGAGGTGCACCAGGTGGAGGAGCTCCACCATGAAGCGCCACGTGTACACGACCTGGACGACGATCAGGCCCAGGTAGAGCGGCACCTGGATCCACCGGCTGAGGAACATGACGTAGCCGACGCGTGCGAGCGCAGTCCGCGGCCCCGTCGGCCGGCCGGCCACGGACAGCTGCGCGAGCCGCACTACGACGTGAGGACGTTGAAGTGCTGGACGAAGGTCTGGACGTCGACGAATGGAGTCGAGCCGGAGCCGAGCTGGTCGAGGACGAAGGGGGGAGCGGCGGCGGACGCCAGCGCCAAGGCGGCGACGGCGGTCATGACTCGGGCCTTCAACGGATCTCCTTGCTGCTCTGTGCGCTTGTCAGCGGAACGGGGGATCGGAGGGGCCGGACGGCGCGACGCACCGGTCGCGCCGCCCGGCCCCGTGGCCGGACGGGGAAGCGCCGGCTCAAGCCGGCGGTCCGGCCGGGCGGGTCAGGGGTGGAAGCAGCCGAGCGCCGGCAACTCGTGCGGGACGCCGGGAGCGGTCGGGTCGACGAACGTCGTGACGCCGGTCGCGGAATCCGCCAGGCAGAGGGCGAGATTGGCCGGGTCGACGACGGCGTGTGAGACGGGTGCGGCGAACAGGGTCAGGCCACCGGCGATGATCGCCACGGTGGCGATCCGGCGGGGTCTGAGAAGCATGGAACCTCCTGGGTAACGGTAATGAACAACCTTCGACTTGCTACCCAGGGTAGTGATTCAGTAACACACTGTTCATGTAAAGAGTTTCAGCACGTGGAGTCCCAGCGGTCCTGCGCCGCCATGACCTCGTCGGCGTGGGCGAAGGCCCATTCCCCGAACGCCCCGATGGGGCCGAGCAGGGTGCGGCCCAGGTCCGTGAGTTCGTACTCGACGCGGGGCGGCGCCTCGGCGTAGGCCTGGCGCGCCACCAGCCCGTTGAACTCCAGGCGGCGCAGCGTCTCGGTGAGGACCTTGGTGCTGATGCCGCCGATCTCCTCCTGCAGCCGGCCGGGACGCCGGGGGCCGTGGCGCAGGGACCAGATCACGACGGCGTTCCAGGTGTTGCCGATCAGGTCGAAGGCGAGCCTGGCCTGGCAGTCGGCGATGAACAACGAGGGCCTCCGTTAGGCACCGAATGGTGTGCGTCGGGATTTCTACAGTCCTCCCATCAGTAAAGGCCTTCATCGGAGGAGGACGTACATGAGGATCGGGATCCTGGGCGCCGGAGGCATGGCGGACGCGCTGGGCACGCAGTGGGCCAGGGCGGGGCACGAGGTGATGATCAGCGGCAGGGACCCCGGCAGGACCGCCGCCCAGGCCGGGAAGATGGCGGCGGGGCCGGGCTCGCCGGCGGTCCGGGCGGGGACCTGGGCGGAGGCGGCCGGGTTCGGGGACGTGGTGCTGGTGGGCGTGCGGGAGGCGGGGCTCGACGACGTGCTGCGGGCGTGTGGCACGGTGCTGCGCGGCAAGCCGGTCGTGGACGTCACCAACGCCGCCGACCCCGCCGCGTACGACCCCGCGTGGCCGCTCGCCGCGCGGATCGGCGCGCTCACCGGCGGGCACGTCGTGAAGGCGTTCAACCTGTGCCATGTGGACGTGTGGCGGATGGAGCCTCCGGTGTTCGGCGGGCGGCCGCTCGCCGTGCCGCTGTGCGGCGACGACCCCGCGGCGCTGGAGGCGGTGCGCGGGCTGGTCGCCGACCTCGGCTGCACGCCGGTGGACGGCGGAGGGCTGGACCGGGCCTGGCAACTGGAGGCGACGGCGGCGTTCGTGATCGGCCTGTGGTTCGGCGGCGCCGACGCCCAGGCGATCCTGCCCCCGCTGGCCGCCTCCGGCGCGCACCTCCCCGCCGCGCCCCGCTGAGCCCGCCCGGTCTCACACCGGATGCCTGGCCAGGTGGTCGGCGTGGCGAATGGGCTCGGGGAGGCGGTAGCGGGGGGCGAGGCGCAGGACTTGGGCCGCGGCGGTGTCCAGGGCGATGCGGTGGCCTTGGGAGACGTACACCGGTTTGACGCCGTGCTGGGTGCGCAGCGCCCGGCCGACGGTGGCGCCCTCGTGCACGATCGGCGTCCACGCCCCCCGCTCCGGTTCGGGCGGCTCGCAGGCGCCGACGAACGGCGTCTTGCCCACGCCCAGCGCCGGCAGCCCCGTCAGCACGCCGATGTGGCACGCCAGCCCGAACCCGCGCGGGTGCGCGAGCCCGTACCCGTCGCAGACCAGCAGGTCGGGCGTCACGGTGAGCCGCTCCAGCGCCTCCACCAGGGCGGGCAGCTCGCGGAAGGCGAACAGCCCCGGCACGTACGGGAACGCCGCCTTCCCGCGCGCCACCGCCTGCTCCACCACGCCGAGCGTGTCCGCGTCCAGGACGACCACCGCGGCCGTCAGATCGTCACCGTCGCCGTGGTAGTGCACGTCCAGGCCCGCCACCAGCGCGAACGTGGTGGGCCCGGTCAGCTCGACGCGGCCGCGGAGCCGGTCCTGGATGGCCTCCGCCTCGGCGGCGCCGGTGGGCCATGGGTGAAGCCGTTCAACCTGCACCCGGCTCAAGGTATCGGCGGGGAAGTCTTCTGTAACGTCGGATGTCATGGACGAAGTGCTGATCGTGGTCGGTCCCGATGTCGTCGCCGACGCCGGGCTGATCGAGGAGATCGCCGGGCGGGAGTTCGCGGCGCTGGGGGTACGAGGATCGGTCACGCACGCCCGCGACGCCGCGCACGCCGCCGAGCTGCTCCGCGACGGGGCGGTGGTGATCCCCGGGCGCTCGGGCGAGATGCGTGAGCTGATCGGGCGGGCGGCCGGGGCCGTGGTGTGGGTGGACGTGGAACGGGTCGACGGGGTCGAGCCGGGGGAGGGGGCGACGCATCTGCACGGGCGCGGGCTCGGCGGGATCGCGTGGGGGATCAGGCACGCGGCGCACCGGATGCGGCACCCCGGGCGGCGGCGGATCCCGTACGGGCCGCATCGGGACCAGTGGGGCGACCTGTACACGCCCGCGGACTCCGCGCCGGTCGTGGCGCTGATCCACGGCGGCTACTGGCGCTCGATCTGGGCGGCCGACCTCATGGAGGCGCTCTGCGCGGATCTCCTGGCGCGCGGGCTCGCCGTGTGGAACCTCGAATACCGGCGGCCCGACCTGCACGGATGGGAGGCGACCACCGCGGATGTGGCCGCCGGGCTGGCCGCGCTCGGCGACGCCGGGAAGGTGGCGGTGGTAGGGCACTCCGCGGGCGCCCAGCTCGCGTTCCAGGCGGCGGCCGACGGGGCGCGGGTGACGCTGGCGGTCTCCCTCGCGGGGGTGCTCGACCTCGTCGAAGGCGACCGGCGCTGGCTCAGCTCCGGCGCCGTCGCCGCCGCACTCGGCCGGCGGGTGCCTCGCGGCGCGCAGGCATCCCACGGTCGCTCTCCGCATGCCGACGACGAGACGGTCCGCCTCTACATCGCCGCGTCCCCGCTGCTGAGGCTGCCGCTCGGCGTGCGCCAGCTCGTCGTCCAGGGCTCGGCCGACGACCTGGACCTGGTGGACTTCGGACGCCGGTACACGCAGGCGGCGCGGCAGGCCGGGGACGAGGTGACCTATCTGGAGATGCCCGGCGACCATTTCGACGTGATCACCCCCGCCACCCCCATCTGGCAGGCCACGGCCGAGGCCATCGCCGGAGCCCTGGCGTGACGGCCCGCCTGGACATGGCCGCCGCCCCGCCGTACGAAGGAAGTATGGAGGTCACGATCGTCGGCGCCGGTCTCGTCGGCTGCCTGCTCGCCTGCTTCCTGGCCCGCCGCGACCACCACGTCACCCTGTACGAACGCCGCGAGGACCCACGCGAGCAGGGTCCCGACCGCGGCCGGTCGATCAACCTGGCCATCTCCGAACGCGGCATCGACGCCCTGCGCCGCCTGGGACTGGACGGAAAGGTGCTGGCCGAGGCGCTTCCCATGGCGGGCCGGATGATGCACGCCCCCGACGGCGCCCTCGCCTTCCAGCCCTACAGCGCCGACCGGGCCCACGCGATCAACTCCATCGGGCGCGCCGACCTCAACAGGGAGCTCCTGGACGCGGCGTCCGCGCTGCCGAACGTGGAGGTGCGGTTCGGGCACAGGCTCACGGGGCTGGACGAGCGGCGCGGGAGGCTCGAGTTCGGGGCGCGGACGGTGGACGGGGTGCGCGTGGTGATCGGCGCGGACGGGGCGTACAGCGCGGTCAGGGCGCGGCTGCAGCAGCTGCCGGGCGTGAGCTTCAGCCAGGACTACCTGGACTACGGCTACAAGGAGCTGTCGATCCCGGCGCGGGACGGTGAGTTCGCGATGGATCCCGGCGCGCTGCACATCTGGCCGCGCGGCCGGTCGATGATGATCGCGCTGCCGAATCCGGACCGGTCGTTCACCTGCACGTTGTTCTGGCCGCACGAGAGCATCGCCGCCCTGGACAGCCCGCGGAAGATCAGGGCGTACTTCGCCGGGCACTACCCGGACGCGTTCGAGCTGATGCCCGGCCTGGTGGAGGCGTACCAGGGGAACCCCGTCGGGCACCTGGTCACGATGCGCTGCTCGCCCTGGCACGTCAGCACGGACGCCATGACGATCGGGCTGGCCGGCGACGCCGCGCACGCCATCGTGCCCTTCTACGGACAGGGCGCGAACTGCGGGTTCGAGGACTGCGTGGAGCTGGACCGCTGCCTGGCCGAGGCGGGGGACGACTTCCCGCAGGCGCTGGAGCTGTTCGAGCGGCGCAAGGAGGACACCGACGTGATCGCCCGGCTCGCCCTGGACAACTTCGTGGAGATGCGCGACAAGGTCGGCTCCCGGATGTTCCTGGCGGGCAAGAGGATCGAGCACGCCCTGGAGCGCGTGCTGCCCGGCTACGTCTCCCGGTACGAGCTCGTGTCGTTCTCGACGACCCCGTACGCCGAGGTCGAGCGCCGCGTCGCGCGCCAGCGCCGCTGGGCCGCGGCCGGGGCGGGGGCGGCGATCCTGGCCCTCGGCCTGGCCGCGGCCGGCCGCCGCACCCGACCGTGGGGACAAAACGGACAACCCATAGCATGACGGGGTGATCGTCGGAGAAGCGCTCGGCCTGCTCGGACTCGGCGTCGCCGCCGGTGTGGTGAGCACGGTCGTGAGCCTCGCCTCGGTCGTCTCCTACCCGGCGCTGCTGGCCTTCGGCTTGCCCCCGCTGACCGCGAACGTCACCAACACCGTCGCCCTCGTCTTCACCGGCATCGGCGCGGCCGCCGGATCGCGGCCCGAGCTGGCCGGGGAGGGCCGCCGGGTGCTCGCCCTCGGTCCCGTGGCCGCGCTGGGCGGTGCGACGGGCGCGTTCCTGCTGCTGGTGACCCCGGCCAGGACGTTCGAGCTGATCGCGCCCTGGCTGATCGCGATGGCGTCGCTGCTGCTGGTCCGGCCGCCGTCGGGGCGGCCGCACGGCGAGCACGGGGTGCTGGGACGGGTGGCGCTGTTCGCCGTGACGATCTACGTGGGGTATTTCGGCGCGGCCGGCGGCATTCTCGTGTTCGCCGTGCTCACGGCCATGCTCGACCGTTCCGCGGTCAAGCTGAACGCGATGAAGAACGTCATGGCGGGGCTGGCGAACGCGGTGGCGGCGCTCGGGTTCGCGATCTTCGGGCCGGTCGACTGGGGGGCCGCGCTGCCGCTGGCGGCCGGGTTCCTGGTGGGCGGGTGGGCCGGGCCCAAGATCGCGCGCCGGATGCCGGGGCACAGCCTGCGCTATCTGGCGGCTGCGTGCGGGCTGGCGGTGGCGATCAAGCTGGGCTGGGACTCGTACGCGCGCTGACGGTCAAGCCGCGCCGGTTCTCGCGTCCACCGGACCCCGGCCCGCCGAGGCGTGCTCGGCGACGAGCGCGGCGAAGCGCATCGTCACCTCCCGCCAGATCGGCGTGGACACCGGCTCGTCGGCGACCGCCCTGGCGTACACCGCGCCGGGGTCGAAGCCGTCGGCGCGCCACTCGCGGATGCGCGACGGCAGCACCTCGGGATGGAACTGCACGCCCCACGCCCGCTCGCCCACCCGGAACGCCTGGTACGGGCACGCTTCGGTCTCCGCCAGCCAGACGGCGCCCGCGGGCAGCCGGGTGATCGCGTCCTTGTGGTGCTCGACGGCCTGCACCACCGGGGGCAGCCCGCGGAAGAGCGGGTCGCCCGCGGCCTCCGGCCGGATGGTGAGCGGGACGCTGCCGTTCTCCGGCGCGCCCGCGTCGCCCGTGACCCGGCCGCCCGCGACCTCGGCGAGCATCTGCCCGCCCAGGCAGATGCCGAACAGCGGCACGGCCTCCGCCAGCGCCTGCCCCACCAGCCGCCGGGCGCCGGCCAGCCACGGCGCCCGGTCGTCCTCGCCGGGCAGGTAGCCGCCGCCGAGCACGATCAGCGCGTCGTGGCGGAGCCGGGCGGGCAGGGGGTCGCCCTCGTGGGCGAGTACGACGTGCAGCTCGTGCCCGGCCTCGGCCAGCCAGCCGCCCAGGCGGCTCGGGCCGCCGCTCCGGCTGTTCTGCACGATCAGCACGTCACCCATCACACGCCTCCGCCATCCACTCGGTGATCCGCTCGTCCACGTCCTCGACGCGGGTGAGCTTGAAGAAATGCCACACGCGCCCGCCGGGCGCGGGTAACGTCCTGGCGATCAGCGGGTGCGCGACCCGCCGGGGCAACGCCAGCGCCAGGGACAGGCTCCGGGCCTTCGGCCGCACCTCGGCGAACTTGCGCTCGCTCTTGAGGAACACGCCGACCCGCACCGCGTCCTCGTGGATCGGACCGAGACGCCCGATCAGCAGGTCGTAGATCTCCCGGTAGACGGGCGGGAACGGCGCGAACGTCTCGTCCACCGTGCAGCCGGGCACGCACACGTGCGACTGCCGCTCGCGGGCGAACTCCCGATCGCACTCGGGGCAGACCCACCGGGTCACGGCAGGTTGGCCGCGCGGGCGGTGTGGCGCAGCAGCAGCGCGGTCGTCACCGGGCCGACGCCGCCGGGGACCGGCGTCAGCCCCCCGGCCACGTCCGCGACCGCGTCGAAGTCGACGTCGCCGGTGAGCCCGCCGTCGGCGGTCGGGTTGGTGCCGACGTCGATCACGACCGCGCCCGGCGCGACGTGCCCGGCGCCGATCAGCCCGGCCCGGCCGGCGGCCGCGACCAGCACCTCGGCGGAGGAGGTCACGGAGGCCAGGTCGCGGGTGCGCGAGTGGCAGACGGTGACGGTGGCGTGCCGGTCGAGCAGCAGGTGGGCGAGGGGTTTGCCGACCACGGTCGAGCGGCCGACCACCACCGCGCGCCGCCCCCGCAGATCCACCTCGTAGTGGTCGAGCAGGGCCATGACGGCCGCCGCCGTGGCGGGCGGGAAGGCCGGCAGCCCGGCGGCCAGCCGCCCGAGCGACAGCGGGTTGGCGCCGTCGACGTCCTTGCGCGGGTCGATGGCCGCGGCCAGCTCCTGCGCGGAGGCGCCCGCGGGGAGCGGGGTCTGCAGCATCACGCCGTGCACGTTGGGGTCGCCGCTGAGCCGGGCCAGGGTCTCGCCGATCCGCTCGGGGGCGGCGTCCGGCCCCAGGTCGACCACGTCGCAGGCGATGTCCACGCCGGCCGCCGCCTTGGCGATCGACCGGACATACCACAGGCTGGCCTCGTCGCCCGTGGCCACCACCACGGCCAGCCGCGGTTGCCGGACCGTCGCGGCCTCGGCCTGGGTCTGGGCGCGGATGGCGGCGGCCAGGTCCTTCCCGGTCAGCGTCTTCAACGGTTGATCTCCTCGCGTACCTCGGCGGTCACCCAGTCTGCCCTGGCGACGGCCGCGTCCACGCCGGAGACGCGGATCTTCAGCTCCTCGCGTACTCGCTCGTCCTTGATGCCGCCCAGGTTGATCTCGACGTTCACCCTGGCGGTGGTGAGCGCGGCGCGGGCCGCCTCCGCCGCGGCGGCCACGTCGGTGACCACGTTGCGGTTGCCGATCGGCAGCAGCAGCTCGCACAGCTCGATCACCCGCGTCGCGGCCTCGACCACCCCGGCGGGCGGCTCGGCCGCGCCGGCCAGCGCCCTGGCGATCGCGGCGCTGCGCTCCTCGCCCTTGGGCAGCCGGTAGGCGTCGGTGACCGCGGTGAACGCCGCCGCGTCCTCCTCGGCCAGCCGCAGCGCCCGCGTCCGCAGCGTGTCGGTCTCCGCGATGACGGCGACGACGGTCTCGGCGTGGCCGGCGTACTTCTCGCCGGTGCTGTAACGGGCCACCATGCCCAGCAGCGCGGCGGCCTGCGCCGCGTGCAGGGCTGCCGTCGCGCCGCCGCCCGGCGCGGGCACACGGTCGGCCAGCTCGGCCAGGAAGTCGACGATCTTTGAGTCGCGCATGGCGGCATTCTGCCAGGCCACGCGGCCCTCACTCGCGGTACATCGGCCGTGTGGCGTCCTCGGGCCGGGTCTCCGGCTGGTGGTACGGCGCCGGCGCGGGGGTGTACGCGGGCGAGTAGACCGCCGGTTGGGCACCGGCCCGCCAGCGCGACGGGAACACCGAGACGACCAGCAGCGTCACGCCGAGGGCCAGCTGGAGTCCCGTATATCCCAGGGTGAGGTAGCCGTTCTCCAGGGCGGCGGGCAGCAGGTTCTGCGGCATCAGCCGCGCGCCGGTCACCATCTCGATCAGGGGGACGGCGCCCAGACCGGTGTAGGACAGGCCGCCGAGGAGCGAGGCCACGGGAGACAGGCGCGAGCCGGCCAGGAGGGCGAGGCCGATTCCCGCGGCGACGAGCGCGCCCACCGCGAGCCAGGAGACCTGGAACGCCACCTGGGCTTGGGTGCGGAGTTCGCCGACGCCGAACCACAGCCCGGCGGCGACCAGCGGAGGAAGGAGCAGCCCTGCGACCACTCCGAGAGCATGACGGGCACCATTTGACATGATCGAACCCCGTTTGTGTGGTTGGAGCCCAACCTACCGCGCGGTGTCGCGCCGCGTGGCGTGGTCTCCGAGTCCGCTTGGTGCGGACGAGTTCCGTGAGGACGCTGAGAGCGTCAGATCGTTTCTGCAAACTCCCTGTGAACGTGCAGCGAGCCTTTGCCTGAGGCGGCACACGCGGGCATCGTGGGCCGCATGAGACCAGCGATCCTGAAGACCGCACTCAGCGCCTTGATCGTGCTCCTGCTGGGCCCGTTGCTCATGACGGCGCCCGCGCAGGCCACCTCGAAGCCCGATCAGTTAGCGCTGCCCAACGGGTTCCAGCCGGAGGGTATCGCGATCGGGCCCGGGCCCTATGCCTACTTCGGCTCCCGCGCGACCGGTGACATCTACCGGGCCGATCTGCGCACCGGTGAGGGATCGGTCATCAGCAAGGGTCCGGGCACGCCTTCGCTCGGGCTCAAGACCGACGCGCGCGGCCGGCTGTTCGTGGCCGGCGGGACGGGCGGCAACGCCCGGGTGATCGACCTGCGTACCGGGGAGGTCGTCAAGTCGTACCAGCTGACCACCGACCCGGCGTTCGTCAACGACGTCATCCTGACCGGCCGCGCCGCCTACTTCACCGACTCCCGCAACGCCGTCCTGTACAAGCTGGAGCTCGGCCGCGGTGGCGCGCTGCCCGCCGAGGCCACCACGATCCCGCTCACCGGCGCGATCCAGTACACGACCGGCAACAACGCCAACGGCATCGCCCCCAGCCCCGACCACAAGTCGCTGCTGATCGTCCAGTCGAACACCGGCAAGCTGTTCGAGGCCGACCCGTCCACCGGCGTCACCACCGAGGTGGACCTGGGCGGCGAGCTGCTCACCAACGGCGACGGCCTGCTGCTGTCCGGCCGCACCCTGTACGCCGTGCTCAACCGCGCCAACACCGTCGCCGTCATCTCCCTGGCCCGCGACGGCTCGTCAGGCAAGATCGTCAAGCGCCTGACCGACCCGCGCTTCGACGTCCCGACGACGGTAGCCGCCTTCGGCAACCGTCTCTACCTGCCCAACGCCCGCTTCACGACCACGCCGACGCCGGACACCCCGTACAACGTGGTCGCGATCAAGCGGTGACGCGGGCGGCGGTCCCGGCTCAGCTCTTGATCGTGTAGCTGTCGCCGTAGACCTTCCACTTCAGCGGTGGTTCGAGGTCGAGGTTGCCGTTCTTGAGGAACACGCGCTGCATCGTGTCCACCCGGCTCGTGTCCTCGTGCGCCTCCTCGGCCTTCATCGCCGCCTTGCGCGCGTCCAGGAACGCGTTGAGGTACGTCACCTCGTTCCCGCCCTGCGCCGGGGGCTTGGCCTTGGCCAGGGCGGTCTTCCTGATGCCGCCGAAGCTCAGCTTGTCGCTGCCGGGCCCGTGCATGACCATGGCGTCGTAGTAGACGAACTGGCCGAGCGCCCGCAGCCCGTCCTTCTTGGCCTGCCGGACGGCGGGGTTGAAGTAGACGCGGTCGCGCTCGTCGTTCTGGGCCCGCTGGAAGACGGAGTCCTTGGCGGCCGTCTTCCAGTCCTTGGTGAAGTTCGGGTCCAGGCCCTTGTGCGAGTCGGTGCCGTTGACCTTGCGTAAGGCGGGCAGGTATTCGGCCAGGACGTTGCCGGGCTTGCGCTCGGCGTAGAGCTCGACGAGCTCCAGCATGTCGCCGGTGCCGGAGCAGAAGCCGATGATCCCGGCCGTGTAGCCGCGCTCGTCCTCGATGTCCTCGATGTAGCCGTACTGGGCCTTCCAGTCGAGCGAGGAGTTCTCCGCACTGGACACCAGGCGCATGGCGATGTCCTTCTTGTGCGGGTCGGTGAGGTCTGTCGCGGCGGTGACGCCGGTGACCGTGAGGGAGAGAGTCAGGAGAGTGGCTGTCAACACCAGAGGGGCTCCTGGTTCGTTAGGAAAGATTCCTAACGAACCATACTCTTGGGGCTGGTGTGAAACTAGCGGGATGGGCGGAGTGCCGCGAGTTGCTCCTCGAACGGCACGACCTCCTCGTGCTCCGCCCGCGCCCGCGGCGCGCGGTGCAGCAGCAGGTCGGACAGCTCCTCGGCGGCGCGCTCGATGCGCTCGCCCAGGCCGTCGGTGAAGGCGTCGCGCCCGCCGCCCCAGTCCTCCGAGGCGGCGTACACGGCGGTCGGCACGACGACGGCCCGCAGGTACGCGAACAGCGGCCGCAGCGCGTGCTCCAGCGCCAGCGAGTGGCGGGCGGTCCCGCCGGTGGCCGCGATCAGCACGGGCTTGCCCGCGAGCGCCGTGTTGTCGAGCACGTCGAAGAACGACTTGAACAGCCCGCTGTAGGAGCCGCTGAAGATGGGCGTGACCGCCACGAGCCCGTCGGCCTCCGTGACCGCCTCGATGGCCTCGCGCAGCCTGGCGTTCGGGAACCCGGTCACGAAGACGTTCGCGATGTCCACGGCGAGTTCGCGCAGCTCGATCACGCGGGGCGCGCCGCCCTCCGGCAGCCGCCGCCGCACCGCCTCGGCGAGGCGGTCGGCGAGCAGGCGGGTCGAGGAGGGCTGGGTCAGCCCCGCCGTGACGACGACGAGCTTCATGGGGTACTCCTTCAGGCGTCGACGGGCTCGGTGGCGGCGGGCTCGGTGGCGGCGGTCTTGGCGGCGGCGGTCTTGGCGGCGAGCAGGGAGGCGTGCGTGGGCGCCTCCGGCACCTCGGCCGGCCGCCCCTTGGCGAACTCCGCGCGCAGCACCGGCACGACCTCCTCGCCGAGGATGTCGAGCTGCTCCAGCACGGTCTTCAGCGGCAGCCCAGCGTGGTCCATGAGGAACAGCTGGCGCTGGTAGTCGCCGAAATAATCCCTGAACCGCAGGGTCCGGTCGATGACCTGCTGCGGGCTGCCCACGGTGAGCGGGGTCTCGGCCATGAACTCCTCCAGCGACGGGCCGTGGCCGTACACGGGGGCGACGTCGAAGTACGGGCGGAACTCGCGTACCGCGTCCTGGGAGTTCTTGCGCATGAACACCTGGCCGCCCAGCCCCACGATGGCCTGCTCGGGCGTGCCGTGGCCGTAGTGCGCGTACCGCTGCCGGTAGAGGCCGATCAGCCGCTGGAAGTGGTCCTTCGGCCAGAAGATGTTGTTGGCGAAGAAGCCGTCGCCGTAGTAGGCGGCCTGCTCGGCGATCTCCGCGCTGCGGATCGACCCGTGCCACACGAACGGCGGCACCCCGTCGAGCGGCCGCGGCGTCGCGGTGAACCCCTGCAGCGGCGTGCGGAAGCGGCCCTCCCAGTCCACCACGTCCTCGCGCCACAGCTTGTGCAGCAGCGCGTAGTTCTCGATGGCCAGCGGGATGCCCTGCCTGATGTCCTGGCCGAACCACGGGTAGACGGGCCCGGTGTTGCCCCGGCCCATCATGAGGTCCACCCGCCCGTCCGCCAGATGCTGCAGCATGGCGAAGTCCTCGGCGATCTTCACCGGGTCGTTGGTGGTGATCAGCGTGGTGGCGGTGGACAAGATGAGGCGCTCGGTCCTGGCCGCGATGTAGCCGAGCATCGTCGTGGGGGACGACGGCACGAACGGCGGGTTGTGGTGCTCGCCCGTCGCGAACACGTCCAGCCCGACCTCCTCGGCCTTGAGCGCGATCGTCACCATCGCCTTGATCCGCTCGTGCTCGGTCGGCGTCCTGCCGGTCGTGGGGTCCGTGGTCACGTCGCCCACGCTGAAGATTCCGAACTGCACTTTAGTCACCATCCATGACTGTTGAAACTTTGACGGCTACGGTAGCGCTAGGCCCTCCCCGGATATTCCATCATCTTCCGGGTGCGTCTCAGTCCTGGCGATGGGCGGCGCGGGCGCGGAACGCGGCCGCCTTGGCCCGGTTGCCGCAGCCGCGCATGTCGCACCAGCGACGGGTGCGCCGATGTGAGGTGTCGACGTAGAGCCGGGTGCAGGGCGCCGCCTCGCACTCCCTGATCAGCACGGCCTCCGGGCCGCCGAGCAGCTCGGCGGCCGCGCGTGCCGTGCTGGAGAGCGCGGCCCGCAGGTCGCCGGCGCGCTCCAGGCCGTGCCCGGTCAGTGCGACGCTCGCCGGCGGGTGCCGGGCCGCCCGGTTGAGTACGTCCCGGTCGGCCGCCTCGTACGGAGCTCCGGTCCCGGCCGCGGAGGCCAGCCGGTAGATCGCCTCCCGCAACGCGACCGCCAGGTGGAGGTCGTCGTCGCTCGCGGCGGGCGGCGCGTCGAGAAGCCGGGCTGCGACCGTCCACCGGGCCAGGTCGGCGGGCGTCGCCAGCAGGTCGATGCGCTCGTTCCGCCGGTGCCCGATCGTGCCGGCCAGGTCGAGACCGAGGTTCCCGCTGACGAAGGTGAAGTCCATGGCCTCATCGTAACCGGATTGACAAGTTACTTCTGGCGCTGCCAGGGTGAGTAACCGGCAAATCAGGTTATTTATGAAGGGTGTGAAGCCGTGGCGACGTCGCTCTCCACCACCGGTGGCAGGACGCGCCGCCGGTACGGGGCCAGACACCGGTGGGTCGTCCTGGCCGTGGGCGTCGGGGCACAGGGCAGCTTCTCGGCGATGTTCTCCGGCATCCCGGTCACCGGGATCGCGATGCGCTCCGGCTACCACCTGTCCACCGGGGAGCTCGGGCTGGTGCTGGCGTGTCTGGGGCTGGGCGTGGCGGTGTCCGACATCGTGTGGGGGCTGCTGACCGACAGATTCGGGGACCGGCGCATCCTGCTCGTCGGGCTGACCTCGACCGGCGCGCTGCTGGCGCTGATGGCGGCGGCCTTCACGCCCGGGGACGGCGCGGGGGTGGTCGCGCTGGCCGCGTGCCTGCTGGCCGCCGGAGCGCTGGGCGGGAGCGTCAACGGCGCCTCCGGGCGCGCGATCATGACGTGGTTCGCGGACGGGGAGCGGGGGCTCGCGATGAGCATCCGCCAGACGGCGATCCCGGCGGGCGGCGCGGTCGGCGTCGCCCTGTTGCCCTGGCTGGCCGGGTCGTACGGCTTCCACGCGGTCTACGCCGCCCTGGCCGCGCTCTGCCTGCTCGCGGCGGCGGCCACGTGGCGCTGGCTCCACGAGCCCACGATGCACCCGGCCCGAGCGGCGGACGACGCGACGGCAGCCGCCGACGCGACGGCCGGCACCGAGGCGGCCGCCGTGACGAAGGCGGCGGGGCGGTCGCCGTTGCTGCGGTGGGACATGTGGCGGGTGGCGCTGGCCAGCGCCCTGCTGACCGTCCCGCAGTTCGCCGTCCTGTCCTTCACGGCGATCTTCCTGCACGACGTCAAGGGCGAGGGGGCGGCACTCGCCAGCGCCACAGTCGTGATCGCCCAGATAGGCGGCGGCGCGGCCCGCATCTGGACGGGCCGCCGCACCGACCGCCGGGGCAACCGCCGCACCTACCTGCGCGGCATCGGTGCGCTCACCGGCGTCGCCATGGCGGCCGCCGCCGTGCTGACCGCCGCCCCCACCCCCGTCGCGGTGACCGCCCTGGCGCTCGGTGGCCTGCTGGCCAACTCCTGGCACGGCGTCGCCTACACGGAGATCGCCGCCATGGCGGGCGCGGCCAGGGCGGGCACCGCGCTCGGCCTGGAGGGCACGACCGTGTTCGCCGCCACGTTCCTCACCCCGCTGCTCATCCCCGTCGTCCTCGCGGCCGCCTCCTGGGAGGCGGTGTGGATGCTCGCGGCGGTCGCGGCGCTGCTGGCCGTCCCCCTGGCCCCCGGCCAGAAGGGGGTCACAGCGCGTTGATGCCGGCCGGGCCGAGGATCCGCTCGGGAGCGCCACGCTCGGCGACCGTGATCATGGCCTGGCCGATCCGCTCCGTCGTGGTCACCGCCGACGGGAACAGCCGCCGCAGCACCGGGTAGAGATGGCGCGTCACCATGTACGCCAGCCGGTACAGCCGCGTCCGCGAGGTGACGCCGTGCAGGGGCTGGATGTAGCCGGGCCGGAACATGTACGCCTCGAACGGCAGCGCCAGCAGCGCGTTCTCGGTCTCCCCCTTCACCCGGGCCCACATCGCCCGCCCGTGTGCGTCCGTCCCGACCCCCGACACGTACACGAACGTCGAGCCGGGATTGAGCCGGGCCAGCGTGTTCGCCACGGACATCGTGTAGTCGTACGTGACGTGCCGGTAGTCCTTCTCGCTCATCCCCGCCGACGAGACGCCCAGGCAGAAGAAGCATGCGTCGAAGCCCGCCAGGTCCGCCTCGATCGGCGCCAGGTCGAGCAGGTCGCCGTGGACGATCTCGCGCAGCTTGGCGTGGGTGATCCCGGCCGGGGCGCGGCCGACCGTGAGCACGGCCGACACCCGCTCGTCGACCAGGCACTCCCGGAGCACGCCCCGCCCGACCATGCCGGTCGCCCCGAAGATGATCACGTTCATGCCGGGCTCGCCCCGATCGTCTCGATGATGTCCTCAGGGAGAGGATAGGGCCGCTCGACGGGCACCAGTCCGTCCACGCCGGCGCCGCTCCGGACCGCCGCGTGCACCTCCCGCGCCAGGTCCGTGACGTCGGTGATCGCCATCGTCCACGCGTCCACGTAGCGACGCACCGCCTCCCCCGACAGCCCGATCTGGATGGACCGGTACGGCAACGCCTGGTGGTGCGCCCCCCGCTCGGGATCCCACTGGATCCGCACCGGGCTGCGCCACCACGGCGGGACCGGCGATGGCCGCGTCGTACGCCTGGTAGACGGTGATCGAATCGTCGGTGTACGCGGCGCGGATCTGCCGGTAGGGCACGGTCATCCCGTCATTGTGCCGAAGATCCCGTCCAGGGGGACCGGGCCAGGTCGCGCACCGCGTCGGCCAGGCGCGCCTCGGCGGCCCGGGGGATCGCCAGGCCGCGCGTGGAGATGCCGATCGCCCACCGGGTGCCGGGCACCACGGCGCTCGCGCAGGCCACCTCGTCCCTGAACTGCCCGTGCTCCTCCACCACCTGCCCGGGCCGCAGCCCCGACAGCTCCGCCTCGACGTCCTCCACGCTGGCCGGCGTCACGGAGGTGAAGCGGCGCAGGCCGTACCCGGTCAGGACGCGGCGCCGGGCGCGGGACGGCAGCGACAGCAGCAGGGCCTTGCCGAGCGCGGTCGCGTGCGGGGCCGTCTCCAGGCCCGCCTGCAGGTCTTCCAGCCACGGCGAGCGCGGCCCCTCCGCCACGTCCACCACGACCAGCCGCCCGTCGGACAGATGCGCGAGATAGGCGGTGTGGCCGGAGACGGCGGCCAGGTGCCGCAGCACCGCCGAGGCGTGCGGCGGCCGCTCGAACGCCTCCAGCATCTCGTGGAAGCGCTCGGCCACCTTCGAGCCGACCAGGTAGTCGCCGTCGGGCCGCCGATGCAGGTAGCCCTCGTAACACAGGGTCCGTACCAGGTGGTAGGAGGTGGACAGGTTGAGGCCGCATCGGCGGGCGATGACCTTGACCGGAAGGGGCCGGTCGGCCCGCGCCACCACCTCCAGCACGCGGAGCGCGCGCGAGACGCTGCGGATCAGATCGCTGGGTTCTTCGTCATCGGTCATCATCCCAGGATCTGCGCCATTTGAAATCGGGACCCTACCCCAGGCGACACACCCGTCCGACGATGAGGACATGCCGGATATACCGCAGTGGGCCAGTCAGGCGTTGTCCGGGGTGTACGACCCCTGCTGCCGGGAGAAGGGCATCTCGGTCGTCGAGATGGGCCTCATCAGGTCGGTCGAGGTGGACCAGGACGGCCGGGCCCGGGTCGAGCTGCTGCTGACGTCGGGCTGGTGCCCGTTCGCCGCCCGCGTGCTGACCGAGGTGCGCGACCGGATCGAGGAGCAGCCCGGCGTGGACCGGGCCGAGGTCGAGGTCGTCTGGGACGAGGCGTGGACGGTGGACCGGCTCTCGCCGCGGGCGGCCCGCCTGCTGCGCTTCCTGCCCGCCCCCGCGCAGGTGCCCGACAAGGAGGACTATCTCAGGAGGGAGCTGCGATGATCGACGATTTCTTCGTGTTCGACAGCGTCGCCCACGTGTTCAACTTCGAGCCCAAGAACGCCTACGGCTCGGCCGGGCAGATGTTCTCCAACCACCTGTACGCCTTCCACACCACGCTCACCCCCGAGGGCGAGACCAAGCTGCCGCCCGAGGAGTTCCTGAGGCAGTGGACGATCGAGGACATCCGCCGCATGGTGTTCGAGGAGTCCGACACCGACATGCTGGTCGCGATGCCGCTGCCGCTCACCGACCTCTACCACGACGGCCTGTCGCCCTGGCAGGAGTGCGCCGAGCTGGCCGCCCGCGACCCCGACCGGACGGTGTTCTGGGGCTCGGTCAACCCGCTCGAAGGGCGCAAGGCGCTCGACCTCATGGAGCGCCAGGTGGGGGAGTTCAACGCGCGCGCGTTCAAGCTGTACAACGTCCGCTACGACTACGGCGCGCCGTACCCGTGGCGCATGGACGACCCGCGCGTGGCGTTCCCGATCTTCGAGAAGGCCCGTGACCTCGGCGTCAACCTGATCGGCGTGCACAAGGGCGTGCCGCTCGGCCCGCAGCCGATCGAGCACACACAGACCTGGGACATGGACGGCGCCGCCGCGAACTTCCCCGACATCAACTTCGTGATCTTCCACGTCGGCCTGCCGTTCATCGACGAGACCTGCTGGCAGCTCATCCGCTACCCCAACCTGTACGCCGACCTGGCCGCCACGATCAACTTCATCGTGCGGGCGCCCAGGATGTTCGCCGAGATCATCGGCAAGCTGCTCTTCTGGTGCGGCGAAGACAAGATCATCTATGGCTCGGAGGCGCCGATCTTCCATCCGCAGTGGGCGCTGCGCGCGTTCAGGGACTTCCGGATCCCGCAGGACATGTGCGACGGGTACGGCTACCCGCAACTCACCGACCAGGCCAAGCGCAAGATCCTCGGCGAGAACCTGCTAAGGCTGCATGGCCTTGGTCCGGTGCACGGCCTGTAGCAGCCCGATCGCGAGCAGGCCGGCGACCGTGGCCGAGCCGCCGTACGACACGAACGGCAGCGGCACGCCCACGATCGGCATGAGCCCCACCGTCATGCCCACGTTCACGAACGTCTGGAACGTGAGCCACGACACCACGGCCCCGGCCAGCACGGTCCCGTACGGCGAGGCGCTGTGCCGCGCGATCGACAGCCCGCGCCACAGCAGCACGCCGATGGCGAGCACGATGGCGGCGGCCCCGGCGAAGCCGAGCTCCTCGCCCGCGACGGTGAAGATGAAGTCGGTGTGCTGCTCCGGCACGAAGTGCCCGGCGGTCTGCTCGCCGTTGAACAGGCCCTTGCCGGACAGGCCGCCGGAGCCGATCGCGATGCGGGCCTGGGCGGCGTTGTACCCCACGCCGCCCGGGTCGGCCGCCGGGTTGGCCAGCACGAGCAGCCGTTCGAGCTGGTACGGTCGCACCAGCCCCAGCTTCCACGCCGCCACGCCCGCGCCCGCGGCCCCGGCGACGAGCACCAGCAGCCACCGCTTGGGCGCGCCGGACACCAGCAGCGCCCCGGTCACCATGGCCGCGAACACCAGCATCGTGCCCAGGTCCGGCTGCAGCGCGATCAACCCGATCGGCACCGCCGCCAGCACCAGCGCCAGCAGCACCCCGCCGAACCCGGGCCGGTGCTGCCCGTCGCGCAGCTCGCCGAGCGGCACCGCGAACGCCAGCGCGAGCGCCACCTTGGCGAACTCCGACGGCTGGAACTGCACCCCCGGCGCCAGCACGATCCACGAGTGCGCCCCGTTCACCCGCACCCCGAGCGGGCTCAGCACGCCCGCCAGCGAGACCAGCGCCAGCACGTAGGCCAGCGGCACATATGCCCGCAGCACCCGCAGGTCGCACCGGGACACGAACCACATCAGGACCAGCCCGATCCCGACCGCCACCGCCTGCCGGACCAGCAGCGCGTAGTCGCCTTCCATACGCGTGGCCGACCACACCAGCAGCAGCCCGGTCACGGACAGGGCCAGCGCGAGCAGCGTCAGCGTCCAGTCGGGCGCGGCCAGCGTCGGCGCCCAGACGACCCGCCGCTTCCCGGTGATCGCGATCATCCCCGCTCCTGTGTTGAATGGTCGCGCTCACTCGGCCCTCGCTGGTCACGCGAGCTACCGCTCTCGGGCCTGAACGTTCGCCGCTCCAGTGTCGAATGGTCGCGCTCACTCGGCCCTCGCTGGTCACGCGAGCTACCGCTCTCGGGCCTGGACGTTTCCGTCAGTTCGATGATGCCCTCCCAGATGTCGCGGGCCGCCGGCGCCGCGCCCTCCGCGCCCCGGCCGCCCTCCGACAGCACGACGACCACGGTGTAGGCCGGATCCGGGGCGAACGAGGCGAACCAGGAGGTGTCCCGCCGCCCGAACGACTCCGCCGTCCCCGTCTTCCCGGCCACCGCGACCTTGCCGAACGGGAAGCCCTTGAACGCGCCCTCCGCCGTGCCCTTCCTCGGCACCTGGCTCAGCGCGGCCCGCATGAACCGCAGCGTCTCGGCCGAGGCGGGCAGCTTGCCGGCCACCGGAGGCGTGATCGTCTTGATCGCGGTCCCGTCCGGCCGGACGACCTTCTGCCCGACGCGCGGGTGGTGCAGCGTCCCGCCGTTGGCGATGGCCGCGTACGCCCGGGCCAGCTGCAGCGGCGTGACGAGCACGCCGCCCTGCCCGATGGAGAAGTTGGCCGCGTCGCCGCCCCGCCACACGCCGCCGCCGCGGCAGTTCTCCCTGGCGATGGCGGTCAGGTACGCCGCACGCCCCTGATCGGTCATCTCCGGGTAGCCCTTGACCGCGCGACGGCAGCTCTCCTTCCGCGTGGCCTGCCAGTACGCCTTCTTCGCGGCGGCATCGGGCACCGCCCCGGCCGCCTCGCCGGGCAGATCGACCCCGGTCGGCTCGCCGAAGCCGAACCCGCGGGCGGTCTTCTGCATGGTCTCGGAGCCGCGCTGCCACAGCTCGTCGGCCAGCCGGTAGAAGATCGTGTCGCACGACTCCACCAGCGCCCCGTGCATGGTCATGATCCCGAGGTCGGCGCTGGCGAAGTTCCTGAACACCCGGTTGCCCACGGTGTAGCCGCTCGGGCAGTCGTAGAAGGCGCCGAGGCCGTACCCGGCGGACGCGGCCGCCGCCACCGACGTCACCTTCCAGGTGGAGCCGGGCGCCCACTCGCCCTGCACGGCCTGCGACAACAGCGGCAGCCGTTTGTACTCGCGAGCGGTCACGCCGTCGGTCCACACGGCCGGGTCGTAGGCGGGCAGCCCGGCCAGCGCGACCAGCCGCCCGGTCCTGGACTCCATGACCACGGCCGCGCCCGACTCCGCGCCGGCGGTGGCCAGCGCCCGGTCGAGCGCCTGCTCGGCGACGGTCTGGATGCGGGAGTCGATGCTGGTCACGAGCGTGTTGCCGGGGACGGGCGGATCCTGGCGGAGCGTCCTGGTGACCCGCCCGGTGTTGTCGACCGCCACGTCGCGCCGGCCCGGCCGTCCGGCCAGCTCGCGGTCGTACACGCCTTCGAGCCCGTCGCGGCCCTCGGCACCCTGCACGTACCCCAGGGTGTGCGCGGCCGCCGGGCCCAGCGGGTAGACCCGCACCGGGCGCAGCTCCGTCCGCACGCCGGGGAAGTCCTGCTGCCGCTCGCTGATCTGCAGCGCCACCGGCGCCGTGACGTTCTCGGCGACGGGGATCGGCTCGTACGGCGACCCCTGCCAGCACGGCTGCGGCACTTGCGGCCCGCACAACCGGACCTTCTCCGCGAGCTGCCGGTACGGCTGCCGCAGCACCTTCCCGAGGCGCTCCAGCACCGCCCGGCCGCCGTCGGGCTGGTGGGCCAGCTCCACGGCGTCCACCGTGACCACCGGCCTGGTCCGGTTCGTGACCAGCGGGCGCCCGGCCGCGTCGAGAATCTGCCCCCGGACGGGCGGCACCGCGACGGTCCTGATCCGCACGTCCGCCGCCGCCCGCACGTACTGGGCCCCGTTGACGACCTGCAGGAACCACAGGCGTCCCACCAGCGTGGCCACCATCGCCACGACGACCAGCCGCAGGACGAACAACCTGGCCCTAGACACGCCGCATCGCCATCCTCGGCTCCACCACGGAGGGAGAGCGGCGGCGGCGCGGCAGCACGGCGCTCACCGCCGTCCCGAGCGCCACCGTCCAGCCCAGCGTCCACGGCAGCGCCGCGACCACCGCCTGCCACGGCTCGTCGCCGAGCGCCACCGCCGCGCCCGCCTGCAGCAGCGTGCCGAGCGCGGCGCCCACGGCGCCGACCAGCCAGGGCCTGCCCTCGCGCCACCGGCCCTCCGGCAGCGGCCTGCCCTGCTGCAGGCGCCCCGCCAGCAGGCCCGTCACGGCCAGCACCAGCGCCGTGCGCCCCACCGTGCCGTCGGCGGGCGGCGTCACGTCGGCGGCCAGCCCGCCGGCCAGCCCGGCCACGCACCCCCAGACCGGCCCCCTGGACTGCGCCAGCCACACCACGGCCAGCACCACCAGGTCGGGCCCGCCCCAGGGCGACCTGTTGACCAGCAGCACCTGCAGCAGCGGCGCCGCGAACAGCAGCAACACCAGCGCCACGGCTCACCTCCCGGGAGCGGGCACGACGACCGCGACCAGGTCGAGGGCGGACAGCCGGGCGGCCGGCCGCACCAATGCCGTGCGCGTGGCCGCGCCCGGCACGCTCTCGACCTTCTCGACCGTGCCGATGGGCAGGCCCGCCACGTACGGCCTCCCGCCCGCCGAGCCCAGCGTCACCACCTCGTCGCCGGCCTGGAGCGGCGCGTTCGGGTCGAACAGGCTCAGCCGCAGCCGGCCCTCGCCCGGCAGCCCGGTCACCACGCCCAGCTCGCCGGAGCCCGCCATGCGCGCGCCCACCGACGAGCCGGGATCGGTGATCAGCGACACCGACGCGGTGGCCGGGCCCGCCCAGGTGACCTTGCCGACGAGGCCGTCGGCGTTCAGCACCGTCACGTCGCGTACGA
The DNA here is from genome assembly GCF_044465905.1 of Nonomuraea sp. NPDC049480. Taxonomy (NCBI): domain Bacteria; kingdom Bacillati; phylum Actinomycetota; class Actinomycetes; order Streptosporangiales; family Streptosporangiaceae; genus Nonomuraea; species Nonomuraea sp. NPDC049480. The sequence goes on from NZ_JBITMD010000012.1 coordinate 130,501, forward strand.
CGCCCGCCGCCGAGCCGGCGTCGATGGAGACCTTCTGGCCCTGCCCGAACCCGACCACGTGCGCGGCCACACCCTGCAACCGCGCCGCCGCCTGGCTCTTCGCCCCGGTCGCCCCGGTCGACCGCAGGTCGGACCGGAGGCGCACGTTCTCCTGCTCCACCGCCCGCAGCCGGGCGTTCTCCTGCTCCAGTGCCCGCAGGCGGCCCTCGCCGCCGACCGACCGGGTGACCATGCCCACCGCGCTCTGGACCGTGCCGTACACCGTGGAGCCCGCCGCGCGCAGCGGTGCCAGCGGCATGAGCGTACGGTCGACCGCGACGAGCAGGACACCGGCGAGGAGCACGAGCAGGACGATCGTCCGCTTCACCGCCGGGACCAATCGGGCAGCAGGACGTCGCGCATCGCCTGGAAGCGCTCGACGCAGCGGCCCGCGCCCAGCGCCACCGAGTACAGCGGCTTGTCCACGACCCTGATCGGCATGCCGGTGGCCTGGCCCATGCGCTCGGCCAGACCGCGCAGCAGCGCTCCGCCGCCGGTCAGCACGATGCCGTTGTCCAGCAGGTCGCCGGCCAGCTCGGCCGGGCACTGGTCGAGCGTCGTCTGCACGGCGTCGATGATGTTCTGCACCTGGTCCTCGATGGCCTCGCTGATCTCCTCCGAGGTCACCGTCGCCGTCTTCGGCAGCCCGCTGACCAGGTCGCGGCCGCGTACGGGGGCGCTGGCGTCCGGGGCGATCGCCCGCGGAGCCGCGGCCGGCTGCGCGGCGACCTGCTTGGGCCTGGACCGGAACGGGTTCCACCGGCTCGGGGCGGGCGGCGGCTCGAGCCCCTCCTCTTCGACGACGATCGGCGGCAGGCCGCCGCCGGCGGGGACGCCCACCCGGTGCTTGCCCCGGGGAGCGATCTCGGCGCCCTGGGCGGGCGCGGGCCGCACCATGCCCAGATCGATCTTCAGTCGCTCGGCGGTACGGTCGCCGACCAGCAGCGCGTGCTCCTTCTTGGCGTACGTGATGATCGCCTCGTCCAGCTCGTCGCCGCCCACGCGCAGCGACTTGGCGACCACGACGCCGCTCATGGAGACGATGGCGACCTCGGTGGTGCCGCCGCCGATGTCGACGACCATGTTGCCGGTGGCCTCGCCGACCTTCAGCCCGGCGCCGATCGCCGCGGCCATCGGCTCCTCGATGATGTGCACCCGCCGCGCGCCCGCCTCGTAGGCGGCCTCCTTGACCGCCCGCTGCTCGATGGAGGTGGTGCCGCTCGGCACCGCCACCACGATGCGGGGCTTGGCCAGGAACCTGCTGGGGTGGGCCTTCTGGATGAACATGCGAAGCATCCGCTCCGCCGCGTCCAGGTCCGCGATCACGCCGTCCTTGAGCGGCCTGATCGTGGCGATGTGCGGGGGAGTACGGCCCATCATGCGCTTGGCCGCCTTGCCGACGGCCACGACGGTGTTCTTGTGAAGGTTGATCGCGATGACGGAGGGCTCGTTCAGCACGATGCCCTTCCTGCGGACGTACACGAGAGTGTTCGCGGTACCTAAGTCGACCGCTATGTCATGACCGAGAAGACCCAATGCGAATGCCATGTGCCGCACAGCCTTTCGACCCGGGATGGGCAGGGGGACACTGCCCGCACTCGCGCTGCCCCCGGCGGTCTCACCGCAAACGAGATATCTCTGTAGCCGCGGCCGTCTTCGCAGGTCAGAGCGGGCTGTAGGGCGGCGTTCACATCCCGGTCATGGACCGCCCCGCACCCGCAGGTCCATTCCCGCACCGCCGGCGGCATCCGCTCGGCCGGCGCCCCGCAGACCGAGCACAGCTTGGACGAGGGAATTACCTGACGGCTCCCGTCCGGGCCCGGCCGCTCAGCGGGCGGTGCGCCAGCTCTGCTCCTCCACCAGCTCCGTGCTGCGCCACCCGTCCGGGGTGCGCCGCATGCGGTGGTGGTACCAGCCGCCGCCGTGCAGGAAACCCTCGGTGCCCGCGTCGGTCATCTCCCGCGTCGGCGCGAGAGTGTCGGTGAAAGGGGCGCTGACGTGCGCCTCGCCGTCCCGGAAGTCGATCGCGGGCGCGCCGATCAGGTGCAGGCGGCCCGGCCAGTGCGCGAGCACCTCGGCCAGCCACGCCTTGACCTCGTCCCGCGTGCCCTTGATGCCGCCCGCCGAGGTGTAGTCGATCACCGCGTCCTGGCTGAACACCCGGTCGAGCAGGTCCCACTGTCCGGAGTCGACGGCGCGGGTGTAGCGGGCCAGCAGGTCGGCGATCTCGAGGCGGTCGGCGATTTCCTGAGCGTCCATGAGGTGATCGTCGCGCTAGGAGTGCTCCGTGACCAGCCCTGTCAGCCGTTCACGCGAGGCACGTACGGTGAACGCCTCGCATCCGGCGCAGAAGTAGCCGCGGCCGAACGTGAACTCCACCGCCCCCTTGCCCAGGTTCACCAGCAGGCGCTCGTTGTCCACGCTCACCGTCCGCGGGTTCTGCCGGGCCGGCATGAGAGACCGCAGCGCGTCCGCCATCCGCCGCCGGCCCTCCGGGGTGAACGCGACCGGGGCGAAGATGTCGTGCACGGTGAGCGCCCGGCCCGCGGCGACGTCGTAGGTGACGGCCCGCCGGTGCTCGCCCGACATGAGATAGCGGACCGAGACGATCTCCGCGTCGTCGCGTACCAGGACGTAGGTCCCCGTCACCGCCCCGGTGGCCGCCGGGTTCGCGCGCAGGTCCCGCAGGGTGTCCCCGACGCGCTCGCCGACCGGCGCGAACAGCGCCGCGTTGATCCGCTTCGCGTCGCGGCCGGTGGCACGCGGGTAGGAGACGTCGACCGTCAGCCGCGGCCGCTGCTCGCGCCAGACGGCCTCGCCGATCGTGACCGGCTGAGGCCCGGCGGGCTGCCGCGCGGCGGGGACCACCGCGACGACCAGGAGCAGCGCGGCGGCGTACAGGAGGGCCGTGCGCCGCACCGTCACCACCAGCCCGGCCGCCGCGAACGGCCCGGCGAGGAACCCCGCCTGCAGCCCCGCCACGGGGTCAACCGGAAGCTGGGCCAGCCCGCCGGCCACCACCGAGAGCCCCCACACGGACAGCCAGGGCGACAGGCGGCGCTCCGCCAGGTTCGACCGGGCCAGGCCGAGGTAGACCAGCCCGGCCAGCAGCAGGACGTAGAGGCCGGCGGCGAGGTTCTCCAACGCCGTCTGCCGGACGGACAGCGCGGGCACGGCGCTGCCCGCCTCGACGCCGAACCCGTGCAGGGCCCCCGCCACCACGGCCACCACCAGCGCCGCCCCGGCCGCCCGCGCCGCGAGCATCCCGCGCTCGCGCCGGGACGTGACGTGCTCGCGCGCCTCCTCCTTCCAGGCCCGGTACCGCTCGGCCAGCTTCCCCCAGGTCTCCTCGCCCTCCAGCTCGACGATCCGGACGAACCTGGTGAGGCCGACCTGCGAGTGCACGATGAACAGCAGCGCGGCGAGCCCCGGCACGACGAGGCCCGTGAAGACCGCCGCCTCCCCGGCCGGCGAGATCCCCAGCAGTCGCTCACCGGTCACCGCGTAGGCGATCACGCTGCCCGCGTTCCAGCCCAGCGCCGCCGCCAGCGCCAGTGCCGCCAGCAGCAGCAGGTAGTCGGACGCGGGGAAGAGCCGCACGAGCTGCCCGCGCACCGCGACGTACACCAGGACCGCCGCCGACACCCCGAACACCGCCGCCACGGCCCACAACCAGACCATGGCGGTCGTGCCCAGCACGGGGTCGGGCGGCGCGAGAAAGGCGAGCGCCCGTGCGACCAGCGGAGTCTCGGCGTCGTACGTCCGCCGCGTCAGCAGCGTGTACCGCGACGTGACGGCCAGGCAGAAGTACGTCAGGGCGAGCGCCGCCCCCGCCACGAGCAGGCTCCACCGCCGATCGGGCCGCACCGGATCCGGCGCCGCTGCCGGCCGCTCCCTGCCGGGGAGCACGATCTGGAGCCCGGTGCCGGCCAGCGCGAGCAACAGTGGCGGCACCGCGATCTGGGCCGGCTCGGCGACCAGCGTCGCCCCGATGTCGCGGGCGTACTCCACCGCCCAGGCCGCGTCGAGCGGGGCGGCGAGCAGCAGTTCCCGCATGCCGCGATCGATGGCGACGACGGCCGCGTACACGATGGGCGCCGCGCACAGCGCGATCCACGCCAGCACGAACGCCCGCCCAGGCCGCCCCTCCACCGGTAATCGCCGCCGCAGAGCCCCCTCCAAATAGCTCGCCACGATGGCCGCCAGCACCACGGCCACCTGGTGGAAGTAGCCCAGCGACAGCGGCAGCCAGGCCAGCAGCGGCTCCCGGTCCCGGATGAGAACGCTCCACACCACCGCCCAGCCCACCACCAGGAACGGCAGCACCCACCGGCGCGGCCGGAACGCCCGCTTCGCGACCTCTAGGGCCTTCGCGGACTGGGCGCCCTTCGCGGGCTTGGTGGCCTTCGCGGGTTTGGTGGCCTTCGCGGGTTTGGTGGCTTTCGCGGGCTTCGCGATCTCCGATGGTTTCGCGGGTTCCGGGGCAGCGGCGGGCAGCGTACGCGTCACGGCCAGCGCCGCCAGCGCGGCCACCAGCGCCGTCGCCATCCCCCAGGACGCGGCGTACGTCGCGGGACCGGCGAACGCGGCCTCCCGCGCCCGCGCCCACGCCAGCACCGTGAGCACCCCGGCCGGCCCGCCCGCCAGGCACCAGCACACCACCAGCCCGACCCCCGACGCGCCGAACCCCGACCATCTGAACACGACATAAGCCCCGGCCGTGACCGTCACGGAGAACCCCGCCAGGGCCGCCGCCGTGATCACCACCGATCCCCCGCCCAGGCCGGGGAAGACCAGCGCCCCCGCGAACGGCCGGCCGAGCAGGAACCCGCCCACGGGCGGCAGGGCGCACAGGCCCGAGACGATCAGCGCGCAACTCGCGGCCGCGAGCAGGAACATGCGGGTCGATTTCGCCACGTTCCGTCCTCTGCCCGCACGGGGTCGCCTCGCGCATCGTGGTGACCGGGAAGTGACCGGCGGGTGAGCGCGCCCGCGTGCCACGCGGGCGGGCTCACGACCCTGGATTCGCACACCGCCGGCGGAGCAGCCGGGCCGGCCGGAGCGCCGGGTCAGCACCACCGGTGCCGGCAGCACCTGTGATCAACCGGAACGACGAAGCCCCAGACTCGCGGCGTGTGCCGTGAGCTGGGGCTTCATCTCCCGCGTGACCGGGTCGGACCTGGTCCGCCATGGAGCCTGGTGGACGATACTGGGATTGAACCAGTGACCTCTTCCGTGTCAGGGAAGCGCTCTCCCGCTGAGCTAATCGTCCTTGTGAGGTGGCGACGGGATTTGAACCCGTGTGGACGGCTTTGCAGGCCGCTGCCTCGCCTCTCGGCCACGCCACCGAGCCGGAAGCTCCGAGCGGAAGACGGGATTCGAACCCGCGACCCTCACCTTGGCAAGGTGATGCTCTACCACTGAGCCACTTCCGCCTTCGCCCCGCTCGCGCCGGGCGACGAGAGAACTCTAGCGAATCCTGGCCCAGTCCCCAAACTGGAATACCGCCGCCCGCTCAGCTGTGACCGCCGTTGACCGTGACCCGCTGGCCGGTGATGAACGCGCCCCCGTCCGAGGCCAGGAACGACACCGCCGCAGCCACGTCCGCGGGCGTGCCCATCCGGCGCAGCGGCACCTCCGCCACGTAGCCGCTCTGGTCGAGGTCCGCGTGCCGCTCCACCGGGATCCAGCCGGGGGCGACGACGTTGACCGTGATCCCGTACGGGCCCAGCTCGCGCGCCCACGCCTCGGTCATCGCGTGTTGTGCGCCCTTGGCCGCGATGTACGCCGACATGCCGGGCAGGTTGCGGTCCACGATGTCGGAGCCGATCTGGATCACCCGGCCGCCGCCCCGCTCCCGCATGCCGGGCAACACCGACTGAACCAGCAGCGTGGGGCTCTTGACGAAGAAGCGGAGCTGGTCGAGGTGGTCTTCCCAAGTGAGCTCCGCCAGGGGGATGGACGGTTGCGGCCCGGTCGCGTTGGCCACCAGCACGTCCACCGGGCCTAACCGCTCGGCCACCCGGGCGGCCAGGTCCGCTACGCCGGCCTCGTCCGTGATGTCGGCCGGGTACGCCTCAGCGGTGCCGCCCGCGGCGCGGATCCCGGCCACCACCTGCTCCATGCCTGCGATGTCCCGGTGGGAGTTGACGGCGACGGCCAGGCCGTCGGCGGCCAGCCGGCGCGCGATCACCGCGCCCAGGCCGCGGGAGGCTCCGGTGACGAGGGCGACTCTTGTCATGACGCTCGACTCTAGCCGTCTTCAGCGGCTCGGCTGCAGGCCCGCCGGGTGCGGCCCTTCGGTCTGCAGGCGGTACTCCCGGCCGGAGACGGCTCGGTTGTGGTCGATGACCCGCTCCGACGGCGGCCGCTCCCCGTCCATGACGGCCCGCTGCATCCGCTCGAAGCGTTCGTGGGCCTCGCGCACGTAGCCGGTCCCGAGCGTCGTCTGATCGATCTGGGTGGCGATCAGGTGGCGGATGAACCGCTTGTTCGGCTCGAACGTCACGGGCGGCGGCAGGGCGGGGGCCAGGACCTGATCGGGGTCGCGGCCGTCGAACCGCTTGAACAGCTCGGCGGCCAGCCGCAGGTGCTCCAGCTCCATGTTGAGGTGCAGCTCCCAGATGCTCTTCACCTTCGGGTCGGACTCGGTCTCCATGAAGGAGTAGTAGAGATAGCACTCGTTGTACTCGTGGTTGAGCAGCCGCTCCCACCAGCTCTCGCCCGGGTCGACCAGCGACTCGTAGTGGGTGACGTGCTCCTCCTCGATCAGCCCGATCTCCTGGTAGAGCTGCCGCGCGATCGGCTCCATCTGCGTGGGGCCCACGTTCATGTAGTAGTTCATGGTCTGCTGCTCGGCGGACATGATCGTGAGCGCGTGCAGGCGGGACAACGGCTCGGTCCGGCTCCTGTCGTACGGCTGCCGCACGTTGTCGCGGCCGTCCCGGTGGTGCAGGTACGTCGGCCGTCCCGGCATGACCTCGGTCAGGTTGTCGACGATCTTCTCGGCCTTGCGGTGCTCGATCATCTCGTACAGGTTGGCGTAGCGGTACAGGTGGTCGAAGTCCTCCAGCACGCCGAACTCGTAGGCCTGGCGCAGATACGGATCCGGCTCCATGCGGGCCACCCACGCGGTCAGGTCCACCGCGACCTGCTCGTAGGCGATGGTGGTCTCCAGCACCGAGGACACCCCGGGCAGCAGCCAGTTGACCGCCTTCTGCTGCTGGGCCTCGATGTAACGCACCCGCGCGAGCTGCCGTTTGAGGTCGGTGCCGGGGCAGTGGCGGGCGAGCTGGTCGTCCAGCGGGATACCCCGCTCCTGCAACGGATCGAAGGCCATGTCGCCGCCCGTACCCGGGGGCCTGGCGGGCAACCTCCGCGTTGCGTCCCGGGAAGGCCCGGGTTCGGTAAGGAAGCGCGTGCCCGCCGCGGCCCCCGGGTAGGGCGCCAGCGTGGCTGAACAAGATGTGATCGAGCTGCTCATGGCACAGCACGGGCGGATCAGGGACCTGTTCGACGAGGTCGAGCAGGCATCCCCGGACAAGGTGGAGGAGGCGTTCGGACGGCTGACGCGGATGCTCTCGGTGCACGAGACCGCCGAGGAGGAGATCGTCCACCCGTACGCGCGCAGGAAGCTCGACAACGGGCAGGGCGTGGTCGCCGACCGGCTGGGCGAGGAGAACCACGCCAAGCGGCTCCTCCTCGACCTGCACCGGGACGGCGTGGACCACTCGCGGTTCTGGGAGCGCCTGACCGAGCTGCGCACCGCCGTCATGATGCACGCGCGGGGCGAGGAGCGCTACGAGTTCGCCAGGCTGCGTGCCTGCACCTCCACGGCCGAGAGGCGGGCCATGGCGGCGGCGGTCCGGGCGGCCGAGACCCTCGCGCCGGTGCGGCCGCATCCCGGCACGGAAACCGCCGTCAAGAATCTGCTGATGGGGCCGCCCCTGGCGATCATGGACCGGGCCCGTGAGGTGATCCGCAAAGCCCTCGGCAAGGGCTGAGGGCATCCTTCGACGCTGGGCGAAATGTCGGCGTACTAGCGTCGTCGGCATGGAACACATCGCTCGCGACGCCGACATCGCGCCCGTCGCCGCGCTCATCGCGGACCCGACCCGGGCGGCCATCCTGACGGCGCTGCTCGACGGGCGGGCGCTGGCGGCCGGCGAGCTGGCCAGGATCGCCGGCGTGAGCGCCGCCACCGCGAGCGCGCACCTGGCCAGGCTGCTCGACGGCCGGCTGGTGGACGTCGTGCGCCAGGGCCGCCACCGCTACTACCGGCTGGCCGGTCACGAGGTGGCCGAGGTGCTGGAGGTGCTGGCCAGGATCAGCGCCCGGCCGCCGGTGCGGTCCCTGCGCCAGTCCCGGCAGGCCAGGCTGCTGGAGGAGGCCCGCACCTGCTACGACCACCTGGCCGGGCGCGCCGGCGTGGGGCTGCTCGACGGGCTCAGGGCGGGCGGCTACTACGCGGCCTGCGACCTGACCGGCGAGGGGGAGCGGCTGCTGGCCGGGCTCGGCGTGGACGTGGCGGCCGCGCGGCGGTCGAGGCGCCGCTTCGCCCCCGAGTGCCTGGACTGGACCGAGCGCAGGTCGCACCTCGGCGGCGCGCTGGGCGCGGCGGTCACCGAGGCGCTGTTCTCCCGCGGCTGGTACCGAAGGGGGACCGTGCCGAGGGCGGTGATCCTCACCGACGAGGGCAGGGAGGGGCTGTCGAAAGTGTTCCCAAGTAAGGAGCTAACATCGCATACGCCAGTTACCTAACAGCGAGAGAGAACCACCATGCGCGACAACGGAGTCGTGAACGTAGGCCCCGAGCCCCTGACCTTCCATGACCTGATCGACGTGGCCCGGCACGGGGCCGCCGTGCGGCTCACCGACGACGCCGTGGCCGCCATGGCCGCCGCCCGCCAGCGGGTGGACGAGCTGGCCGAGAGCCCGGTGCCCGCGTACGGCGTCTCGACCGGGTTCGGGGCGCTGGCCACCCGGCACATCGACCCGGCGCTGCGTACCCAGCTCCAGCGCTCCCTCGTGCGCTCCCACGCGGCCGGCAGCGGCCCCGAGGTGGAGACCGAGGTCGTGCGCGCGCTCATGCTGCTGCGCCTGCGCACCCTGGCCTCCGGCCACACCGGCATCAGGCCGAACACCGCCAAGACCCTGGCCGCGCTGATCAGCGCGGGGATCACGCCGATCGTGCACGAGTACGGCAGCCTGGGCTGCTCCGGCGACCTGGCGCCGCTCGCGCACGTCGCGCTCACGCTCATGGGCGAGGGCGTCGTACGCGACAAGGACGGCAAGATCCAGCCCGCGGAGGAGGCGCTCAAACAGGCCCGCATCGAGCCGGTCGAGCTGGCCGCCAAGGAGGGCCTGGCGCTCATCAACGGCACCGACGGCATGCTCGGCATGCTCGTCCTCGCCATCGAGGACCTCACCAGGCTGGTCAGGACGGCGGACGTGAGCGCCGCGATGAGCGTGGAGGCGCTGCTGGGCACCGACCGGGTGTTCATGCCCGAGCTGCAGGCGCTGCGCCCGCACCCCGGGCAGGCGCTGTCCGCCGCCAATATGACGAAAATTCTCCATGACTCGGGCATCATGGCGAGCCACCGCGACCCGGAGGCCTGCACCCGCGTCCAGGACGCCTACTCGCTGCGCTGCGCGCCGCAGGTCGCCGGCGCCGCCCGCGACACGATCGCGCACGCCGCCACCGTGGCCGGGTGGGAGCTGGCCAGCGCCGTCGACAACCCGGCCGTGCTCGCCGACGGCCGCGTCGAGTCCAACGGCAACTTCCACGGCGCGCCCATCGCGTACGTCCTGGACTTCCTGGCCGTCGTGGCCGCCGACCTGGCCTCGATGTCCGAGCGCCGCACCGACCGGTTCCTGGACGTGGCCCGCAACCACGGGCTGCCCGCGTTCCTGGCCCACGACCCCGGCGTGGACTCCGGCCACATGATCGCTCAATACACGCAGGCCGCCATCGTCTCCGAGCTGAAGCGGCTGGCCGTGCCCGCGAGCGTGGACTCCATCCCCAGCTCGGCCATGCAGGAGGACCACGTGTCCATGGGCTGGTCGGCCGCGCGCAAGTTGCGCAGGTCGATCGACGGGCTCACCCGCGTGCTGGCGATCGAGGTCCTCACCGCCGCCCGCGCGATCGACCTGCGCGCCCCCCTGGAGCCCGCGCCGGCCACGGGCGCCGTGGTGAGGGCGCTGCGTGAGACCGTGCCCGCCCCGGGCCCCGACCGGTTCCTGGCGCCGGAGATCGACTGCGCCGTACGCCTGGTGGCCGACGGCGGCGTGGTGGCGGCCGCCGAGTCCGTCACAGGGCCGCTGGCCTGATCGAGGGCAGGGCCACGATCAGGTCCACCTCGAGCAGCAGCCCCGGCATGAACAGCTTCGACACCTCCACGGTGGTGCTGGCCGGGGGCGTGCCGGTGATGTGCTTGCGGCGTACCGCGCCGTACTCGGCGCGCCGGTCCATGTCCGTCAGGTACGTCCTGATGAACGCGATGTCGTCGAACGCGGCTCCCTGGTCGGCCAGGATGCGTTCGACGACCTGGAAGACGTACTCGGCCTGGGCCGCCATGGAGCCCTCGCCGACCACCTTCCCGCTCTCGTCGAAGGCCGCCACGCCGGAGACGTAGAGCGTGTCGCCTACGCGGACGGCATGCGAGTACATGCCGTTCGTCGCGGGAATCGTCGAGAGGTTGAGCGGCACGGCGCGGGACGCGGGCCCGCCCCCGACGTGGCCGGCGATGGCGGTCAGGTCGCGGTCGCCCAGCCCGGCCGCCCGCGCCTCCTGCAGCCGCTTCCTGGCGGCCGTGGCCAGCGACGCGCCCTCCCAGGCCCCCAGCTCCAGATCCTTGGTGGCGTGGGCCAGGGAGTAACGGGTGTGCGCGGAAGGCGTCCGCAGCCGCTCGGCCAGGACGCCGAGCGGGGTCCCGGCCAGCACGTCGATGAGCGCCTCGCGGTCCACGCCGTGCGCCGCGCCGTACGCGTACGTCTCGGCCAGCAGCACCTGCGCCGGCACGATCGCGCTCATGACGGCGATCTTCATGGCCGCGCCCGCCCCCAGAGGCCCGGCCTCCCGCACGGATCCGAACACCGACAGCACCTCGCGGCACCCCGACAGGTCGCCGCCGGCCAGCACGGTCAGCGTTCCCTCGGCCGCCGGTCCCACGCTGCCCAGCACCGGCGCGTCCACCAGCCCCACCGACGCGGGCAGCAGCTCCCGCAGCTCCCGCACCGCCTCGGGCCCGATCGTGGACATCTCGACCACCGTCGCGCCGGGCCGCAGCCCCGGCAGCGCCGCCCCCAGCACCTCCCGCACCGCGGCCGGGTCGCTGAGCATGGTGATGACCAGATCCGCGTTCTCCACCGCCGCGGCCGCGGACACGCCCGTCCCGCGCCGCCACGTCGTCACCTCGTGCCCGGCCGCCACGAGCCGCCGGGCCATGGGGACGCCCATGCGTCCCTGTCCAAGAAAAGCAATCACGCGCCCCAGTGAACCCGGATGCGAGGTATTCCACCACCGACTAGATTGCATACCAGCCATGCTTGACGTGAATGCCTTTGACACCGCCGCCCTCCGCCTCTTCGACGAGGTGGCCCAGAGCGGATCGTTCACCGCCGCCGCCGAGCTGCTCGGATACACCCAGTCGGCGGTCTCCCGCCGCGTCGCGGCGCTGGAGCGCGCCGCCGGCGGGCCGCTCTTCGAGCGCCTCGCCCGGGGAGTACGCCTGACGCCCGCCGGGGCCGCCCTGCATCGCCACGCCGTCGCGGTCCTGGACCGGCTCGAACGCGCGGGCGAGGAGCTGGCCGCCATCCACGACGGCCGGGGCGGGACGCTGCGCGTGGGCGCGTTCGCCGCCGCCAACGTGGACCTGGTGCCCGGCACACTCAAGCGGTTCGCCGAGCGGCGGCCAGGCGTCGAGCTGCGCCTGGTCGAAGGGCTCACCGGGTGGCTGATGGAGCGGCTGCGCGCCGGGGCTCTGGACGTGGCGGTGATCAGCGACTATCCGGCCGGGCTGCCCGCCGACGCGCCGCGCACCGTGCCGCTGGGCGAGGACCGGCTGTTCGTCGCGCTGCCCGGCGGCCACCGGCTGGCCGGCGACCCCGACGTGGACCTGCGCGACCTGGCCGAGGAGTCGTGGATCGAGGCGGCCCCGCACGGGCAGCCCACGCTGCTGGTCACCGCGTGCGCGGCCGCCGGCTTCACGCCGCGCAGCGGGCTGAGGGTGGCCGGGTGGTCGGGCAAGTTCGGATTCGTCGCCGCCGGGCTCGGCGTGACGCTCGTGCCGGAGCTGGCGGTGCGGGCCGTACCCCGGGATCTGGTGTTGCGGCCGCTGCGCGGGATGGCGCCGGCGCGCAAGGTGTACGCGGCCCTGCCGGGCGATCCTCTGCCCGCCGCGCTCGAACTCGTCGAATTGCTGGGAGAATGGAAGGCGTGTACGACGGCTTCGCCCACTTAGGTCACACTCTCGCCACCGGACTACGGGACGTGACCTCCGACCTCGCCGCGCTCGACGGCGAAGGCTGGTGGGCCGTCGTCGCCGACTACGAGGGCAAGGTGACGTGCGCCCGGTTCGACCGGGTGCGTCAGGCTTCCCTGCCCAGGCCGGCCGCCCCCTGGCACGGGCCGCACGCCGGCCAGTGGCGCAGCTCGCTCGACCGGGACGCCTACGAGCGCGGCGTGCGGACCATCCGCGACTACATCGAGCAGGGCGAGGTCTACCAGGCGAACCTGTGCCGCATCCTGACCGCGCCCGTCCCGCGCGACGCCGACCCCCTCGCCCTGGCCGCCAGGCTCGCCTCGGGGAATCCCGCGCCGTACGCCGGCGTGATCCGGATCCCCGGGCTCAGCGTGGTGTCGGCGTCGCCGGAGCTCTACCTGTCGCGTGACGGCGACGTCGTCGAGTCCAAGCCGATCAAGGGCACCGGCGCCACCGCCGGCGACCTGCTCGACAAGGACTACGCCGAGAACGTCATGATCGTCGACCTCGTCCGCAACGACCTGGGCCGGGTCGCCGCCGTCGGCTCCGTCGAGGTGCCGTCGCTCTGCGCGGTCGAGGCGCACCCCGGGCTCGTCCACCTCGTCTCCACCGTGCGCGCCCGGCTGGCGCCCGGGGCGGGCTGGCCCGAGTTGTTCGCCGCGACCTTCCCGCCCGGATCCGTCACGGGCGCGCCCAAGTCGTCGGCCCTGCGCATCATCAATGAGCTCGAACCAGCACCCCGCGGGCCGTACTGTGGGGCCGTGGGCTGGGTCGACGCCGACCGGAAGCGGGCGGCGCTGGCCGTGGGCATCAGGACATTCTGGATCTCGGCCCTGGCTCACGGCGAAGGCGAGATCCGGTTCGGCACGGGAGCGGGCATCACGTGGGGCAGCGACCCCGGGCGCGAATGGCTCGAGACCGAGCTCAAGGCAGCCAGGCTCATCGCTCTGGCATCCACAGGAGGAGACTGAATGAACATCCCTGTCTGGGTCAACGGGGAGCTGATCGACCCCGCGCGGGCCACCGTCTCGGTCTTCGACCACGGGCTGATGGTCGGCGACGGCGTGTTCGAGACCATCAAGATCGTGAACGGGAAGGCGTTCGCGCTCACCAGGCATCTCGACCGGCTCAAGCTCTCCGCCCAGCGCATGGACCTGCCCGAGCCCGACGCCGAGGCCATCGCCGACGGCGTGGCCAGGTGCCTGGAGGCCGCGCCCGCCTGGGAGCTGGGCCGCATCCGGGTCACCTACACCAGCGGCCCGGGCCCGCTCGGCTCCGACCGCGGCGACCAGGGCACGACCTCGGTCGTCATCGTGGACGAGCAGAAGTCGTTCCCCGCCACCGCCAACGTCGCCGTCGTCCCGTGGCCGCGCAACGAGCGCGGCGCCCTGTCCGGCGTCAAGAGCACCTCGTACGGCGACAACGCCAAGGCCCTCCTGCACGCCAAGAAGCGCGGCGGCGGTGAGGCGATCTTCGGCAACCTCGCGGGCAACCTCTGCGAGGGCACCGGCTCCAACATCTTCATCGTCCGCGGCGGCCGCCTGCTCACCCCGACCTTGGACTCCGGTTGCCTGGCCGGCGTCACCCGGGCTCTGGTGCTGGAGTGGTGCGGCGGCGAGGAGACCGACGTCCCGCTGTCGGCCCTGTACGAGGCCGAGGAGGCGTTCCTCACCTCCACCACCCGCGACGTCCAGCCGATCAAGCTGGTGGACGACACCGAACTGCCGGTCGCGCCCGGTCCGATCACCACCAAGGCCATGCGCGTCTTCGCCGAGCGCTCGGCCGCCGACCTGGACCCCTGATCCTCCCGGCCCCGCCCGCACCAGGGGCGGGGCTTCTACATTCGCTCTATATTCGGGCGTTCTTCTCGCGCGGCATCGATCGGCGGCGCTAAGATCCCCGCAACATCGCCTCCGATCAACGGTGAGGTCAGATGAGTGGGGATGGCGGCGCGCCGTTGCCGCCGATTTCTGAAATGGGTGCGATCGTCTCGGTCGAGCGCGTGCTCGCGCGTACTCCGGCCCTGGCCGTCCTGCTCCCGATGATCCAGGTGTACGCCTCGGGCTGCCTGCTCAGCCTCGACGTCGTGGCCCGCAAGGCCATGGCCCCGCGCGGGCTCGCACTGCAGCTCGACTCGGCGTTCTCGGGCGAGGAGAGCACGTCGCTGCACGTCTCGCTGCGCTACGCGGACGGGGTCGAGGTCGACTCGGGCAAGGACCACAATTGCGCGCCGCCGCACCTCTCCTGGTTTCCCGGGGGCGTGCGCGGCGACGCGTCCTTCACTCTCTACCAGATGCCCTTGTGGTTGTTCCCGCTGCCGCCGCCCCAGGACTTCCTGCTGACCGTGGAATGGCCGTGGGCCGGCATCGCACCGGAGCCGGTGCGTCTCGACGGCGCCGCCATTGCGGGGGCGGCGACGCGGTCGACGCACTGCTGGCCCGAATAGTGGACCCAGTAGCGGACCCACCAGTGGATTCAGTAGCTCTTCTGGGTCTGGACGTTGAAGTCGTCCATTTTGACCTTCTTGGCCGGGTCGGTGAGCGGGTCGTCGATCTCCAGGACGTCCAGGCCCTCCATGATGTCGCTGGAGTAGATGTAGCCGTTGTAGTAGTAGGCCGACCAGGAGCCCGCGATGCCGCCCTGCCGGGCCGGGCCGCGCTCGAAGAAGCCGATCTCCTTGGGGTTCGCCGAGTCGGTGAAGTCCCAGATCGACACGCCGCCCTGGTACCACGACTGCACCATGATGTCCTTGCCGGGCACCGGGATCAGCGAGCCGTTGTGGGCCACGCAGTTCTCGTTCTTCTGCTGCTCCCTCGGGATCTTGAAGTAGCCGCGACGCTCCAGCTTGCCGTTCACCAGGTCGTAGACGGCGTTGGCGCCCTTGGTATCCGGGGTGTTGCGGTCGCACGTGGCCATGCCGCCGCCGCCCAGCTCGTCGCTGAACACGACCTTCGTCCCGTCGTTGTTGAACGTCGCCGAGTGCCAGATCGAGAAGTTCTGGGTGTCGGTGAGCTGCTGGAGGACCTTCGGGTTCACCGGGTCGGAGATGTCGAGGAGCACGCCGTCGCCGAAGCAGGCGGCCGCGGCCACCCTCTTCTCGGGGTAGGCGGTGATGTCGTGGCAGCCGGAGGCGAATTCGGCGGCCTGACGATCAGGGAAGATGTTCGGCTTCGACACGACTTTTGCGGATTGGGGCGACCCTAGCGGGACTTCTACGACTTGAAGGAGTTCGTGCGGGGACGGGCAGGTCTCCGAGTCGGGCTCGGGGCCGGGCGAGGAGACGTACACGTACAGGCTGTCCTGACCGGGCACCATCGTGTGGGTGTGCGAGCCGCACTCGGTCTGGACGGCGCCGACGTACCGCGGACTCTTCTTGTCGCTCACATCGAAGATCCGCAGCCCCTCCCAGGAGCGCTCGTCGTCGCCCGCGTCGCACTCGGGGCCGCTCATCGGCTCGTCGATGGACAGGATCAGCAGGTCTTCGTAGATGGTGACGTCGTTCTGCTGTCCCGGGCAGGCCACCTGGCTCACGACCTGCGGCTTCGTGGGGTCGCTGATGTCATAGATGGAAAAACCGCCAAAGTTTCCCACATAGGCGTAGTCGCCCTGGAAGGCCAAATCGGTGTTGATATCGTCCGCCCCGTCGAACGGGGCGGTCTTCCGCACGTGGGCGACCTGCTTGACGTTGTCGCTGGTCATGACGCCGCTACCCCCGGCGGTGCCGGTGGCCTTGCTGGCTGGAGCGCTGGTCTCCTGCAGTGTGGTCGCGGGTGTCGCCGGCGGCTCTTCAGCCTGCGGGCCCGCCGCGCACGCGGAGGCCAGCAGAAGCACCGTGCACAACACTGCTCCGCGCAACTTGGCAGAGATCAACGCGTAACCCCTTTGTCTCGTAGTCCACTATGGAAGCTATGTCAGCAGGTTCGTGGATGCGTACGGCCTTCGTCACGGTTATGGCGATATTCGCCCTTGCAGCCTGCTCTGAGGAGCCCGTACGCGAGCCCTCGCCGGTCGGCACGGACGCGCCCGTCCTGGTGCCGGGAAGCCCGGGAGCGCCGGCCCGTACGGCGACGCCGGGAGAGCGGGTCGGGCAGAGCGCGAAGCCGGCGGTGGCGTCGGACGTGCGCTTCGCGGAGGCCATGATCCCCCACCACCGCCAGGCTCTGGAAATGACCTCCCTGGTGAAGGACCGCACCACGACGCCGGTCATCCACGCGTTCGCCGGCTCGATCGCGGCCGCCCAGACCCCGGAGATCAAGGCCATGACCGGCTGGCTCGCCGAACTGGGCCGCTCGGCCCCGGCCGGGCACGCGCACGACCAGGCGGCCGGGTACGGAATGGCGTCACAGGAGGAGCTGAACGCGCTGCGCGCCGCCAAGGGGAGCGCCTTCGACCGCATGTTCCTGCAGCTGATGACCAGGCACCATGAGGGCGCGGTGAAGATGGCGGGAGAGGAACTGGCCGGCGGGCGCGACCAGCGCATGCGGCTGCTGGCCAAGGACGTCTATTCCGGGCAGAGCATCGAGATCGCCCGCATGAGGAAGGCCCTGGAATCAATCCGCTGAAAACGGACGACCCCGGGCGGTGGCGGGCGGGCCTCAGTCTGCCTGCCGGTGCGCGGAGTCGTGTCGTACGGGGATGCCTTGGCCTTGAGGACGCTCAGGAGGGCCAGAGCATGTTCGTCAGCTCGGCGTCCAGATCCATGAAGTCGGTCTCGCGACCGGCCGGCACCTTCTCGTAGGTGCGGTGCAGGAACTCGGTGAGCGGGGCCAGCGGCACCTCGAAAAGCGCCTGCCCGAAGGGGGACGTCAGGCTGATATGGAGCGTGCGCTCACCGTCGGCGCGCGCCGGCCAGACCTGTACGTCGCCGTCGCCGACACGCCTCACGATGCCCACGGTCAGCAACTCGCGGGCGAAGATCCACTCGACCGGCTCGTCGTTCCCTACGTGGAAGGCCATGCGGATGGCGTACGGATCGTCGGCCGTGTAGCTCAGTCCGGCGAGCAGGGGGACGGTAGTACGGTCGGGGACCACAAGCCGAAGGCCAAGCTCGGCGGAGACGGTGGTGCTGTTCATCGTCAGCCAAACCTTTTCGTCGTAGGTCCCCTCTACGGGGCTTTCACTGCTCTGACGGACTTCGTCCTGAGCTATGACGCGGAACGAAGAAACCTGTAGGAAAGATTCCGCTCCAGGGGCCTTCTGTAACGCACATCACAGCTGGACATTTAGGCATCTACCAGGCTAAACGGCATCAATCGGGTCGTATTTGCAAGGGTTTTGCGTGCTGTGGATCCTGCCCCGGCGGCGCCGACCATGAACGTTTCTCGCGAAAAGATCGCGACCGATGCGTTCCGGAACACGACGATGGTATGTCACCGACCCGTGCCGCCGGTGGGCAACCGCCGCCTTTCACCTGAATCCCTCCCTCGCCATCCCCCCGGCGCCCCTCCCGATCACATTCGCTTCGCCAGCAGGTGCCGGAGTGCGGTATGGTTTTTCCCGTCGGCACCGCGAGGGACCGGCAGGGCGGGCGATTAGCTCAGCGGGAGAGCGCTTCGTTCACACCGAAGAGGTCACTGGTTCGATCCCAGTATCGCCCACCAACGTCAAGGGCCACACCCCACACGCGGGAGTGGCCCTTTTGATCTTTGTGCAGCAGCGAAGTGCAGCGGTCCTCCCCGTTGAGACTGTCTCCGAGGCGCCTGAGAGCGTTCCTGGTGGCCTGGAAGGGGCCTCGCTGTAGAACGGAGGTCCGGCAGTTGCGGGCCGAGGGCGGAAGAACGTGAGCATGGCGGTGTCTCACATCACGCACCCGTTCTTGTGGTGGTTCTGGGGTCCGGCCGCGGTCTCCGCTATGCGCCGGTAGTCCGGGCAGTGGGTGAAGTCGTCTGCTGTGCACTGCATGAGGTGCTCGATGAGCGCCTTGGAGGCCGATATTTCGTGAAGCCGGCGTTCCAGTTCCGCGTGGTGCCGCTGGAGGAGTGCCTGGCGCTCGGCCTGGCCGGAGACGGTGAGGATCTCGCGGATCTGCTCCAGGCTCATGCCGGCCGCTTTGGCGCGGATGATCGTCAGAACGCGGATGACGTGGTCGCGGGTGTGTGACGTGGCTGTGGCCGCCAGGTCAGCATAACGACGGCATGATCAATCGAATTCTCCCTGGCGTGGGAGGAGACGTTGATGCAGGATCCGGCGCGGGTTCGAGTGTCGGGGCCGCTGGCACCCGACCACAATCAGGCAAGACCCCTGATCTGCGATTTCAGGTTGAAACGAGCCCAATGCACGTGGCTTCCATGACCACCCGGCCGACCCCGAGCGCGTGCAGATGATCGGCCAGGCCCAGCAGCGAGCGGGTCATGGTCGAGGGCCCATGCCGGCGAGGACCGCTTGGAGCACGCGGTCGAGGTAGGCGGGCGTCAGCGGCTCGTGTGTGATGAGCAGCCTGTAGTACAGCGGTCCTGACAGGATCTCGAAGGCCAGGTCCAGGTCGAAATCGGGGGCGAGCTGCCCTTGCTCTTGGGCGGCCTTGAGGCGGGCCAGGGTGTCGGCCGTCTGTGGCCGGATGAAGCGTTCGTTGAGGGCGGCGGCGACTTCGGGGGTGTGCTGTGCCTCTCCTATCAGGTCTCGGTACAGCGGTCCCCATGGCGGCCGGGCCAGCAGGTCGACGGCCCGGTGCATCACCTCGCGCAGATCGGCCACGATGTCGCCGGTGTAGGGATGTTCCAGGCCTGTGGTTCTTGAGCTGAGAACCGCGTCGAGGAACAGCAGGGCCTTGGAGGGCCATCGGCGGTAGATGGTGTCTTTGCCGACGCCGGCCCGGGCGGCGACCGCCTCCATGCTGAGCTTGGCGTAGCCGACCTCGAGGGCCAGGTCGAGCGCGGTCTGCATGATCGTTTCGGTCCGGTCGTCGGAGCGGCGGCGGGCGTTCATGATGCCACCATACCGGGACGGGACGTTTGGTTTGACAATGAAGGGACGTTTCCCGCACGCTGAGCACTGTCATACGGGACGGCCAGTCCCGTTATCCGGTTCAAACAGACATGGCGCAGGTGTACTTGCGGCACCCGCGAGACAACCTTCAGGAAGGGACGATTCGTGACATCCGCTGTTCCCGCCGATCCAACCGTGGTGCATCCCATGCCCGGGCAGCCGAGGCTGGTGCTGCTGAAGCCGCTGATCACCTCGCCGCTGATCGAGGTCGGGGAGTTCTCCTACTACGACGATCCGGATGATCCGACCGCCTTCGAGATCCGCAACGTGCTCTACCACTATGGGCCGGAAAAGCTGATCATCGGGAAGTTCTGCGCGCTTGGCGAGGGCGTACGGTTCATCATGAACGGCGCCAATCACCGCATGGACGGCCCCTCGACGTTCCCTTTCCCGATCATGGGTGGTTCCTGGGCCGAGCACTTCGACCTCATCACCGGCCTGCCCGGACGGGGTGACACCGTAGTGGGAAATGACGTCTGGTTCGGCTATCGGTCCATGGTGATGCCCGGCGTCCGCATCGGGCACGGAGCGATCATCGCCTCCGGGGCCGTGGTCGTCGACGACGTGCCCGACTACGGCATCGTCGGCGGCAACCCGGCCAGGCTCATCCGCCGCCGCTACAGCGACGCCGACATCGACCGCCTCCTCGCCCTGGCCTGGTGGGACTGGCCGCTCCAGCACATCAGCGAGCACGTCCGCACGATCATGTCCGGCAGCATCGACCATCTGGAGAACGCGCGCCCGCGCCCCGGAGCCGATGATCCACTCGCGCTTCCAGCACACCACGGTTCCAGCACGCGGGAATCGAGCCACCATGAGTGACCCGCAGGTGGAGCGCACCGTCAAGGCGACGTTCGAGATCGCTGAGTTCGACGAGAACGTGTATGACGAGCGCGCCGAGGCGCCCAAGCTGACCCGGGTCACGATCCGAAAGCGCTACCAGGGCGTGATCGAAGGAACGGGCGTCGCCGAAGTGCTCACAGCCCAAGGCGACGCCGGCGGTGGCTACGTCGCCTCGGAGCGCATCGAAGGCACGCTCGACGGCCGCCAGGGCACCTTCGTCATCCAGCACTGGGGGCTGGCCGATGGAGCCGAGCAGAGCAGCGAAGGAAGCATCGTCCCGAACTCCGGGACAGGAGAACTCGTCGGGATCGCCGGTCGCGCGATGGAACGCGAGTTCCAGGTCCTCACGCTGGTCTGCACGTTGTGAGATCACCAGAGCCAGACCTCGGCCACCACGTTCCTAGGAGAAGGCGGCCAGCGCGATGCGGAGGGTTCGCTGGTTCTGGCCGGAGGCCTTGGCGTCGGTGGAGTTGACCGAGTAGACCAGGGTACGGCTCAGGTCGCGGGTCGCGCCGACCCCCGCGGCATACCCGTAGCGGGCGCCGGTCTTACCGTAGGCGACGATCCCGCCCGGCAGCACGAGCCTCGTCATGCCGGAGGTGTAGACGGCGGGCTGGTTGCCGCACTTGTCGTGCATCTTCACGTCCGGCACGGTGAACATCGGCTCCAGGTGCGCCTTGGGGACGAGCTTTCCGGTGAACAGCGCCTTGACGAACTTCTCCAGGTCCGCGGCGGTGGAGATGAGGTCGCCCGAGGCCCAGGTCGAGGTGACGCTGGTGGTGGTCATGTCGACCACGTGGCCGTCACCGAAGGCGATGGCGTTCTGGAAGCCCGCGGGGACCACCTGGTAGCCCTGGTGGTGCGGGCCGCGGATGCGCGGCGAGGCGCCGGGCAGGTAGCTGTCGCGCATGCCGGCCGGGCGCAAGATCCTGGAGGTGACCTCGTGCTCGTACGAGCGCCCGGTGACCTTCTCGATCAGCAGCCCGGCCACGAACGTGTTGATGTTGAGGTAGTGCTGCCGGGTGCCGGGCGGGAACTCGATCGGGCTGCGGACGGCCAGTGCGACGTACTCCTCCGGCGTCCAGGTCTTGAACCGGGTCCGGTAGACCCAGTCGAACGTCTCGGGCAGGGTGGGCGACGGCAGCCCGCTGGTGTGGTTGAGCAGCTGGCCGACCTGCACCTTGGGGTAGGAATCGGGCAACAGGCCGGGCAGGTGGTCCTGGACCGCGTCGTCGAGCGAGATCCTGCCCTCGGCCACGAGTTGCAGCACCACGGCGGTGGTGAACATCTTGGTCACGCTGCCCGCGCGGAACCGTACGTGCGCCGACGCCTTGCGCCGGGAGGTGAGGCCGGCCACGCCGGTCACGCCCTTCCACGAGCCCTTGCTGCCGCCCACCCGGACGATCGCGGCGGTGGCGTCGGCCGCGGGCAGCCCGGCGATGGACTGCTGCAACGCCACGCTGTTGATCGGTGGGGTGGGCGCGTCCGGGTCGGGCTGGATGACAACCGGCGGCGGGCAGGCGCTCGGCGTGGGTGCCGGGGTCGGCGTGGCCGCCTGGGCGGGCGTGGCCACGAGGAGGGTGGCGAGAGCGAGGCCGGCGGCTGCCAGTTTCATCGGACTATCTCCAGGTGAGAGAGGTGCTGTCGCGGTGTGCCCATCCTGTCGATCACGCCGCGGCAGCGGATCGCCGGTGCGACGGATTCGTCCTCACTCCTGCGAGCGAGCGCGCGAATCGCCCGTACCGGCGATGTCGGCGGCCCCTTGGCAAGCCGACGATTTCCCCCATGAACAATGGTTGGTGCCTCCACCGCCTGTGGTGACGCGCCGCGGAGAAGGGTGAAAAGAAGGAATGGGGCTCCGCCCCAACCCCGGCCCTCCTCGGAGATGGCCAAGATCGCTCAAATGTGCGGGTCGGGCGGACGCCCGATGATCTACGCTGTGCGATGTGTCCGAGAATGAGGCATCGGCGTGCCGGTGGATCTGGCGCAGGCCGCCCGGCTGTTCCACGCCGCCGCGGCGGCCGGGGACGCGGTCGCCGCGTACAACCTGGGGATGATGTACCTCCAGGGGCAGGGCGTCGGCCGCGATCCCGTGGCGGCCCGCCGCCTGTTGGGTCAGGCGGCGGAGGGCGGCGTCGCCCACGCGTTCGCCGCGCTCGGCGACCTGCTGGCGGAGCTGGGACAGGACCGGCAGGCCAGGGAGCACTACGTGCGTGCGGCCGAGGAGGGTCTCCCGGCGGCGATGTGGGCGGCCGGGGGCCGGCTGCGCGACGGCCTGGGCGGTCCCGCCGATCCCGTCGGGGCCGTCCGCTGGTTCCTGCGCATGCTCGACCACGGCGACGGAGACGGGGTGCACGAGGCGATCCAGCTGGCCCGCGGCATGACCGACGCGCAGATCAGGGAAGCGGCCGGGCTCGCCGGACGGCCCGCCGACGGCGAGGTCCTGATCGGCATCGTCCGCCGGGAGGGGACGTGAACGAGGTGCCGGGTGAGGCGATGCGGGCGGTGGCGCGGGCGTACGGGCTGGGAGAGCCGGCCGGGCCGGCCGTGTACGCGGCGCGTGGCGAGCTGGGGCGGATCTGGCGGCTGGAGACCGGGCGCGGGTCGTGGGCCGTCAAGGAGCTGCTCGTGCCGGCCGAGGAGAGGGGCGCGCGGGGGGACACAGAGTTCCAGCTCGCCGCCAGAGAGGCGGGGCTCAGGCTGCCGCGGCCCGTCATGACGGTGGACGGCGATGTGCTGCTCGACGGGCGGTGGCGGGTCTACGAGTGGGTCGATCTGGCGGGCGGCGAGGTGGTCAGCGGGGCCGAGCTCGGTGCCGTGACGGCCGGGTTGCATCAGGTGGGGCATCCGGCCTGGGGGCCGGCGGATCCGTGGTTCTCCGAGCCGGTCGGGCCGGCCGGGTGGGAGGCGCTGGCCGCGGCCGGTGGTGAATGGGCGGCGGCGCTGGAGCGGGCCCTTCCCGAGCTCGTCGCGCTGGACGCCCTGGTGATCCCGCCCGCTCCCGAGTCCCTCACCACCTGCCACCGCGACGTCAACGTCGAGAACGTCCTGCGCGCATCCGACGGCGGCGTGGTCGTGCTGGACTGGGAGAACGCTGGCCCGGCCCGCCCGGCGTGGGAGCTGGCGAAGATCCTGGTCGATCTGTCCCTGGAGGACGCGGTCGCGGCATACCGGGCCTATCGGGTGGCGGACGGTCCGGAGACGCTCGCCGAGCCGGCCGGCTTCTCCATGGCGATCGCCGAGCAGGGACATCTCCTGGAGTTCTACGCCCGCCGCGCCCTCTCCCCGGAGGAGTCCGAGGACAACCGGGCCAGGGCCCGCGCGCGGCTGCGCACGATGCTCGACCGGCCGCTGACCCCCGCGAGAATCGATGCTCTCCTCGCGGCCTTGTGACGCACCCGGTTCAGCGGCCGCGCAGGATCAGCCGCAGTTGCCGCCTCGGCCGTTTGGCCTGCCACGCCACCCGCTCGTTGGCCTGCGGGAACGGCTCCTCGGGCACGGCCACACCGAGGAACGCGCACAGCGGCTCCCACCCCTCCCTGACGTCGAACACCAGCAGCCGGTCGGCCGGGATCGCGGTCTTGACCTCGGCGATGTGCCGCTCGTAGACGTCGAGAACATGTGCGCGGTCGTCGATGCGGCCGCCGAAGATCGGGTCGATGACGGTCGCCCTGGCCATCCGCGGGTACAACGCGAAGTCCGGAGCCCGCCGCGCCACCAGCCACCGGACCACCCGGCGGCGCAGAGGCAGCCGCCGCTCGGCCAGGGCGCTGCGGAAGATCGTCTCGCTGACGCTGTCGTACCAGCGGCCGGGGTCCCGGACGGTGAGGATCACTTTGGCGCCGGGGTAGTGCGCGGCCAGCTCGCGCCAGTACGCCGCGGCCGGCCAGTCCAGCGCCGACCGGAACCCGCGCAACACCTCGTCCCAGTCGCGTGATCGCCCCTCGCCGACGTCCAGCCACTGCCGCACCCGGTACGGCTCCGCGATGACCGCTGACATGTGGTAGCACGGCCCGTACCCCAGTAACTCGAGGG
This sequence comes from Nonomuraea sp. NPDC049480, assembly GCF_044465905.1. Taxonomy (NCBI): domain Bacteria; kingdom Bacillati; phylum Actinomycetota; class Actinomycetes; order Streptosporangiales; family Streptosporangiaceae; genus Nonomuraea; species Nonomuraea sp. NPDC049480. The sequence continues at coordinate 154,884 of NZ_JBITMD010000012.1, forward strand.
CCGCCTTCAGCGACCGCGTGCCCGTCCGGCCGAACCCCGCGCCGATCACCTTCACGTCGCCCTCACCATCCGTACAGCTCTGATGCGTCTCTGATCCGCGCCCTCTACCGTGAGTCCAGTCTTATGACGAGATGCCGCGAATGGACAGAGGAGCCGGCCATGCTCTTCCCGCACCCCCTGCTCGACGCACTACGCGACGCCCCCGGCACACCCGCCTTCGAGCACGGCGGCCGGACCGTTCCGAGGGGCGAGCTGCTGGAGCTGATCCGGCGGCTGGCGGGCGCGATGGCCGACGCGGGGCTGGGCCCGGGCCGGGCGGTGGCCGTGCGCACCGCCGTCACGCCCGAGGCGTTCGCCGCCCACATGGCCGCGCACACGCTCGGCTGCCGGGTCGTGGGCATCCGGCCCGGGTACGCCCCCGGCCAGCTCGCGCACGTGCTCGCCATGGATGTGGACGCGGTGCTGGTGGACCCGACGACGGCGGCCCCGGAGCTGTTCGTGAAGCCGGCGCTGTCGCTGGGCCCGTGCGCGGGGGCGGCGGACCTGCTGGCGCACCCCGACGACGGCCGGCCGCTCACCGTGGAGGCCCGCCCCGGCGACGTGGCCGCGCTGGTGTTCACCAGTGGCAGCACCGGGCGGCCCAAGGGCTGTGCGATCAGCTACCGGGCGCTCAGCGAGCACTGGGTGTGGCAACCGCGCAGGTGGTCGCCGGTGGCGGCGGCCTTCGCCCGGGGCTTCGAGCGCTACCTGCTGTTCGGCACGCTGGCCAGCATGGTGGTGATGGAGTTCGCGGCGCCGTGCCTGCTGGGCGGCGGCACGGCGGTGATCCCGGAGGACGACGGGCGGCCGCTGTTCCCGTACGCGATCGAGCGCCATCGCATCACCGGGTCGATCATCACGGTGCCGCGGCTCTACCAGATGCTGCGCCTGCTGGAGGAGGACCCGGCGGACGTGGGCAGCCTGCGGGCGCTCATGGTGTCGGGCTCGCCGATCAGCGCCAGGCGGCTGGCGGAGGCGGCCGAGCGGCTCGGGCCCGTCGTCTACCAGGGGTACGGCCAGACCGAGGCGGGCAACGTGGCCATGCTCACGCCGGAGCACATCGCGGCCGGGCGCGGCCTGGACTCGGTGGGCCTGCCGCATCCCGGCGTCGAGATCGGCGTGCGCGACGAGGACGGGCGGGAGCGGGCGCCGGGGGAGACCGGGGAGATCCACGTGCGCAGCCCGTACCTGATGTCGGGCTACTGGGGCGAGGAGGAGGAGACCCGGGACACGCTCAGGGACGGCTGGCTGCGCACCCGCGACCTCGGCCACGTGGACGAGGAAGGGTTCCTGCACCTGGCCGGGCGCACCCGCGACGTGATCATGGTGAACGCCATGGTCGTGTACGCCGGCCCGGTCGAGCGCGTCCTGACCACCCATCCGGACGTCGGCGAGGCGTACGTGGCCGGCGCCCCCGACGAGGCCACCGGCGAGGCCGTGCACGCGTTCGTCGTCCCGTCGCCGGGGCGCGCTCCGGACCTGGCCGAGCTGTCGGCGCTGGTCAGGGCCGAACTCGGTGAGGACAGTGTGCCCAAGACGATCACGATGGTGCCCGGTGTCCCCGTCGCCGCGAGCGGCAAGCCCGACAAGCGCGCCCTGCTGGCCCGGCACGCCCTCTGAGCAATCTCTGAGCAATCTCTGAGAATCGCGCGCCAACACTGATGTTTGTCCTTTCAATCACTTCGTTGTGACGGAGGCGTCAGTGGCCGACAATCCCCTGGACTACCTGGTGATCGGCGCGGGCCCGGCAGGACTGCAGCTGGGGTACTTCCTGCACCGAGCGGGGCGGACGTACCAGATCCTCGAGGCGGGTCCCGCGCCGGGCCAGTTCTTCGGCACCTTCCCGCGCCATCGCACGCTCATCTCGATCAACAAGAAGCACACCGGCTGGGACGACCCCGAGCTCAACCTGCGGATGGACTGGAACTCGCTGCTGTCGGACGACCCCGAGCTGCTGTTCACACGCTACAGCGACCGGTATTTCCCGCACGCCGGCGACATGGTGCGCTACCTCGGCGACTTCGCCGAGCGGACAGGGCTGCGGATCGCGTACGACGCCCGGGTGGTCCGGGTCGACCGCCCCGGTGATCAGCGCGGCGTGTTCGTGGTGACCGACGAGCGCGGCCGCCGGTGGGAGGCGAGCCGGGTGATCGTGGCGACCGGCGTCACCCGCCCCAACGTCCCGCCCATCCCCGGCGTCGAGACCGCCGACCTGTACGGCACCGTCTCCACCGACCCGGCCGACTACGTGAACCAGCGGGTGCTCATCATCGGCAAGGGCAACTCGGCGTTCGAGACGGCCGACAACCTCATGGAGACCGCCGCCGTCATCCACGTCGCCGGCCCTCACTCCATCCGCATGGCCTGGCGCACCCACTACGTGGGCCACCTGCGCGCGGTCAACAACGGCCTGCTCGACACCTACCAGCTCAAGTCCCAGAACGCCCTGCTCGACGGCGACGTCCGGCGGATCATCCGCCGGCCGGACGGCACCTACCTGGTCACGGTGGCCTTCGCCCGGGTCGACGAGGTCACCAAGGACATCCCGTACGACCGCGTGATCCTGTGCACCGGGTTCCGCTTCGACGCCTCGATCTTCGCCGGCGACTGCCGCCCCGACCTGGTGATCAACGACAGGTTCCCGGCGCTCACGCCCGCGTACGAGTCGGTCAACGTCCCGGATCTCTACTTCGCCGGCACGATCACCCAGTCGCGCGATTTCAAGCACGGCACCAGCGGCTTCATCCACGGCTTCCGCTACGGCGTCCGCGCCCTGCACCGCATCCTGGAGTCCCGTTACCACGACGTCCCGTGGCCGGCCAGGATGATCGCGGCCCAGCCGGGACCGCTCGCGACCGCCGTCATCGACCGGGTCAACCGCACCTCGGCCCTGTGGCAGCAGTTCGGGCTGCTGGCCGACGTGATCGTCGTCGACGGCGACGGCATCGCCCGCTACCTGGAGGAGGTGCCGTACGACCTGCAGGGCCCGCCGATCGGCGAGCGCGGTCACTTCGCGATCACCCTGGAGTACGGCCCCGACCACGACAAGGCCGACCCGTTCGACATCGAGGTGGCCCGCATCAGCCAGAGCGACTCGGCCCGCGCCCACGAGGGCCACTACCTGCACCCGGTCGTGCGGCATCACCGCCCCGGACGGCCGCCGGTCGCGCACCACATCACGGAGAACCTGGAGAACGAGTGGGACTCCGAGGAGGTCCACATCGAGCCGCTCCGGGCCTTCTTCGCCCGTCAGACCGCGTCCGCCATGTCCGTTCCGATCTGAATCATGGACATGTGGACGCTGCGCGACTTCGAGGCGGAGGCCCGCGCCCGCCTCGACCCCGCGCACTACGACTACTTCGCCGGTGGCGCCGGGGACGAGGTCACGGTACGGGCCAACGAGGCCGCGTTCGCCCGGCTCGGGCTGCTGCCGCGGGTGCTGCGCGGCGCCGGCAAGCTCCAGACGGACGTCACCCTGCTCGGCAGCCGCGCGGCCATGCCCGTGCTGGTGGCGCCGACCGCGTTCCACCGGCTCGCCGATCCCGAGGGCGAGCGGGCCACGGCCCGCGCGGTCGCCGCCGCCGAGACCATCATGATCGTCAGCATGGCCGCGACCGTCGCCGTCGAGGACGTGGCGGCCGCGGCGCCCGGCGCCGAGCTCTGGTTCCAGCTCTACCTCCAGCCGGACCAGGCCTTCACCGAGGAGATCGTGCGCCGCGCGGAGGCGGCCGGCTGCAAGGCGCTGGTCGTCACCGTGGACTCGCCCGCGCTCGGGTTGCGCGAGCGCGACCTGCGCAACGGCTTCCACGACCTGCCCGAGCACCTGTGCTGCGAGAACCTGCGCGACGGAGCTCGCGGTGACCGGGTCCGGCCCATCGTCATGGCGCCCGAGCTGTCGTGGGAGCACCTCGACCGGCTCAGGGAGACGACGTCGCTGCCGATCGTGCTCAAGGGCGTCACGCACCCGGCCGACGCCCGGCTGGCGGTCGGCCACGGCGCCGCGGCGATCATGGTGTCGAACCACGGCGGGCGGCAGCTCGACACCGTCCCGGCCGCGATCGACCTGCTGCCGGACGTCGTCGCGGCGGTCGGCGGTGCCGTGCCGGTGCTGATGGACGGCGGCGTGCGGCGCGGCACCGACGTGCTCAAGGCCCTGGCGCTGGGCGCCGCCGCGGTCGCGGTCGGCCGGCCGGTGATCTGGGGCCTCGCGGCGGGCGGCGAACGGGGTGTGGCCCGTGTGCTCGGCCTGCTGCGCGCGGAGGTCGAGAACGCGCTCACCCTGTGCGGCTGCGCCTCCGTCCACGACCTCGACCCGGGCATGGTGCGACGGCCATGCTGATCGCGATCGTGCTGGCCGTCGCCGTGCTGGCGAGCCTGCCGTGGTGGCTGCCCGGACGCGTGGTGGCGTTGCGGGTGCGGGTCTTCAACCGGATCAACGGCGACGAGGCCATCCCCGTGCCCGGCGACCTGGTAAGCGTCGACCGGTTCAAGGAGGTCTACTCGCATCCGGCGGCGAACGGGCGCAGCAAGGGCGCGGCGCTGTCGGACCTGTTCTGGTACTGGCTGTCGCCCGGCCCCGAGATGCACCAGGAGCACCTGGAGGCGGGGGAGCGGTACGACGCCGTGGCCAGGACCACGCGTGCCCTGCTCGCCGTGCCGCGCGGCGAGGTGGAGGAGCTCGCCCGCCGCTGCGCCGCCCGCGCGCTGGACGGCGCCCGCGGCACGGTGCGGCTTCGGGACCTGATGATGCCGCTGTGGGCCGAGTTCTCCTACGAGCTGGTCTTCGCCGAGCCGTGCCCGCGCGAGGCCCGCGACCTCATCGCCGGCAACGCGAACGACGTGGTCGCCGCGCTCAAGTGCACCGGGCTGCGCCACATGGAGCGCCGCGACCGCCTCACCCGTTACCTGCTCGGCCGGCTCTCCCGCGTGCGGGTCCCGCTTCCGCCGGACCTGACGCCCCGTGAGCAGGCCTTCTACCTGCAGGGGACGTTCTTCAACACCGCCGTCGTGCAGATGTCGGAGGCCATGGCCCACCTGCTGATGGTCCTCGCCCAGCACCCCGGCGTGCAGGACGATGCCCGCGACGCGGACGACCGCCACCTCGACCACGTGATCGCCGAGACCATGCGGCTCTACCCGCTGTTCGGCATCGCCCACCGCGTCACCACCGGCGACATCGAGGTCGACGGGCGCACCACGATCCCGGCCGGGTCCGTGCTGTGCTTCAACTACCCCGAGTTCCACCGCGCCGGCTTCGCCGACCCGGACCGCTTCGACCCGGGCCGCTTCGACCCCGCCGAATCCTTCAAACCCGCCAAGGAGCTCAACCACATCCCGTTCGGCGTCGCCGCCAACCGCCCCTGCCCCGCCTGGCGGCTGGCCCCGATCGCGATGCGGGCCGTCACCCGTGAGGTCCTGCGCGGGCACACGCTCGTCACGTCGGCCGCGCACACCCGGTCCCTGCCCAACCGGGGACCGTGCCTGCTCATCCCCCGGGGCGAGCCGGCACCCGGCCGCGCCGCGCTGGCCTGGATGCGCCTGCGCGACCGCTGGGAGGACGTCTGGCGCAGCCTCGTCCAGCTCGTCCTCGGCACCTACATGGTGTGGGACGCACGCCGGCAGCGGCTGTGCGAGCGCCACTTCGCCCAATGCCCCGTCACCCATCACTGAGCGGAGATCGGCATGCCTCTTCTGGCCCAGATCACGGCGCCCGACCCGAACCTGGCCCTCATCCTCAAGGTCTTCCCCGCCCTCGTCGTCATCCTGCTCACGTCGGCCCTCTGCGGCCGGCTGGCGCAACTCGTCATGCAGCCGCGCGTGCTCGGTGAGATGGTGGCCGGCGTGCTGCTCGGGCCCACGCTGTTCGGCTGGCTGTTCCCCGGGACGCAGGCCGCGATCTTCCCGCCCGAGGTCAAGCCCGTCCTGTACGTGCTCAGCACCATCGGCCTGACCCTCTACATGTTCCTCGTCGGCGCCGGCCTCGACCACAGCGCCCGCACCCCCGGCGAGGTGCGCAAGGCCTCCGTGCTGGCCGCCTCCGGCATCCTGCCGTCCGTGCTGCTGGGCTTCGGGGTGGGCCTGCTCCTGCACGGCACGCTCTCGCGCCCGGACGTCAGCCCGTTCCAGTTCGCCCTGTTCGTCGGCGGCGCGCTGTCGCTGACCGCGTTCCCGATGCTGGCCAGGATCCTGTACGAACGCGGCCTGGAGAACTCCCCGATCGGCCGCCTCACCCTGCTGGCCGCCTCCATCGACGACGCCCTGGCCTGGTGCATCCTGGCGATCCTTTCCGCCATGCACCTCGGTGCCGGGCCCACCGGCGCGCTGCCCACCATCGGGCTGACCGCGCTGTTCGCGATCGTCATGCTCAAGGTCGTCGCGCCCCTGCTGCGGCCCATGGGCAGGACCGTCGAACGCACCGGCCGGCTCGGCCCCACCGCCATGTACGCCGTCGTCCTCATCCCGCTCACCGCGGGCTGGCTGACCGACTGGATCGGCGTCTACGCCGTCTTCGGCGGCTTCTTCGCCGGCCTGGCCATGCCCCGCGACCCGGCCTTCCGCCAGGCGCTGCACGGCCGCATGATGGAGGTCGTCTCGACGCTGCTGCTGCCGACGTTCTTCACCTTCTCCGGGCTCAACACCCACCTCGGCGGCATCGCGGGCGGCGCCATGCTGCTGGCGTTCGGGCTGATCCTGGCCGCCGGGTTCTGCGGGAAATACTTCGGCTGCGCGCTGGCGATGCGGGGGCTCGGGTTCGGCCGGCGGGAGTCGTACGCGGTGGGCGCGCTCATGAACGCCCGCGGCCTGATGATCCTCATCTTCATCAACATCGGCCTGGCGCAGGGCATGATCACGCAGGAGCTGTTCGCCATGCTCGTGCTCGTGGCCGTGCTCACCACCGCCGCCGCCCTGCCGCTGTACAAGCTGGCGCTGCCGGCACGGCTGGAGCGCGCCGTCGAGCCCGCCGGGGAACCGCCACTGGAGGAGCAGGTCATCAGGTCCAATTCCGGATAAAAACGCAGACAGGGATGGATGCCATGATTTTCTAACGGGTCAATGGTCAAGTGGACCTGGTATTTCCCTGACACAGGTGTCAACGTGGTCTGGTGGCTGGGACATCGGGCACGGCCGACCTGCCCTCCCGTCGGCTGCTGCTCATCGAAGACGACCGCGAGCTGGGGCACATGCTGGTCGATCTGTTCACCGAACAGGGATACACCGTCGACCTGGCGCTGGAGGGGCAGCGGGGGCTGCATCTGGGGCTGAGCCGCGCGTACGACGTGCTGATCGTCGACCGCGGCCTGCCCGCGCTGGACGGGATCGACCTGCTGCGCCGGCTGCGCCGGCAGGCGGTCACCACGCCGGTGCTCGTGCTCACCGCCTTCGGCTCGGTCGCCGACCGGGTCTCGGGGCTCGACGCGGGGGCCGAGGACTACCTCGTCAAGCCGTTCGACGTGGAGGAGCTGCTGGCCAGGGTGCGGGCCCTGCACCGCAGGAACCTCGACCAGGCCACGCTGCTGCCGCTCGGCGCGGGCTGGCTGGACTCCGAGGCGCACCTCGTACGGCTGCCGAGCGGGGAGCAGGTGACGCTGTCGGGACAGGAATGCCGGCTGCTCAGCGCCCTCGCCACGCGGCCGCGGCAGGTGCACACCCGCACGTCGCTGCGGCAACGGGTCTTCGACGGCGCGCAAACGGAATCGATCGTGGACACCTACGTCTACTATCTTCGCAACAAGCTGGGACCGGGGGTCGTGTGCACCGTGCGCGGCGTGGGATACCGCCTGGGTGAGCTGTGAGCAGGCGGAGGGCTCCGCGTCACGACCGCCCAGGACCGGAGCGGCGGCTGCTGGTCAACGCCCGGCGCAGGCTCACCGTGCAGGTCGCCGGCGCGATCTCGGTCGTGCTCGTGCTCGTCGGCGCGATCGTCTACTGCTTCATGGCGCACGAGCAGGGCGCCGGCGCGCGGCGCGAGCTGTCCGCCGCCGTCCGGAGCGCCCCGGTCGCGCATCCGCCGCCCTGCCTGTGGCTGTACGAGCAGCGCGGCGGCGCCGTCCAGAGCTCACCGGGCGCGCCTGCGACGCTCCCGGTGCGCGCCGAGCTGGAGCGGGTCGCCCGTGGCGGCGAGCCGCGGGCCACCGAGGTCGAGGTGGCCGGCCACGCCTACCTCGTCCGCACCGAGCGCCGCGGCGACGCCGTCGTCCAGGCCGCCATGGACCTGCGCTACCAGGCCGCCGAACGCAGCAGGCTGCTGCGCACGCTCGCCTTCGCCGAGATCGCCGGACTGCTGGCCGCCCTGCTCGTCGGCCAGGTCATCTCCCGCCGCGCGATCTCCCCGCTCGGCGAGGCGCTGGCCCGCCAGCGCCGCTTCGCCGCCGACGTCAGCCACGAGCTGCGCACCCCGCTCACCCGGCTCAACACCCGCGCGCAGCTGCTGGCCCGCAGGATGCGCGGCGGCACGGACCCGATCCTGCTCATCGACGAGATGGACCAGCTGGTGCGGGGCAGCAGGCAGCTCGGCGAGGTGGTCGAGGACCTGCTGCAGTCGGCCCGGTTCAACCAGCTGCGGCGGCCGTTCGGCCCCGTGGACCTGGCCGCGCTGGCCGCCGAGCTGGCCGTGGCCGACAACGCCCGCGCCCAGGCCAGGGGCGTGACGATCGAGGTCCGCTGCGACGGCTCGGGCGACCACGTCGTACGCGGCGTGGAGTCCGCGCTGCGGCGCGTGATCTCCGCGCTGCTGGACAACGCCCTGGGCCACACACGCCCCGGCGGCCACATCTGGGTGACGCTCACCGGCGACGCCGACGTCGTCCAGCTCACGGTCAGGGACGACGGCGCGGGCCTGGACCCGGCCGACACCGAGCGCCTCTTCACCCGGTTCGTGGGCGGGGGGTTCGGGCTGGGGCTGGCGCTCGTACGGGAGGTCGTGCACGGCCACGACGGCACCATCACCGCCGACGGGCGGCCTGGAGCCGGCGCCGTCTTCACCATCCGCCTGCCCGCGGAGACCTCCGGTTCGCCGGCCGAGCCGGAACCGGACGCCCCGCCGGCCCGCGAGCCCGCATGGGGCACGCATCAGCGCCCCCTGCCTGGGTAGCCGGGAGCCGATGCGCATCGAGGACTGGTTTCTCACCGAGGAGGAACGGGGCAACCGGGCGACCAGGCTGCGGCCGTGGTCGGCGGGCAACGACGTGCGCCCGCTCGTGCACGGCGCCGCCTACTTCGCCGAGCTGCTGGCCGGCCTGGAGGAGCTCGGCGAGGACGACCTGCTGCTGTTCGCGGACTGGCGCGGCGACCCCGACGAGCGGCTGGCCCCGGACGGGCCGACCGTGGGCGCGGCGATGGACGCGGCCGCGGCGCGCGGCGCCCTCGTCCGCGGCCTCATCTGGCGCTCCCACCTGGACCTGCTGCGTTTCAGCTCGGCCGAGAACCGCCACCTGGGCGAGGAGATCGAGGGCTCCGGCGGCCAGGCGCTGCTGGACACGCGGACCAAGCCGGGCGGCTCGCACCACCAGAAGTTCGTCATCCTGCGCCACGACCGCGACCCGGGGCGGGACGTGGCCTTCGTGGGCGGCATCGACCTGTGCCACAGCCGCCGTGACGACGCCACCCACGAGGGCGACCCGCAACGCGCCCCCATGCCATCCGTGTACGGCCCCCGCCCACCCTGGCACGACGTCCAGGTCGCCGTCCGCGGCCCCGCCGTGGAGCAGGTGGAGCAGGTGTTCTGCGAACGCTGGGAGGACCCGGCCCCCGAGACCCGCGACCCGCTGCGCCGCCTGCGCGACCACGTCGAACGCCTCGACGACGCCCCCGCCCTCCCCACGCCCGGCCCGCCTCCGCCCCGCGCCGGCCATCACACCGTGCAGCTGCTGCGCACCTATCCGGCCCGGCGGCGTGGCTACCCGTTCGCGCCGGGCGGCGAGCGCAGCATCGCCCACGCCTACCGCAAGGTGCTGGCCCGGGCCCGCTCGCTGATCTACCTGGAGGACCAGTACCTGTGGTCGACGGACGTGATCGAGCCGTTCGCCGCGGCCCTGGAGCGCGAGCCCGGCCTGCGCATGATCGTCGTCGTGCCGCGCCACGCCGACCAGGACGGCTGGCTGGCCGGCCCCGCCAGCCTGATCGGCCGAGCCGACGCGCTGCACCGGCTGCGGACCGCCGGCGGCGACCGGGTCGGCGTGTACGACCTGGAGAACCACCACGGCACCCCGATCTACGTCCACGCCAAGGTGTGCGTGGTCGACGACGTCTGGGCGGCGGTCGGCTCCGACAACGTCAACCTGCGCTCGTGGACGTACGACTCCGAGCTCAGCTGCGCGGTACTGGACGAGCGTGAGGACCCCCGCCCGCCCCACGGCGCGCTGAAGTTCGCCCGCGACCTGCGCCTGACGCTCATGGGAGAGCACCTGGACCTGCCCGAGGAGGAGCACGACGGGCTGTGCGACCCGATCGCGGCCTTCGACGGGTTCGCCCGGTCCGCGTCCCGCCTGGAGCGCTGGCACCAGGACGGCCGCACCGGCCCCCGCCCGCCGGGGCGGCTGCGCCCCCACCCGTCCCCGGCCCTGTCGCCGATGCGGAAGCTGCTCGCCCTGCCGCTCTACCGGTTCGCCATCGACCCCGACGGCCGCCCGCCGTCCCTGCGCCGGTCGGGCAGCTTCTAGAGACGCCTTTCGCACGATCGCCTCTTCCGCGCCTTCCTCGTGGGGCCCGTGGAAACGGTGATCTGGATCGCTGCTAGTGTGCGGCGGATGAGCGGACGTGGAGTTCTCGTCACCGGCGCGTCGCGAGGGATCGGGCGCGCGATCGCGGCGGCGTTCGCCGAGCAGGGCGACCGGATCGCGGTCCACCACCGGGACTCGCCTGACGAGGCCCACAGCCTGCTGGGCGGGCTGCCCGGACAGGGCCACACCGTCGTCCGGGCCGACCTGGCCGACCCCGAGGACGTCCGGCGCATGACCGACGCGGCGGCCGAGGCGCTCGGCCGGATCGACGTGCTCGTCAACAACGCCGGGATCTACCTCCACCACCCGATCACCGAGCTGACCTACGAGCAGTGGCAGGCGGCCTGGCGGCGCACCCTCGACGTCAACCTCGTCGGCGCCGCCAACGTCATCTGGTGCGCCGTCAAGCACATGCCGGCCGGCGGCAGGATCGTCAACGTCTCCTCACGCGGCGCCTTCCGCGGCGAGCCGGACAGCCCCGCCTACGGCGCCAGCAAGGCCGGGCTGAACGCGCTGGGCCAGTCCCTGGCCGTCGCGCTCGCGCCGCACGGCATCGCCGTGGCCGCCGTCGCGCCCGGCTTCGTCGAGACCGACATGACCAACGAGCACCTCAAGGCGCCGCGCGGCGACGCGATCCGCGCCCAGAGCCCGTTCGGGCGGGTGGCGCGGCCGGAGGAGATCGCCGCCGCCGTCGTGTACCTCGCGTCACCGGCCGCCGAGTGGGCCAGCGGCGCCGTACTCGACCTGAACGGCGCCTCGTACCTGCGGTGACGCGGGGCTGCGCCGCGACGCCGCACCCCGCACCCCCGCGGATGATGGCGCGAAGATGGTGATCATGGCGTGGTCGCGGGCTATTGTGGCTCTCAGGGCACTTCGGGAACTCGCTCGGAGGGGGACGGTGTGGCCAGAGGCTGGGGTTGGGCGTTGGCGTCTCTCGCGGCCTCCGTCGGGGTGCTCCTGACCGGCATCACCCTCTACGTGCGCCTCGGTCCCCTCGCCGCGGTCGTCGCCGTGCTGCTCGCCCCCATCGTCCTGTGCGGCTTCGTCGTCGTGCACGACGTGTTCCGCCGCAGGGCCGTCACCGCCGAGGAGCAGCGCCTGCTCGCCCTGGAACGCGACCACGTCCGGCGCACCGTCGACCTCATCGCCGATCCGTCGCTGACCGAGGAGGAGCGGCTGGCCGTCCTCGACTGCTTCATCCCCCGGCTGGGCAGGGAGGTCTCGGGCCTGTCGCACCGGGACAGGTTCGTGGTCGTCTCCGAGCTGCCCCCGCCCGCGCGGGCGCTCCTGGCCCGCGCCAGACGGGCCGTCAACGTCGTCTACCGGTCCCGGGTCATGCAGCGGCGGTTACTCGACGGCCTGGCCAACGAGGTGCTGCTTCCCCGCCAGGTCTGGGAGATCGCCAGGCTCCTGCGGACGCAGACGGACCTGCAGGAGGAGCAGGACCGGGCCCGGCAGGGCCTGGTGACGCCGGAGCTGCTGGCCGTCCTCGAGCCCCAGCAGGAGGCGCTGAACCGCTCGGTCGCCGCCGTGACCGCCAGGGTCGAGGGCCTGGAGCGGTACGCCCGCCGCGTCCAAGAGGCCGACGCCGCCCTGCGCGCCCGCGAGGCGCTGGACAACAACGACAAGTACCGCGACCTGCTGGCCCACACGGACGACGAAGAGGGCATGCGCGCCCTCGCCGCCCACGGCGACGCGCTCGAGGAGACCCTGGCCGAGAGCGTGCGCGAGGCCATCGAGGCGGGCCAGACCCTCACCCCCTGATCGATTCTCCTGCAAGCCCTTCGCAAGTCACTCCTCCTACGCTCGGTGCCCGGCGGCCGCGGGGAGGCCGGCGGCTCAACGGGCCGGCCGCCGCCTGTATCTGACGCCCGTGGGGACGCTCTTACTCCGTGAGGCGACGGGACCAGTGAAACGGGGAGACCTCATGTCCGACACTCCGATGACAGCGGACGACGTGCTGCGCATCGCGGCCTACAAGGACCGGAGCCCGGCCCTGGAAGCGATGGTCATCGCCTACGCCTACCACCGCGTCGCCGGGGACCTGGCCGAGCATCTCGGCAAGGACGCCAACAACTGGTACTGCTACGCCACCTGGACCTCCAAGGCGGTGGGAGAGAGCCTCGACCTCACTCCCGACTCGCCGTTCATCGAGGACTTCGGCCGCAGGTTCCGGGTGCCGCGCCGTTTCCGCCGGCTCTTCCGCGCCACGCTGCTCACCCTGCTCGGCCCCAGCTACCAGCTCGGGCTCGCGCTGGCCAACCGGGCCATCTTCCTGGAGACGGCCAGCCTCGCGGTCAACCTGTGGAACGACACGCCGGATCGGTTCCTGAAGGTGAGCCCGGAGTCCGACCTGACGCCGCGGCCGCCGGAGTTCCTGACGGAGCTGCTGGAGCAGGCCGACGCCCGCTACCTGCGGGACGCCGCGCGGCTGCTGCTGGAGGCCAAGGAGGCCGCCGACCCGCGGGCGCGGGCCGAGCTGATGCTGGGGGCCAACATCGCGCTGTCGGCGTACGAGCAGAAACGCGCCCAGAAGGCCCTGGAGCTGGTGCTCTACCGGCCGGTGAGGTGGCTGACACGGGTGTCGTGGCGGTCGCTGCGCTCGCTGGTGACCCGCCGTCCCTTCCCCAGGTTCCGCCTGTACGCCGCCCGGCACGAGGACCAGCCGTGGCTGACCCGCAAGCTGGAGGACCTGTGGGCGGGGCTCTACACCCGCCACCTGTTCTACGTGCGCACGCCGCTGAGCGACATCAAGGTCGGCAGGCCGCTGGAGGCGCCCGAGGGTGTGGACATGGCGAAGGCGTGGGCGCCGATCCAGGACGAGCGGGTCCGCAAGCTGGCCGAGGAGTTCATCACCGACGACCAGGAGGCGTCCACGGCTGGGGTGGCCAACTGGGTGTCCTACCCCGACCGGATGCGCTTCATCGTCAGCTACTTCCGCGTCTACCAGCACGTACGCGCCCTCTACGACGTGCCCTTCGACAAGAAGATCGCCGACGGGCTCGCCGAGGAGATGGCCCGCGGCCTGGTGCCGCAGGCCGTCAGCGAGATGTTCAAGAACAACCCCGGCCTGCCCGCCATCCGACGCAAGGTCTACCGCTACCCGGCCGAGACCGACCCGGACGCGTACGAGATGGCGCACTTCGACTTCGAGCCGTTCCTGGAGGCGATCCGGCTTGACCCCAGCACGAAGTAGTTCAGTCCAGGAAGTCCCTGGTGATCTCGCGGGCCTGGAGAAGCCCGCGTAGCTTCGCGAAACAGCGGGCTCGGGTGGGCCCGATGCTCCCGACCGGCCTGCCCAGCCTGCGTGCCACGTCCACGTAGTGCGGCTCGGAGGTTTCCGTGAGCACCCTGAACAGGACCCGTTGCGCGTCCGGCAGCTCCTCGACCAGCTCGTCGAGCGTGCCGGCCAGCCACGCCCTGGCCAGCTCCCTGTCCACGTCGTCGGTGCTGCCCAGCGTGTCGAGGTCGGGCGTGCAGATCTCCTTCGTCCGCCTGGTGACCTTCAGGCACTCGCGGAAGGCGATCGTGGCCAGCCAGCCGGCCATCCGCTGCCCGTCGGCCACGCTCTTGAGGTTCTGCCAGGCCAGCAGCCAGGTGGTCTGCAGCACGTCCTGGGCGTCCTCGTGGCCGAGCCGGAAGCGGCGGATGCGCGCCTTCAGCATCGGGGTGAACTCCTCGACCAGGCGTTCCCAGGCGCCGGCGTCGCCGTCTTGCGCGGCGGACACCAGCGCGCCCGTGTCGAGGCGTTCGATGGTCTCCAACTGCATGTCTGACTCCTCACCGGTCCGGGTACTCGGGGGGCCATTTCCGGCCGGCAACCCCACGGTCCGCCTGAAGATCCGCCAGGGCTGTCTCGGACGTGACAGTCTTGATGTGGTCTCCGTCACATTCGCGACATGGGAGAGATCGCTTGCCGCTTACTGCCCGGACGCCGATTGCGGCCTAAAGTTCTTTCATGAACGGGCGCAGCGGGGCTCCACAGGATGTTCAGCCGGTCGCGGCCGTGCTGGCGGAGGTCCCGTTGTTCCGCGTACTCGGAGAGAGCGGCATCCAGAGCGCGGCGCGGGCCGGGCTGGCGCGCCGCTACCGGTCCGGGCAGATCATCTTCCACCAGGGGGACCCGGGGGAGTCCCTGCACGTCCTGCTGGACGGCCTGGTGAAGGTGGTGTTCACCACCGAGCACGGCGACGAGATCGTGCTCAACATGCTGACCCGCGGCGACACCTTCGGGGAGATGGCGCTGCTGGACGGCTCGCCGCGGTCGGCCTCGATCGTCACCGTGCGGCCGTCGTGGGTGTTCGCGCTGCCCCGGGTCCGGCTGCTGGAGCTCATGCGCGGGCACCCGGCACTGGCCGACGAGTTCCTGCGCATGCTCGGGCACATGGTGCGCAGGCTCACCGGCCAGGCGGCGGACCTGGCCTTCCTGGACCTGGGCGGGCGGCTGGCGAAGCTGCTGCTGCAGCTGGCCGACAAGCACGGCAGCACGGAGGGCGTGGTGAACCTGCCCGGGCTGACGCAGTCGGACCTCGCCGCGCTGATCGGCGCGACGCGGCCGGCCGTCAACCGGGCCCTGCAGTCGCTCGTGTCACGGCGCCTCATCGCCATCGAGGGCCGGACGATCACGCTGCTGGACGTCGCCGCCCTGCGCAAGCGGGGCGGGCTCTGACCGAATCTGGAGTACGGGGCACATGAACGAACGCAACGACAGGGAGCGAACCCGACGCGGCGAGTGGAGTGGAGGCCCGGCGGAGGAGGGACTCCGCGGAGCGAGTGAGGAGGGTGAGCGACCTATGAGCAGGGAGCGAACCCGACGCAGCGAGTGGAGTGGAGGCCCGGCGGAGGAGGGATTCCGCGGAGCGAGTGAGGAGGGTGAGCGACCCATGGGCAGGGACGAACGCTGGCCCGAGGAGAGATTCCGGCAGCTGAGACAGCAGGCGGATCCGGAGATCGACGAGGTGGTGGCCCGCTATCTGAAGGAGCAGCCCGACGGGAGCGGCCCGCTGGAGCTGGTGAAGGCGGTGATCGAGGAGCTGGGCCGGGCCAAGCGGGAGGCCAGGGCGCCCGCGGGCGAGCCGCCCGCCTCCTGGATCTTCGACGCGCTCGGCTTCGCCAGGGAGCTGCCCGACTGGGGAGATGACACGGAGCTGCTGGCCAGGGGGCAGGCGGTGTTCGCCCACTACGGGCTCTACCAGTCGGCCGCGCTGTTCTGCAAGTGCCTGCCCATGGCGTACGTCGAGGTGTCCAGCGCCAAGGTGCTGGCCGGCGTGTCCAACCTGGCCACGCACAGCCTCACCCGCCGGGTGGCCGAGACCGGGCAGATGCTGATCGACGTGATGGGGCTGAAGGCCACCGGCAGCCTGCTGCCCGGCGGGCCCGGCCACACGACGGCGCTCGGGCTGCGCATCCTGCACTCGTTCGTGCGCGCCCTGGTCGAGGAGCGCTTCGGCGACCACTGGGACACCGCGAAGTACGGCCCGCCGGTCAACCAGGAGCTGCTGCTGGCCACGATCTTCGACTTCTCCGTGGTGACGTGGGAGGCACTGGAGTGCATGGGCGTGACGCTGACGGACGAGGAGCGCGCCGCCCACCTCTACACGTGGAGCGTGTTCGGCCACCTCATGGGCGTGGAGGCGTGCCGGGAGGGGCCGCTCACGCTCGACGACGTCGGCCCGGTCAGCGAGCGCATGGGCCGCCTGTACGAGTCCAGCGACGAGGGCCGCATGCTCATGGCCAAGCTCCTGGAGGAGATGGAGGAGTTCATGCATCTGGGCTGGCGCAAGCTGCCGCGCAGCCTGGTGCACTGGGTCTTCCGCGACGCCGCCCACGGCGCCGCCCGGGTGCCCGAGCTGCTGGGCGTGCCGCCGGCCGCGTGGTGGTGCACCGCCCTGTTCACGCTGGCGCGGGCGGCGCACCGGCGGCCGTGGCTGGGCCGCCCGGTCGACGGGGTGGTCCGCTGGCTGGTGCGCAGGGCCGGGCGGCACATCGTCATCGCCCTGGTCGACCGCCACTCCGACGGGAAGGCGCCGTTCCGGATCCCCGGTGAGCTGGCCCGCGCCTGGCGGATCAGACAGTCGGCGGTCGCCGTTAAAACCCGCGAGATCCGGCGCGGCGTGCGGCAAAATATCCGGCAGAAGGTACGAGCGCCCTCGCGGAAGGGGCTGCGCGCGTGACTGTCCCGCACGAGCCAGGCACGCTGACCACGGCGACGATTCTGTTCACCGACGTGGTCAGCTCCACCGCGCTGCGGATCAGGCTCGGCGAGGAGCGGGCCAACGTCGTCTTCCGCCGCCTCTACCAGCTGCTCCACTCCGTGGTGACGGCGAGCGGCTCGACGTTCACCAAGAGCCTGGGCGACGGGCTGATGGCCGTGTTCGACTCGGCGACCGCCGGGCTCGACGCGATCATCGCGGTGGAGCAGGCGGTGGCCGACGAGAACGAGCGGGCGCTGGAGAAGATCTCCATCAAGGCCGCGCTCGCCGCCGGCGACGTGTGCTGGGGCCATGACGACGTCAGCGGGCTGCCGACGGTGGAGGCGGCCCGGCTGGTCGCCGTGGCGGAGGGCGGCCAGGTGCTCTGCACGGACCTGGTGCGGCGGCTGGCCCAGGGGCGCAGCCGGCACGAGTTCAAGGACCTGGGGCGGCTGCCGGGCAAGGGGTTGCGCGAGCCGCTGCACACGTACGAGCTGCATTGGCAGAACGCCGACCACCACCAGAGCGGCGGGCTGCCCACCTGGCTGGACAACGGCCACGTGCTGCCGTTCGTGGGCCGGGACGAGGAGCTGCGGGCGCTGGACGGGGAGCTGGCGGCGGCCGAGTTCGGCAGCGGGCTGGTGATACTCCAGGGGGAGCCCGGCGTCGGCAAGACCCGGCTGGCGTCCATGGTGGCCAGGCAGGCGCTCAAACGGCAGTTCACGGTGCTGGCGGGGCGGTGCACGGATCCGGCGCGGCAGGCGTACGAGCCGATCGCCGGCGCGGTGGAGCGGCTGGCCCGCACCTCGCCCGCGCTGCTCCTGCGGGCCGGGGTCGACCAGCAGTGCGGCCAGCTCGTCCGGCTGGCCCCGTCGCTGGGCGCGCCGCCGCTCTCACTGGAAGTGCCGCCGGCCACGGAGCCGGTCTCGGAGCGCTACCACCTGATGGCGGCGGCCCGCACCCTCATCGAGCGGCTGACCACCGTGCGGCCGGTGCTGCTGGTGATCGACGACCTGCAGTGGGCGACGCTGGAGTCGCTGCAGATGCTCCACGCCCTCATGTACGACGCCGACGCCATGCCGCTGCTCATCCTGGCCACCTCGCGGCCGGTCCCGGTCGAGTCGGCCATGCCTGAGCTGCACAAGCTGACCGCCGACGGCCGCGTCGTGCAGGTGTCGTCGTTCGGCCTCGACGAGGTCTCCGACGTGCTGGCGGAGGTCCGTCCCGGCGGCGACGCCGAGCTGCTGCACCGCATCACCGGCGGCAACGCGTTCCTGATCAGCGAGGTCGCCAGGGAGCTGGCGGCCGGCACGGACCTGGAAGCGCTGACCGTGCCCGACTCGGTCACCAGGATGGTGCTGGCCCGGCTGGCGCAGCTGCACCCGGACGCCAGGGAGCTGGTCAGCCTGCTGGCGGTGGGCGAGCGGATGGAGCCGGCGGAGCTGCGCCTGGGGATCGGCCTCGACGAGGCCCGCTTCGTGGCCGCCGTGGAGGAGGCGATGGGCGCCGGCCTGGTCACCATGTCGGGCCGCGGGACCTGCCGGTTCTCCCACGAGCTGACCAGGAACGCCCTGTACGCCACGCTCTCCCCGCCGCGGGCCGGGCTGCTGCACGGGCGGGTGGCCGACGCGTTGTGCCGGACGGACCCGAAGGCCATGGAGTCGCGGCCGTACGTCGTGGCCGCGCATCTGCTGGCCGCCGCCGAGCACGGCCGCGACCCGGCCCGGGTGGGCGCAGCCGCGGACGCGGCGGTGCGCGCGGCCGAGCACGCGCTGGAGGGGCTGGCCCACCGCGAGGCCGTCACCTGGTACCAGCGGGTGCTGGAGCTGCTGGCGGACTTCCCAGGCGCCACCCTGGAGCGGCGCGCGGAGCTGCTGATGGAGTGCGGCAGGGCGATGTGGCTGGCCGGCCACCCGGACGCCAGGCCGACCCTGGTGGCGGCCGCCGGCCTGGCCAGGGAGTGCGAGCGCGGCGACCTGATCGTCACGGCGGCGCTCGGCGGCGACCGCGGCTTCACCAGCATCTCGGCCACGCCCGACCAGCAGCGCATCGCGTTGCTGACCGAGGCCAGGCGGCTGGTCGACTCCACCGACGTGAGCACCCGGGCGCTGCTGGCGGCCCACCTCGCCGCGGAGCTGATCTGGGCGCCCGACGGGGAGCGGCGCTTCGCGCTGAGCGACGAGGCGGTGGCCCTGGCCCGCAAGTCCGGCGACCCGCGCACGCTCGCCCTCGTGTTGTGCCTGCGCAGCCTGACCATCATCCCCGCCGACCCGCTGCACCAGCGCCACCGCGACGGCGACGAGATGCTGGAGGCGGCCCGCCGCACGGGCGACGACCTGGCGCTGTTCCACGCGTACGTGCAGCGCACCCCACCCGTCCTGGACAGCGGCGACGCCGCCCGCGCGGCCACGCTGCTCGACCAGGCCGACGAGATGGCCCACCGGCTGGCGCAGCCGCACCTCCACTGGCTGGTCGGCTACTCCAGGGCGGGCCTGACCCTGATGCAGGGCGACCTGGCGCAGGCCGAGGCGGAGGCCACCGCGGCCATGCGGCTCGGCTCGGAGATCGGCAGCCGGCTGGAGGCCGTGGCGATCTACGCCGAGCAGATCGCCGAGATCCGGCGGCTGCAGGGCCGGCTGTGGGAGCTGCGTGACCGGCTGCGCCGCGCCGCCCAGGCGCCCCGCGTGGACCCCGTGCACGCGGTGCTGCGGTACCTGTGCGAGCTGGACGACGAGGAGGCCGGCCCGCTGCTCGAACGCATCCTGACCGAGCAGGGCGTCGTTCCGCCGCGGAACATGGCGCACCGGCCCGCCCTGGACAATCTGGCCGTCGCCGCCGGCCGGCTGGGCCGGGCGGACCTGGCCGGGCGGCTGTACGCCTCCTTGGCCGCCGAGGGCGAGACCTTCGGGCACGGGACGGTCGCGCACCACTGCGGCCACCACTACCTGGCCCACCTGTCCATGACCATGGGCGACCCGGGCCGGGCCGCCGAGCACTTCGAGGCGGCCGCCGAGGTGCACGAGCGGCGCGAGGTGCCGCTCATGCTCGCCGAGTCCCTCCTGGACTGGGCGGACCTGCTGGAAGGGGGCGAGGTGAGCGGACCCAAACCGGCGGACCTGCGCGAGTGGTGCGCCACGCTGCTGTCCGGCCGCGGCGCCCTCCTCCTGGAGCGCCGCCTTCGTTGATCATTCCTTCACCACGATCTTGCTGATCACCACGAACCCGCCGAGCGCCCCCGCGGTGCCGGCGGCGGTCGTGGTGGTGAGGTTGACCACGAGGTCATAGGTGCCCGCGTCGAGCTGGCCGCGCATCGGAATGGAGGCGGTATATCGGCCCGAACCAGGGGTGAAGGTCATCTCCACCGGAGGCGAGGGGTGTCTCGACTCACCGCCGCCGAGCAAGTCGGCGATGATCTCCAATTGCCAGCAACCGGCCAGCCAGTCGACGAGCTCGCCCGATACCTCCCAGCTCACGTCCACGGTCCAACCCTCGCCGCGCCGTACGACATTCGTGGGCTGCGCGCCCGGATCGACAACCTGCCCGTGAAGAATGCCGGTCAACTGCTCGGCCGGCACTTTCATCACTTGGAACTCTCCGGTTGCCATCTCGATCTCCTTTCCGGGTGAGGACCAGGTCCCCGTGTGAAGGAGCAGAGGGGCCACACCTCTGGCTAAATACGCGTCATGTCTGACAAGAACCGCCGGACACCGGTGAGGGCCGCTCTAGCGGAGGCGTACGACGTCCCGGTCGAGACCGGCTACGCCGCCGCTCACGCCGAGCAGCCGCAACGTCCGTACGAGCTCGGCGCGCAGCAGGTCGAGCGCCCGCGTCACCCCCGGCTCGCCGCCGGCCATCAGCCCGTACAGGTAGGCCCGGCCGACGAAGCAGGCCCGCGCCCCCAGCGCGACCGCGGCGGCCACGTCCGCCCCGGTGCGGACACCGCCGTCCAGGAACACCTCCGTGCGGTCGCCCACCGCGTCCACCACCTCGGGCAGAAGCTCCAGCGGCGTGGGGGAGCGGTCGAGCTGCCGCCCGCCGTGGTTGGACACCACCAGCCCGTCCACCCCGACGGCCGCCAGGTCCTTGGCGTCGTCCACCCGCTGCACGCCCTTGACCAGCAGCGGCCCCCGCCACGCCGACCTGATCCACTCCAAGTCCTTGATCGTCACCGAGGGGTCGAACATCATGTTCGTGATGCCCGCCAGGTCGCCCGGCGCGCCGTCCACGGTGGCGAACCTCAGCGGCTCGCTGGTGAGGAAGTCGAACCACCACGCCGGGCGCCGCAGCGCCTGCAACGCGCTGCGCCAGCGCAGCGACGGAGGGACCGTCAGGCCGTGCCTCACGTCCCGCAGCCGCGCCCCGGCCACCGGCACGTCCACGGTCACCACCAGGACGTCCATGCCCGCCTCCCGGGCCAGGGACAGCGTGTCCAGGCTGCGGGCACGGTCGCGGACGACGTACAGCTGGAACCAGTTCCACCCGCCGGGCGCCGCCGCCGTCACGTCACGCGCGGTCGTGGTGCCCATGGTGGACAGCGTGTACGGCACGCCCGCCCGCTCCGCCGCCCTGGCCACGGCCCGCTCACCCGCCCGGTGCATCATCCTGGTGAACCCGGTGGGCCCGAGCACGACCGGCATGGAGATCCGCCGGCCCAGGATCTCGGCCGCGGTCGGCGCCTCGGCGACGTCGCGCAACACCCGCGGGCGGAACTCGACCCGATCGAACGCCTCCGCCGCCCTGGCCATCGACCGCTCACCCTCCGCGCCGCCGTCCACGTAGTCGAAGACCATCCGCGGGGCCCGCTTGCGCGCGAGCTCCCGTAGATCGTGGATGTCCGCCGCCTGGGCCACGCGCTGCCGCCTGGACCATCGCGGCTTTTGGGGCAGCACGTCCCGCAGCTCCCGCCACCGTGGCAGGCGCCGCGGCTCCTCCTGATTCGCGCCTATGCCCAGGACGCTACCAAAGGCCCTCGGTGAGTACGGTGGGACGGTGATCGACGCCCATGGCCCCACGCCCGCGGACGACGACGTGACGCGACGCGCACACGGCCCCGATGCCCGCGGCGCAGACGATCGGGACCGCCGGACCCCGCTGATGGCCGATTGGGTCGCGCTCGTGGGTGACACGCCGGCCTCACTCGCCGTGGGGGCCGAGCTGATCGCCCGGTGGGCCGAGCCGCACCGCCGCTACCACGACCTCGATCACCTCGCCGCCGTCCTCGACGCCATCGACCGTCTCCCCGCGGAGGCCGGCGACGCGGCGGCGGTGCGGCTGGCGGCCTGGTTCCACGACGCCGTCTACGACGGGAGGCCGGGCTGGGACGAGGAGCGCAGCGCCCAGCTCGCCCAGTCCAGGCTGCCCAGGTGCGGGGTGCCCGCGGCCCGGGTCGCCGAGGTGGCCCGGCTGGTACGCCTCACCGCCGCGCACGACACCCTGACCGGCGGCGACGCCAACGGCGCCGTCCTGTGCGACGCCGACCTGGCCGTGCTCGGCGGCCGGGGATACGCCGCCTACGCGGCGGCCATCCGCCAGGAGTACGCCCACGTGCCGGACGACCTGTTCAGAAAGGGCCGCTCAGAGGTGCTGCGCCGCCTGCTGGCCACCGAGCGCCTCTACCGCACCGCCCGGGCACGCGACCTGTGGGAGGACCGGGCCCGCGCCAACATGGCCGCCGAGCTAGCGGCGCTTGCGGCGGCGCAGCCCGGCCGCGATCAGGCGTCGTAAGAGCTCCCGGGAGCTGACCGCCTCCGCCCCCAGGGACACCGCCCGCGCGTGCACGGTCTCCGGCACGTCGTAGTGATCCCGGTCGAACGCCCGCTCGGGCACGCCGAGCCGGTCCGCGAAGTCGTGCAGCTCCTCCAGCGAGTGATCGCTGACCAGGTGCGACCACATGAGGCCGCGCGGCCCCGGCCAGTTGGGCGGGTCGATGAGAACGGTCACGTGGTCAAGGGTAGGACCCGTCCGCGTACCTCGATCTCGCCCAGGTCGGACACCACGACGCCGGCCCCGTGGGCGCGCAGCTCGCCCGCGGTGCCGCCCTCCCTGACGACCCCCACCACCAGCCCGAACGAGCCCTTCCCGCCCGCCTCGACCCCGGGCAGCGCGGCGTCCACCACCGCGACCCCGGCCGGGGGCAGGTTGAGGCGGCGGGCCGCCTCCAGGAACAGGGCGGGATCGGGCATGCCCGGCAGGTTCATCAGCGCGGCGTCGTTCCCGTCGATCAGCACGTCGAACAGGTGGGACACGCCGGCCGAGTTCACCAGCTTGCGGCCGTGCAGGCTGGCGGACACGGCAGCCGTGCGCGCGCCCCGCCGCCGCAGCTCGTGCAGGAGCGAGACGGTGGCGGGGAACGCGGCCACCCCGTACTCGTCCACCTGCGCCATGAAGGTCTGGTCCTTGGCCAGGCCGAGCCCGTGCACGGTGGGCGCGCCGGGCTCGTCGTCCGCAGAGCCCTCGGGCGGCGTGATGCCGCGCGAGGCCAGGAACGTGCGGATGCCGTCGAGCCGCGGCCGCCCGTCCACGTGGCGCAGGTAGTCGTCGCGGATGTCGAACGGCGCCGAGCGGCCGCGCAGGAACGCGTCGAAGACGTGTTTCCAGGCGGCCGCGTGCCCCCGGGCGGTGTCGGTGACCACGCCGTCGGTGTTGAACACGACGGCCCTGATCCTGGCCAGGTCGATGACAGGCTCGCTCACACTGCGAACGTAGCCGCTCTACCAGGCGACGGGTAGCTCCTTGACGCCGTAGACGATGGCGAGCTCCCTGAACGGCACCTCGCCCGCGACCCGCAGTGCAGGGAAGCGGCGCAGCAGGGCGGGGAAGGCGATGCGCATCTCCATCTGCGCCAGCGGCGCGCCGATGCAGCGGTGGATGCCGTGGCCGAAGGCCAGGTGCGACACCTCGCGGCCGGGCCGGATCTCGTCCACGTCCTCGCCCATGGCCGCCGGGTCGCGGTTCGCGCCGATGAGCGAGCAGAGCACCAGCTCGCCCTTCTTGATCGTCACCCCGTGCAGCTTCAGGTCGTCGCGGGCGAAGCGCGGGAAGGCCACCTGCACGACCGACATGTACCGCAGCAGCTCCTCGACGACGTCGTTGATGTAGCCGTCGACCTCGCGGACCTTCGCCGCCTGCTCCGGGTTCCGCAGCAGCCACAGGGTGCCCAGGGCGAGCATGCTGGTGCTGGTGTCGTGCCCGCCGGTCAGCAGGCCGTCGGCCATGCTGGCCAGCGTACGGTCGTCCAGCTCGTCCCCGTGGTCGCGCAGCAGCTGCCCCAGCAGGCCCTCGCCGGGGTTCTGCCGCTCCCTGGCGACCAGCTCGATCAGGTACGTCATCGCGTCGTTGATCGCCTGCAGCGACGCCTCGGGCCCGGCCGTGAAGTCGAAGCGGTCCTTGCTGATCTTCACGAAGTCGGCGCGCTCGTCGTACGGGACGCCCAGCAGCTCGCACACCACCAGAGACGGGATGGGCAGCGCGAACTCCTCGAAGAGGTCCACCGGCATGCTCTCGGCGCCCCTGGCCTCGATGCGGTCGAGTGCTTCGGCCACGATGGCCTCGATGCGCGGCTCCAGCCGGCGCAGGCGCCGTACGGTGAACTCAGGGGTCAGGAACCTGCGCAACCGCGTGTGCTCGGGCGGGTCGCGGAATCCGAGGCCGCCCGGGTCCTCCTGGTTGGAGCCGAGACCGATCACGCCCGCGAAGTCGTTGCTGAAACGCTCGTGGTCCCCGAGCACCGCGCGGACGTCCTCCCAGCGGGTGACGAGGTACACGGTCTGGCCGCCGGGGATCTCCATCGGGAAGACCGGATGCTCGGCCCGGATGCGCCCGAGCTCGCCCACGGGGTGGAACCCGTCGCGCATGAATTGGACGAGCGGGAACTCATTGTCTGACATCGATATCCGTCCTGCTGGGATACATCGCACTGCTTGGGATAAATCCCTCGTCAGATGGTCCCATCCACAGGGGGTGCTCAGCGCCCTCCATAAGGACGAATTTTCCCTCAGCCCAGCGTATGGCTGAGGGCGCCATCGGCCCCGCGACGCCTCACCCGCCGGCCAGAATCTGGTCACCTCACCGGGCGGCGGCTCGGTGCGGTCGGCAGAGGCCGGGTACCGACCGTGTTGAAGGTGGGAAACGAGGGCAAAGTGGGGCAGCAGATGGTGTTTGGCGTACAAGGTGGCGACATTCTGCGATGATCTCGTCGCATAGAGCCGGAGTAGAGCCCCCCACGGATAGTGACAGATGCCGACATTCGAGGAAATAGCAGCCTTCGTCACGGAGAAGCCGCTCGCCACCGCTGTCATCGCGCTGCTCAGCCTAGCTGGGCTGGCGCTCGCGTTCCTGGTCCTCAGGATCGCCTGGAAGGCCACCTTCTGGTTGTTCTCCAGATACGTCGCCCAGCGTCCCATCGAAGACGTGCTGACCATCGTGGCCGCGTCCATCGCCACCGGCGTGTCGGCGCAGGGCATGTGGCGCTTCTCGGGCGACGTGCTGGGGCTCGACGGGCCGCTACGGCTGCTGCTGTTCGCGTTCATCGAGGTCGCGATCATCACCTCCGCCGTCCGCGCCCGCCGCAACATGCGCGAGAACTTCTCCGCCGGCATCGACGGCATCGCCGTGTGGGCGCTGACCTGCCTGACCGCCGTGCTGTCCAGCATGGACGCGCGCAGCCTGCCCGAGGCGCTGTTCCGGCTCGCCGCGCCGCTGGTGGCCGCCTGGCTGTGGGAGCGCGGCATGGCCATCGAACGCCACCGCATCCGCGGCACCGGGCGCATCAACTGGCGGCTCACCCCGGAGCGGCTGCTGGTGAGGCTCGGGCTGGCCGAGGTCAGCGACCGTACGGCGAGCGAGGTCGACGCCCACCGCAGGCTCACCCGGGTCGCGCTGGCCGCCAAGAAGGCCAAGGCGCTGCGCGAGAACGGCGCCCCCGAGCGCAAGATGCGCGCCGCGCTGGCCAGGCTCGACAAGGCCATGGACCAGGCCGTCGAGCACACCGGCCTGGCCGTGGACCCGGCCCGCCAGGAGGCGCTGCTGGCCCAGATCGCCGCGCTCTACAACACCACCGCGCTCATCGACGCCGACCCCCGCGTGCCCTGGGAGCACGACGCCGAGCAGCACCCGGTGCCCGCCCGCCCGGCGTTGCCGCCCGCGCTGGCCGAGCTCGTCGACGACGAGGACGAGGATGTCGAAGTGTTCGACACCACCCCGCAGGTCGTCTCCACCGCCGAGCGCGCGGCGCTCATGCGGGCCGCCCGCGAGTACTGGGACCGGCAGATCGCCAAGGGCATCGTGCCCCGTACCGTGGACATCGCCCAGGAGATCGGGATCTCGCTGGCCTCGGCACGCGAGTATCGTGCCCTGTGGAAACTGGAGCCGCAGGCGCACGCCCTCATCGAGGCGCTGTACCACCAGCACGGCATCGTCGACACGGGCGCCTTCCCCGTCATCGGGGCCGACGGGAGGGTGCTGACCAAGCACTAGGGGAGCGCGTTTGCCGCGTGATCGCACGCTCGACCGGGTCAGGAAACTCCTGGCCAAGGCCGAGCGCACCGACAACGAGCATGAGCGGGCCACGTTCATGGCGGCCGCGTCGGCGCTCATGGCCAAACACGGCATCGACGCGCTGCCGCCCGCCGGCACGCGGCAGGTCCCCGGTGACCGGATCGTCTCCCTGTCCAACCCCTGGGCCAGGGAGAAGGCCCGCCTCGTCAGCCTGGTGGCGCAGGCCGTACGCTGCCGGCCGCTGCTGATCGGGCGGGGCGACGGGGGCCAGCGGGTGCACGTGTTCGGCTTCGCCGCCGACCTCGAGCGCGCCGACCTGCTGGCCACCTCGCTGCTGCTCCAGATGGCCTCCGGTCTGGCCCGCGTGCGCCCGCCCGAGGACGTGACGGCCGTGCGGGCCTACCGGCGGTCGTGGCTGCTGGGTTTCACCGACGAGGTGTACCGCCTGCTGTGCGAGGCCGAATCCCGCGCCGAGTCGGAGTCCGCGGGCCCGGGGACCGTGCTGGTGCTGGCCGACCGCCGTGCCGAGGTGGAGCGCGCGGTGGCGGCGTACTACCCGAAGATCAGGATGAGCGTCCCCCGCACGAGCGGCACCGGCTACCACGACGGCGTGACCGCCGGCCGCCGCGCCGACCTCGGCCGCACCGGCATGACGACCGCGACCGCGCGCGAGCTCACCTGACGTGGCTTCCGAAGGATGCCGCCATCGATCGTGGCGGATGGTGACTTTCCCCTTTTCTTGATGTTCGGCCCTTGGCGAAGATCGGTGACGCGTTTACCGTGTGATCGTTTTGGCCTTCCGTCAATGGGGTGATCATGAGGGCTCCGCGCTCGACATCAACGACCGGGGGCAGATCTCCGGTTGGACGAGGAACGCGGCAGGCCGGTCACAAGCGATCCTCTGGGACGACGGCCATGTCGTCGATCTGGGCACCCTCGGAGGCCCGACGAGCAGCGGCTCGGCCATCGACGAGGAGGGCCGGGTCGCAGGCAGCAGCTACACGTGGGAGAGCAAGGGCCACGCCTTCCTCTGGCACGGACGGGACCATGCGGGATCTGGGCAACTTCGGCGGGCTCACATTCCCCAAGGACGTCAGCCAGGGCGTCGTCGTCGGGGAATACATCGCCTACGAGCCCGGCAACACCCGCCGCACGCAGGCATTCGTGGTCCGGAACGGCGTCAAGACCGACCTCGATGTCATCGCCGGCAGCGGGGCCTCGGACATCAACAGGGCCGGTCAGATCGCCGGAACGCACCGCCGCACAGACACGGTGGGCCTGCCGGCGGACCAGCAGACCCAGCGCGCCTTCCTCTGGGAGAACGGCACCGTCACGGAGCTGGGCACGCTGGGCGGCATCTGGAGCCAGGCCACCGGCCTCAACAACCACGGCCACGTCGTCGGCCAGTCGGCGCTCGGCACGGACGGCGTGCTCCAGGCCGGATTCGTGTGGAGCCGCGAGAGCGGCATGCGCCGCATCGCGGACGGCGGCGGTCAGGCGCGGCCGACGGCCGTCAACGACCACGGCGTGATCGTCGGAACCCACACCTGTGACCCGGCCGGCGGCACCGCCCACCCGGCGGTGTGGACCGACCAGGCCCAGGCACCGGTCCGGCTGCCGGACCCGGCGGGAGCTTCGGCGACGGCCGTCAACGCCATCAACGGCAAGGGAGAGATCGCCGGGACGGCGATCTCTCCCGACGGCGAGTGGCACGCCGTGCTCTGGAGGCCGGCGGCCGCAGGCTGAACCCCAGGGCGCGGACGAGGGGCCGGTAAGCCCTTTCCGGAGATCCGTTTGGGCGGGCGTGGAACGGGCATAAGCGCGCACACGGAACGCAGTCCTCACGATGCGGACAGGTGGCCCGTGAACACATCCCCTCATCTGGTCGCCGCCGACCCTCTCCGCGACCTCGCCAGGGATCTCCTGATCGCGGCCGGCGTGCCCGCCGACCTCGCCGCCACGGTCTCGGCGTCCCTCGTCGGGGCCGATCTCGCCGGGCACGGCTCCCACGGTGTGCGGCGGCTCATGCCGTACCTCGAGAGGATCGAGGCCGGTGTGATCGTGCCCACCGCCCGGCCAGAGGTGGTCTCCAGCCGTGGCGCCACCGCCGTGGTGTCCGGGCGGCGCGGGTTCGGGCAGGCCGCCGCCAGGCTGGCCGCCGAGCAGGCGGCGCGGCTGGCCCGGGAGCACGGTGCGGGGGTCGTGGCGATCAGGGAGTGCAACCACGTCGGCAGGCTCGGCGAGTACGCCGAGTCGCTGGCCGCGCAGGGCCTGATCGCGCAGGTCGTGGGCAACGCGGACCCGACCGTCGCCCCGTACGGCGGGCACCGCAGGATGCTCGGCACCAACCCCATGGCCTGGGCGGTGCCGCGGGCCGGCGGCGCGGCCGTGGTCATGGACTGGGCCACCGCCGCCATGGCCGAGGGCAAGCTCGGCCTCCTGCGCGTGGCCGGTTCGCCGGCGCCGGGCGGGGTGCTCGTGGATCCCGAGGGCCGCCCGTCCACCGACCCGGGCGACTTCTACCGGGGCGGCGCGCTGCTGCCGTTCGGCGGCCACAAGGGATACGGCCTGAGCGTCCTCATCGAGCTGGTCGGCGGCCTGCTCACGGGCACCGGCACCGCCCCCTCGCCGGAGTACGACGGCACCTTCGGCACGGTGATCAGCGCGGTCGACCCGGCCGCGTTCGTCCCTCTGGAGAGCTACGTCGCCCAGGTCGAGTTCTTCTGCGAGGCCTTGCGCGCCTCCGGCCCCGGAGTGGTCGTTCCGGGGGAGCCGGAGGCCGAGGCGCGCACGACGCGGCTGAAGGAGGGGATCCCGGTGCCCGCACCGGTGTGGGCGGAGCTGGCGGCGCTCGCCGCGCGGCTCGGCGTTCCGTAGGTGCAAACCCCGCTACCTGTGGCGAGCCGCTGGACGCGGCCCACCATGGCCGGAGAGGCCCCTGGAGGTTAGATGTCCGCCACACCCGAGTTAAGGCGCGTCGTCCTGGGCGCCCTCGTCGGCACCGCCCTGGAGTGGTACGACTTCTTCATCTACGGCACCGCCGCCGCCCTCGTCTTCAACCGGTTGTTCTTCACCGACGCCGACCCGGCGGCGGGCACGATCGCCGCGTTCGCCACGTTCGGCGTGGGGTTCGTGGTGCGGCCGTTCGGCGGCGTCCTGTTCGGCCACCTCGGCGACAGGATCGGCCGCCGCTCCACCCTGATCATCACCACCGTCATCATGGGCGTGTCCACCGGGCTGATCGGCCTGCTGCCGACCTACCCCGCCATCGGCGTGGCCGCTCCTCTGCTGCTCACGCTGCTGCGGGTCTGCCAGGGCCTGGGCGCGGGCGCGGAGTTCGGCGGCGCGGCCACGCTGCTTGCCGAGCACGCCCCGCCCGGCCGGCGCGGCTACTACGCCTCCTACGCCCAGACCGGCGTGCAGATCGGTCTCGTGCTCGGCACCTCGGCGTTCCTGCTGGTCCAGCTGCTGCCCGAGGAGGACTTCCTGGCCTGGGGCTGGCGGTTGCCGTTCCTGGTGAGCTTCGCGCTGATCGGCGTGGCCCTGTACGTGCGGCTGCGGGTGGCCGAGTCGCCGGTGTTCCGCGAGATGGAGCGCAGCCGCGAGATCGTCAAGCTGCCGATCAGGGACGCGCTGGCCCGCTACCCGCGGAACTTCTTCGTCGGCGTCGGGGCGCACATCTGCGACACGGCCGTGGTCTACACCCTCGCCACCTTCAGCGTCGCGTACGCCACCCGCGAACTCGGCCTGACCAGCCGGACGGCGCTGTTGGGGGTGATCCTGTTCGGGCTGACCGTGATCGTGCTCCAGCCGGTCTACGGGCACCTGTCGGACCGGGTGGGGCGGCGGCCGCTCAACCTGTTCAGCGTGGTGTTCGTGGCGGTGTTCGCGTACCCGTACTTCCTCATGGTCGACACCGGCGTGCCCCTGGTGGTGTGGCTGGCGATGATGATCATGGGGGCGTTCGGGTTCGCGCCGCAGGTGGCCGTGCAGCCGGTGTTCTACGCCGAGCTGTTCGGGGCGCGGGTCCGCTACACCGGGTTCGCCGCCTCGCGCGAGCTGGGGGCGGCGCTGGCCGGGTTCTCGCCGCTGATCGGCGCGGCGCTCGCGGCGCGGCTGGACGGGGAGCCCTGGCTGGTGGCGGCGTTCCTCATCGGGACCGCCGTGATCTCGTTCTGGGCGTTCTGGGCCTCGCGGGAGACCAAGGACATCGACATCGCGGCCGCCGACCCGCTGCGGAGACCACTCGTGGAGGAGTAGGGCATGGACATCAACGGGACGGTGGCCGTGATCACCGGCGGAGGCACCGGCATCGGCGCCGCCGTGGCGGAGAGCCTGGCCAGGAAGGGCGCGGCGGCCGTGGTCGTCAACTACTCGCGTTCGGCGGCGGACGCCCAGGCGACCGTCTCCCGGTTGGCTGAGCTGGGCTGCAAGGCCGAGGCCATGGCCGCCGACGTGGCCGACGACGCCGCCGTGCGCCGCATGGCCGAGCGCGTACGCGACCGGTACGGGCGCGTCGACGTGCTCGTCTGCAACGCGGGCACGACCAAATGGGTGCCGTTCGCCGACCTGGAGGGGCTCACCGACGACATCTGGCGGCAGATCATGGGCGTCAACCTCATGGGCCCGTACTACTGCGCCCGCGCCTTCGCCCCCGACCTGCGGGCCGCCCGCGGCGCCGTCGTCAACGTATCCTCCATCGCCGGGATCCTCGCCACCGGCTCCTCGATCGCCTACAGCGTCAGCAAGGCGGCCCTGCTCCAGCTCACCCGCGACCTGGCGGTCGCGCTCGGGCCCGAGGTCAGGGTGAACGCCGTCGCGCCCGGCATCGTGGCGACCCGCTGGCACATCGACCGGGTGGGGGAGCAGGGCTTCACCGAGATGGCGGCCAGGGAGGAGGCCAAGGCGCCGCTGCGGCGCACGGCCCGGCCCGAGCACATCGCCCAGATGGTGACCGCGCTGGTGGAGGCCGACATGGTGACGGGGGAGGTGCTGGTGGGCGACGGGGGCCGGCACCTGGGGTACTGATGCGGCTGTCGCGGCTCGCCCTGGCCGTGGTGCCCCCGTCGGCCAGGCCCGGGATCGGGCCGGGCGAGCTGCGCACCGGGATCGTGCACCTGGGCCTCGGCGCCTTCCACCGGGCACACCAGGCGCTCTACACCGAGGACGCAGGCGACCCCGCGTACGGCGTGTGCGGCGTGACGATGCGCAGCATGGCCGCGGCCGAGCTGCTGAGGGCGCAGGACCTGCTGTACTCGGTGCTCGAACTCGACGGCCAGGACGCCTCGATCCGGGTGTGCGGCATGCTGACGGAGGCCGTGGGCCCGCAGGAGGGGATCGCCAGGATCGCCGACCCCGCCGTGCGCGTGGTGACGACGACCGTGACCGAGCCCGGCTACCGGCACGACCCGGCCACCGGGCGGCTGCGCGCCGGCGATCCCGACGTGGCCGCCGACCTGGCCGGAGGGCCGCCGCGGACGCCGGTGGGGCGGCTGGTGGCGGGGCTGCGCGCCCGCCGCGCCGCCGGCGCCGGGCCGGTCACCGTCATCTGCTGCGACAACCTGGTGGGAGGGGGCCGGCTGCTGGGCGGGCTGGTGACCGAGTTCTGCGAGCTCGCCCGCGAGGAGGGCCTGCTGTCCTGGATCGGCGACGGGAACGTCGCCTTCCCGTCGTCCATGGTGGACCGGATCGTGCCGGCCCCCACCGGCGCCGACCGGGCCGCGGCGGCGCGGCTGCTCGGTGTGGAGGACCGGGCGGCGCTGGCCACCGAGCCGTTCCGGCAGTGGGTGATCGAGGACCGGTTCGCGGGCGGGCGGCCGCCGTGGGAGCGGGCGGGGGCGGTGATCACGCCGGACGTGGAGCCGTACGAGACGATGAAGCTGCGCCTGCTCAACGGCGTCCACTCGGTGCTGGCCTACCTGGGCGCGCTCGCGGGGCTCGGCACGGTCGCCGAGGCGATGGCGCGGCCCGAGCTGGCCGAGGCGGGCCGCCGCTACCTGGAGCTCGACGCCGCGCCCACGCTCGTGCCGCCGCCCGGGACGGATCTGGACGCCTACCGGGAACAGCTGCTCGCCCGCCTGTCGAACCCGGCGCTGCGGCACCCGATCGCGCAGGTGGCCGCCGACGGCACGCACAAGCTGCCCCAGCGGCTGCTCCCCGTGATCCGCGACCGCCTCGCCCGGGGCGCCGAGCCCCGCTGGGCGGCGCTGGGCGTGGCGGCCTGGATGCGGTACGTCTCCGCGGGCCGGGCGGACGACGGCACGCCGCTGACGGTCGCCGACGCGATGGCGGCGCGGCTGGCCATGCCCGGGGCCGGCCCGCGCGAGGTGGTGGACCGGCTGCTGGGCCTGACGGAGGTCTTCGGCGAGGACCTGCGCCAGGACGGGACCCTGCGCACGCTGCTGTCGGACTGGCTCACCCGCCTCACGGCCGACGGCGCGCTCGCGACCGCCCGCACCGGCTGACAGGCCCCTGCCTCAGCGGCCTGTGCCCGCACGGCCGGTCAGCCGAGGGCGGCCGAGACCAGGGACCGGGCCTCCTCCTGGACCTTGGCCAGGTGGTCGGGGCCGCGGAAGGACTCGGCGTAGATCTTGTAGACGTCCTCCGTGCCCGAGGGCCGGGCGGCGAACCAGGCGCTCTCCGTCGCGACCTTCACCCCGCCCAGCGAGGCCCCGTTGCCGGGCGCAGACGTCTGCACCGCCGTGATCGGCTCACCCGCCAGCGACGAGGCCGTCACCTGCTTGGCAGACAGCTTCCCGAGCACGGCCTTCTCCTCGCGCGTGGCCGGGGCGTCCACCCGGGCGTACGCGGGCTCGCCGAAGCGCCCGATGAGATCCTGGTAGTGCGCGCTCGGCGATCTGCCGGTGACGGCCAGGATCTCCGACGCCAGCAGCGCCAGGATGATCCCGTCCTTGTCGGTCGACCACACCGATCCGTCCCGCCGCAGGAAGGACGCCCCCGCGCTCTCCTCGCCGCCGAAGCCGAGCGACCCGTCGAGCAGTCCGGGCACGAACCACTTGAAGCCCACCGGCACCTCGTACAGCCGCCGCCCCAGCGATGCCGCGACCCGGTCGATGATGCCGCTGCTCACCATGGTCTTGCCGACCCCGGCGTCCGACGGCCAGCCGTCGCGGTGGGCGTACAGGTAGGAGATGGCGACGGCCAGGTAGTGGTTGGGGTTCAGGAGGCCGCCGTCGGGCGTGACGATGCCGTGGCGGTCCGCGTCGGCATCGTTTCCCGTGGAAATATCGTATTTGTCGCGATTTGCAATGAGTGAGGCCATCGCGTACGGCGACGAGCAGTCCATCCGGATCTTGCCGTCCCAGTCGAGCGTCATGAACCGCCACGTGGGATCGACCCGCGGGTTGACCACGGTCAGGTCGAGGCGGTGCCGCTCGGCGATCTCCCCCCAGTACGCCACGCTCGCCCCGCCGAGGGGGTCGGCCCCGATCCGCACCCCGGCCGCCCTGATCGCGTCCAGGTCCACGACCGACGGCAGGTCGTCGACGTACGAGCCGAGGAAGTCGTAGCGCCCGGCCAGCCCCACGGCCTTCGCGTACGGGATCCGCCGCACGGCGCTCATGTCGCGCAGCAACCGGTTGGCCCGGTCCTGGATCCACGTGGTCGCGTCGGTGTCGGCGGGCCCGCCGTGCGGCGGGTTGTACTTGAAGCCTCCGTCGCCGGGCGGGTTGTGCGACGGCGTGATCACGACCCCGTCGGCGAGCCCCGACATGCGCCTCCGGTTGTGCCGCAGGATGGCGTGCGAGACCGCCGGCGTGGGCGTGTAGCCGTCACGCGTGTCGATCAGCACCTCGACCCCGTTGGCCGCGAGCACCTCCAGCGCCGACACCCGCGCGGGCTCCGACAGCGCGTGCGAGTCGATGCCCAGGAACAGCGGCCCGTCGGTGCCCTGGGCCTGCCGGTATTCGCAGATGGCCTGGCTGGTGGCCACGATGTGGTCCTCGTTGAAGGCGGTCTTCAGCGACGACCCGCGGTGCCCCGACGTGCCGAACGCCACCCGTTGGCCCACCTCGTCGGGGTCGGGATGCAG
Source organism: Nonomuraea sp. NPDC049480 (assembly GCF_044465905.1). Classification (NCBI taxonomy): domain Bacteria; kingdom Bacillati; phylum Actinomycetota; class Actinomycetes; order Streptosporangiales; family Streptosporangiaceae; genus Nonomuraea; species Nonomuraea sp. NPDC049480. The sequence goes on from NZ_JBITMD010000012.1 coordinate 189,377, forward strand.
GGAGTAGTAGGACGTCACCAGCCGGGCGACGTCGACCAGGTCGGCGGGCTGAGCGGGCTGTCCGGCGCGATCGTGGGTCATGAAGGCCACTTTACAAATGCGTTCCGGCCCGGCGGATGACCGCATGGCGGCGTGGGAGGGTAGATTCGCGTCAGCCACCAGAATGGAGTTCTGTTCCATGCGTTACGGTTACTACCTCACCGAGCCGAAAGGGCCCGACCCGATCGGCGGGCTGCGCGACCAGATCGCCCAAGCGGCCGCGGACGGCTTCACCTCGGCCTGGCTCTCCAACATCTTCAGCCTCGACGCCATCACCGCCCTGACCGCCGCCGGCGCCGGCGGGCCGGCCATCGAGCTCGGCACCGCCGTCGTGCCGACGTACCCACGGCACCCGGCCGTGCTCGCCCAGCAGGCCATGACCGCCAACGCCGCCCTCGGCGGCCGGCTCGTGCTCGGCATCGGGCTGTCCCACAAGATCGTCATCGAGGGCATGTACGGCTACGACTTCGACCGCCCCGGCCGGCACATGAAGGAGTACCTCGACATCCTGATCCCGGCCAGCCGCGGCGAGCACGTCAAATACACGGGCGAGACGCTCAAGGCCGACATCAGGCTGACCACGCCGGGAGCCGGTTTCCCCGTGCTGATGGCCGCGCTCGGCCCGCGCATGCTGAAGATGGCCGGCGCCGTGGCCGACGGCACCGTCCTGTGGATGACCGGCCCCAAGACCATCGCCGACCACATCGCTCCCACGATCACGGCGGCGGCCGCCGAGGCGGGCCGCGAGCCGCCGCGCATCGTCTGCGCGCTGCCGGTCTGCGTCACCGACGACCCCGAGGCGAGCGTCCAGCGCGCGAACGAGATCTTCGCGGTGTACGGACAGCTTCCCTCGTACCGTGCCATGCTCGACAGGGAAGGCGCCGCGAACCCCGGCGACGTGGCCATCGTCGGCGACGAGGAGACCGTGCTGGCCAAGCTCGAGGAGGTGGAGCGGGCCGGGGTGACCGATTTCGTGGCCTCCGTGTACGCCAACCGGGAACGCACACGAAACCTGCTGATCGGCGCGGCGAAGGTTTGATCTGAGCACATCTCAATAAACTCCGGCAAGGTGAAGCACGTGCTCCAAGGCATCGATGTGTCCAACTGGCAGGGTTCCGTCAACTGGACCGGTCACGCCGAAGCCGGAGTGGCCTTCGCCTTCGCCAAGGCGACCGAGGGCGGCGACTACGTCGACAAGTGGTTCGCGCGAAACTGGAACGGCATGCGCGAGAGCTGGATCGTCTCCGGCGCGTACCACTTCGCCCGGCCCAAGGGCGACCCCATCGCGCAGGCCCGCCACTTCCTGGCCACGATCAGGTCGGCCGGCGGCCTGCGTCGCGGCGACCTGGTCGCCCTCGACCTGGAGGACGCCGACGGGCTGCGGCCCGAGCAGGTCGCCAGGTACGCGCGCCGCTGGTGCCACCACGTCGAGCGGCACGGCCACGTGCGGCCGTTCATCTACACGTACTTCTCGTTCGCGAACGGCGGAAACTGCGCCGGCCTGGCCGAATACCCGCTCTGGGTCGCCGGTCCCGAGCATCCCCGCGGCCGTCCCCTGGTGCCCAGGCCGTGGCGCGACTGGACCATCCATCAGTACGCCAACAGCCCGATCGACCGCAACGTCTTCCACGGGACCCGCAAGGAGCTGACAAAGCTGGGGTTTCACCCGCGATAGCATCGGTGTTCACCATCGAAGCAGCGCCGGCGCCGAGCGCGCCGGAGCGCGATCTCAAGGGAGTCACCGTGTCAGCCGAGCTACGCATCACCCTCGCCGGAGCCGAGCGTGTGGTCGCGGCCGGCACGACGGCCGGTGAGGCGCTCGAGGCCGACGGCCGCACGGTCATCGCGGCCCGGGTCAACGGCGTGCCGCGCGACCTGGCCCATCCGCTGGCCCAGGACGACGTGGTCGAGCCGATCGAGGTCTCCAGCGAGGACGGCAGGGCCATCGTCCGCCACTCCACCGCCCATGTCATGGCGCAGGCGGTGCAGGAGCTGTTCCCCGAGGCCAGACTGGGCATCGGGCCGCCCGTGGACAACGGGTTCTACTACGACTTCGACGTCAAGCAGGCGTTCCAGCCCGACGATCTCAAGCGCATCGAGAAGCGGATGCGGGAGCTCGTCAAGGAGGGGCAGCTTTTCTCCCGCCGGCCCGTCACCGACGAGGAGGCACGCGAGGAGCTCGCCGCGGAGCCGTACAAACTGGAGCTGATCGGGCTGAAGGGCGGCGCCGACGCGGAGGAGTCCGTCGAGGTCGGCGCCGGGCAGCTGACCATCTACGACAACCTCGACGCCAAGACCGGCGAGCTGCGCTGGAAGGACCTGTGCCGCGGGCCGCACGTGCCGTCCACGCGGTCGATCCCGGCCTTCAAGCTCATGCGCTCCGGCGGCGCCTACTGGCGCGGCAGCGAGAAGAACCCGCAGCTGCAGCGCATCTACGGCACCGCGTGGGAGTCCCGCGACAAGCAGGACGAATACCTCAAGCTGCTGGAGGAGGCCGAGAAGCGCGACCACCGCAAGCTCGGCGTCGAGCTCGACCTGTTCAGCTTCCCGCCGGAGCTGGGCAGCGGCCTGCCGATCTTCCATCCCAAGGGCGGGATCATCCGCAAGGAGATGGAAGACTACATGCGCAGGCGGCAGGCCGAGGCCGGCTACGAGTTCGTCAACACGCCGCACATCACCAAGTCGTCGCTGTTCGAGACCTCGGGACACCTTCCGTGGTACGCCGACGACATGTTCCCGGCGTTCGAGCTGGAGGGCATCGAATACCGCGTCAAGCCGATGAACTGCCCGATGCACAACCTGATCTTCCGGGCGCGCGGGCGTTCTTACCGCGAGCTGCCGCTGCGGCTGTGCGAGTTCGGCTCGGTCTACCGCTACGAGAAGTCCGGCGTGGTGCACGGGCTGACCCGGGTGCGCGGCATGACGCAGGACGACGCGCACATCTACACCACCCGCGAGCAGATGGCCGACGAGATCAAGTCGCTGCTCAGGTTCGTGCTCAGCGTGCTGCGCGACTTCGGCCTGACCGACTTCTACCTGGAGCTGTCCACCCGCGACGACTCCGACAAGTTCATCGGCGACCCGGCCGAGTGGACGGAGGCCACCGACGCGCTGCGCCAGGTGGCCACCGAGTCGGGGCTGACGCTGGTGGACGACCCGGGCGGTGCGGCCTTCTACGGCCCGAAGATCTCCGTGCAGGCCAAGGACGCCATCGGCCGCACCTGGCAGCTGTCCACCATCCAGCTCGACCTCAACCAGCCCAAGCGCTTCGGCCTCGAATACCAGGCGGCGGACGGCAGCCGGCAGACCCCGGTGATGATCCACCGGGCGTTGTTCGGCTCCGTCGAGCGCTTCCTCGGCGTGCTCACCGAGCACTACGCCGGCGCCTTCCCGCCCTGGCTGGCGCCGGTGCAGGTGGTGGGCATCCCGATCGCCGACGCGCACGTGCCCTATCTGCAGGATGTGGCCAAGAAGCTGCGCGAGTCCGGCGTCAGGATCGACGTCGACGCCTCCGACGACCGCATGCAGAAGAAGATCCGCAACGCGCAGAAGGCCAAGGTGCCCTTCATGCTGCTGGCCGGTGACGACGACATCGCCAACGGGGCGGTCTCGTTCCGCTACCGCAGCGGCGAGCAGAAGAACGGCGTGCCGGTGGACGAGGCGATCACCGAGATCGTCAACGCCGTGGAGCGCCGCATCCAGGTCTGACGGCGCGTGGGACGGGGCGGCCGAGGGTGATGAGCTGGAGGACGCCCGTCCCGGTCTTCCCGACGCAGAAGCGGTGAATCAACAGGGAAACAGGCGGAATGTAACGGCGGGGCGGCCGCCGAACCGCTTCGCCTCCTCCCGGGCGTAGGTCTCGATGAGGTCGCGCGCGTACGCCTCGGGGTCCTCGGTGGTGAGGGCCTCGATGTAGGCGCGGTGCTCCATGAGGGAGCGCACGCCGCGCTCCAGGCCGTCGGTGACGTCCACGGCGTGGGTGGGGGAGTCGGTGCCGGCGACGGCGACCCAGCGGACGCCCTTCCAAGGCGCGGCGTCGGTGTCCGGAAATATCCATCGATTGCCGGCGTCGCCGGCGGCGTCCAGCACCGCCCTGCCGACCGCCCGGTGATCCGGCGTGTTCCAGTACGTGCCGCCCCACGTGTCGTCCGGGTTCAGGGTGATCACGAGCTCCGGGCGGTGCCTGCGGATGGCGGCGGCGATGTCCCTTCGCAGCGTGAGGCCGTATTCGATCACCCCGTCCCGGTGGTCGAGGAACTCCACGCTCGTCACCCCCACCACGGCGGCGCTGGCCCGCTCCTCGCGCTCGCGCGCCGGGCCGCTCTCGGCGGGTTCGAGCGTGTCGATGCCGGCCTCGCCCCTCGTGGCGATCACGTAGGCCACCTCGCGGCCGGCGTCGGTCCAGGTCGCGATCGCGGAGGCGCAGCCGTACTCCAGGTCGTCGGGGTGGGCGACGATGGCCAGGGCGCGCTGCCAGTCGCCGGGCATGGGCTCGAGCTGATCAGTGGTCATGGACCTCACCTTAGACAGCGGCGCGCGGCACTGACATGGCCGCCGGCAAGGAGGAGCCGATGGGGCGGCGGGACGACGTGGTGGCGGCCGTCCGCGCCGGTGACCGGGCCGGGTTCGGCGCGCTGGCCGAGGCGTACCGGCACGAACTGCACGTGCACTGCTACCGCATGCTGGGCTCGTACACCGACGCCGAGGACATGGTGCAGGAGACGCTGCTGCGGGCCTGGCGGCGGCGGGAGACGTTCGAGGGGCGCGCGACGCTGCGGGCCTGGCTCTACCGCATCGCCACCAACGCCTGCCTCGACCTGCTGTCCGGGCCCGCCCGCGCGCGCGAGGTCGCGGCCGGCGCGGGGAGCGAGCCGGGCTCGCCGCTCGCCGACGTGCCATGGCTGCAGCCCTACCCCGACCGGCTGCTCGACCTGGCCGCGCAGGGCGAGCCGGACGCGGTGACCGTCGCGCGCGAGACGATCGAGCTGGCCTACCTCGCCGCCATCCAGCACCTGCCGCCGCGCCAGCGAGCCGTGCTCATCCTGCGGGACGTGGCCGGCTGACGATGCCCCCGGCCGCACTGGTGTACGACGGCCGCACTGCCATCCTCGACATGTGGCGGCCCGTCATGACCGGGCCGGAGGCGTGGGGGACATGGAAGGCCCTGGAGACGCGGGCCAACCGCAGACCGGCCGTCGCCAACTACGTTCGCCGCACCGGGTAGTCCCGCTACACCGCCGTCAACGTCGACGTGCTGCGGATCGAGGACGGCCTGATCGTCGAGATCACGACGTTCGGCACCGAGCTGCACGCCGCGTTCGGCCTTCCCGAATTTCTGTGACATCGCCGATTCCTTCCGGCGGGCGCCGCCGTCATACGGGCGTACACCCCTTCAGGAAGGAATCGATCATGACCGAGTACGCGCAGCGGCAGCCCGACGCCCAGCTCAAGGCCCTGGACCGGCTGGCCGGCACCTGGCGGGGTGACCGGCGGCGCCCCGGGCACCGTGACCTACGACTGGATGGAGGGTGGCTTCTTCCTGCTCCAGGACGTGGATCTGGTGCAGGACGGGCAGCCGATCAAGGGAATGGAGATCATCGGCAGGGACATGCCGTTCGGCGCCGACAAACCGGGCGAGGACATCAAGTCCCGGTACTTCGACAGCCAGGGCAACACGCTCGACTACGTGTAGGAGCTGGAGGGGGACACACTGACCATCTGGGGCGGTGAGAAGGGCTCGCCCGCCTACCACCGTGGCACCTTCACGGCCGACGGCAAGACGGTCAGCGGCGCCTGGGTGTACCCGGGGGCGGCGGCTACCCGTCGGAGATGACCCGCGTGGACTGATCGCCCACCGGCCACCGCGGGGCCGGGCTCCGCTCCGGCGGGCGGCGTGAGGGGGCGACGCCCGCCGCGCCCGCCGTGGCCCCTCCCGTGGCGTGAGAGGTCCTGCGTCAGGTGGGCATGAGGGCGGGGTCCTCGGCGGCCGGGTCCTCGGCGGGGGACGGGCGGACCTCGCCGGGCATGCGAACGTCGTCCACCGTTACGTTCACCTCCATGACCCGCATGCCGAGCATCCGGCTGACGCTTCTGGCCACGTTGGTCTTGACCTCCGCGGCGACCTCCATCACCACGTGCCCGTACTCGACCACGATCGTCAGGCTCACGGCCACCTGGCGGTCGTGGATCTGCGCGCTGACGCCCTGGTTGCCGCGCCGAGCCCCGATGCCGATGCGGTCGCGTACGGACTCGAACGCCCGCGCCAGGTCGCCGCCCATGTCGGCGACCCCGGCCACCTCCAGGGCCGCCAGGGCGGCGACCTTCTCCACCACCTCGTCGGCCACCTTGATGCGTCCCTTCACGGTGGCACCAGGCGTGTAAGCGGGGACCGGGCTGTCGGCGGGCGGGACGGGGTGCTCGGCTAACGCGTCACTCATCACGGCCTCCTGTAGGCGAATGCTCAGGATTGTGCCGGAAGAGCATGCCGTTTGTCCGTGGTCCTATGCTGCTAGTTATGCACGATCAGGCAGGGGCAGGGACCCCGGACAACTTCGACCGTCTGTGGACCCCGCATCGCATGGCCTACATCAAGGGCGAGAACAAGCCGACGGGCACCGGCCCCGGCGACGGGTGCCCGTTCGACGCGATACCCAAGATGAGCGACGAGGACGGCCTGATCGTCGCGCGCGGGGAGAAGGTTTACACGGTGCTCAACCTTTACCCGTACAACTCCGGACACCTCATGGTCGTCCCCTACCGGCACGTGTCCGACTACGACGAGCTGCTCCCGGACGAGCTGGTGGAAATGGGGGAGTTCACCCAGAAGTCGCTGCGTGCCCTGCGCAAGGCGAGCGGCGCGCAGGGCTTCAACGTCGGCATGAACCTCGGCCACGTGGCGGGCGCGGGCATCGCCGCGCACCTGCACCAGCACGTGGTGCCCCGCTGGGGCGGCGACACGAACTTCATGCCGGTCGTCGCCCAGACCAAGGTCCTGCCGCAGCTACTTCGCGACACGCGCCAGCTGCTCGCCGACGCCTGGGACTGACTCCTCCCGCTGGGTGAGCACGCCGATTCCGGTGGCCAGCAGCAGCGGCACGGCCAGTGCCAGCGCCATGGACAGCACGGCCGCGCCCGAGTCGTTGACCAGCATCCCGACCACGCCGCTGACCAGCGTGCCGATGAGCCCGGCCCGCAGCGCGGGAGAGTGCTCGAACGCCGCCGGCACCACGCCGGCCGAGGCCTGCTCGGGCCGCAGGATCGCGTACACGAGGAACGCCACGGCGACGATCACGATCGGCATCAGGTTGGGGTTGAGCAGCGTGCCGAGCATGGCCATCAGCTTGCGCCAGATGACGTCGACGGCCTCGCCGTTCAGCACCTGGCCCACGAACCTGCCCAGGTGCGTCTGCTCGTTGGCCGGCTTGAGGTAGTTGATCCAGGCGAATGTCATCACGATCACCCCGCCGGCGACGCAGAACAGGCCCAGCTTCACCAGCGACACCCGCTTGCCCGACAGGATGAGCGCGGTCACAGCGATGCCCGGCACGAACGCGATGACGCCGCCGAAGTCGCTGCCCATCCCGGAGCCGCCGAGCACCATCGCCGCCGCCCCGAGCCCGACGATCGCGGCCAGGCCCACCTTGCCCGGCCAGCGGTGCGCGATGGTTGTCGTGGCCAGCAGCGTCCCGGTGGCCAGCAGCGCGAACGGGATGTTGCCCAGCCCGAAGTAGCGGGCCCCCTGCTCGGCGCTGTAGCCCATGAAGCTGTTGAGCTGGAGCGTGGTGCCGGTGAGCAGGTCGCCGGCCAGGGTGAGCGCGGTGACGCCGGCGACCACCGCCAGCGGGCCGAGCGGCCTGCGCCGCCAGGGCCCGGCCAGCGCCACCACGGTGATCGCGGCCCACCAGGCCAGCATGGCGCCGAACAGCTCGAGGTGGGTGGCCCACGGCAGCAGGTTGACCAGGAACGAGGTGACGGGCAGAGCGGCCAGGGCCACGGCGGCCACGCGTACCCAGGGCAGGTGCTTGCGGCGGCGCAGCAGCAGGAACGCCAGCACGTAGAACAGGACCTGCAGGACCGCCAGGGCCGTGAAGTATTGCCCCTTCGCCGAGCGCATGGTCTGGGCGGTGGCGTCGGCGCGCTGGAGGCGTTCGAACGTGGCGCCGGCCTCGCCGACCCGCATCGGCACGCCCACGACCGTGGCGGGCACCGGCACGCCGAGCTCGGTCAGCGTGGTCGAGGTCAGGTCGGGAAGGATCGAGATGTCGTCGCGGCGGGTGGAGGCGGCGCCGAGCAGACGGCCCTGCGCGCCCGGCTCACGCAGCGCGGCCACCCGCAAGTGGGGCACGGAGCCGTGGTCGGACAGGCCTGCGAGCAGCACCGTCGTGTCGGCGGGCAGGACCGACAGCAGCGCGCCGGCCTTGGCGTCGGCCAGGCGCAGCGCGTCGCGCCGCTGCGCGACGGTGAGCCGCTCGGGCACCTTGGGCAGTTTGTCTTCGGCGGTCAGGTAGGGGCGGACGAGATCGTCCACGTCCATGGCGATCATCCGGCACTTCTCCAGGTCGGGAGTCTTCACCTGGAGCGGCGAGGCGTGGTAGTGCTGCACCGCGCCCTGCCGGTCGGCCAGCGCCAGCGCGGCGCCCGGGCCGATGGCGATCGAGCACTGGCCGGCCGTCTTCAGCGACTCGCCCAGGACGCCGGCGTTGCGCTGCCCGGCCACGTCGATGAGGTAGCGGTAGTCGGGGACGACCGCGCCCTCGCCCTGGACCTCCGGCATCGGGGGCGCGCCGCAGCTGTAGCCGACAGCCGACCTGGTGCCCGCCGACACGGTCAGCCAGCCGTCGTAGGGGCAGGTCACGTTGCCGACCGTACGGACCGACAGGGAGCCGATCGCGCTCGCTCGGGCCAGCTCCCACAGGTTGGGCGTATCGGCCTGGGTGAGGTCGTTCCAGTGCAGCCCGGACACCCCGATGAGCGCCACCCGGCCGGTGCCGTCCTCCGCCCGGGCCTCCGCCCCGGCGGACGGCACATGGCCGAGCAGCAACTGGCCGAGCAGCACGGCCAGCACGATTACCGCGCGCCTCACCCCGATGACCTCCCGCTGTCGATGATGTCCGTGGCACGCCGGAGCAACGGCGCGTCCCGGCGCCACAGGCTCCGACTACCCTCTCACGAAGCGGAAGTACTCGGATGCGCCTTCGCGGTCGCGAGCAGCGCACGGGCGCCGCGGGAGCGGGCGGCCCGATGGTCAGGCCCGGACGGGTGTGAGCCAGGGGCGGTAGCGGTCGTCGCGGCCGTGCACGACGGCGCGCGTGTTGTGGGGGCGGGCTGCCGGTGTGGGCGCGGCTTGCTGGACCAGGCGGTGGCCGGGCTGGTCCGCGCCTGGGCCGAGCTCCGGATTACCCGCGACGAGAGCCGCACGGGCGCCTCCCAGCCCAGGCGTCATCCGGTCTGCGACGTGCCGGCACCCGCGGGCGGGACGAAGGGCCGACCGGAAACGGCCGGCCCTCGGATCGCGGACGATGGTGCCGAAGACGGGGCCGGTGTGGTGGGCGGCCCCGGCGGGTCAGGCGTGGATCAGATCTCGTCCACCCTCACCTTGACCGGCTTGCTCTCGTTGTGCAGGCGGTCGAGCGAGGTGATCAGATACGTCCCCGCCGCCTTGGCGGTGAAGGACGGCCCGGCGACCACGGCCACCAGGTTGCGGGCGTCCGTGCCCTGGCAGTTCTTGCCGGACTTCGGCACCTGGTAAACGGCGTACGCCCGGGCCCCCTCCGAGGCGGTCCACGTGAGCGTCGTGCCCGAGGCCTTGGCACCCGCAGGCTTGGCCGGGGCCTGGCCGCCGCGGTCCTTCATCAGCGGCAGCAGGGCAGGACGGCCGTAGTGGTCCTTGGCGACCCGGTCCATCGCGCCCAGCGGGTTGGTGAGCAGTTGCTTGGCGCTGAAGTAGACGTCGCCGTCCACCTGCCGGTACTTCCGGTTGAGCGTCAGGTGCGCCGACATCTCGCCCGGCTTGGTCCAGGCCTTGTCGTCCTTGGCGCCGACCCGGTAGAGGGCCTGCCCGATGTACAGGTGGACGTCGGAGTCCTTGACCGCCCCGGCCCACCACGGCGCGAGCGCCTTGTAGTCGGCCGCCTTGAAGCCGCGCGACCAGTAGAGCTGCGGCATCACGTAGTCGACGGTGCCCGCGTCGATCCACGCCTTCGCGTCGGCGTAAATCGAGTCATAGGCGGACATGCCGTTGGTGTTGGACCCGGACGGGTCGTTCGACTTGTTGCGCCAGATGCCGAACGGGCTGATGCCGAACTTGACGTGGGTCTTCCGCTCGTGGATGGCCTTGTCCACCTCGGCGACGAGCGTGTTGACGTTGTCGCGCCGCCAGCCGGCCAGGCTCTTGCCCTTGCCGTACTTTGTAAAGGCGGCCTTGTCGTTGAACTGCCCGCCCTCACCCGGATACGGGTAGAAGTAGTCGTCGAAGTGCACCCCGTCCACGTCGTAGCGGTCCACGACGTCCGAGATGACCTTGACGACGTGCTCGCGCACCTGCGGCAGGCCCGGGTTGAAGTAGACACGGTCGCCGTACTTGACCGTCCAGTCCGGATGTTGCCGAGCCGGGTGGGCGGCGGGGAGTTTGGCGACGTTGGCGTCGTACGAGGCCCGGTACGGGTTGAACCAGGCGTGGAACTCCAGGCCGCGCTTGTGCGCCTCCTCGATGAGGAACGGCAGCGGGTCCCAGCCGGGGTCCTTGCCCGCCTTGCCCGTCAGGAACTGCGACCAGGGCTCGATCGACGACTTGTAGAGCGCGTCGGAGGCGGGTCGCACCTGGACGAAGACGGCGTTGAGGTTGCGCCTGGCGGCGCTGTCGAGGATCTTGACGTACTCGGCCTTCTGCCGCTCGGCGGACAGGCCGGTGCGGGAGGGCCAGTCGATGTTCTTGACGGTGGCGATCCAGACGCCCCGAAGCTGGCGCTTCGGGTAGCGGGCGTCGGGCTTGCAGGCGGCCACGGGGGCGGCTGCGGTGGTCGTCTTCTTCTCGCTCGCTGCGGGGCTCTCGGTGGCACCGGGGCCGAACATGTAGGCGGCGGTGGTGGTGACGACGGCGAGGGCTGCGGCGGCTAGGAGTGGGCGTCCAGTTCGCATAGTGCCACCCAGTGTGACACCTGCTCGCAGATGCTCGGGACGGAAAACGCAACAAAGCCGTGATTGTTTTGTGATATAAGCGCACAGCTGGGCCGGGAGGGACCAGATTTCCCTCCCGGCTCCTCAGCTCCGCCGCTCAGTCCGTCGCCGCCACCTTGCCTGCGAGGTTCGGCGGCAACGGCTCATAGCGCAGGAACGAGCGTGTGAAGGTTCCCGTGCCGTGTGACATGGATCTCAGGTCGATGGCGTACCTGGTGATCTCCAGCTCGGGCACCTCGGCCTTGACCAGCGTGCGGCCGGCGCCGACGGGCTCGGTGCCGAGCACCCGCCCGCGCCGTGACGACAGGTCGGACATCACCGATCCGACGTGGTCGTCGGCGACGAGCACCGAGATCTCGTCCACCGGCTCCAGCAGCAGGGTCGGGACCTTCGCCGCCGCCTCCTTCAGGGCCAGCTGGCCGGCGATCTGGAAGGCCATGTCGGAGGAGTCGACCGAGTGGGCCTTGCCGTCGTACAGCGTGACGCGCACGTCGACCATCGGGTAGCCGGCGACGACGCCCCGCTCCATCTGGGCGCGCACGCCTTTCTCCACCGACGGGATGAACTGCCGGGGCACCACGCCGCCCACGATCTTGTCCACGAACTCGAACCCGGTGCCGGACGGCAGGGGCTCGACCTCCAGGTGGCAGATCGCGTACTGGCCGTGGCCGCCGGTCTGCTTGACGTTGCGGCCCATCGCCTGGCACTTGCCGCCGAACGTCTCGCGCAGCGGCACCCGCAGCTCGATCCGCTCGACCTCGACGCCGTGCCGCTTGGCCAGCCGGTCGAGCAGCACGTCGGTGTGGGCCTCGCCCATGCACCACAGGACGAGCTGTCGGGTCTCGGCGTTGTTCTCCAGCCGCAGCGTCGGGTCCTCGGCCACCAGCCTGCCGAGGGCCTGCGACAGTTTGTCCTCGTCGGCCTTGGACTTGGCCCTGATCGCCACGGGCAGCAGCGGCTCGGGCATGGCCCAGGCGGTCATGAGCAGCGGCCGGTCGACCTCGGACAACGTGTCGCCGGTCTCGGCCCGCGACAGCTTGGCCACGGCCACGACGTCGCCCGCGGCTCCCTTGGCTATGGGGCGCTGGTGCTTGCCGAGCGGGCAGGTCAGCGTGCCGATGCGCTCGTCCACGTCGTGGTCCTCGTGCCCGCGGTCGGCCAGGCCGTGCCCGGACACGTGGACGGTCATGTCGGGGCGGAGCGTGCCGGAGAAGACGCGGACGAGGCTGATGCGGCCCACGTACGGGTCGCTGGTGGTCTTGACGACCTCGGCCACCAGCGGGCCGTCGGGGTCGCAGGCATTGACCTTGACCGGTTTGCCGGACAGGTCGGTGATCTCGGGAAGCGGGTGTTCGAGGGGCGAGGGGAAACCCTGGGTGATGACCTCGAGGATCTCCTGCGCGCCGACGCCGAGCCCGCTGCACAGCACCGGGTAGAAGCTGCCGCGTGCGACGGCCTTCTCCAAGTCCTCGATGAGAACCTTGGTGTCGATCGGCTCGCCCTCGAGGTACCTCTCCATGAGCGTCTCGTCTTCGCTCTCCTGGATGATGCCCTCGATCAGGGAGCCGCGGTACTCCTCGATCTGCGCTTCGTACTCCGCGCCGGGGTCGTTCTCGGTGCGGGAGCCGGTCGCGTAGTTGTAGAACTTCTGGGTGAGCAGCCCGATCAGCCCGTTGACGTGCCCGTTGGTGATCACCGGCAGGTAGAGGGGCGCCACGCCGTCGCCGAAGACGTCCTGGCAGGTGGCGAGCACCTCGTCGAAGTCGGCCCGCTGGTGGTCGATCTTGGTGATCACGACCGCCCGCGGCATGCCGACCTGGGAGCACTCCTCCCAGAGCATCTGGGTGAGCCCGTCGATCCCGTCGGAGGCCGACACCACGAACAGCGCGGCGTCGGCCGCGCGCAGCCCGGCTCGCAGGTCGCCCACGAAGTCGGCGTAGCCCGGGGTGTCGAGAAGGTTGATCTTGATGCCGTTGTGCACCAGGGGCGCCACGGCGAGGTTGACCGACCGCTGCTGTCTGACCTCGACCTCGTCGAAGTCGCTGACCGTGTTGCCGTCCTCCACCCGTCCCGGGCGTTGAATGGTGCCCGTGGCGGCCAGCAGCTGCTCGACGAGTGTCGTCTTACCCGCTCCTGAGTGGCCGACCAGCACGACATTGCGTATCGCATCCGCCCTGTCGGCCGCGGGTGCCCTGCCCGCGGCTCCCACGGCGCCGCCTGAACTTCTTTCCGCCACATCAGCCTCCAGCGTTGGTAGTAGGTTTCCCAACGCCGCGCCCGCGCGGAAGGTGACAGAAACCGCATGGACGCGGTGTGTTCACCAAATACCCGTGTGGCGGATATCACAAGGGGGGCGGGGCAAAGAAAGTTGTCAGGTCTGTGATGGCCTACGATCGGACGGCGATGCTCAAACTCCTGCGCCCGGCCATGACCCGGATACTCACACCGCTGGGCAGGGCCCTCGTGGGCCGCGGGATCGGCCCGAACGCCATCACGGCGATCGGCACCCTCGGCACCGTCGTGTCCGCCCTGACCTTCTTTCCCCTGGGCCAGCTGACCTGGGGCGCCCTCGTGATCACGGTCTTCGTGCTGTTCGACCTGCTGGACGGCGTGGTGGCCCGGCTCGGCGGGAAGGGGGGCAGCACCTGGGGGGCGTTCCTGGACTCGACGCTCGACCGGGTGGCCGACGCCGCCATCTTCGCGGGCCTGATCTTGTATTTCGTCTCCGAAGGCGACACGCTGATGGCCTCGGTGACGCTGGTCTGCCTGATCGCCGGCGCCCTGGTCTCCTATGCCAAGGCCAGGGCCGAGGGGCTCGGGCTCACGGCCGACGTCGGGCTGGCCGAGCGGCCGGAGCGGCTGGTCGTGGCGCTGGTCGCGGCCTGCTTCTACGGGCTCGGCGTGCCGTACGTCCTCCCGGCGGGGATGTGGCTGCTCGCGGTCGCCAGCGTGATCACCGTTGGGCAGCGGGTGTGGCACGTGTACGAGCAGACGAGGGAGAGATGAGCGAGAAGGCGTCGTTCGGCGATCGCGTCGTGGCCGCGGGCTTCGCGGCAGGCTGGAAGCTCGTGCCGCTGCTGCCCGAGCGCCCGACGGCCGCGGTCTTCCGGCTGCTGGCCGACCGGGTGTGGGCCAGGCGGGGCAAGTCGGTGCGCCGGCTGGAGTCCAACCTGGCCAGGGTGACCGGCCTGGACGTCGGCAGCCGTGAGCTGCGTGAGCTCACCAGGGCGGGCATGCGCTCGTACTTCCGCTACTTCCACGAGGTCTTCCGGCTGCCGTCGATGCGGACCGAGGAGGTCGTGCGCCGCACCCACGTCATCGGCGCCGAGCACGTCCACGACAACGTGGCGGCGGGGCGGGGCGTGGTGCTGGCGCTGCCGCACATGGGCAACTGGGACCAGGCCGGAGCGTGGCTGGTGGGCGTGGGGCATCCGTTCACGACGGTGGCCGAGCGGCTCAGGCCTGAGTCGCTGTTCCGCCGGTACGTCGCCTTCCGAGAGGGGCTCGGCATGGAGGTGCTGCCGCTGACCGGCGGTGACGGCCACAACTTCGCCACGCTGGCCATGCGGGTGCGCAAGGGCGGCGTGGTGTGCCTGCCGGCCGAGCGCGACCTGACCAAGAGCGGCATCGAGGTGCGCTTCTTCGGCGCCACCACGAAGGTGCCCGCGGGACCGCCGCTGCTGGCGGTGCAGACCGGGGCGGCGCTGCTGCCGGCGACCGTCTACTTCGTGGGCGACGACTGGGGCATCCACATCCACGAGGAGATCCCGGTCCCGGAGGAGGGTACCCGGCAGGAGAAGGTCGCGGTGGTGGCGCAGCGGCTGGCCGACGTGTTCGAGAAGGGGATCTCCGAGCATCCGGAGGACTGGCACATGTTGCAGCGGCTCTGGCTGGAGGACCTGCCGCTCCAGAGGGTGGGCCCATGAGGGTGGGCCTCGTGTGTCCCTACTCGTGGGACATGCCCGGCGGGGTCAAACAGCACATCGACGACCTGGCTCAGGCGCTGGTGGCGCAGGGGCACGACGTGTCGGTGATCGCGCCGGCGGCCGACGACGTCGAGTTGCCTCCTTACGTGACGGGGGCGGGCCGGGCGGTGCCGGTGCCGTACAACGGGGCGGTGGCCAGGATGTCGTTCGGCTTCCTGTCCGCGGCGCGGGTGCGCCGGTGGGTGCGTACGGGCGAGTTCGACGTGCTGCACATCCACGAGCCGCTGATCCCGAGCCTGGGCGTGCTGGCCTGCTGGGCGGCGAAGGGGCCGATCGTGGCCACGTTCCACGCGTCGTGGTCGCGCTCGCGGGCGATCGCGGTGGCCGAGCCGCTGCTGCGCAGCGCGCTGGAGAAGCTCAGCGGCCGCATCGCGGTGTCGGACGCGGCGCGCAAGAGCCTGGTGGAGCAGTTCGGCGGCGACACGGTGCTGATCCCGAACGGCGTGACGGTCTCCCGCTACACCGAGGCCGAGCCGCTCGACGGGTGGGGCCCCGACGGGGCGACGATCGGTTTCCTGGGGCGGATGGACGAGGAGCGCAAGGGGCTGCCGATCCTGCTGGAGGCGTTCGCGACGCTGGCGGCCCGGCGGCCGGAGGTGAAGCTGCTCATCGCGGGACCCGGCGACGCCAAGGAGGTCTACGAGCGGGTGCCCAAGCGTTTCCACGACCGGGTGACGGTGCTGGGCATGGTGAGCGAGGCCGACAAGATCCGCGCCTATCACTCGGTGGACGTCTTCTGCGCGCCGAACACGCGCGGGGAGAGCTTCGGCATCGTGCTGGCCGAGGCGATGGCGTCCGGGGCGACGGTCCTGGCCAGCGACATCCCGGCCTTCCGCAAGGTGCTGGGTGAGGGGCAGGCGGGCGCGTTGTTCGCCAACGGTGACCCGGAGTCGCTGGCGCGCGAGGCGGCCGCGCTGCTGGACGCGCCGGAGCGGCGGTCCAAGCTGGCCGCGGAGGCGCTGGTGGCGGTCAGGAAATACGACTGGTCGACGGTGGCGCGCGACGTCGTTCGCGTCTACGAGACGGTCACCACGAGCGGCGCCGGGCGGGTGGAGGAGGACCTGTGACGTCCACGATGGTCGTGCTGATCGTGGGCATCGTCGTGGTGCTCATGGCGGTGTACGTCTCCTGGCGTGCGGGGCGGCTGGACCGGCTGCACATCCGCCTGGAGCTGGCCCGCGAGTCGCTGGAGGCGGCGCTGATGCGGCGCCGGGCGGTGGTGCTGGAGCTGGCCGGCTCGCGGCTGCTGGACCCGGCCACGTCGCTGGTGCTGGCCGCGGCCGCGCACGAGGCCAGGATCGCCGGTCCGGAGGAGCGCGAGCACGCCGAGAGCGACCTGTCGCGGGCGCTGCGTGCGGCGGTGGACCAGGAACGGTTCAGGGAGAAGCTGTCGGAGGCGCCGGGCGGCGGCGATCTGCTGGAGGAGCTCGACACGGCCGTGGCCAAGGTGGTCTACTCGCGGCGCTTTTACAACAACTCGGTGTCGGTCACGCGTGCGGCGCAGCGCCGGTGGCTGGCGCGGACACTGCGCCTGGCGGGGCACACCGAATACCCCGAATTCTTTGAGATTGATGACAATCCGCCTGCGACTATGGCAACTGAATGACCTGATTTGGGGAAGCCAGTAAGCTTCATCCCGTTTTGCGGGCTGAAGCGAGGAGAGTTACACGTGCGGCTACCCCGGATCATCACGGTCACGCTGGCCGGAGCGGCCGTCCTGCTCCCCGTCACGGCCTGCTCCTCCGATGAACCCGCTCCGGGCCAGGCGCCGCAGGCCTCCACGGCGGCGCCCAGCGAGGAGCCCACCGAGGCCGCCCCCGGGCACCCGTTCACCGGGCAGCCGTACGAGGAGCTCAAGCCGGTGGTCGCCGTGAAGATCGAGAACACCGCGGCCGGCAAGCCGCAGCTCGGGCTCAAGAGCGCGGACATCGTCTACATCGAGCAGGTCGAGGCCGGGCTGACCCGGCTCATGGCCATCTTCTCCTCCAGGCTGCCGGCCAAGGTGGGCCCGGTCCGCAGCGCCCGCATCTCCGACCTGCACCTGGCGGCGCAGTTCGGCAAGCCGGCCTTCTCCTACTCGGGCGCGCAGACCAAGATGCTGCCGCTCATCGCCGAGGCGTCGCTGTTCGACGTGGGCGACACCCGCAACCCCGGGGCGTACTTCCGCCAGCCGGGCCGCTTCGCCCCGTACAACCTGTTCGCCAACAGCAAGCAGCTGGTGGCCAAGGCGCCCAGGGCGAGCAAGGCCAAGGACATCGGCTTCACCTTCGGCGAGGCCCCGGCAGAGGGCGGCGTGGAGCGGAAGTCGTACACCGTCAAGTGGCCCGCCGCGCGCTTCACCTTCGCCTGGTCGCAGCAGCAGAAGAAGTGGATGATCTGGCAGGACGGCAAGAAGGACATGGCCGCCGAGGGCGGCCAGCTGGGCGCGCCGACGATCGTGGTCCAGTACACCAAGACCGAGCGCTCGCAGTTCCACGACAAGAACGACAGCTATACGCCGCTCGTGCACACCACGGGCAAGGGCAAGGCGATCGTGCTGCGCGACGGTAAAGCTTTCAAGGCGAACTGGGAACGGGAATCGGAGAAGGACGGCACGACGTTCACCACTGAGAGCGGCGAGCCGATGAACTTCGCGCCCGGCCAGGTCTGGGTGGCCCTCGCCAGCCGCAAGCCCGTCATCCCCTGAGAATTTCCCGGTAAGTCCTGACATAGTGGCATGTCGGGAGAGAGGTCTTTCAGGACCTACGATGGGCTTGATAACTTACCGATTCGCCGTTGAGAGCCCGTGAGGATGACCGTGTCCAGCAGCACGCCAGAGAACACCCCCGTCACCGGAAGCGCCCGCGTCAAGCGCGGCATGGCCGAGATGCTCAAGGGCGGCGTCATCATGGACGTCGTCACCGCCGAGCAGGCCAAGATCGCCGAGGACGCAGGCGCGGTCGCCGTCATGGCGCTCGAGCGCGTGCCCGCCGACATCCGTGCGCAGGGCGGCGTGTCCAGGATGAGCGACCCCGACATGATCGACGGCATCGTCGGCGCCGTGTCGATCCCCGTGATGGCCAAGGCCCGCATCGGCCACTTCGTCGAGGCTCAGGTGCTGCAGTCGCTCGGCGTCGACTACATCGACGAGTCGGAGGTGCTCACCCCCGCCGACTACGCCAACCACATCGACAAGTGGCAGTTCACGGTGCCGTTCGTGTGCGGCGCCACCAACCTGGGCGAGGCCCTGCGCCGCATCACCGAGGGCGCGGCCATGATCCGCTCCAAGGGTGAGGCGGGCACCGGCGACGTGTCCAACGCCGTCACCCACATGCGCACGATCCGCGGCGAGCTCAAGCGCCTGGCCTCGCTGCCCGAGGACGAGCTGTACGTCGCCGCCAAGGAGCTGCAGGCGCCGTACGAGCTGGTCGCCGAGGTCGCCAAGACCGGCAAGCTGCCGGTCGTGCTGTTCACCGCGGGCGGCATCGCCACCCCGGCCGACGCCGCGATGATGATGCAGCTCGGCGCCGAGGGCGTGTTCGTGGGCTCGGGCATCTTCAAGTCCGGCGACCCGGCCAAGCGCGCCGCGGCCATCGTCAAGGCCACCACCTTCCACGACGACCCCGACGTCATCGCCAAGGTCTCGCGCGGCCTGGGCGAGGCCATGGTCGGCATCAACGTCGACGAGATCCCGCAGCCGCACCGCCTGGCCGAGCGCGGCTGGTAGACCCGGCGCGCCGGCGCAGGTCACGGGCCCGCCCGCGTGAGAAGATCGCGTCGGCGGGGTGTGCCACGCGGCCGGGGGACATGGCGAAAAGTGCCGAATTTGGCGACATCCGCGAAGGATGTCGCCTTTTTCGTGTTGTGTGGTGTTCACCGCGTAGTCATGATCCTGAGTCAGGCTACGGGGCGTCCCTCACCCTGATCGTCCCAGGAGCCACACGTGTCCAAGCTGAACCGCCGGCATTTCCTCGTGACAGGGTTAGCGGCAGGCGCCGCCGCGGCCATCCCCGCCGGGGCCGCGCACGCCGGCGAACCCGATCCCGCCGCCGAGACCGCCCAGACGCTGGCCTCGCGCGGGCTGCGTACCGACCCGTTCACCTTGGGCGTCGCCTCCGGCGACCCCGACCACGAGGGCTTCGTGCTGTGGACCAGGCTCGCCCAGGAGCCCCTCGCCGAGGACGGGCTCGGCGGCATGCCGCAGCGGCCCTTCCCGGTGCTCTGGCAGGTGTACGCCGACGAGCGCGGCCGCCGCGTCGTCCGCTCCGGCGTGACCGTGGCCGCGCCGGAATGGGGCCACAGCATCCACGTAGAGCTCAAGAACCTCAGCTCCGACCGCGAGTACTGGTACCGCTTCCGCGTCGGCCCGTACGTCTCCCCGATGGGCCGCGCCCGCACCGCCCCGCACCCTCTGTCGTACGGCGGCGCCCTGGCCATGGCGTTCGTCTCCTGCGCCCAGTACGAGCACGGCTTCTTCACGTCCTACCGCCGGCTGGCCGACGAGCACCCCGACCTGATCCTGCACCTGGGCGACTACCAGTACGAGTACACCAAGAACACCTACAACATCCCCGGCGGCAACATCCGCCACCACGAGGGCCCTGAGACCGAGACGCTGGCCAACTACCGCCAGCGCCACGCCCAGTACAAGGCCGACCCCGACCTGCAGGCCGCGCACGCCGCCGCGCCGTGGCTGGTCGTGTGGGACGACCACGAACTGGACAACAACTGGGCCGACGAGATCCCGGAGAAGCCCGAGGTCCCGCAGCCGAACTTCCTGTCCCGCCGCGAGGCCGCCTTCCGCGCCTACTACGAGAACATGCCGCTGCGCCGCTCCTCCATCCCGCGCGGCATCGACATGCAGCTCTACCGGCGCATCCGGTGGGGCCGGATGGCCACCTTCCACATGCTCGACACCCGCCAGTACCGCGACGACCAGGGCTGCGGCGACGGCTACAAGGACTGCCCGGCCTCGATCGACCCCGCCCGCTCGATCACCGGCGCCGAGCAGGAGGCCTGGCTCCTGGACGGATTCCGGCACTCGCGGGCGCAGTGGGACATCCTTGGACAGCAGGTGTTCTTCGCCCAGCGTGACAACAACGCCGGCCCCGCCAAGGTCACCAGCCAGGACGCCTGGGACGGCTACGTCGCCTCCCGCCGGCGCATCACCCAGGGCTGGCTCGACGCCCAGGTGCGCAACCCCGTCGTGCTGACCGGCGACGTGCACGCGCACTGGGCCAGCGACCTCAAGCTCGACTACGACGACCCGACCGGGCCGTCCGTGGGCTCCGAGCTGGTGGCCAGCTCGATCTCCACGGGCGGCAACGGCGCCGACTCCGACCCGTCCGCGCATCCGTTCCTGAAGATCAACCCGCATCTGAAGTTCTACAACAACCAGCGCGGTTACGTGCTGACGAAGATCGAGCGCGAGCAGATGACGGCCGACTTCAAGGTCGTGCCCCGGGTCACCGAGCCCGCGGCCGAGGTCTACACGCGGGCCACGTTCGTCATCGAGGACCGGGCGCCCGGGGTGCAGCAGACGTACCTGAGGCCGCTCGACCCGACGATGCGCAGCCAGGGGATGACCGTGGAGGAGACGGTGCGCCTCGAGACCGAGCGTCCCTAGCGGATCGCGTGCCCGGCCGCGCAGCGGCGGCTAGACTGTCCGATCATGGTGGGACAGGTCCTGCTGCTCGTGGCCGGGTTGCTCGCGGCCCCCGCGCCTACCGACCTGTCCGTGATGACCTGGAACGTCTGCACCGGCACCAACTCCGACTGCCCTTTCTACCGCGCGGGCCCCGTCGAACTGGCGAACACCATCGGCACGTATGCGCTCAACCAGCCGATCAAGCCCGACGTGATCTTCCTGCAGGAGTTCTGCACGGGCGCCGACGGCGCGCTGGAGCTCTGGCTGGAGCAGCGCACCGGCCGGAAATGGACGATCGGCTCGTGGGGCCTGGTCTCCCACGACGGCTCCCCGTACGCCTGCCACCCCGACCGCCTCGGCCGCCCGCGCGGCGCCCAGAGCATCGCCGTCGCCGTGGCCGGCGAGGCCACCTTCGCCGTCCATCCCCTGCCCGCGCCGCCGTGGTTCGTCAAGCGCGCCGCCCTCTGCGCCACCATCCCCGCCAGGAAGGTCCACGCGTGCGGGACCCACCTGTCCTCCGGCGCGCAGTACGACGACCGCCGGCCCGGCGCCCCCTACCGGACCCGGCAGATCAGGCGCCTGCTGGAGATCGCCGCCAAACCTGGGCACCGGACGGTGCTCGGCGGCGACCTCAACGTCGCGCCACCCGACAGCGGATACGGCAGCGCCGCCGGCCGCCGCGCCGTCGCGCCGGTCTACCGGGCGTACGAGGAATGCGACCAGCGCGGCCGGCACCGCACCGGCCGCCGGACGCGCGAGGACAAGAAGCTCGACTACCTGTTCGCCCCCAAGGGCACGGTGCGGCGCTGCCACGTCGAGCGCGACGTGACCCTGTCCGATCACAAGCCCGTCTACGTCAAGCTGACCTGGTAGACGCGGACTGCGTCCGCTGCCTGCGGCGGGCGGCTGAACGGGGCCGCCGGAGGAAGATGCCCGGCCATCCTGGTGTTGAATTGTCGGAACCCGCACCCGGACGGAAGGATCGACTGTGCCCACGATCGGTGTACTCGCTCTCCAAGGAGACGTGCGCGAGCATGCGCGCATGCTCCAGGAGGCAGGCGCGACGGCCGTCGCCGTACGCAGGCCCGCCGAGCTGGACGCGGTCGGCGCATTGGTCATCCCCGGCGGGGAGTCGACCACCATGTGGAAGCTCGCCGAGACCTTTGACATGCTCGAACCGCTGCGGATGCGGGTCAAGGAGGGCATGCCCGCCTACGGCTCCTGCGCAGGCATGATCATGCTGGCCGACAGGATCGAGGACGGCATCGCCGGCCAGCAGACCATCGGCGGCATCGACATGGTCGTCAGGCGCAACGCGTTCGGGCGCCAGGTGGACTCGTTCGAGGCGGATCTGGACTTCGCGGGCGAGGAGGTGCACGCGGTGTTCATCCGCGCACCCTGGGTCGAATCCGTCGGCGACGACGTCGAAGTGCTGGGCCGGTGCGAGCCTGGGGATAGGATCGTCGCGGTCCGTCAAGGTCCGTTGCTCGCGACGTCGTTCCACCCCGAGCTGACCGGGGACACGCGCGTGCACCGTTACTTCGTAGACATGGTTAGGGAGCTCTAAGTAATGTCCGGCCACTCCAAATGGGCGACGACGAAGCACAAGAAGGCCGCGCTCGACGCCAAGCGGGGCAAGCTGTTCGCCAAGCTCATCAAGAACATCGAAGTGGCGGCCCGGACCGGTGGCCCTGACCCGGACGCCAACCCCACCCTCTTCGACGCCATCTACAAGGCGAAGAAGAGCTCCGTGCCCAACGACAACATCGAGCGGGCCCGCAAGCGGGGCGGCGGTCTGGAGGCCGGCGGCGCCGAATACCAGACGATCATGTACGAGGGCTACGCGCCCGGCGGCGTCGCGGTGCTCATCGAGTGCCTCACCGACAACCGCAACCGCGCCGCCTCCGAGGTGCGCGTCGCGCTGACCCGCAACGGCGGCTCCCTGGCCGACCCCGGGTCCGTCTCCTACATGTTCAACCGCAAGGGCGTCGTGATCGTGCCCGGCGACGGGCTCGACGAGGACACCGTGCTCATGGCCGTGCTCGAGGCGGGCGCCGAAGAGGTCAACGACATGGGCGACTCCTTCGAGGTCGTCTGCGAGGCCGGGGACCTGGTGCCGGTGCGCAAGGCGCTGCAGGAAGCCGGGATCGACTACGACTCGGCCGAGTCGAGCTTCCTGCCGACGATGAGCGTGCCGCTCGAGGAGGAGGGCGCCAAGAAGGTGTTCCGCCTCATCGAGGCGTTGGAGGACAGCGACGACGTGCAGAACGTCTACGCGAACTTCGACGTCAGCGACGCCGTGCTGGAGCGCCTGGGCGCCGAGTAGGCATCCCCGCCGCCATGTCCGAGGGCTCGGTTCCGCCGGGCCCTCCCGTGCGCGTGCCCGCGGACACGATGCTTTTCGCGTGCGCGAACGCCCGTGAGCGGCGTAGGGTCGGGCGACGTGACTTCCCCTAACCCACCACAGCCGTCCTACCGGGTCATCGGCTGGCTGCTGGCCGTCCCCGCCCTCTTCGGCACCCTCATCACCCTGGTGCTGCCGACGGCGCAGACGATCTGGCTCAGCTTCCAGAGCGGCGGCGTCCTCAGGGAGAGCACCTACGCCGGGACGGACAACTACGCGCAGCTGCTGGGCGACGACAGGTTCTGGCGGGCGCTGGGGTTCACACTCTCGCTCACCCTCGTGCCGCTGCTCGTGGCCGTCGTGGTGGCGCCGCTGCTGGCGCTGGCCCTCGACCGGGCCGGCACCTGGCCGCGGCGGGCCGGGCGGATCGTGCTGTCCCTGGCGATCGTCACGTTCTCGCCGGTGGGCGTGGCGGCGGCCTGGTTGCGCGGGTTCGGGCCCGACTCCTCCGGCCTGCTCACGCTGGCCCGGGAGCTGACCGAGCCCGGCACCGCGCCGGGCGCGCTGCGGCTGATCGTCGCCGCGGCGACGTTCGGCGTGGTCTGCTCGCTGGCCGTCCTCGCGTTCCTGCCCGCCCTGCGCGGCGGCGGCGTCGTGCCCGCCATGTTCGTCGTCGGCGTGCTCGTGGCGCTGACCACCGTCGCCGTCGGGCTGCAGACCTTCTCCATCGGCCTGGTGCTCACCGCTGGAGGCCCTCAGCGGTCCACAGAGACGCTGGCGGGGCTGCAGTACGACTACGCCTTCAGGCTGGCCGATTTCGGGCTGGGAGCGTCCGTGGCGGCATTCTCGGGGGTGGTCGTCGGCGTGCTGGGCATCATCGCGACCGTCGTCGCCGTGGCCTTCCGCACCCGCATCGCCCTCGTCCCGTCCACCGGAACCCGCGCCCCGGACGCCTCTGCCATAGGGACCCCGGCCCCAGGCGCCATGCCTGCCGGTCCGGGTGGTCCTTCCGGTGCGGGCGGCCTTTCCGGTCCGGGCGGCCTTTCCGGTCCGGGTGGTCCTCCGGGTCCGGGCAGTCCTTCCGGTCCCGCCTGGCCTCCTGCTTCGGCCGGAGCCGGCGCCCCCGCAGGACCTCCCGTCTTCGGGCCGCACGCTCCCGCGCCGCCGCTCTCCGCGTCTCCGGCCGGCGGGCCCCTCGGCTCCGCGTCTCCTCCCACCGGCCCTCCCATCGGACCTCCCGCAGGGTCTCCGCTCGGCGGGCCTCCCGCCGCCGGAACCTTCGGGCCCGCGCCCACGCCGCCCTCCAGCCGCCGCGCGACGACCGCCGGTGTGGTCGCGGGGGTGTCGGCGCTGGTCCTCTTCCTGGCCGTGGGCGTCCTGCTGGCCTGGCCCTGGATCTCCGGCGTGCTGGCCTCGCCCGGCAGCCCCGCGGGGGGCCTGCAGGCGCAGGTCAACACCTGGGTGCCCGCCATCGCCGGGGCACTGGTCTCGGTCGGCGTCGCCTACCTCGCCGCGCTCGGCATCGGCGGTCTGCGGCCTCTAGGCCGCGGCAGCGACTGGCTGCTGCTGGTGTTCGCGCCCTGGCTGTTCGTCGGCACAGGCCCCCTCGGCGTCGCGAACTGGCAGAACATGCGCAACCTCGGCCTGATCGACACCTTCCTCGCGCTCTTCCCGCCCCTCCTGGTGAGCGTCCCGGCCCTGCTCGTGCTCACCCTGCTGTGCAGGGGACTGGCCGAGCGCAACGACAGGGACTTCTTCAGCGGTGTCGTCCTGCCCTCGCTGCCCATGGCGGGCATCCTGACCGGGGCCGTCGCGCTGGTGAACGCCCAGGACCTGCTTTGGCCGCTGCTCGTCGTCCAGCAGCCCGCCCTGCACACGGCTCCCGTCGCCCAGATGATCCAACTCGCCCGGTTCGGCGGCCCCACGACGTTCGACGTCGGCGGGACCACGCCGCTGCTCGTGGTCGCCGTCGCGCTGGCGGCCGTGGTGGCCGCCCAATTGTTCTACCTCGACAGACTCGTCATCTCGGCAAACGGTTCGACATCGCGTCCCCCCGCTGCGTAGGTTGGCCCACCGTGGAAATTCGCGATCTGACCCCGGACGACCTCGACGCCGTCCTCGATCTCCGTAAGCGCTCGTTCGGCCCGACCTCACCGGACGACGCCGACCGGTGGCGCCGCGCGGTCACGCCCGCGCTCGGCCAGGGCCGCTACCTGGGCGCGTTCGACGGCTCGAGGCTCGCCGCCTCGGCCCGGCTGCGGCAGTTCACCCAGTGGTGGCACGGCAGGCCGCAGCCCATGGCCGGGATCGCGGGCGTCACCGTCAACCCCGAGGACCGCGGCCGCGGGGTCGGGACCCGGATCATGCGGGCCGTCATCGAACGGGCCGCGGCGCTCGGGGACGCGGTTTCCGCGCTCTATCCGGCGACCACGCCCCTCTACCGCGGCGTCGGCTTCGAACACGCCGGAGCCCAGCACAACGTGACCTTCCGCGCCGAGGCCCTGCGCCAGATCCGGCCGTCCGGCGAGGTCAAGCTGCGCAGGATGGGGCCCGGCGACGCCGCGGAGGTCATCTCGGTGCTGCGCCGCGTGCACGGCGCCACCCGCGCCAGCGGGCCCGTCTCCTGGGACGAGCCCACCTGGAGCCTGCGGCTGGAGAACAAGGACGACTTCCTCTACCTCGCCGACGACGGCTTCGTGGTCTACCGGTGGCGCGGCGAGGACATCCTGGTCGACAACCTCGTCGCCGGGTCGGAGAAGACCGCCAGGACGCTGTGGTCCCTGGTGGGCAGCGCGTCATCGATCGCCGAGCACATCGTCGCCCCGGTAGCGCCCGACGACCCTGTGCTGTGGCTGCTGCGGGAGCGGAGCAAGGACCAGGTCAAGCAGATCCGCTGGATGTTCCGGGTGCTGGACGTGGCCGCCGCGATCGAGCGCAGGGGATACCCGGTGCCCGTGACCTGCGACGCGGTCGTCACCGTGGAGGACCCCGTGCTGGGCGGTGGCACGTGGCGGCTGGAGTTCTCCGGCGGCTCGGGCGCGGCCACGCCGGTCGCGGAGTCCGCGGCCGGAGCACCGGGTGCCGTGCTCGGCGCGAACGGCCTGGCCGCGCTGTACTCCGGGATCCCGGCGGCCACGCTCCGCCTCGCCGGGCTGATGTCCGGCGACGACCGGTACGACGAGGCCCTCGACACGGTCTTCGCCGCGAGGCCGTACACGCTCGACTACTTCTGACAGAGCACGAACAGTTGCCGGCATCCGCTGTGCGAGCCGGTGATCACCGGTAGAACCGCTGATCGATTTCTCCCGCTCGACGGGTTGCAGCGAATGGTAATCGCGATGTAACTTTCTGCCGCGGCAGGGTGTCTGGCCGGCGTCCGGTCCCCGCCTCCATCGGTGTCACGCCGTGCTTGCCGGACGGACGCGGCTTCGGCTTCCATCGCATCGCCGTCCAGCCTCGGCCGGCGTGCGACGAGACTGCGCCGATGTCCGTTTTGCGTAGGTGAACACAGAACCGAAGACGCTGTCCCTGCCGGATCGAGGCGGCAGCCGGGCGTTTCACGATGCGCGGGCCACCTCGGCCGGGGTAGAGTCTCGTGCCGAACAGGTGTTCGGCGGCGCGGAGGGACAGGCCGGTGCGGGTGATGGGCGTCGATCCGGGGCTGACCCGGTGCGGCCTGGGAGCCGTCGAGGGGCGCCCGGGCGCGCCGCTGACGCTGGTGGCCGTCGGGGTGGTCCGCACCGGCGCGGACGAGGAGCTCGGCACGCGCCTGATCGGCATCGAGGCCGGGATCGAGCAGTGGCTCGACGACGTACGCCCCGACGCGGTCGCGGTCGAGCGGGTCTTCAGCCAGCACAACGTACGCACGGTCATGGGCACCGCGCAGGCCGCCGGCATCGCCGTGCTGTGCGCCGCCCGGCGCGGGCTGCCCGTGGCGCTGCACACGCCGTCCGAGGTCAAGGCCGCCATCACGGGCAGCGGCACCGCCGACAAGAAGCAGATCGGCGCCATGGTCACCCGCCTGCTGCGCCTGTCCGAGATGCCCAAGCCCGCCGACGCCGCCGACGCGCTCGCCCTGGCCATCTGCCACGTGTGGCGCGGCGGCGCCCAAAGCCGCCTCTCCGCGGCCCTGGCCAAGGCCACCCGGAAGGACCCCAGGCTGTGAGGGCGCAGGTCGCGGGAGAGCCGCACCCGCTGGTCATGAGGAAAGGGCGCCGAACAATGATCGCGCCGATCGTCGGGAAGGGTGTGGAGCTGTGATCGCGTCAGTCGCGGGGAAGGTCGCGGCCATCGCGCCGGACGCGGCCGTCATCGAGGTCGGCGGCGTCGGCATCCTCACCCACTGCACCCCCGGCACCCTCGCCACGCTGCGCATCGGCGAGCAGGGCCGGCTCGCCACGTCTCTGGTGGTGCGAGAGGAGTCGCTCACCCTCTACGGCTTCGCCACCGACGACGAGCGCGCCGTCTTCGAGCTCCTGCAGACCGCCAGCGGCGTCGGCCCCAAGCTGGCCCTCGCCATGCTCGCCGTCCACACCCCCAACGCGCTGCGCGTCGCCGTGGCCGGCGCCGACCTCAAGGCCCTCACGCAGGTTCCGGGCATCGGGCAGAAGGGTGCTCAGCGCATCGTGCTGGAGCTCAAGGATCGGCTCGGCACGCCCGAGGCGGCCCTCAACGCGGCGCTCAACGGGCAGCGGCGGGTGGCGGTGTGGCGGGAGCAGGTCCACTCGGGGCTGGTGGGGCTGGGCTACTCCAGCAAGGACGCCGACGAGGCGATCGCCGTCGTGGAGCCCGACGCCGACGCCGAACTCGCCGCGGGCCGTCAGCCCCAGGTCGCCGCCCTGCTCAAGGCCGCACTCCGAGCGCTGAACATCCGATGACCCCTCACCGCACCCCGCCCACCCCCCGGCGCTCCGCCTCCGGCCTCCCGCGACCTGTCCTCGGCCTCCGGGGACCCGTCACGGGCGGTCAGCAGCACATCGCCGCGCGCCGTCCCTCAGGGGTGAGGGCTGAGGGCCGTACGGTGAGAACTTCGGACCCCCGGGTTCGGTATCGCGGCGGCGAGCCATGGCCGGGGGACGGCGGCGCGTGCGTCCCGGGCACGGTTCACGCGTCCGGTGACCGTTCCGGGTCATGGCGGGACGCGGCGCCGGGCGGGGTCGGGCGGGCTCGGGGCGGCATCGGATGTGGTGGTCGTGGCGTGATCCGGGTGAGGAGGTGTGGTCGGGGTGGGGTTTGAGCGGGAGCTCGTGTCGCCCGATGCGGCAGGCGACGAACTGCAGATCGAGGCGGCGCTGCGGCCCAAGCGGCTGGGCGAGTTCATCGGGCAGGGCCGCGTGCGCGAGCAGCTGTCACTCGTGCTGGAGAGCGCGCTGCGCCGGCGGCGCCCGCCCGACCACGTGCTGATGAGCGGCGGCCCGGGACTCGGCAAGACCACCCTGGCCATGATCATAGCGGCCGAGCTGAACGCCCCGCTCCGCATCACCTCGGGCCCCGCGCTGGAGCGGGCGGGCGATCTCGCGGCCATCCTGTCCACGCTGGCCGAGGGCGAGGTGCTGTTCATCGACGAGATCCATCGGATGGCCAGGCCCGCCGAGGAGATGCTCTACCTCGCGATGGAGGACTTCCGGGTCGACATCGTGGTCGGCAAAGGCCCGGGCGCCACCGCCATCCCGCTCGACATCGCGCCGTTCACGCTCGTGGGAGCCACCACGCGGGCCGGGCTGCTGCCGGCGCCGCTGCGTGACAGGTTCGGCTTCACCGCGCACATGGACTTCTACGAGGTGGGCGAGCTGGAGCAGGTGCTCTACCGCTCGGCCAAGCTGCTCGCCGTCGACCTCCCGGCCGAAGGCGCCCACGAGATCGCCAGGCGGTCGCGCGGCACGCCCCGCATCGCCAACCGCCTGCTCAGACGCGTACGCGACTTCGCCGACGTGCGTGCCGACGGCCTGATCAACCGCGACATCGCCTCCGCGGCGCTCAACCTGTACGAGGTGGACGCCGAAGGGCTCGACCGGCTCGACCGGGCGGTGCTCGGCGTGCTGCTGAAGAAGTTCGGCGGCGGCCCGGTCGGCCTGTCCACCCTGGCCGTGGCCGTGGGGGAGGAGCCGGAGACGGTCGAGGTGGTGGCCGAGCCGTTCCTCGTACGCCAAGGACTGCTGGCCAGGACGCCGCGCGGCCGGGTGGCGACCGCGGCGGCCTGGATCCACCTCGGAATGACCCCGCCCCCCGACGCGTTCGGAGCCGCGAATATCGACTGATCACAGATCGGTTGCAACCATTTCAAATTGGGAACTTCCCCGCGCGCCGAAACGCTGCCTCGTTGCCGCGTTTCGCAACAACCGCCTACACTCCGTGCCTTGGCTGGCTGTGTAGGCTGACGGGCTGAGCGGCGCGGCCCGAAGCAACGCACGGAATTTCCGGCGCGAGGCCGGTGTCAACTCCTTGTACGACAATGGAAGGTCGCCCCTTATGGACATGGGACAACTCGGAAGCATCCTGCCGCTGATTCTTCTGGTGGTGGTGTTCTACTTCCTGCTGATCCGCCCCCAGCGCAAGCGCCAGCAAGAGGCGATCCGGATGCAGAACTCCCTGACACCCGGCACCCGCGTCATGACCACGACCGGTCTGTTCGGCACCGTGGTCGCGGTGGACAATGATGACGTCATCCTCGAGGTCGCGCCCGGGATCGAGACCCGCTGGGTGAAGGCCGCGATCGGCCGCATCCTCACGCCCGGCGATGCCCCGCCGGCGGACGAGACCGACGCCGACGAGGACGGGGAGGACAAGAGCGAGTCCGAGGCCACCGTGGATCGCAACGACGGCCAGGACTCCAGCACCAAGCAGTCCTGACTAAGCTCTGCGACAAACCTCTATCCGAAAGAACTGACGACCAGTGGCCCGACCGACCAGCCGCCACAGCCGACCGGGGCGCACGCTCCTGGTGCTGCTGGCGCTCATCCTCGCCATGGGCGCGACGATGCTCCTGCAGAAGGCGTTCACGCCCAAACTGGGGCTCGACCTCGCCGGCGGCACGACGGTGACTCTGTCGCCCGTGACTCTGAACAACGCGAGTCCTCCAGAAGAGATCCTTGACCGCGCGGTCAACATCATCCGCGACCGCGTCAACGGCACCGGCATCTCCGACGCGGAGGTCGCCAAGTCAGGCGACAACATCATCATCTCCATCCCGGGCGTCGGGCAGAGCGAGGCCATCAAGCTGGTCGCCACCACCGCGGAGCTGCGCTTCCGGCAGGTCCTCGCCATGGAGGCCACGCAGCTGCCGCAGGAGCTGGCCACGAACGCGCCCACGCCGAGCGCCTCGCCTTCCGCGACCGGCTCGGCCAAGCCGTCGACTCAGCAGTCGGCCAAGCCGACCGGGTCCCAGTCGGCTGACACGCCGAAGCCCACCGCGTCTCCGACGGGCAAGGCGCTGTCGCAGGCGCTGACCGCGCCGTCCCCGAGCGCGTCGGCCTCCGCGCAGCCGTCGGCCACGCAGAGCGCCCAGGGCCAGAAGCAGGACACCAAGAAGGGTCAGGACGCCAAGGCCACGCCGACGGCGTCGCCGAGCGCGCAGGCCAGCACGCCGCCCACCCAGGACCCCAATGCCGGCATCGACACCACGGGCATCGACCCGGCGGTGCTGGCGCAGTTCAACAAGCTCAACTGCGCCGACCCGGCCAACCGCGGCCAGGGCGTGCAGGACGACCCGAAGAAGCAGTACGCCGCCTGTGAGTCCGACGGCAGCTTCAAGTACGTCCTCGACGTCGCCAAGGTCGTCGGCACCGACATCAGCACGGCCACCGCCGGCATCCCCCAGGGCAGCGCCGAGTGGAGCGTCCAGCTCGACTTCAAGAGCCAGGGCGCCGGAGCCTGGGGCCAGCTCACCACGCAGGCGTACAACTCGCAGGAGCCGCGCAACAAGGTCGCGGTCGTGCTCGACGGCGTCGTGATCACCGCGCCCAACATCATCGGCCCGATCACCGGCGGCCGTGCCGAGATCACCGGCCAGTTCAACCAGGCCACCGCCACCCAGCTGGCCGAGCAGCTGAAGTACGGCGCGCTCCCGCTGAAGTTCAACCGCAGCTCCATCGACACGGTCTCCTCGACCCTGGGTCAGGACCAGCTGGAGGGCGGCCTGATCGCCGGCATCATCGGCCTGGTGCTCGTGGTGCTCTACTGCCTGCTTTACTACCGGGGTCTGGGCATCGTGGCGGTGCTGAGCCTCGTGGTCGCCACGATCATCACGTACACGTCGGTGGTCGTGCTCGGCCACAACGCCAACTTCCGGCTGTCGCTGCCGCACATCATCGGCCTGGTGGTCTCGATCGGCATCACCGCCGACTCCTTCATCGTGTACTTCGAACGCATCCGCGATGAGATGAAGGAGGGCCGGCGGACGCTTCGCGCGGCCATCGAGGTGGCCTGGGTCCGTGCCCGGCGCACGATCCTGATCGCCGACGCCGTCATGTTCATCGCCGCGATCGTGCTCTACTTCCTGGCGGTGGGCGGTGTGGCCGGGTTCGCCTTCGCGATGGGCCTGACCACGCTGATCGACATCGTGGTGGTGTTCCTGTTCACGAAGCCGTTCATCGCCCTGCTGGCGAGGCTGAAGTTCTTCGCCAAGGGGCACCCGCTGTCCGGTCTCGACGCCGAGCGCATGAGCGAAGCCGGCAGCACGGGCACCCGCACGACCACCCCGCAGGAGGCCTGAGATGGGACTCGCGCGTCGCCTCTACCGCGGCGAGATCGACGTCGACTTCGTCGGCAAATGGAGACTCTGGTACAGCCTGTCCGGCCTGCTGCTGGCCGTCTCGCTCGCCGGTCTGCTGATCAACGGGCTCAACCTGGGCGTGGAGTTCAGGGGCGGCTCGGTCTTCACCTTCAGCGCGCCCAGCGCCACCATCGAGCAGGTCCGCGAGACCTTCAGTGACGAGGGCGTGCACCAGCCGATCGTGCAGACGGCCGGAAACGGCTGGCGGGTCACCACCGAGACCCTTTCCGAAGGCACGCTGAACCAGGTCCAGTCCGGGGTGGCCAAGGACTTCAACGTCCCGGTCGGCCAGGTCAGCATTCAGTCGATCGGCGCGTCCTGGGGCGGTGAGGTCTCCCAGAAGGCCTGGATCGGCCTGGGCGTGTTCATGCTGGCGATCATCTTGTACCTGTCGATGGCGTTCGAGCCGAAGATGGCGCTGGCCGCGATCGTCGCGCTCATCCACGACCTCGTCATCACGGCCGGCATCTACGCCTGGTCGGGCTTCGAGGTCACGCCGGCGACGCTGCTGGGCTTCCTGACCATCCTCGGTTATTCGCTCTACGACGCGGTCGTGGTGTTCGACATGATCAAGGAGGTCACGGCCAAGCTGGGCCACACGTCGAAGATGACGTACTCGATGGCCGCCAACAACGCGCTCAACCACACGCTGATCCGGTCGCTGAACACGTCACTGGTCGCGATCCTGCCGGTGGCGGCGATCCTGTTCATCGGCACCACGCTGCTCGGCGCCGGCACGCTGAAGGACCTGTCGCTGGCGCTGTTCGTCGGCATGATCGTCGGCACGTACTCCTCGCTGTGCGTGGCCACGCCGCTGCTGGTGACGCTGAAGGAGCGCGAGCCGAAGTACCAGGCCATCGCCAAGCGGCTCGCCTCGACGGGCGGCAAGGGGGCGAAGGGCTCCAAAAGCGCGGCGGTAGCCAAGGGATAGCCGCGTACGGCACGGACGACGCCCCCGCCCATTGCCGGGCGGGGGCGTCGCGCCGTCTCGGGGCCGCAGGACGTCCCTTGAGCGCCGCATGGATGTCCCTGGAGGTCCGGAATGGTCCGGAGGACTTCCGCGCCCGTGAGGACGTCTGCGGCGCCATAGAGGGCATCCTGGGCCGCCCGCCGGGGCGGGACCGGTCCGCCTGAGGGCTGGAATGCACCATCATGGAGCCCGGCACGACGGCCGGTGGAGAGATGCGAGGGAAACGCCATGAGTGAGCT
Source organism: Nonomuraea sp. NPDC049480 (assembly GCF_044465905.1). Lineage (NCBI taxonomy): Bacteria > Bacillati > Actinomycetota > Actinomycetes > Streptosporangiales > Streptosporangiaceae > Nonomuraea > Nonomuraea sp. NPDC049480. The sequence continues at coordinate 222,526 of NZ_JBITMD010000012.1, forward strand.
GAGCACGATGATCCTGGACCGGATCAGGGACGTGCCCGACTATCCCAAGCCGGGAGTCATGTTCAAGGACATCACCCCGCTCCTGGCCGACCCGGTCGCGATGGCGGCCGTGGTGGACGAGCTGGCCGGGCTGCACCAGGTCGACAAGATCGTGGGGATCGAGGCGCGCGGGTTCATCCTGGCGGCGCCGGTGGCGTACCGGGCAGGGGCCGGGTTCGTGCCTGTGCGGAAGAAGGGGAAACTGCCCGCCGAAACCCTCGAAGAGTCCTACGATCTGGAGTACGGCTCCGCGACCATCGAGGTCCACCGCGACGCGTTCGCGCCCGGCGACCGCGTCCTCATCGTCGACGACGTGCTGGCCACGGGCGGCACGGCGAAGGCGACCATGGATCTGGTGAAGCGGGCCGGCGCCGACGTCATCGGCATCGCGGTGCTCATGGAGCTGGCATTTCTCAAGGGCCGCGAGCGTTTGACGGGAGTGAACCTGCATTCCCTCGTGATCGTCTGAGCCCGGCCCGCGACGGCCCGGGTTCGCCACCTGGATACACTGGGGGATCTGGACTCGAACGTGAGGAGCCAATTGCGTGAGGAGCCATTGCGGGAGGAGTCTGTGTGCCCCGTGATGCGGTCGTGCCCGAGGTAGCCGACTCCGGCAGCGCCGAGCCGTCCGGCGTTCCAGCGACGCGCCGGCGACGGTTTGGGGGTGGGGCCATGAACCCGGTGCTGGAGCCGCTGTTCCGCACGGTCCGCGCCACCCACCCCAAGGCCGACCTGCGCGTGATCGAGCGCGCCTACGACGTCGCCGCCTACCACCACCGCGACCAGAAGCGGAAGTCCGGCGACCCGTACATCACGCATCCGCTCGCCGTGGCCACCATCCTGGCCGAGCTCGGCACCGACGACGAGACGCTGTGCGCGGCGCTGCTGCACGACACTGTCGAGGACACCGCCTACGGCCTCGACGAGCTGCGCGGCGACTTCGGCGACACCATCGCGTCTCTGGTCGACGGCGTGACCAAGCTGGACAAGGTCAAGTTCGGCGACGCGGCGCAGGCCGAGACCGTGCGCAAGATGGTCGTCGCCATGTCGCGCGACATCCGCGTGCTGATCATCAAGCTGGCCGACCGGCTCCACAACATGCGCACCATGCGCTACCTGCCCGAGCACAAGCGCCACCAGAAGTCCCGCGAGACGCTGGAGATCTTCGCCCCGCTGGCCCACCGCCTGGGCATGAACACGATCAAGTGGGAGCTCGAGGACCTCGCGTTCGCCATGCTCTACCCCAAGCGCTACGACGAGATCGCGCGCATGGTGTCGGAGCGGGCCCCGCGCCGCGACCTGTTCCTGCAGGAGGTCATCGAGAAGGTCTCGGGCGACCTGCGCGAGGCGAAGATCCGCGCGGTGGTCAAGGGCCGGCCCAAGCACTACTACTCGGTCTACCAGAAGATGATCGCCAGGGACGTGGCGTTCGACGACATTTACGACCTGGTGGGCATCCGCGTGCTGGTCGACAGCGTGCGCGACTGCTACGCGGCGCTGGGCACGATCCACGCCCGGTGGAACCCGGTGCCGGGGCGGTTCAAAGACTACATAGCGATGCCCAAGTTCAACATGTACCAATCGCTGCACACGACGGTGATCGGTCCCGAGGGCAAGCCGGTGGAGCTGCAGATCCGCACCCACGCGATGCACCACAGGGCCGAATACGGCGTGGCCGCGCACTGGAAGTACAAAGAGGAGGTCGGCGGCGGCCCTCCCGGCAAGGTCAAGCCGGGCAGCGACATGGCCTGGCTGCGCCAGCTCCTCGACTGGCAGAAGGAGACCTCCGACCCGGGCGAGTTCCTGGAGTCGCTGCGGTTCGACCTGTCGGTGTCCGAGGTCTACGTGTTCACCCCGAAGGGCCAGGTCATCGCCCTGCCCGAGGGGGCCACACCGGTCGACTTCGCGTACGCCGTGCACACCGAGGTGGGCCACCGCTGCATCGGGGCGCGCGTCAACGGGCGGCTGGTGCCGCTGGAGTCGCGCCTCGGCAACGGCGACACCGTCGAGATCTTCACCTCCAAGTCGCCCGACGCCGGGCCGTCACGTGACTGGCTGAAGTTCGTCAAGTCGGGCCGCGCCCGCAACAAGATCCGGCAGTGGTTCTCCAAGGAGCGCCGCGAGACCGCGATCGAGGCGGGCAAGGAGGCCATCGGCCGCGCCATGCGCAAGCAGGGGCTGCCGCTGCAGCGGCTGATGTCCGGCGAGGCGCTGCTGGCGCTGGCCCGCGACCTGCGCTACCCCGACGTGTCGGCGCTGTATGCGGCCGTGGGCGAGGGGCACGTCGCGGCGCAGGCCGTCGTGCAGAAGCTGGTGGCCTCGATCGGCGGCGTCGACAGCGCCGAGGAGGACATCGCCGAGACCTCGCTGCCGACCCGGCTGCGCGGCCGTCCCCGGGGCGGGGGCGGCGCCGGCGTGGTGGTGGCGGGCGACGCCGACGTCTGGGTACGCCTGTCGAAGTGCTGCACCCCTGTGCCCGGCGACGAGATCGTCGGGTTCGTCACCCGCGGGCACGGCGTGTCCGTGCACCGGGGCGACTGCACCAACATCCAGCAGCTCAAGTCGCAGCCGGACCGGCTGGTCGAGGTGAGCTGGTCGCCGAGCGACGACAGCGTGTTCCTGGTGGCCATCCAGGTGGAGGCTCTGGACCGGCCGCGCCTGCTCTCCGACGTGACGCGTACGCTGTCCGACCAGCATGTCAACATCCTCAGCGCCTCGGTGACGACGTCGCGGGACCGGGTGGCGATCAGCAAGTTCACCTTCGAGATGGGTGACCCGAAGCACCTGGGGCACGTGCTGAAGGCCGTCCGCAGCATCCAGGGCGTCTTCGACGTCTACCGCGTCAGCGGTGCCGGCGGCTGACCCGCCGCGTCCGGCCGGCGCGGGGCGGAGGTCAGTGGGGGCGGAGGTCCGGGAGGTTGACCACGATGGCCTCCTGGGTGCTGCGGGCGATCACGACGACGGCCTCCTGTGACGGGTCGGGGTTCTCCTCCCGGTGCGGCACGTACGGGGGCACGAAGACGTAGTCCCCGGGCTTGGTGTCCAGCCGGACCTCCCGCGCCCCGTCGAGGAACACGAACGACGGGGTGCCGCTGACCACGTAGATCGCCGTCTCGGAGGCCCCGTGGTGGTGGTCGGAGGAGCGGGTGGCGGGCGCGACATGGGTCTGGCCCATCCAGAGCCGCGAGGACCCGGCGGTGGCGCCGCTGACGGCGGCCAGCCGCCGCATGCCGGAGCTCTGCGCCGTCTCCCCCGAGAGCTCCCCTGAGGCCACGTGACGCAGCGGCCGGTGAAACGGGTCACCCTCGGCCCGGTATCCTTCCCAGAGCCGCCCTCCCGCCCTCTCCAGCACCCCTGAGGCCACCGCCGCCAGGCGTACCGGGTCGTCATGCACGGCCAGCAGCTCAGCGGCCAGTTCCGGGTCGTGTGCCCGCAGCTCGCGCAGCAGCCACTTGCCGCTGCCCTGCCACCGGCGCCCGAACCCGAGCGCCAGCCGGGCCGTCTCCTCCACCACCTGCCACCGGATGAATGTCTGCTCGCCGGGATCCGTCGCCCCCGACAGGTCGTCCAGGAGGTCGGACAGGCAGTAGCGGGCCCGCTCGGCCTGCGTGTCCGTCAGCCCGCCGGGACCGGCCGCCAGGCGTACGCCCAGCGTCGCCTGCAGGTCGCTGGCCCGGCCGCTGGTCCGGTCGGTCAGCACCGCGCCCTCGGCGCACATGCGCGCCAGGCTCGGCTGCCGCCGGTCGAAGTCCTTGTCGAGGTAGGCGTGCAGGCTGGTCTCGCTGTGCACGAACAGTTCGACCGGCCAGCCGCGCCACCGCAGCGACTCGCGGTAAGGCCTGGGCAGGCCGTCGAGCACCACCACGACGTCGAGATCGGAGGTGCTGGTGCGGTGCTCGGTGAGCACGCTGCCGCCGACGAAGGCGTACAGGGCTCCCGGGAACATCTCCTCGACCAGGGCACGCGCGACGCTGACGGGATCCATGCCGTCAGCGTAGATCGCGGGGCCCCTCCGCGTCCGCCCGATTCCCTGTGATCGGGCGGGAAAGCACGTCAGGGACCGGGCGAGGCGGCCGGACGGCCGCTCGCCCGGCTCAGCTGAACTCGGCCAGCGTGCGCTCGGCCTCCTCGAGCCAGGAGCGGCGGGCGACCAGTGCCTCCTCGGCCTCCTTGACGTCCTTGGCGCGCCCGGCGGCCTGCGCCTTGGCCAGCCGCTTCTCCAGCTGCTCGATCGAGGTGCGCAGCTGGTCGACCGTGCTCTGCGCGCGGGCCCTGGCCTCGGGGTTGGAGCGCTTCCACTCGGCGTCCTCGGCCTTGCGCACGGCCTCGTCCACCTTGCGCAGCCCGCCTTCGAGCCGGTCGCGCTGCTCACGCGGCACGGGCCCGGCGGCCTCCCACCGCTCCAGGATGTGGCGCAGCGCGCCCCTGGCCGTGCGGATGTCGGTGACCGGGAGGATCTTCTCCGCCTCGGCCAGCAGCTCCTCCTTGACCTGCGCGTTGGCCGCCAGCGAGGCGTCGCGCTCGGCGAAGACCGCCGACCGGGCCTGGAAGAACTGGTCCTGGGCGGCCTTGAAGCGGGCCCACAGCTCGTCCTCGGCCTCGCGCGAGGCCCGGCCCGCGCTCTTCCACTGCTGCATCAGCTCGCGGTAGACGGCCGCGGTCTGACCCCAGTCGGTCGAGTCGGCCAGCGCCTCGGCCTCGGCGACGATGCGCTCCTTGGCCGCGCGAATGCCCTCACGCTGCTCGTCCAGCCCCGCGAAGTACTGCTTGCGCCGCTTGGCGAACGCCGTGCGGGCGGCCGACAGCCGCTTCCACAGCGCGGCCTCGGTGACCCGGTCGATCCGGTCCGCGGCCTTCCACTCCTCGACCAGCTGGCGCAGCCGCTCGCCGCCCGACTTCCAGTGGGTGGTCTCGTCGGCGATGCGCTCGGCCTCGGCGACGATGCGCTCCTTGACCGCCCTGGCCTCGGCGCGCGCGTGCTCGCGGGCCGTCTTGACCTCCTCACGGCGCTGGGCGACCAGCTCCGTCAGGCCGTCGAGCCGGGTCGTCAGCGCGGCCAGGTCGCCGATGGCGTGGGCGTCGGCGACGGCCTCGCGCAGCTTGGCGATGCTGGCCTCGGCCTGCGCCGGAGCCAGATCAGTGCCCCTGACCCGCTGTTCGAGCAGCTGAACCTGGCCCGCCAGCTCGTCGTACTTGCGATGGAAGTAGGCCAGTGCCTCTTCGGGTTCACCGGCCTGCCAGGAGCCGACGGCCCGCTCTCCCTCAGCCGTACGCACGTAGACGGTGCCGTCGTCGTCTACCCGGCCCCACGGGTCGGTGCTCACCGTGTCCTCCCGCACTTTCCATCAGACCCTTCGGGACTACTTCGTCCCTAGTTTGTATTACGTCAGCTCTTGCCGGCGATTGTCACGTCTTTGATTTCGACGGTTTGCTTGGGTGCCCCAGTCCCGCCTCCCGAGTCGGCGATGATGCCTGCTTTGTTCACCTTGTCCAAGATGTCGAGCCCCTTGGTGATCGTACCCACCGGCGTGTAAAGCGGGTCGAGCTGGATGTCTCCGTAAACAAGGAAGAACTGGCTTCCCGTGCTGCCGGGCGCCTGGGTTTTGGCCATCGCCATCACGCCGCGCTTGTACTGGGCGCCCTGGAGGTTCTCCTCGGCCAGTACGTACCCGGGGCCGCCGGCGCCGTCCTGGCTCTTGCCGTCGGCCTTCGCGGTCGGGTCGCCGCACTGCAGCATCGGGAACGCGTCGCTGCCGAGCCGGTGGCACTTGGTGCCGTCGTAGTAGTTCTTCTTCGCCAGGAACTCCAGTGAGTTCGTGGTGCAGGGCGCCTTGGCGTTGTTGAGATCGACCACGATGTCGCCAAGATTTGTCGCGATCGTCATCTTCTTCGTGGCGGGCGTCGTCTTGACCTTCTTCGGCGGCGTGCCGACGTCCTTCACCTGACCGCCCGCCGTGTCGGCGGCGTAGTCACAGGTGCCGGTCGCCGCGTCGTACGGCTTGGGCCCCGTGCTCGCCGCCGTGGCGCTGGGCGCGGCCGTCGCGGTGTCCGCGGCGGACGCCGTAGGTGAGGCGGCCGCCTCCGTCGCCGGGTCGTTGCCGCCGAGCACCGCCACCGCGGCGACGATGCCACCGACCACGATGACCACGCCCACGGTGGAGCCGATGATCGCGTTGCGCTTGGCCTTCTGCTCACGCTCGAGACGGCGCTGCATCTGCCGCTCGTAGTGCTCGCGAGCCAGCGCCTTCTGCCGGTCCTTCCCCGTGGCCACCGCTTTGCCTCCCATAGTGAATCAACTGAGGTGGGCGAATCGTATCGGCCAACGGGTAATGATTCGCAGCCCGGCGACCCGCACCGGTACCCTTCGGTTACATTCCCATTGGCTTTTCGACGAGATCACCTGAGGCAGATGCTCATCGCCGGCTTCCCCGCAGGGGCCTTCCAGACCAATTGTTACGTCGTCGCGCCTGCCGCCGGTGCGGAGTGCGTCATCGTCGATCCAGGTCAGGACGCGGCCGACGGCGTCGACGAGCTGCTGCGCGAGCACCGGCTCAAGCCGGTCGCGGTCCTGCTCACGCACGGCCACCTCGATCACGTCTGGTCGGTCGCCCCGGTCTGCGGCGCGCGCGACGTCCCCGCGTGGATCCACCCGGAGGACCGCCACCTGCTGAGCGACCCGGCCGCGGGCTGGTCCGACACGAGCTCCTCGCTGTTCGGCGGCCTCACGCTGAGCGAGCCCGACGACGTGCGCGAGCTGACCGACGGCGCCGTCCTCCAGCTCGCCGGCCTCGAGCTCGTGGTCGACCACACGCCCGGCCATACCAGGGGGTCGGTGAGCTTCCGGCTGCCCGATGACGAGATCATGTTCTCGGGCGACCTGCTGTTCGCCGGCTCCATCGGACGCTCTGACCTTCCGGGGGGCGACTATCCGACGATCCTGCGCAGCCTGGCTACCAAGTGTCTGCCGCTGCCTGACGATACGGTCGTTCTGCCGGGCCACGGACCACAGACCACGATCGGCCGCGAGCGCGCGACCAACCCATATCTGAAAGAAGCAGCGCCGCACGCCGGTCCCACACGAGGGATCTAATGAGCTTCCAAGCACCCAAAGGCGTCAAGGAATACGTTCCGCCGCAGGCCTCGACGTTCTACGCCATCCGCGGAGCGTTCGCCGAGACGGCCAGGCGCGCTGGATACTCCTACCTGGAGACCGCGGTCTTCGAGGACACCCAGCTGTTCGCTCGCGGCGTAGGGGAGTCCACTGACGTCGTCAGCAAGGAGATGTACACCTTCACCGACCGCGGCGGCCGGTCGCTGACGCTGCGCCCGGAGTTCACGGCCGGCGTGCTGCGCGCGGTCCTGGAATACGGCCTGCACCGCGGCCAGCTCCCGGTGAAGGTGTGGACCGACGGGCCGGTGTTCCGCGCCGAGGCGCCGCAGGAGGGCCGCTACCGGCAGTTCTACCAGCTCGACCTGGAGGCGATCGGCAGCGAGGACCCGGCCGTCGACGCCGAGACCATCGCGCTGGCCTGGCAGTGGTATTCCGCGCTCGGTCTCACTCAGGTGCGGCTGCTGCTCAACTCGCTGGGCTGCAAGGAGTGCCGCCCGGTCTACCGGGCGCGGCTGCAGGAGTTCCTCCGCGCGCTCGACCTCGACGAGGCCACCAGGGCGCGGATCGAGATCAATCCGTTGCGCGTGCTCGACGACAAGCGTCCCGAGGTCCGCGCGCAGCTCGAGGGCGCGCCGCTCATCGGTGATCACCTCTGCCCCGACTGCAATGCCTACCACGACCGGGTCAAGCAGCTCCTGGCCGACCTCGGCATCAAGTGGGAGGACGCGCCGCGGCTGGTGCGCGGGCTCGACTACTACACCCGCACCACGTTCGAGTTCGACCACCCGCTGCTGGGCGCGCAGTCCGGCATCGGTGGCGGCGGACGCTACGACGGGCTCTCCGAGGCCATCGGCGGGCCGCCGCTGCCCGGCATCGGCTTCGGCCTCGGCCTCGACCGCACCGTCATCGCCCTGGAGCGGGAAGGCGTCGCTCCCGCCGCGCCCTCCCGCTGCGAGGTGTACGGTGTGGCGCTGGGCGACGAGGCGGCGCGGGCCATGTTCAAGCTTCTGAACGAGCTGCGCGCGGCCGGCGTCGCCGCCGACATGGCCTTCGGCGGCAAGGGGCTCAAGGGCGCGATGAAGGGGGCCGACCGTTCCGGTGCCCGTTTCGCGCTGATCCTGGGCGAGCGCGACCTCGCGGCCGACGCCGTGCAAGTGAAGGACCTGAGCACCGCTGACCAGACCGAGGTGCCGCTGGCCCAGGTCGTCGGCTTCTTGAAGGGGAAAGTGCAGTGATCCGCCAGTCAGCACGTGCCGGGTCGCTGCCGCCCCTCGTCTACCTCTATCCGCACGAAGGGAAAGTGCAGTGATCCGCACGCATACGGCCGGGTCGCTCCGCGAGGAGCACGCCGGGCAGAAGGTGACGCTCGCGGGATGGGTGGCCCGCCGCCGGGACCATGGCGGCGTGGTCTTCATCGACCTGCGTGACGCCACCGGCTCGGCGCAGGTGGTCTTCCGCGAGGAGGACCACGCCCACGACCTGCGCGCCGAATACTGCGTGAAGATCGTCGGCGAGGTCCGCGTCCGCCCGGAGGGCAACGAGAACCCCGACCTGCCCACCGGCAAGATCGAGGTCGTGGCCGACACGGTGGAGGTGCTGAGCGAGTCGGCGCCGCTGCCGTTCCCGATCGAGGGCAACGTGGGCGTGTCGGAGGAGGCGCGGCTGAAGTACCGCTACCTCGACATCCGCCGCCAGCAGGTGGCCACCGCGATGCGCGTCCGGTCCAAGGCGACCTACCTGGCCAACGAGACCATGAACGAGCTCGGCTTCGTCTACGTCGAGACGCCGACCCTGACCCGTTCGACCCCCGAGGGCGCGCGCGACTTCCTCGTGCCGGTGCGCCTGCAGCCCGGCAACTGGTACGCCCTGCCGCAGTCGCCCCAGCTGTTCAAGCAGCTGCTGCAGGTCGCCGGCCTGGAGCGTTACTACCAGCTGGCCAAGTGCTACCGCGACGAGGACCTGCGGGCCGACCGGCAGCCGGAGTTCACCCAGATCGACGTCGAGATGTCCTTCGCGGACCAGGAGGACGTCATCGAGGTCGGCGAGAAGCTGATCGGCCGGTTGTGGCGGGAGATCGCCGGCTACGAGCTGCCGACGCCGCTGCCGCGCATGACGTACGCCGACGCGATGGCCCGCTACGGCTCCGACAAGCCCGACCTGCGCTTCGGCCAGGAGCTGGTCGAGATGACCGACTACTTCGCGAACACGTCGTTCCGCGTGTTCCAGGCCGAGTACGTCGGCGCGGTCGTCATGCCGGGCGGGGCCTCGCAGACGCGCAAGGAGCTCGACGGCTGGCAGGAGTGGGCCCGCTCGCGCGGCGCCAAGGGCCTGGCCTACGTGCTCGTGCAGGAGGACGGGACGCTCGGCGGCCCGGTCGCCAAGAACCTGTCGGAGGAGGAGGCGGGCGGGCTGGCGGCCAAGGTCGGCGCCGGCCCCGGCGACGCGATCTTCTTCGCGGCCGGCCCCAGGCACGCCGCGCGCGACCTGCTCGGCGCGGCCCGGCTGGAGATCGGCCGCCGCTGTGACCTCATCGACGAGTCGGCGTGGTCGTTCCTGTGGGTCGTCGACGCGCCCATGTTCGAGCCGGTGCACGACGAGGTGGGCCGCGAGATCGGCTGGACGGCCGTGCACCACCCGTTCACCGGGCCGAAGCCGGAGTGGGCCGACAACTTCCAGGACCACCCGGGCGAGGCGCTGGCCTACGCGTACGACATGGTCTGCAACGGCATGGAGATCGGCGGCGGCTCGATCCGTATCCACCGGGCCGAGATGCAGCAGCGCGTCTTCGACGTGCTCGGCATCTCCAAGGAGGAGGCGGAGAGCAAGTTCGGCTTCCTGCTGGAGGCGTTCAAGTACGGCCCGCCGCCGCACGGAGGCATCGCCTACGGCTGGGACCGGATCTGCATGCTGCTGTCCGGCGGCGAGTCGATCCGCGATGTGATCGCCTTCCCGAAGACGGCCTCCGGGTTCGACCCGCTCACCGGCGCGCCCACGGCGATCACGGCCGACCAGCGCAAGGAGGCGGGCGTCGACGCCCAGCCGAAGAACGCCTGAGCATGACGAAGCCGGTAGGGCGCCCGCCCTACCGGCTTTCTCATGAGCCTGCTCAGGAGAACGTCATGCTCTTGATGACCACCGGGTTCTTGGGGGCGGTGGTGCCGCCCTCACCGGTGACGTCGCCCTGGTTGACCAGCAGGTCCTTGCCGTCCTTGGCCAGTCCGAGCAGCACGTCCATGCCCTCGCTGACCATGCCCACGACCGAGTAGCCCGCGCCGATCTGCGTGTTGTCGTCCGACAGCGAGATGACGAACTGGCTGTTGTTCTGCCCGGCCGCCTCGGGCGGCTGGGACATCATCACCACGCCCTTGACCGGGGGGATCTCGGTGTTCTCATCGCCGTAGACGTAGCCCGACGTGCCCTGGCCGTCGCCCACGTTCTTGCCGTCCGCCTTGGCCAGCGGATCGCCGCACTGCAGCAGGTGCACGCCCGCCACGTCGGGGGTGACCAGCCGGTGGCACTTCATGTTGTCGTAGAAGTGCTTCTTGGCCAGGAAGCTGAGCGAGTTGACGCTGCACGGCGCTGCGGTCGTCATGAGGTCGACGACCACCTTGCCGCGGTTGAGGTTGATCGTCCACTTCTTCAGCTTCATGTTGGGCTTCTTGCCCGGCAGTCCCACGAACTTGTTCGGGACGGAGGTGTCACGCTTGTACGTGCACGTCACCGAACCCGGCTTCACCGGGGGCGCGGTGCTCGGGATCGCCGGAACGGACGCGGAGGGGGAGGAAGAGGCGGAGGCGGACGCCGAAGGCGTGCTCGCCGCCGACGCGGCCTCGGATCCGTCCTTGTCGACCAGCGTGGTCGCGGCGAAGACGCCGCCCGCCACCACGACGACGGCCACGCCTGCGCCGATGAAGGTGTTCCGCCTCGCCTTGGAGGACTGCTCGGACGCTGCGCGCTTCTCCTGCCGCTCCTTGTGCTCCCGCGCCAGCTCGTTCTTGCGGTCTTCGCCGCTCACCGCTCGTCTCCTTCATCCTTGCCGACATATGACCAAACAACTCCGCGCATGCTACCGGCCGCTGGTATGTGCCGGACGTAAGTGGTGAAAGCCGTGATGTGCGACTTGTGAGGTCACGAACCTTATGGTGCTCCCACACGTAGTTGAAATGAGCACTAAGGAGCCCCCCATGTTCGACCAGATCCTGGACCTCCCGGCCCACCCGCTGATCATCCATTTCGCCGTCGTCCTGACCCCGCTCCTTGTCGCCGCGGCGGCGGTCTACGCGCTGCTGCCGCGCTGGCGGGCGTACGTGGCCTGGGCCGTCGTCCTGCTCTCCCTGGGCGCCCCCGCGGCCGTCTACGCGGCCAGGGAGAGCGGCGAGAGCCTCAAGGCCGCCCGCTTCGCGAGCGCCGACGGCGAGCTCGGCGCCCGCATCTCCACCCACCAGAGCTTCGCCACCCCGCTCCTGCTCTCGGTGCTCGGCCTGGCCGCGGTCTCGCTCCTGCTCGTGTACGTCACCCGCCCGGCCCGCGACTCCGTCGGCCGCGACCGGTTCGGCCGTGTCACGACGTTGATCCTCTCGGGCGTGACCCTGGTGCTGGCCGGAGTCGCCGGCTACTACGTCTTCCGTGCCGGCGACTCCGGAGCGAGAGCCGTGTGGGGCATGTAATCTCGCTTCGTGGACAGCGTCTCTGACTGGCTGAGAGTGCCGATCGTCGTCACGCCGTGGTGCCGATGCCGGCCTGTTGGCGCGAGTCCCTCCGGACGCCGGCCCACCCGGGCCGAGGCCGAATGGGGGAGGGTGCCCCGCGTCGCCTGGGCACGGGGCGTTTGATTACGAGCGGTAACTTTATGATTACTCTGGATCGCGAGTCAAGTGGATAGCCTGTTCGACTCAGCGGCTGAGGAGGCCACCCCGCAGCCCCTCGCGGTGCGCATGCGCCCGCGCACCCTCGACGAGGTCATCGGCCAGCGGCACCTGCTCGGGTCAGGCACGCCGCTGCGGCGCCTGGTCGAGAGCGAGGCCCCCATGTCGCTGTTCCTGTGGGGGCCGCCGGGCACCGGCAAGACCACGCTGGCCTACGTCGTCTCCAACGTGACCGAACGCCGCTTCGTCGAGATCTCCGCGGTGTCCGCCGGCGTCAAGGACGTGCGGGCGGCCATCGACAACGCGCGGCGCGAGCTCGGCATGACCGGCCGCCAGACCGTGCTGTTCGTGGACGAGGTGCACCGCTTCAACAAGGCCCAGCAGGACGCCCTGCTGCCCGCCGTGGAGAACCGCTGGGTCACGTTCATCGGAGCCACCACGGAAAACCCGTTCTTCTCGGTCATCTCGCCGCTGTTGTCGCGCTCGCTGCTGCTCACGCTGGAGTCGCTGTCCGACGACGACATCCGCACGGTGCTGGAGCGCGCCGTCTCCGACCCGCGCGGCCTGGACGGCCGCGCCACGCTCGCGCCGGAGGCCCTCGACCATCTCGTCCGCCTCGCCGGAGGGGACGCGCGCAGGTCGCTGACGTACCTGGAGGCGGCGGCGCTGCTGGCCGACGACATCACCGTGGAAGTCGTCGAGAAGGCCGTCGACAAGGCCGCCGTGCGCTACGACCGGCAGGGCGACCAGCACTACGACGTGATCAGCGCGTTCATCAAGTCGATGCGCGGATCCGACGCCGACGCCGCGCTCCACTACCTGGCCCGCATGATCGAGGCCGGCGAGGACCCGCGCTTCATCGCCCGCCGCATCGTCATCTTCGCCTCCGAGGACGTCGGCATGGCCGACCCCACCTGCCTGCAGACGGCCGTCGCCGCCGCCCAGGCCGTGCAGCTCATCGGCCTGCCCGAGGGCCAGATCAACCTCGCCCACGCCGTCATCCACTGCGCCCTGGCGCCCAAGTCCAACGCCGTCGTCAAGGCCATCGGCGCCGCGATCGGCGATGTCCGCCGCGGCCTCATCGGCCAGGTCCCCGGTCACCTCCGCGACGCCCACTACCCGGGGGCCGCCAAGCTGGGGCACGGGGAGGGCTACAAATATCCGCACGACTTCGACCACGGGCTCGTACGCCAGGACTACGCGCCTGAGCAGGTCCGGGACCGCCGCTACTACGAGCCGACCCGGCACGGCGCCGAGGCCCCGGTGGCCGACCGCTGGTCCAAGATCCGCGACTTCCTCCGCGGCTCGTGACCCCGGTTCCCGGCGGTCGGGGCCGTTCGGAGCAGGGCCCCACCGGGGGACGGGACCGTCCAGTGGCGGCCGGCCGCGGCGCGGTAGATTGATCGCGCCATGACCGACCACCGCGCCTCCTTCGACGCCTCGATCGCCTTCAGCAACGGCGGTGACCTCACCGTTCACGGGTTCCGCGTCGACGTGCCCGGCCCCGGCGCCACCGAAGCCGAGATCGCCGCGCTGTTCGTGGCCTCGCTCGGCCTGCTGATGACCGACACCGTGGAGCTGGCCAACGTGCGGATCTTCGCCGAGCCGCACAAGGGCACCCGCGGCGGCCCGTCGGACCGGGCCGGCGCACCACCGCACGACTCCGGCGACGCGCTGGTCGAGCTCAACCACCTCCCTCAGGAGGGCGGCACCTACCTGGAAGCGCCGAACGGCGACCTCCCCGCCCTCACGCTGCCGCGGACGGTCGACCTCCCCGCCGTGGTGATCCGGGTGACGGGCGCCGAGCGGCGGTCCGTGGACGTGGGGTCGCTGGCCGCCTTCGACGTCCGCGGCTGCGCCGTCCTCCTCCACACCGGCGTGCGCGAGGGGCACTGCCTCACGGGGGCGGCCGCGGCCTGGCTGGTGGAGCACGAGGCCGCGCTGGTCGGCACCGACGCCGACGGGCTGGACGACGGCGCGCGCGACGAGCGGCCCGCCAGACGGATCCTGCTGGGCGCGGGCGTGCCCGTCGTCGAAAGGCTGACCGGGCTGGAGGACCTGCCGCCGACCGGGGCGCTGTTCACGGCGGCCCCGCCGCGCCTCACGGGCGTCGCACGCGTCCCGGTACGCGCCTATGCCCGCGTGCGCGTACGTAGGTGAAAGCCGTACTAAACAGGCGTTCACGGGGAATCACAACCGTGTGAAGGCGACTGTTACCCCCGGCGGCGGCCTGTTCGGCCCCCAGTCGATCACCTGGAGAATCCACACCGAGTCCCTCGGCTGGCCCGCCGTGCTGCGCGCCTTCCAGCTGCAGGCACTGCATCCCCGCACCCTCCGCGGCATCACCCAGAACTGCCTGCTGGACGACCCCGAGGTGGCCCGCGAGCGGCTGCGGCGCCAGCTCGAGTTCGTCACCGTACGCACCTTCGGCACCCACGAGCAGGCCGAGCAGGCAGCCGAGCGGGTACGCCGGGTGCACGCCCGCCTCATCGGCCTCGACACCGACACCGGCACGCTGTTCCGCGTGGACGACGAGGAGAACCTGCGCTGGGTCCACTGCGTGGAGACCGCCTCGCACCTGGAGATCGCCCAGCGCGCCGGCGTGCCGCTGACCGGCGCCGAGGCGGACGCGTACGTGGCCGAGCAGCGGCGCAGCGCCCGCCTCGTCGGCCTGCGCGACGTTCCCGGCGACGTGGGGGAACTGCGCGACCACCTCGACGGCATGCGCCCCTACCTGTCCGCCACCGACGAGGCCCGCGACGCGCTGCGCCGCAGCGTCAGCCCCCGGCTGTCGTTCCGGCTGGCGTTCCTCGCGCCGCCGCTCGCGCTCGGCTCACTGCCCGCCGCCGGCGCGCTCGCCTTCGCGACGCTGCCCGCGTGGGCCAAAGAGATGTACGGCTGCCGCGGCAACAGCGCCGCGGAATTCGCGGCCGACACGGCGCTCAAGGCCCTGCGCGCGGCGGCCGGCGCCATGCCGGAACGGCTGGTCGCGCCCGAGATCAGGGCGGCCCGCGGCCTCATGCGGGCGGCCACGGAAGTGCGCGGTGCCGACGTGGCGGCCTGATAACGGCTCGCCGACCTCACTAACCTTGTCCTTCGAACGCGATAGGGTCTTGCCGTTCCGGCCCAGCGTACGAGGGAGATGAGCGGATGCTTACCGCTGGAGAGGTCGCCGGGCTGATCGCCGCCACGGGCTGGATAGTCCTGGTCTGCGTTCTCGCCATGGTGCTCGTCAAGCTCGCCCGGCTGCTCACGGAGACCACCAAGGCGGTCTCCGACCTGAACAACCGCCTGACGCCGCTGCTCGAGGACATGAGCGTCACGGTCAACGAGACCAACAGGCAGCTGATCGCCGTCGAGGCCATCGCCAAGGACGTCAAGCAGGTCAGCGGTCACGCGGCCAAGCTCAGCGCGGTCACGCAGACCATCTTCACCGGGCCGCTGATCAAGGTGTCGTCGCTGGGTTACGGCGTGCGGCGGGCCATCGAGGCCCGCCGGCCGGCCAGGCCCAGGCCCAGGCAGCCGAGGCGGACGAGATGATCAGAAGGCTGTTCTACCTGTCGCTCGGCGCGTTCCTCGCCTTCTGGGTGATGCGCAGGTTGCAGGCGCTCCACCCCAACCACGTCATCCACAGGACCGCCGACGGTGCGGCGGGCATGCTCCGGCGGGTGAGAGACTTTACCTCTGACGCGCTCGGCGAGGCCGCCGAGCGGGAAACCGAGTTGCGGGCGCGCTTCGGGCTCGACAACGCTGAAGACAACAACTGACTAACGCAAAGGATGGCCAACATGGAGTCGGCAGAGATCGCCCGCCGCTTCCTGCGCTTCTTCGAGGAGCGTGGGCACAAGGTCGTGCCCTCGGCCAGCCTGATCGCTGAGGACCCAACGCTTCTCCTGGTCAATGCCGGTATGGCGCCGTTCAAGCCGTACTTCCTGGGGCAGCGCACGCCTCCGGCGCCCCGGCTGGCCACCGCGCAGAAGTGTGTGCGCACCCCCGACATCGAAGAGGTCGGCAAGACGACCCGGCACGCGACGTTCTTCCAGATGCTGGGCAACTTCTCCATCGGCGACTACTTCAAGCCCGAGGCGATCCCGTTCGCGTGGGAGCTGCTCACCCGCTCCGAGTCCGACGGCGGCTTCGGCTTCCCCGAGGACCGGCTGTGGGCGACGGTCTACCTCGACGACGACGAGGCGTTCGACATCTGGCGCAACCGCGTCGGCCTGCCCGAGGAGCGCATCCAGCGGCGCGGCCTGGAGGACAACTACTGGCACATGGGCGTGCCCGGTCCCGGCGGCCCCTGCTCGGAGATCTACTACGACCGCGGCGCCGAATACGGCAAGGAGGGCGGCCCCGTCGCCGACGAGGATCGCTACCTCGAGGTGTGGAACCTCGTCTTCATGCAATACCAGCTCAGCGCGGTCCGCACCAAGGTGGACTTCGACGTCGCAGGGGAGCTGCCGGCCAGAAACATCGACACCGGCATGGGCCTGGAGCGCATGGCGGCGATCCTGCAGGGCGTCGACAACATCTACGAGATCGACACCACCTACAAGATCCTCGACCGGGCGGCGGAGCTCACCAAGACCCGCTACGGCCGCGACCACCGCGCCGACGTCAGCCTGCGGGTGATCGCCGACCACGTGCGCACCGGCACCATGCTCGTCGCCGACGGCGTCATGCCCAGCAACGAGGGCCGCGGCTACGTCCTGCGCCGCATCCTGCGCAGGAGCATCCGCAACCTGCGCCTGCTCGGCTCCGGCGACGACCGCTACATGCACGACCTGACCGACGTCGCGATCAACGTGATGGGCGAGCAATACCCCCAGCTCAAGGTGGACGCGCCGCAGATCCACGGGGTCATCGACGCCGAGGAGGCGTCGTTCCTGGGCACGCTCCGCACCGGCACCGCGATCTTCGACGTGGCCGTGGAGGAGACCAAGCGCAAGTCCGGCACCACGCTGGCGGGCGCGCAGGCGTTCCAACTGCACGACACCTACGGCTTCCCGATCGACCTGACGCTGGAGATGGCGGCCGAGCAGGGGCTCAAGGTCGACGAGGAGGGCTTCCGCCGGCTCATGAAGGAGCAGCGGCAGCGGGCCAAGGCCGACGCCGCGGCGAAGAAGACCGGCAACGCCGACATCTCCGTCTTCGGGCACCTGCTGGAGGCGGCGGGCAAGGTCGAGTTCCTCGGCTACGACCAGACCGAGGCCGACACGAGCGTGTTCGGCATCCTCGTGGACGGCGTGTCCGTTCCGGCGGCGGGTGCGGGCACGACCGTGGAGGTCGTGCTCGGGCGCACCCCGTTCTACGCCGAGGGCGGCGGCCAGCTCGCCGACCAGGGCGTGATCCGCACCGGCGGCGCCGAGGTCGAGATCGTCGACGTGCAGTCCCCGCTGGCGGGACTCGTCGTGCACCGCGGCAAGATCCGCGGTGGCGAGCTGAAGGTCGGTGACGAGGCGCAGGCGGAGATCGACATCGAGCGCCGCCGCGCGATCTCGCGCAGCCACAGCGCCACTCACCTCGTCCACCGCGGCTTCAAGAACGCGCTCGGCGAGAGCGCGGCCCAGGCCGGCTCCGAAAACTCGCCCGGCCGCTTCCGCTTCGACTTCACCGCGGCGGGCGCGGTGCCGCCGAGCGTGATGCGCGACGTCGAGGACGAGGTCAACGCGGTGCTCATCAACGACCTCAAGGTCAACGCCTTCTACACCTCGCAGGCCGAGGCGAGGGCGATGGGCGCGCTGGCGATGTTCGGCGAGAAGTACGGCGACGAGGTCCGCGTGGTCGAGATCGGCGACTACTCGCGCGAGCTGTGCGGTGGCACCCACGTGCACAGCTCCGGCCAGCTCGGCCTGGTCAAGGTGCTGGGCGAGCAGTCGGTCGGCGCTGGCGTGCGCCGCGTCGAGGCGCTCGTCGGCATCGACGCCTTCCGCTTCCTGGCGCGCGAGAGCGTGCTGGTGGCGCAGCTCACCGAGCAGCTCAAGGCGCGCCGCGAGGAGCTGCCCGAGCGCATCGACGGCATCGTCACCCGGCTGCGCACGGCGGAGAAGGAGCTGGAGAAGCTCCGCTCGGCCCAGGTGCTCGAGGTGGCGGGCGATCTCGTGTCGCAGGCTCGCGACCAGCAGGGCGTCTCCGTCGTGACACACCGCGCGCCTGATGGCACCGGCGCCGATGATCTGCGTAAGCTCGCGCTTGATGTGCGTGGCAGATTCCCGGCCGACCGGCCGGCGGTCATCGTGATCGCCGGTGTCCCCTCCGACCGGCCCGTAGTGGTTGCCACGGTCAACGAGGCGGGGCGCGAGCGGGGGCTCAAGGCCGGACAGCTGGTCGGCGTCGCCGCCAAGGCGCTTGGGGGTGGCGGTGGCGGCAAGGATGATGTCGCGCAAGGCGGCGGCTCACGACCGGAGGCGATCGGCGACGCGCTGCGCATGGTCGAAGAGACCATCACGGGGCAGCTCGGCTGACATGAGGTTCGGTTCACGGATAGGCGTGGACGTCGGCTCCGTGCGTGTCGGCGTGGCCCGCAGCGACCCCTCGGGGCTGCTGGCCACGCCGGTCGAGACCGTCAAACGGGGCAAGGGCGACCTCGACCGCATCGCCGCGATCGTCGCCGAGCACGAGGCGATCGAGGTCGTGGTGGGACTGCCCACTTCGATGTCGGGACGCGAGGGGCGGGCGGCCGAGCTGGCCCGCCGGTTCGCCGCCGACCTTGCGGCCCGGCTGGCGCCCACGCCCGTACGACTGTTCGACGAGCGACTGACCACGGTCGCCGCCCAGCACGGGCTGCGGGCCAGCGGCGTCAAGGCCAAGAAGCAGCGCGGTGTCGTCGATCAGGCGGCGGCGGTCGTGCTTTTGCAGGACGCGCTCGACTCCGAGCGCGCCACGGAAAGACCACCAGGCAGGCCCGTCGAACCGCCCCCAGCGGCCGACGGACCTGCCCAATGAGCCGGCGGTCCACGGGGCGGGGGAGCACCTGGACGACCGGCGACCGGTCCGGTCGGCGCGGGTGCGTGGCGTTGTCCGGAGGCTGGTCGGGTCGGCGCGGGTGCGTGGCCCGGAGTGCGAGTTGGGCGGCCGGGCGCGCAGGCATGACGTGGGTTGTGCGCCGGTTCGCCGGACACGAGCGCGTGATACCGCCCGGAGGCTTGTCCGGGCGGCATGAGCGCGTGGCGTCGAGGGCGAGCGGGCCGGGCGCGCGTGGGAGCGCGTGGGTGGCTCGAGACCGGCTGGCCGGGCGTGGGAGCGTGGCGGCGCGCCGGAGGGGCCGGACGGTGACTGGCGGGGTGGTCGTGTGAGCGGCACGCCGAATGAGCCGCCGAACGGCACGCCAGAGGACGAGGATGACATCGGCGACGTGATCCCGTTCCAATCCGGTGACCCGGAGCCCGAACCCAGTGCCGGTGCGGCGGCCGATGAGCCCGAGGCGCAGGACAGCGATCGGCCTCCGCTTGAGGGCGGCGGCCGGCTGCGACCCGAGGGCGGCAGCCCGCTCCAGCCCGGGGCCGGCGCTGCGCTACAGCCGGAGGATGCCGGCCCGCTCCAGGCCGAGGACGGCGGCTCGCGTCAGTCCGAGCACGGGAACCGGAGTGAGAACGGCGGCTCGCGTCAGTCCGAGCAGGGGAACCGGAGTGAGGCCGGAGGAGATCGGCGTCAGGCCGAAGGTGGGAGCCGGCCTCAGACCGAGGGCGGCCGGCGTCACCCCGAAGGTGGGAACCAGGGGCCGGACGAGGGGGGCGATCGCTTTCCGGCCGGCGGCGATGCCGAGGCGGGCGTCAACCCGCTGCCCGGGGGGAGGCGGCGGGCACTGCGTAAGGCCGGCCTGGTGTCCGCGGGCCTGGTCGCGTCCCTGGTGGCCTTGGGCGCGGGGGCGGTCGCGGTGCTCAAGCCCTACCTCAGCCCCGCCGACTTCGAAGGGACCGGCAGCGGCGCGGTGACGGTCAGGATCGCGCCCGGCTCCACTGCCGAGGCCATCGGGTCGGCGCTGGCCGAGGCCGGGGTCGTGGCGAGCACGCAGTCGTTCGTCCGTGCGACCGAGGACCGCGCGGTGGCCGACCGGCTGCGGCCGGGCCACTACCGCCTGCGCAAGGGCATGGCCGCGAGCGCGGCGCTGGACCTGCTGCTCAGCTCCGCCTCCCGGGTCGTGCGGCGCGTCACCGTGCCCGAGGGCATGCGGACGAGCGAGGTTCTGAGCCGTCTCGCCGAGCGTGCCGGGCTGCCGCTCAAGGAGCTCCAGAGCGTCGACAAGGCCCTGGTCGGCCTGCCCAAGTACGCCCCCGGCCTCGAAGGATTCCTCTTCCCCGCCACGTACGAGATCGAGCCGGGCGACACCGCCGTGGACGTGCTCGCCGCGATGGTCGAGCGGTTCGGCGTCGCGGCCAGGAAGGTGCGGCTGGAGGAGGAGGCGGCACGCGTACACCTGACGCCGCTGGAGGCCGTCACGGTGGCCAGCCTGATCCAGGCCGAGGGCGGCACCGACGAGGACTATCCCAAGATCGCTAGGGTGATCTACAACCGTCTCGAGCGGGGCACCCCGCTCGAGATCGACAGCACCGTCCTGTATGCGCAGAACCGGCGGACGTTGAGGGTCACGGAGAGCGACACTAGGGTGGACCATCCTTACAACACCTATCGCCACAAGGGACTGCCGCCGGGGCCCATCGCCAATCCCGGGGAAAAGGCGCTGATAGCGGCCTTGCACCCGGCCAAGGGCGATTGGCACTGGTTTGTAACGACGGATCCGGCGCATAGAATCACCAAATTCACCAACAAAGAGAGCGAGTTCGTGAGATACCGGGAAGAGTTGAACAAGAACCTCGGGGCGAGCTGATGTCCGACGGGACCGCTTCTCTCTCCACGCAAAAGCCTCAGAACGGGGCATGCGTCCTCTTCTCGTCCCATAGCATGGCTACTCAGAGTGATCCCCGCCGATCATGGGAGCATGACCGGTGGCTTCCCCCGTTCCGCTCGGTACCCCTGCCGGTTGGGCACTTCCGCTTGACTCCCGGCCGGCTGTACCGGGAGATTGGCCAGCGAACCTATGAATGATCTCGATCTGAACACGCTGCTCGGCGCCGAGGACGACGAAGGTCAACCCCGGCGCCGCACCCGAGGCTCCAGCAGGCGCGGCGGCAACCGCAGGCGACGCCGCCGCAACCGGGGCGGATTCGTAGCGCCGCTGCTCGCCTTCGTCGTACTGGCGGGCATCATCGGCGGCGGCGGATACTACGGCTACCTCTGGCTCAGTGACGCCCTCGTGCCCGACGACTACACCGGTCAGGGCACCGGCGAGGTCGTCATCGAGATCAAGGCGGGCCAGAGCGCGTCGGAGGTGGCGCAGGAGTTGGAGCGGCAGGGGGTCGTCGCCAGCGCCAGGGCGTTCACCAACGCGATCGGCAACGCGAACAAGAGCGCCTCGCTGCAGCCCGGGTCGTACAAGCTGCGCAAGAACATGTCGGCGGCCGCCGCCGTGTCGATGCTCACCCCGGAGAACCGGCTGCTCGCCAAGGTGACCCTCCGGGAGGGCCTGCGTCTGTCGGACACCCTCAAGACGCTCGCCAAGGAGACCGGCAAGCCGGAGAAGGAATTCCTCGCGGCGGCCAAGAAGGCCGGCGGCCTGGAGCTGCCGTCGTACGCCAAGGGCAAGCTGGAGGGCTACGCCTTCCCCGCCACGTACGAGTTCCAGCCCAAGACCACTGCGTCGCAGATGCTCGCGATGATGGTCGACCGGTTCAACCAGACCGCCAAGAGCGTGGACCTCGAAGGCGGCGCCAAGGCCCTCGGGCGCACACCGCACCAAATCATGATCATCGCCAGCATCATCCAGGCCGAGGCCGGGCGCGCCGAGGACATGCCGAAGATCGCCCGTGTCATCTACAACCGGATGGCGCAAAAGCCGCCGATGACGCTGTCGATGGACAGCACGGTGATGTACGCGCTCGGCAAGTACGGCACCTTCGCCACCACCGCGGACCTGCAGACCAAGTCCCGCTACAACACCTACAAGTATCAGGGGCTGCCGCCCGGCCCCATCGCCAACCCCGGAGACCACGCCATCGAGGCCGCGCTCAACCCGGCCAAGGGAGACTGGCTGTACTTCGTGGCCACCGACAAGAGCGGCGTCACCAGGTTCGCCAACACCGATGCCGAGCACCAGGCGCTGGTCGCCGAGTGCAAGAAGAACGGCGGCTGCGGCGGCTGACCGTCCCGGCCGGGAAGCGCCGTCCGCCCCGGGTGCGCAGCGCGCCGGGCGGACGGCGATAAGGTCTTCCTGGTCGGAAGGAGTGAGGATGCGGGCCGCTGTGTTGGGGTCGCCCATCGCCCATTCGCTCTCGCCCTACCTGCATCGGGCCGCCTACGAGGCGATGGGTCTCGACGGGTGGAGCTACGAGCAGTTCGAGTGCGACGAGGCGCGGCTGCCGGGGCTGCTGGGGGAGCTCACCCCCGTGCGCGGGCAGGGGCCGGACGACGATGACGCATGGGCCGGGCTGTCGCTGACCATGCCGCTCAAGCGGGCCGTGCTGCCGCTGCTCGACACCGTGTCCGAGCTGGCCGTCGAGGTCGGCGGGGCGAACACGGTGGTGTTCCGCGACGGGCTGCGGCACGGCGACAACACCGACGTCTACGGCATCGAGCAGGCGCTGGCCGAGGCCGGAGTGCCGGCGCCGCGCTCGGCCACGGTGCTGGGCGGCGGCGCCACGGCCGCCTCCACGCTGGCGGCGCTGCGCGATCTCGGGCTGTTCTCGGCGACCCTGCTGGTGCGTGACCCGGCGCGGGCGGGCGAGACGATCGAGGTGGCCGAGCGGCTGGGCGTGGCGCTGGCGGTGGAGACGTTCGACAAGCTCGACGCGCTCACCGGCGTCGACCTGGTGGTGTCCACGTTGCCGGGCGGCGCGGCCGACGCCTTCGCCGACCGGCTGGCCCCGGTGCCCGCGCTCTTCGACGTGGTCTACTCGCCCTGGCCGACCGCCGCCGCGGCGGCCGTGAAGGCGGCGGGCGGGGTCGTGGTCGGCGGGTTCGCGATGCTGCTGCATCAGGCGGTGCGGCAGGTCGAGTTGATGACCGGATGGACGGATGTGCCGGTCGAGGCCATGCGCACGTCCGGTCAAGCGGAGATCCTCAGGCGGGCGGCCAGTCGAACGGGTTGATCGTTTTCACGCCGAGCCCGGTGAAGTCCTTCACGTTGCGGGTCACGAGGATCCAGTCATGTGTGCTCGCGGTGGCGGCGATCAGGCCGTCGACGATCGGGAGGGGTCGTATGGCGTGCAGCCGCCCCCATTCCTCGGCCACGGCGGTGGTGACCGGCAGGATCCGGGTCTTGAACTCGCGCTGGAGATGAACCAGCCAGCTGTCGTAGCCGCCTGCCCGAGCCGGATCGCGGCGCCGCAGCAGCTCGACGCCCTTGCGGATCTCGCCGAACACCATGACGCTCACGTAGAGGTTCGGCCCGGTGATGGTGTCGAGCCACGCCTGCAGGTTGGCATCGCTGCTGCGCTTGGTCATCTCAGACACGACGTTGGTGTCGAGGATGTAGCTCATTCGATGCCCTCGAAGTCGATGTCCCGCATCTCGGTGCTCTTGTCGCGAGCGAGGTCCAGCTCGCTCAGGTCAGGACCGGAGAGCAGGAACTCTTTGAAGTCCGGCTTCGGCC
The DNA here is from genome assembly GCF_044465905.1 of Nonomuraea sp. NPDC049480. Classification (NCBI taxonomy): domain Bacteria; kingdom Bacillati; phylum Actinomycetota; class Actinomycetes; order Streptosporangiales; family Streptosporangiaceae; genus Nonomuraea; species Nonomuraea sp. NPDC049480. The sequence goes on from NZ_JBITMD010000012.1 coordinate 246,185, forward strand.
CCTGGTCCTTGAGCTGACGGTATTCCTCCATGTCGATGATGACGGCCACGTCCCGCCCGTGCCTCATGACGATCTGCGGCCCTTCGTCATGCGCTCGGCGGACGACCTCGCTGAACCGCTGCTTGGCCTCCTGCAGTTGCCATTTGGTCGTTTCGATATGCTCTGCGGCCATCTGACCCCCTTCTGACTATTTTCCTGGACAGAATTCTACGGCAGGACATCTGGCCAGCGGGGATGATTCGGGGAAGCCGCGTGGTTGTGGTAATGTAGCTCTCTGATCGGTCCGGCATTCCTTGCTGGACGCGCAAGCGGAGGTCTCCTCCCACCCGGGTCGCCGAAAGGTGGCCGGGTCCAGGATCACGCCGGACTACTCCGGGGAGCTCGAGGCCACGAAAGCCACAGAGCTCAGTGGCCCCGCATGCGCGACGTGCGGGGCTTTTCGCGTTCGGTAACGCGGGAGGCCCTCGGCACGACGAGCACGTAGGGATCGCAAACCTAGGAGGCCCCATCAGCACTGAGCCCCGCATCAACGAGCGTATCCGAGTTCCCGAGGTTCGCCTCGTGGGCCCGAACGGCGAGCAGGTAGGCATCGTCTCGATTCACGATGCGCTGAAGCTCGCCCAGGAGGCCGACCTCGACCTCGTCGAGGTCGCGGCCACGGCTCGACCGCCCGTGTGCAAGCTCATGGACTACGGCAAGTTCAAGTACGAGTCCGCGATGAAGGCGCGCGAGGCGCGCAAGAATCAGGCGCACACGATCATCAAGGAGATCAAGCTCCGGCCGAAGATCGACCCGCACGACTACGAGACCAAGAAGGGTCACGTGGTGCGGTTCCTCAAGGCGGGAGACAAGGTCAAAGTCACGATCATGTTCCGCGGACGCGAGCAGTCCCGGCCGGAGCTCGGCTTCCGGTTGCTGCAGCGACTCGCGGACGACGTCCAGGAGCTCGGCTTCGTGGAGTCCCACGCCAAGCAGGACGGCCGCAACATGATCATGGTGATCGGTCCGCACAAGAAGAAGGCCGAGGCCAAGGCCGAAAAGGCCGCCGCCAAGGCGCAGCGTGGCAGCGAGGAGACTTCCGTACAGGAAGGATGACCCGCCGTTGGGGTTAGCCTTACATCGCCCCAGCAGCCACCGGCAGACGAAAGACGCCGCGACCGGGTCGGCCAAGCACCGGCCCGGCCACCGGCACGACCGAAACGAGGAGAGACGGCGACATGCCGAAGATGAAGACGCACAGTGGTGCGAAGAAGCGGTTCCGGCTCACCGGCACCGGCAAGATCAAGCGTCGCCGTGCCGCCCGTGCGCACTACAACGAGTGGAAGTCGTCCACGCTGACGCGCCGTCTCAAGAACGAGGTCGTCCTTTCCGACGCCGACACCAAGAAGATCAAGAAGCTGCTCGCGAAGTAAGTAGCGCGATTCCCCGGGGAGAAGAAACATGGCACGCGTGAAGCGGGCGCTCAACGCCAAGAAGAAGCGCAGGGTCGTCCTCGAGAGGGCGAGCGGTTACCGTGGCCAGCGGTCGCGTCTGTACCGCAAGGCCAAGGAGCAGATGCTCCACTCGATGACGTACGCCTACCGGGACCGCAAGGACCGCAAGGGGGCCTTCCGCCGCCTGTGGATCCAGCGGATCAACGCCGCGGCCCGTCAGAACGGCATGACGTACAACCGCCTGATCCAGGGTCTGCGCCTGGCCAACATCGAGGTCGACCGCAAGATCCTCGCCGATCTCGCGGTGAATGACAGCCAGACCTTTGCCACGCTCGTCGAGGCCGCCAAGAAGGCGCTTCCGGCGAACGTGAACGCTCCGGCCGCGAGCTGAAGCGATTGCCGTAAATGAGGGGCCCACCGATGACGGTGGGCCCTTTGCTATACGTACAGCGGCCGCTACGCAGGTGAACCGCTGACCGCGGCCCCGCCGTACGACCAGGAGGCGGCCGGCGCGGGCGCGGAGATCACTGCCTGCGGCGGACCGCTGCACGACGAGGGGGAGAGCATGGCCGGGTCCGAGCTGACCAACGTGAAGTCGCCGCGGGTGAAGGCCGCCAGGCGGCTCACCAAGCGGGCCTTCAGGGAGCAGGACCGCAAGTTCCTGGCCGAGGGCCCGCAGGCGGTCCGTGAGGCGCTCAGGCTCGACGGCGTCGTCCTGGAGCTGTTCAGCACGGCCGAGGCAGAGCTGCGCCACCCCGAGCTGATCACCGAGGCCACGCTCAGGGACGTGCCCGTGCACCGCGCCAGCGGAGAGGTCATGGCCGAGCTGTCGCAGACCGTGACCCCGCAGGGGCTGGTGGCGATCTGCACGCTCGTGCACGTCCCCCTGGAGGCGGCGCTGAAGGAGCCGCGCCTGGTCGCGGTGCTGGCACATGTGCGCGACCCGGGCAACGCCGGCACCGTTCTGCGCGCCGCCGACGCCGCCGGGGCGGACGCGGTGGTCTTCACCGACGCCTCCGTGGACCCGTACAACGGCAAGTGCGTACGCGCCAGCGCCGGCAGTCTCTTCCATTTGCCCGTCGTCGTCGGTGCACCGGCGGGCGCCGCCGTGCGTCAACTGAAGGAGCGGGGTTTGCGCGTGCTGGCGGCCGACGGCGCGGGCAAGCACACGCTCGACGACGTCGACCTGTCGGGTCCGACCGCGTGGATCTTCGGGAATGAGGCCTGGGGACTGCCGGAGGAGCTACTCGCCGACGCGGATGATGTGGTCAGAGTGCCCATCTACGGACAGGCTGAAAGCCTCAACCTGGCCACCGCGGCGGCGGTATGCCTTTACTCCTCCGCTAGGGCGCAGCGAGTGTCCTAGGCGGCGGGAAACCCGCTATTGTCGGCGTTGTAGGCGGAGGAGGCGGGGTCGTGCACGGCGCAGAAACCGACGGGCAAGTAGTGGCCGCCGCGTGCACGATAGCCATCGACGACCTTCCTGACGGCCTCATCGTGACCGACCGATATGGCTGCGTGTTGTCCGTCAACCGGGCCGCGGCCCGGCTCACCGGAGTCGCCATGGAGCGCGCGGTCGGGCGGCACATGAACGACGTGTTCCCCTTCCGCGACCACGACGGGCGCGACTGGTGGAAGGCGCTCGACCCCGAGGGCGGGCTGCGCTCGAGGAGCCGGGTGCCGGAGCGTCCGCTGCACCTGCCGGGCGGCCAGGAGCTCTACGTCGCCGCCAGGCTCGTACGCGAGCCCGAGCGCGGCGGCGAGGTCGAGCGGGTGACGATCACCCTGCGCCACGGCGGCGCCCGCGCCCGGCTGGAGCGCAGCCGCGCCGACCTGGTCTCCACCGTGGCCCACGAGCTGCGCTCACCGCTGACCAGCGTCAAGGGGTTCACCGCGACCCTGCTGGCCAAGTGGAGCCGCTTCACCGACGAGCAGAAACGCGTGATGCTCGAGACGGTCAACAACGACGCCGACCGCGTCACGCGGCTCATCACCGAGCTGCTCGACGTCTCGCGCATCGAGTCCGGGCGGCTGGAGGTGCGCCGCCAGGTCGTCGACGTGCCCGCCAGGGTGCACAGGCTCATCGCGGGCCGGGTGGCGGCCGGTGAGGCGGAGGACCGCTTCCGGCTGATCGTGGACGACGACCTGCCGGAGATGTGGCTCGACCAGGACAAAATCGACCAGATTCTGGGTAACCTGGTGGAAAATGCGCTGCGCCACGGGCGCGGCATTGTGACAATCGAGATCGAGTCTGTCGGATGGGGAGTTGCCGTGTCGGTGCGCGATGAGGGCGAGGGCATCGAGCCCGAGCTGGCTCCGCGCGTCTTCAGGCAGTTCTGGCGGGGCGGCAACAGCCGCAGGCGCGGCGGCACGGGGCTCGGCCTGTTCATCGTGAAGGGCCTGGTCGAGGCACACGGTGGCACGATCACCGTGCAGCGGGCGCCCGAAGGCGGGGCGGAGTTTCGATTTACCGTGCCCACCGGCACGCCCGACTTCGCCACGTCTGCTTAGAAGGCCTCGAAGGCGGGATTCGGGCCCGGTGGGCCGACGCCACTAGACTCTTTTCCGCTCAAGCCCTGGATACGGAGCTCACTCTTGTCTGACTACGACCCCGTCGAGGTGACACCGCTGCATGCCGATGAGGTGTCGCGCATGGAGGCCGACGCCATCGCGGCGATCAAGGCGGCCGACAGCCTCGACGCACTCAAGCAGGCCAGGCTGGCGCACGCGGGCGACCGCTCGCCCATCGCCCTGGCCAACCGCGAGATCGGCGCCCTGCCGCCGGCCGCCCGCGCCGAGGCGGGCAAGCGCGTCGGCGGCGCCCGCAGAGCGATCAACGAGGCGCTGGCCGCCCGCCAGTCCGAGCTGGAGGCCGAGCGCGACGCGCGGGTGCTCGTCGAGGAGACCGTCGACGTCACCCTGCCCTGGGACCGCCGGCCGCGCGGCGCCCGCCACCCGCTGACGACGTTGCAGGAGCGCATCGCCGACGCGTTCGTCGCCATGGGCTACGAAGTGGCCGAGGGCCCCGAGCTCGAAGGCGAGTGGTTCAACTTCGACGCGCTCAACATCGCCAAGGACCACCCGGCCCGCTCCGATCACGACACGTTCTTCGTCGGGTCCACCGAGTCCGGCATGGTGCTGCGCACGCAGACCTCGCCGGTGCAGATCCGGGCGCTGCTCCAGCGCGAGCTGCCGGTCTACGTGATCTCGCCGGGCAAGACGTTCCGCACCGACGAGCTCGACGCCACCCACACCCCGGTCTTCCACCAGACCGAGGGACTGGCCGTGGACGAGGGCCTGACGATGGCCCACCTCAAGGGCACGCTCGACCGGTTCGCCGAGGTCATGTTCGGCAAGGGCATCACGACCCGGTTCCGGCCCAACTACTTCCCGTTCACCGAGCCGTCCGCCGAGATGGACCTCAAGTGCTTCGTCTGCCGCGGCGCCTCGGCCGTGCCCGGCAACCCGCCCTGCCGCACCTGCAAGTCCGAGGGCTGGATCGAGTGGGGCGGCTGCGGCATGGTCAACCCGCGGGTGCTGATCGCGTGCGGCGTGGACCCCTCGCGCTACTCCGGGTTCGCGTTCGGCATGGGCATCGAGCGGACCCTGATGTTCCGCCACAACGCCGAGGACATGCGAGACATGGTCGAAGGAGACGTGCGCTTCACGCTCCCGTTCGGAATGGAGATCTGATGAAGGTCCCGCTCTCCTGGCTGCGGGAGTATGTCGATCTCCCGGCGGTCACCGCCCACGAGGTGGCCGACAAGCTCACCGCGGCCGGGCTCAAGCTCGAGTCGATCACCTCGCACGGCCACGACGTCAAGAACGTCGTGGTCGGCGAGGTCCTCGAGATCGAGGAGCTGACCGGTTTCAAGAAGCCGATCAGGCACTGCAAGGTCGAGACCGGCGAGGCGACGCCCCGCGAGATCGTCTGCGGTGCCGCCAACTTCGTCGCCGGCGACCGTGTTCCCGTCGTGCTGCCCGGCGGCGTGCTGCCTGGCGGGTTCGAGGTCGGCGCGCGCAAGACGTACGGGCGCATGTCCGAGGGCATGATCTGCTCCGAGCGTGAGCTGGGGCTGGGCGACGACCACGGCGGCATCATGGTGCTGCCCGCCGGCACGCCGGTCGGCGCGGACGTGGTGGAGCTGCTCGGGCTGCGCGACGACGTGATCGAGCTGGAGATCACGCCCGACATCGGCTACGCCCTGTCGATCAGGGGTGTGGCCCGCGAGGCGGCGACCGCGTTCGGGGTGGCCTTCCGCGACCCCGCCGACGCGAGCTCCGTCGAGCTGCCCAAGGAGACCGGGCCCGTGTGGCCGGCCTCGATCGCCGACCCGACCGCCTGCGACCGGTTCGTGCTGCGCGAGGTCACCGGCTTCGACCCGGCCGCCGAAAGCCCGCTCTGGATGCGCACGCGCCTCACCAGGGCCGGCATGCGGCCGGTGTCGCTGGCCGTCGACATCACCAACTACCTGATGCTGGAGCTCGGGCAGCCGCTGCACGCGTTCGACCGGGCCAAGCTCAAGGGTGAGGTCGTCGTGCGGCGGGCGGTGGCCGGCGAGCGCCTGGAGACGCTCGACCACGTCGTCCGCGAGCTCGACCCCGACGACATCCTCATCACCGACCAGTCGGGCCCGATCTCGATGGCCGGCACCATGGGCGGGCTGGCGACCGAGATCTCCGACGAGTCGACCGCCATCGTCGTCGAAGCCGCCCACTTCTCCGCGACCGGCATCTCGCGCGAGTCGCGCAGGCACGGGCTGGTGTCGGAGTCGTCCAAGCGGTTCGAGCGCGGCGTCGACCGCGAGCTGCCGCTCGTCGCCTCCTGGCGGGCGGTGCAGCTGCTGGCCGAGCTGGGCGGCGCCACCATCCAGCCCGGGGTGACGCACGCCGAGGTCGAGGTGTCGCCCGCGCGCATCGCGATCCCGGCCGGCTACCCGGGCACCGTGGCCGGCGTCCCCTACTCGAAGGACATCGTGGTCGCCCGGCTGGAGCAGGTCGGCTGCGTCGTGGTGGACGGCGACGACCCCGCCGTGCGCAAGGGCGGCGTCGACCCGACCGGCGTCGTGACCGGCGGCGCGCTGGCGGCCAAGCTGGCCGTCACCGGCGACGACATGATCACGGTGACGCCGCCGTCATGGCGGCCCGACCTCACCGACCCCAACGACCTGGCCGAAGAGGTCATCCGGCTGGAGGGCTACGAGGACCTGCCGTCGTTGCTGCCCAGCGCCCCCGCCGGGGCCGGGCTCACCGAGGGCCAGCGGCTGCGCAGGCGGGCCGGCCGGGCGCTGGCCGAGGGCGGTTACGTCGAGGTGCTGAGCTACCCGTTCATCAGCCCGGACGATTTCGACCGGCTGCTGCTGCCGGCCGAGGACGCGCGACGCCACGCCATGCGGCTGGCCAACCCGCTGTCGGAGGACGAGCCGCTGATGCGCACCACGCTGCTGCCGGGGCTGCTCAAGACCCTGGTACGCAACGTCGGGCGCGGCTTCCCCGACGTGGCGCTGTTCGAGACCGGATCCGTCTACCGGCCGCGCGAGAGCGCGCCGCAGGTGGCGCCGGTGCTCGGCGTCGAGCGCAGGCCGAACACCGAGGAGCTGGCCTCGATCGAGGCGGCGCTGCCCGACCAGCCGCTGCGCGTGGCGGTCGTGCTGGCCGGCGAGTTCGAGCGGTCCGGCTGGTGGGGCGCCGGCCGGCAGGCTTCGTGGGCCGACGCCGTCCAGGCCGCGCGGCTGGTCGCGGCCGAGGCGCGGCTGGAGCTGTCGATCAGCGCCGACCAGCACGAGCCGTGGCACCCCGGGCGCTGCGCCGCGCTCTACGTCGGCGACACGCTGGTGGGGCACGCGGGCGAGCTGCACCCGCGGGTGATCGAGGCGTACGGGCTGCCGCCACGCAGCGCGGCCATGGAGCTGGAGCTCTCGCGCCTGGAAGCCGCCATGACCGGGCCTGTCGAGACGCCTCCGGTGTCCGCCTACCCGGTGGCCACGCAGGACGTCGCCCTGGTGGTGCCCGACTTCACGCCGGTGGCGGACGTGGAGACGGCCCTGCGTGATGGGGCCGGGGAGTTGCTGGAGGCGATCCGGCTGTTCGACGTGTACGCCGGGGAGCAGGTGGGCGAGGGGAACAAGTCGCTCGCCTACACGATGCGGTTCCGGGCCGCTGACCGTACGTTGACGGTGGAGGAGACCACGGCGGCGCGGGATGCGGCGGTGGCGATGGCGGCCGATCGTGTGGGGGCTCAGCTCCGTAGCACCTGAGCCGGGGAAGGGCCGGTACGGCGGGTGCCGTGCCGGCCCTTTCGCTTATATGCGGTCGATTTCGGTGAGGTCGATGTCGAGGTCGAAGGGAACGGTGAGCTTCAACCTGTCGTGATGGATGCCGGTCACGGCATAGGCCTTGGTGGCTGGGTCGAGCTCGTAGACGTAAACGACCGCTTCGTCAGACTGGTCTTCTACGCGCCAGAAGTGGGGGATGCCGGCCTCGGCGTAGAGCACGGGCTTGCGCTTGCGGTCGCGCGCCTTGGACTCGGGGGAGACCACCTCGACGACCAGCATGACATCTTGCCCCCGGTAGAAGGTCTGCCTCCTGGCGTCGGCCCTGGCAGGAATGACGCAGAGATCTGGCTCGGGACGCTGGTCCGTGTCGAGGATGACGCTCATCTCGCGACGCACACGAAGCTCTGCCGGTGCCGCACGACGCAGCTCGCTCTCGAGGAGCGATACGGTGCGCATGTGGAAGGAGGCTTGGGGGCTCGCGAAGACCAAGCTTCCATCGATCAACTCTGTGTGCGCAGGCAAATCCGGAATGCGATCGAGATCTTCTGCGACGAAGCCCCGCGGCGGCGGGAAGACCCAGTCGGGGAGCGAGGGAGACGTCATCTCAACGATCACCGCTTCGGCAGTCGTGGTCCAACGCTACCCACCTATTGTGCTCACGCCACGTGAACGGCGATACACGCTCGCGGAGTGAAACAATTGAGATCATGACGCAGCTGCTGGTGTTCGGAGAGCGTAAGGACGCCGAGGAGGTCGCCGAGACGCTGGGGGAATGGTTCCCCGAGCTCGGGGTGCCGCGCGTCGTGCGGGAGACGCTCGCCGGTGAGGACGACGCGGAGGACGCGCAGTGGCTGGTCCTCCTGGAAGGGCTGGACCACCACGCTCTGGCCAAGGTGGACGAGCTGGTGGAGCGATACGACGGGTGGCGGGAGGCGGGCTGAGCCGCTCTTATCGTGTTCTGCTCTTGTACAGCGTGGTGAGGTCGATGTCGATGTCGAAGGGAACCGAGACCTTCAGCCGGTCGTGATGGACGCCGGTGATCACGTAGGACTTGGTGGCGGGATCGATCTCATAGACGAAGACGGCTGGCATGTCGTTGATTTCTTCGACTCGCCAAAAGTGGGGAATCCCGGCTTCGGCATAGAGGGTGGGCTTGCGCTCTCTGTCACGCACTTCGGAGTCTGGTGAGACCACTTCGACAGCGAGGAGCACGTCCTCGGCCTTGTAACAGGTGACGCCTTGGTTGATCGCGGCGTTGGGCCCCAGGATGATGACGTCAGGCTCGGGACGCTGCTGGGGGGCTAGCTTGACGCTCATTTCTTGGCGCACCTCGTGTCCTGCCGGCACGAGGTCTTCCAGGACGACGTGCAGCCGGAAGATGACCGTGTGATGGAAGTCTCGCTGGGGGCTCGCGAAGACCAAGCTTCCATCGATCAACTCTGTGTGCGCAGGCAAATCCGGAATGTGATCGAGATCTTCGGCGACGAAACCCCCGGGCGGCGGGAAGACCCAGTCGGGCAGCGAGGAGGACGTCATCTCGTGGATCACCGCTTCGGCCGTCATGCTGCAACGTTACCAATGTAATCCCATCACGCCATGTGAATGGACGGATACTTAATGAGTCGTTCGTTGGGCGCGAACGGCTCTCCCGTCAGGGCTTGGATCAGGGAGAGTGGTGCCATGCGTGTCGCCGTGTTGTCCGACGTCCATGGAGTGCTGCCCGCGCTCGAAGCCGTGCTGGCCGAGCCCGACGTGGCCGCCGCCGACCTCATCCTGCTCACCGGGGACGTCGCGGCGGGGCCGATGCCGGTCGAGACCTTGGATGTGCTCGTGGCCCTCGGGGAGCGGGCGTTGTGGCTCAGCGGGAACGCCGACAGGGAGCTCGTGGAGGTGGCCGGCGGGAAGGCCTGCCCCTATGCGATCTCCCAGTGGGCGGGGGAGCGGCTGCGGGCGGATCAGGTCGAGCTGCTGGCCGGGCTGCCCGCGCGGCAAACCCTCGAGATGGGGCGGCTCGGGACGACGTTGTTCGTGCATGCCACGCCACGCAGCGACGAGGAGATGATCCTGGTCGACAGCTCGCTGGAGCGGTGGGCCGAGGTACTGGCCGGGGAGACGGCCGGGACCGTGGTGCTGGGCAACACGCACATGCCGTTCGTACGGCTGGCCGACCGGGTGCTGGTCGTCAATCCGGGATCGGTCGGGATGCCGTACGGGAAGGGCGGGGCGGCGCACTGGGCGTTGCTGGATGGTGAGAGCGGGGCGGTCAGCCTTCGGTGGACGCCGCTCGATGCCGCCCGGGCGGGGGAGCGGCTGGTCGCCGAGAGCGGGTTCGACGGGATCGAGGAGTGGGTGGGGGAGTACGTGACCGGCGTCTACTCCGATGCCGAGGCGTTGCGGGTGTTCGCGAAGGCGGAAGGCCGCGCTTAGACGGCCATCTCTCTGCGGGCCTTCTCCGCCAGGGCGTGCTCGTCCGTCCTGGCGTCGTAGCGGCGGAACTTCGGCAGGGCGGCGGCCAGCGCGAGGACGGCGCCGACGCACAGCAGGCCGCCCGCGCTCAGCGAGAAGCGGGTGCCGCCGAAGTTCGCCATCAGGCTGGCCCGGGCGTTGCCCAGCATGGGGCCGCTGGCGTACGACAGGAGCTCGATGCCGGCGAGCCGTCCCCGGAGCTCCGGCGGGATGGTCTGGTTCCACATCGTCATGCGGAAGATGCCGCTGACCATGTCGGCCGCGCCCGCCAGCGCGATGCAGACGAAGACCAGCCAGACGTTCGGGGCCAGGCCGGTCAGGGCGACCGCGACACCCCACAGTGCCGCCGCGATGATCACGCCCAGGCCCTGCCGCTGCACCCGGGCCGCCCAGCCGCCGGTGAGGGAGGCGATCAGCGCGCCCACCGCGCCGGCCGAGTACAGCAGCCCGAGCGCCTGCGGCGCGCGCAGCTCGTCGGCCAGGAACGGGAACAGCGCCGTCGCCATCGCGAACACCATGGCCGCGATGTCCACCAGGTACGTCCCCATGAGGTCGCTGCGCCCCACCGCGTACCGCACGCCTTCGACCAGCGACTTCAGCGACGCGGGCGCGGCGTCCTCGGCGGGCCGCAGTGACCTGATCCGCCACAGCAGCACCAGCGACAGCACGAACGTCACCGCGTCCGCTCCGTACGCGACCGCCACGCCGAGGGAGGTCACCAGCAGGCCGCCCAGGGCCGGGGCGACGATGGCGCCGAAGTTCCAGCGCAGGCTCGCCAGCACCGCCGCCGCGCCCTGCTGCTCGTGCTTGACGACCTGCTGGAACACCGCCTCCATGCTCGGACGCTGCAGGCAGGCGACGCCGGTGGAGACGGCGCCCATCACGTACAGGACCCAGACCTGGGGGTTCGGCAGCAGCGCGTTGACCATGAGGATCGCCGAGGTGACCAGCAGGCCCAGCTCGCTCAGTACGATGATCTTGCGGCGGTCCATGGCGTCGGCGATGGCCCCGCCCCACAGGCCGCACACCACCATCGGCACGAACTCCGCCAGGCTCACCAGCCCGACGGCCAGGTAGGAGCCCGTCAGCTCCTTCATCTGGTACGGCACCGCCACCATGGTGACGAACGTGCCGAACATTGTGATGACGCCGGACACGAACAGCAGGCGATAGTCGCGTGACTCGCGCAGCGGGCTCAGGTCAAGGGAAAGGTGACGGAAAAGGCGTTTCACGTGATCGGACACGAAGTTAGATTGTCCGTTGGATTTCGTGGCCCGGGCAAATGGATTTCCCACTCTGCGGACACGAAAAGGGCCCCGGGGACGTCCGGGGCCCTTTCACGGCGGTGGCGTCAGGCGGCGGGGAGCTTGTCCAGGAAGCCCAGGACCTTGCGGATCCTGCCATCCTCGGCCAGCTCCACGACGTCGAAGCCGCTCGCGACCGGCTCCCCGCCCGCGGGGCCGAGGTGCCAGGTGAACCTGGCGATGTGGTGATGGGCGTCGTACAGCTCGCCGGCGGTGAAGACGAGGCCGGGGAACATGCCCTGCGCGCCCTCGATCACCGCGGCGATCCCGGCGTGACCGGCCACGTCGGCCAGCGGATCGGTGTAGGTGCCGTCCTCGGTCCACAGCTCGGCCACGGCCTTGGCGCGGGCGTCGGCGTCGGTCTCGTTCCAGGCGGCGATGTAGCGGTCGATGAAGTTCATGGTCTTCCCCTTTTGATTACTGGTTGCGGGCCTTGCGCAGGCCCATGATCTGCAGTTCGGCGAATCCGGCGACAGCCAGGGCCTGGGCGATGGCCCAGATCGCGCCGGCCGTGGTGAAGTCCAGGGCCCCGGTGACGACGGCTGCGACGCTGCCCAGGGTCCAGATGACGTTCAGGGCGATCACGGCCTTGGTGGCGGCCGGGCTGATCGCGCGGCGGCTCGCCAGCAGGCCGACCGCGGCGCCGTACACGAGCAGGAAGACGCCGATCCCGCGCAGCGGGGTCGCGTCCGGGCCGAGGAGGTCACCCACCGGGCCGGCGAAGGCCAGGTAGACCAGTCCGTTTCCGCCGGTGACGACGGCGTCGGCGGCCAGCGCGAGGCGCAGGAACTTGGCCTTGTCGGCGGTGACGGTAACGGCGGTCATCTCGGGCTCCTTATGGTGGTTCTTGGTGCGACACCTGAAATATGTCAGCCAAGGCGTAGGGGCCGCGATTACGTGCCAGGTAAGCGGGACCGGCTGTCCCATGGCCGACCAGCGGTGACGCCGGTCAAAACGGGACCGTGGTCACCGTGCCCCGGCCGGCTTGCGGTAGGTGACGACCTTGTCGCCCTTGCCGGGGAACGCCATGATCAGCAGGCGCCGGCCGCTCTCCCGCTCGCCCTTCCACGGGAACCACGCGTAGTGCACGCGGATCCGTTAGGGGCCCCGGTAGCCGTCGAGCGCGAGGCCGGGCAGCTCGGCGCCGCCCATCTGGTCCTCGAACACGATGGAGTCACCGGCGCGCTCGTAGCCCACTTCGACGACGTGGTCCCAGCCCTTGGTCTCGACCGGCGGGCGGCGGGCGTAGGTCTCGACGGTGACGCACAGGTTCCTTGACCCGGGTCGCCGTGACCGGCTTGATCAGCGGGCGGTGGCGCGGGGTGGCGTCGCACATACGCTGCGCGTGTAGACGCCGCACAGGCGCCGGCCGTGGGCCAGGAGCACCTGGTCGGGTGTGGTGGCGGCGAACTTGAACCGGGTGTTCTGCCGGATGCCGCACACGAACGTCTGCTCGGCGGTCAGCGCGGGCTCCTTGTATTCGCCGGTTCGAGGGTCCATGTGCGGCTCGCAGTCCTCGGCCGTGGTGACCGCGCCGCGGGCCTGGCCGGCCGTGGGCAGGAAGCAGCAGGATCCACCATGAGACGGTGAGGTGTTCGAACGCCTCCTCCCGCGCGACCAGCCGCCAGACGGGGTTGACGTCCCCGGTGGCCACGGCGGCGACGCCGAAGGCGAGCGCCGTGGCCACGTAGACGGCGGCGACGAAAGCGGCGATCCCGCCGAGACGGTGGCGACGCACGAGGCACTCCTGGGGGTTGGAGCGCCAACTCTAGCGAGCCGCCGAAAAGTCGATCAAGTGGTCCCGAGAATCTCCCGGCGCAGATGGGTCTTGAGGATCTTGCCGCCGGGGTTGCGGGGCAGCTCGCCCTCACGGAACCAGAGGTGAGACGGGATCTTGAACTTGGCGATCCGGCCGGCCAGGAACGCCTGGAGCTCCTCCGGCGTGACCGACCTGCCCGGGGCCAGTCGGACGACCGCGCCGACCTCCTCGCCCAGCTCGTCGTGCGGCACCCCGATCACAGCGGCGTCGTCGACCGCCGGGTGCTCGAACAGCGCCGCCTCCACCTCGGCGCAGTAGACGTTCTCGCCGCCCCTGATCACCATGTCCTTGGCCCGGTCCACGATGTAGACGAAGCCCTCGTCGTCGATCTTGGCCAGGTCGCCGGTGTGCACCCACCCGTCCACGAACGTCTGCGCCGTCGCCTCTGACTTGTTCCAGTAGCCGAGGATGACGTTCGGGCCGCGTACGCACAGCTCGCCCACCTCGCCGGTCGGCAGCTCGCTGCCCATGGGGTCCACGACGCGCACGTCCACCACGGGCGAGGGCAGGCCGATGCTGTCGGGCTTGGCGTGGTAGTCCGCGCCGCCGTTGCCGACGGCCAGGCCCGTCGTCTCGGTCATGCCGTAGCCGTTGGAGGGGGCGCGGTCGGGGAGGTTCTCGGTGATGCGCTCCAGCAGCTTGGGCGGGGCTGGGGCGCCGCCGTAGCCGAGGGTGGTCAGGGACGACAGGTCGTACTTGCCGAAGTCCGGGTGGGACATGAGCTGCCAGGCGTTGGTCGGCACGCCGATCATGGTGCTGGCCTTCTCCCGCTCGATCAGGCGCAGCGCCTGCTCGGGGTCCCACTTGTACATGAGCACCAGGCCGCCGCCGGTGAACATCATCGTCGTCATGGCCGAGAAGCAGCCCGTGACGTGGAACAGCGGCACGGTCAGCAGGGTGACCCGGCGCGTGCCCGCCGCCGCCGCGAGGTCCTTGCCCGCCATCGCGATCGCGCGCATCAGCCCGTAGGCGACGGTCATGGGGGCCTGGCCCAGGTTGCGGTGGCTGCCCAGCGCGCCCTTGGGGTTGCCTGTCGTGCCGGAGGTGTAGAAGATCGTGGCCGGGTCCTCGGCGGCCAGCTCCACACCGGGCAGCTTCACGTCGGCCGCGACCTCGCCCATGACGTCGTCGAACGCGCGCGCCCCGGCCGGCGCCTCGCCCCTGGTGACGATCAGCGGCACGCCCGTCGAGGCCAGCCGCACGGCCCGCTCGGCGTCCGCGATCAGCACCTTCGCGCCGGAGTCGCGCACGCCGTAGGTCAGCTCGGACTCCGTCCACCAGGCGTTGAGCGGCACGGCGACGGCCCCGGCGGCCAGCACCGCCGAGAACGAGATCACCCATTCGGGGTAGTTGCGCATGGCCACGGCCACCCGGTCGCCCTTGCGCACGCCGTACTCGTCGACCAGGCGGTTGGCGAGCGTGGCGGCGCGGCGGAAGTGGTCCTCGAACGTGATGTGCTCGTCCTCGTACACGAGGAAGACCTTGTCGCCGTGGAACCTGCTGTTCTCCAGCAGGGTGCGGAAATGGACGGGTGCGTGCTTCCACGTGCGTACCCCGGAGTCGCCGATCTCCTCCATCTCGAAGAGCTGGCCGGGACCGGTGAGCTGGGCCTGGACCTGGGCGTGCGTAAGGGTCATCTGCAGAACGCTCCCCGCGGGTGGACGATTATTCTGTGATAAATCACAGTACCGACCGGTAGGTACGTCGCGCTAGGGCTCCCGCGCTCGATGAAACTTTCATAAAATGACCGATAGTTTCTGCTCCCCCAACTGCTGGTTTAGCTGCCGCTCGGGATCGGTATTGACCCTCCACTTGCATGTCAATACCGTCTGCGATGCGATTCAAGAGGGATAGAAACTTTCGGATCGAGTGCCTGCCTCCGGAGGTAGATGTTCGTGCTTTCGTCCTCGCTCGTCAGAGTCCTCACCTTGGTGGGGATGTTCGCAGCCTTCCTCCTGCCCGCCACGTCGGCCGACGCGTCGGCGCCCCTGCGCACGCACGCGGCCGCCCGCGGCAAGTTCATCGGTGCGGCGCTCGCCACCAACCCGCTGGCCAACGAGACCGCCTACCGCAACATCGCGGCCACCGAGTTCAACCAGGTCACCGCCGAGAACGCGATGAAGTGGGACGCCACCGAGCCCAACCCGAACCAGTTCAACTTCTCCGGCGCCGACGCCATCGTCAACTTCGCCACCCAGAACAACCAGCAGGTCCACGGTCACACGCTGGTGTGGCACAGCCAGACGCCCGGCTGGGTGCAGGGTCTCGGCGCCACCGCCATGCGCTCGGCCATGCAGAACCACATCAGCCAGGTCGTCGGCCGCTACGCCGACAACGCGACCGTGGTCTCGTGGGACGTGGTGAACGAGGTCTTCGACGACAACGGCGGCATGCGCACCTCGTTCTGGTACAACACGCTCGGCCAGAGCTACATCGCCGACGCCTTCCGCGCCGCCCGCGCCGCCGACCCCGACGCGCGGCTGTGCATCAACGACTACAACGTCGAGGGCATCAACGCCAAGAGCACCGCGATGTACAACCTGGTCTCGTCGCTGCGGCAGCAGAACGTGCCCGTCGACTGCGTCGGCTTCCAAGGTCACCTCGCCATCCAGTACGGCTTCCCGAACGACCTCCAGCAGAACCTGCAGCGCTTCGCCGCTCTCGGCGTCCAGGTCCGGATCACCGAGCTGGACGTGCGCATGCAGATGCCCAGGGACGCCACCAAGGACGCCACGCAGGCCACCTACTACCGCAACGTCGTCAACGCCTGCCTGGCGGTGACCGCCTGCGCCGGGGTCACCATCTGGGGCTTCACCGACAAGTACTCGTGGGTGCCGGACACCTTCCAGGGCCAGGGCGCCGCGCTGATCTACAACGAGAACTACCAGCAGAAGCCGTCGTACACCGCCGTGCACGATGCGCTCGCCGGCGGCACGACCACCGACACCACGCCGCCGACCACGCCCGGCACGCCCGCCGCGAGCAACGTCACCTCCAACTCCGCCGCCCTGACCTGGACCGCCTCCACCGACTCGGGCGGCAGCGGCCTGGCCGGGTACAACGTCTACCGCGAGCAGGGCGCCACCGACCCGCTGCTCGGCCAGAGCACCACGAACTCGATCACGCTGACCGGCCTGAGCCCCGAGACCCCGTACCAGGTGTACGTGCGGGCGCGTGACGGGGCGGGCAACCTGTCCGGCAACTCGCCGACGGCCGCGTTCACCACCATCGCCGGGCCCGGCGGCAACGGCGGGTGCACCGCGACCGGCACGGTGCAGAACCAGTGGAACAACGGGTACGTGGTGCAGCCGGTGACCGTCACCAACACCGGCACGTCCGCCAAGAGCGGCTGGACCGTCACGTTCACTCTGCCCGCGGGCCACCAGATCACCGGCTCCTGGAACGCCTCCCTGACGGTGAGCGGGCAGACCGTCACCGCCAGGAACGCATCCCACAACGGCAACCTGGCCCCGAACGCCGGCACCACCTTCGGGTTCCAGGCCGGTCGGCCGAACGGGAACACTCAGACGCCCTCCGGGTACACCTGCGCCTGAGCGTTCCGCGAATCCCCTGGGCGTCCTCCTGCGCCCAGGGGATTCTCTCTGCCGGGAGATATTGACATTTAAACCGTTGAGGTCTGTCGTTCGCCATAGGAGGTGAACGGCTGCTTTCACATCCCGCCGGTCCGGCGGTAGGTCCGGCGGCTTGGCTCTCGCCGCCGGGCGGCCGTCACGGTAGCAGAAAGTCAGCGGCCGTATACGACAATCCCTCCCCCGGGTGAAACCCGGTTCTCCAGTTCAAGGAGGGTCCATGAACGAATGGGACGCCACCTCGTACGCGGGCAAGGACACCATCCTGCGAGTCGTCAGGGACGAGGCCGAGCGGCTGTTCGCGCTGGCCGAGCCCGAGGAGGCATGGGAGGCTCCGACCGCGTGCCCGGGCTGGACGACGCGTGACGTGGTCGCGCACATCGTCGACACGACCGAGGGGTACTTCGCCGCCTTCGACGCCGCCCGCCGTGGCGGGGACTTCGGATCGGCGTACGGGCTGCCGGGCATGGGCGAGCGCGTCAACGAACAGGCGGTCGCGCTGCGCGGGATCCCGCAGAAGGAGCTGCTCGACCGGCTCAAGACGGACTTCGAGCGGATGCACGCGATGCTGCGCGAGCTGGGCCAGGACGAATGGGCCGGGATGACCGTCCCGCACTTCTACATGGGGCCGCTGCCCGCCTACTTCTACGCGGCCGGTCAGCTCATGGACTACGCCGTGCACTCGTGGGACATCCGGCAGGGAACGGGCCGGGCGCACGGGCTCTCGGGGGAGGCGGCCGACCTGCTGGTGCCGTTCATGTTCGTGCTCTGGCAGTCCACGATCAGGAAGGAGGCGGACCTGACGACGCCGTTCGAGCTCGGGATCCGGGTGGGCGGCGTCAACGGCGGCGACTTCCGGGTCTCGGTGGGGCCTGACGGCATGACGTACCAGATGGGGAGCCTGGACGGGCTGCCGACGCTGATCGAGTTCGACGCGGGGAGCATGGTGCTCACGACGTTCGGGCGCAGCAACGCCGGCACCGTCAGGGGCGATCTGACGATCGCCGACCGCTACCTCAACCTGTTCTTCCGTATCTAGCGCCGACCTGCGGCTTTTCGACCTGCCGGTCAATGTACTGGCAGGTCGTTGAGCTGCGTAAACAGCGTTTGCCGCGATTGGCTGTGATCGGCCGCAGTCTGCTCTCGGACGGCCCAGAGACGGACAGGGCGCCCATAACGCAGAGCCCACTCGGGGGTCAGCTCACGTGCCGCCGCCAGCACTATCCAACCGGCATCACCAGCAGCATGGGCTCACGCGGGGGCGCAGAACTCGGCCCGCAGCAGGTCGTACAGCATGACCAGCTCGTTGGGCTCGTACTTGCCGGTCTCGGTCGGGTGCGGTTTGCCCGGCCAGTCGCCGTTGAGGTTGACAGCCAGGCCGCGGCTGCCGTCTTCGGTGACGTAGGCGTAGGACATGGATCCGGGGATGGCGCCGTTGTGGCCCCAGACGGTTACCGGGTCGCCGCCGCCCGGGCAGGTGAAGGTGCGCTGGGTGATGCCCAGGCCGTAGCGGGCCCAGACCTCGCGTACGCCGTACACGACGTCCTCGCCCTGTTCGCCGTAGCGGTAGGCCAGGTCCTCCTGGTCCTCGACCCAGACCGGATGCAGCGTGCGCATCTCGGTCATCATGGCCGGGGGCAGCAGCCCGCCTCTGGTCCAGGCACGGAGGTAGGTGAGCAGGTCGGCCGTGGTGGAGATGGCGTCACCCGTGCCCGGGCCCATCGTCGGGTTGAGGTTGGTGGCCTCCCAGATGCCCAGCGGATGGCCGGGCATCAGCTGGCCGCTGTAGTGGACGGCGTGCGGCTGGGGCAGCGTGGTGTCGGCTCCCGGCATACTCGTGCCGGTCAGGCCCAGCCTCTGGATGATGCGGGTGGTGATCTCCTCGGAGTGGGTCCTGCCGGTCACCGCCTTGATGATCATGGAGAGGGCGACGTAGTTGGTGTTGGAGTACTCAAAGCGCTCCTTGGCGGCCGGGGAGCACTTCTTCTTCGGATCGGTCGGGTGATCTGCACAGGGGGGCAGGTCGGGACGGAAGTTCGGGCCGTGCTTGACCGCGGTGCGCAGCAGGTCGGCGGGCGCGTAGGTGGTCTTGCGGGCCCCCATGATGTCCAGGCCGATGCCCGCCATGAAGCCGGGGTCGGCGGTGTAGCTGTACAGGCCGCTGGTGTGGCCGAGCACATCCCTGATCGTGATCTTGTTGGCGTCGAAACACAGCGAGCCGTGCACGTAGAAGATGTTGCAGCCCTTGACCGCGCCGGGCAGCCACTTCTCGATCGAGTCCGACAGCCTCAGCTTGCCCTCGGCGACCAGCTGCAGCACCACGATGGAGGTCATGGTCTTGGTGATGCTGGCGATCCGGAAGTGCTCACCGGCCTGGCGCGGCCGGGTGGCGCCAGTGGGCGTGGGCGACTCGGCGATGCCGGTCTGGACGGTGGAGATCTGCTCGCCGGCCATGGCACGGGCGATGAACCCGTACATCTTGCCTTTCTTGGCGGGGTCGGCCGGCGCGACCTGGTTCTGCGGGTCGTTGGTCTGGTAGCGGGCCATGGCCTCGCGCAGGGCGGGCCGGTCGGTCTCGGCCGCCACCGGCGTCTGCAGGGCGGCGGCGATGGAGACGGCCGCGAGCAGGCCGCCGAGCCTCATCATCCCGGTGCTCATCTCAGGCTCCAATCGCGGTCATCAGCATGGTCTCGGCCCGCTGGAGCTGCCGGTTCCAGTTGCTCCAGTCGTGCCTGCCGTAGGGCATGATGATCAACCGGGTGTTGAGGTCGTGCTGCTGCAGCTCGTCGTAGAAGCTGAGCGCCATGCCGTAGGTGGTCTGCTCGACCACGTCCACCGCCCAGGGGTTGCCGTAACCGTTCCGGCTGCCCGCATGGCCGTCGCCGGTCGAGACGAACAGCTCCACCCCGCGCAGCCGGTCGGCCAGACTGGCCGGGTTGTGCTGCTTGAACACCCAGGCCGGATCCCCGTTCAGGTCACCTGGTTCCACCTCCGCCGGATCGCCCCACATGTCGGTCCAGGCCACGCCGCACTTGGCGGCGCCCGACTTGATGGCCAGCATCGGCGAGATACCGGGGGCGGGCGTGTAGAGCGAGTCCAGCGCGCCGCTGAAGGAGGCCGCGGCCTTGAACATGCCCGGGTTGCGCGCGGCATACAGCATCGCGCCGCCGCCGCCCATCGACAGGCCCGCGATCGCCCGCTCGGTCCCGGCGTGGAACACCTCCTCCACGTACCGGCGCAGGTAGGTCAGATGGAAGGTCTCCCACTTGCGGGCCTTGCCGTCGGCCGGGACCTTCAGCCAGTCCGAGTAGCCGCCGCACGTGGAGCCGTCGGGCATGACGGTGATGACTTCCCGGTCTTTGAGGATGTTCCAGGCGTCGCCCTTGTCGGCTCCCCCGGTCCAGTCGGTGGGGCCGCCATCACCCCCGTGCAGCAGCCACAGCGTCGGCCAGGTACGGCTCGCGTCCGGGCTCCAGCCCGCCGGCAGGATGAGCCGGGCCTTGACCGGCCCCGGCACGATGGTCGAGGTGACGGTCAACTCGACCAGGCGGTCACCGGGGGTGTACCCGGCGTGCCAGGACGCCGGGTTCGCCCCCCACAGCGTCTTGCTCTCATCGACGGTGAACTCGGGGACCGCCCCCGCCGTCGTCTGGGCGGTGGCGGGCAGGGGGGAGAGCAGGGATAAGATCACCGCAGTGATCACGGCCAGCTGTTTCATCGGGTCTCCTGGAGCACTGGTGGAGCGGCGCCCCAGGAGACCTGGGGCGCCGCTGCGGGGGGTTAGTTGCGGCAGGTGGGGCTGCGGGTGTACCAGCGCCAGCCGTCGAGGCCGCCGGTGTAGTCGAACTTCACCTCCGTGCAGCCGTTGTTGTTCCTGGCTGTCTGGAAGGTTTTGTGGATCTGCCACGCGGTGACGTTGACCACGCCGAGGCAGACCGCCTTCTGCATCGGTGTCCTGATCCACTTGGACCCGCACCCGGCGCTGGAGAGCGCGCTGACGAGCACATATACGGGGGAGTTCGCGATGTACCGCGACTCGCCCCGGCTCCAACGGGTGTAGATCGACCAGCCGGAGGTCACGCGCGGGTCGGCGACCACCGGGAAGACCGGGGTGACCGTCTGGCCGTCCACGACCTGCGGCGACAGGTCGACAATCAGCTTCAGCGTCGTGCCGTCGATGGTGTAGCGGGCCGGCCAGGTCCGGCCGGCGGCAGTCGCGCCCGCGGGGATCTCCACAGCCATGGCTCTGACCCGGCCATGGGATCGGGAGAACCTAGACCCCGATTTGTGAACATGCCGAATACGCAAGGCGTCTTCCTTTAACTTAACGAGGCGGGCAGGGCGGATTCCGCCGGTGCCGTCGATGAGCAAGGCCGTCCGGTGCGGGTGAGGGGTCAAATCGGAAAGCTACCGGCGGGCGCGATGAGTCGAAATACCGCGCGAAGATGATTTTTGTGTGACTGTGGCGGTACACCTGCGGCGGTATGCCCTCTGAACTCGCGCGGTATATAGCGGAGCCAGAAAGGCAATCGAGGGATATCTGGCTAGTGCCGCCAGCATCTTGGATTTGCCCCCGTTTCGTGAGGACGCGCCGATAAGGTCCTACCGCGGTCGGCGTGATCGCCTCGGACCCTGTTGGGCAGGGCCTGGGGCTGCATTGCCTGCGGAGCGGGGGACAAGATGGCACTAGCATGCGCGGATGCGGACTACCGCGCTGCTGCGGCGGCTGACGACCATCGACCCCCGCATCGTGGACGCGGCGTTGGCGGTGGCGTTCACTTTGATCAACGTGGTCTGGGCGTTGAGCGGTGATCCACGGCAGGCGGTGCGGCCGCCGGACACCTGGTCACTGCTGCTGACCGCGGCGGCCAACCTGCCGTTGGCCTTTCGTCGGCGCTGGCCGCTCGCGGTGCTGGCGGCCTGCTGTACGGCGGCGCTGACGTATCACCTGCTGGGCTACGACCCCGACCAGAACGTCCTGGGGTCGTTGCTGGCACTGTATTCAGTGGCCGCCCATCGGCCACTGTCCGTCTGCCTGGCCGGCAGCGCGCTGACCGTGCTCGCGTGGGCGTACGCCTCGGCGGCGCAAGACCCCGCCGCGACCTGGTGGGCGGCGCTGATCCGGGCGCTGGTCGTGTGCGGCTTCATGGTCGCCTTCGGGCTCATCGCCCGACTCCTGGCGCAGCGGCACCGGCGGCAGGCCGAGCTGACCGCCCGGCTGCGCGAGCTGACCCGGCGGCTGCGCCAGGAGCGCGACAGCACCGCCCGGCTGGCGGCGGCCGGGGAGCGGGTCCGGATCGCGCGCGAGCTGCACGACGTGGTCGCCCATCACGTGTCGGTGATCTCGGTCCAGGCCGAGCTGGGCCAGTACGTCCTCACCTCCGATCCGGCCACCGCCGCCACGGCGCTGGCCACCATCGCCGACACCTCCCGGCAGGCGCTGGAGGAGATGCAACGCCTGCTGTCGATCCTGCGGATCGGGGTCGAGGACTCACCACCGGCCTACGACGCCACCCCGGGACTGGGCGGTCTGGCCGCACTGATCGAACGGGTCCGCACAGCCGGGGTCACCGTAGAACTAACCGAGATCGGCGAACCACGCCCCTTACCGCCGGGGCTGGAGCTGTGCCTGTACCGGATCGTTCAAGAGGGCCTGACCAACATCCTCAAGCACGCCGCCCCCACCCGAGCGCAGCTGACCCTGGAGTATGCCCCCGACGCGGTGACGGTGCAGATCACCGACGACGGCCCCTCAGACAGCCTCGCCAAGCGCCGCCAACCCAGCAAAGTGACGCAAACCACACCGGGTTATGGATTGCTCGGCATGACCGAACGCGTCAAGCTGTACCGCGGCACGATCACCGCGGCTCCGTGCCCCACCGGCGGTTTCCGGGTCGCGGCGCGTGTCCCCCTGCCCGTCCATCCCGGCGAGCAGCCCACCCCGGCGATAGGCAACGATGATCACAGTGTTGGTCGCTGACGATCAGGATCTCATCCGGGTGGGGTTGGTCGCCCTGCTGCGCGCCGCCCCGGACCTGACCGTGGTCGGGGAGGCCGCCGACGGGCACGAAGCGGTACGGCTCGCCGCCGCCACCCACCCTGATGTGATCTTGATGGACATCCGGATGCCCGGCATGGACGGTATCACCGCCACCCGGCACATCCTGACCGACTCCACCGCCCCCCGCCCTCCGCAAATCCTCATTGTCACCACCTTTGACATCGACGAATACGTCTACCAGGCGCTCCGCGCCGGAGCTTGCGGCTTCCTGCTCAAGCAGACCCCGGCCGCACGCCTGCTGTCCGCCATCCACACCGTGGCCGCCGGCGATGTCCTGCTGTCACCCACCAGCACACGCCGACTGATCGAAACTTTCAGCCCCGCCCCTGCGCCCGCCGCCGAGGCCGGCAAAGCCGAGCTGGCCACCCTGACCGCCCGCGAGCTCGAGATCATCACTCTGGTCGGCCGGACTCTGTCCAACCACGACATCGCCGAACGCCTGTGCCTGAGCCAGGCCACCGTGAAAACCCATCTCAACCGCGCCATGACCAAACTCGGTCTGGCCAGCCGTGCGCACGCCGTCGCCCTCGCCTACGACCTGGGACTGGTCACCCCGCGCCGAAACACCCTCGGCATGGCGTAGACGTGATCTCAGCCGCGCGCATCGCCGGCGGGGATGAGGAGGGTCTTGCCGGTGGTGGTCCGCGACTCGATCGCTCGATGCGCGGCGGCTGCCGCCTCGAGCGGGAAGGTCTGGCCGATGACCGGCCGCAACTTCCCGTCGGCCGCGCCCCCCGTTCCCTGCTCCGTGGCAAGATCGCCTGATGCTGCAACTCACGGATTTCATCATCGACTGCCCGGACCCGATGAAGCTGGCGGCCTTCTACTCTGCAGTGACAGGCCGCCCCATCAAGAAGAGTCACAGCCCCGACAACTGGGCCGGCATCGCCTTCGGCGCGATCGAGCTGGCCTTCCAGCGGGTGGAGAACTACCGCCCCCCGCACTGGCCCGACGACGAACACCCCAAGCAGTTCCACCTCGACTTCGAAGTCGACGAAATAGAGCCCGAACAGCGCCGCGTCATCGAACTCGGCGCGACACTGCAGCAGGACATCATCGGGCCCGATGGCTACGGCTGGCGGGTCTACACCGACCCAATTGGGCATCCCTTCTGCCTGTGCCGCAACAAAGGCGTCACGTGGACCGACCAAGGGGTGGTGTTCCCGTAAGCAGGGTTAGTTCTCAAGGCCTGTTTCTTGCGTTCCCGGCCGTCGCCTATGGAGGGGACGCCAGGCATCCGGTCTGCGAGGACGGCTGAGCACCGAGTTGGCGAGCTCCGCCAACTCGGGTGCTCAGTCACAGTGCGCGCGTTGGTGCCTCGCTTATCTGGGGTGACTCTCTATCGGCAGCGCGATCGGTGGCGTTCCCCACGCCCGTGGGGCGCTCGTGCAAGCGATCGGCAAGCGTGCGGAAATGGCTTCCCGAGATAGTCAGGGCTCGTGAGCGCGCTCGTCCTCGACCCCAGCCTTCCTGAGGGGCACCGCCGGCTGATGGCCACCCGCCCGGAGCTCCTGCCCCCTGCGCCGGAACGGCCCGCCTGGGGCGGGCGGACGCCCGGCGACGTCCTGACCGCCCTGCCCCTGTCCACGCTGTGGGGTTTCCTCCCCTTCGTCGTCGGCCTCGTCCACCGTGGCCGGCTCATGCTTCTGGCCGGTTCGCTGCTGCAGGCGGCATCGCTCGCCGTCTGGATCCGGTACGGCTCCACGGCGTTCTTCCTCGCCGCCCTGGCCATGCAGGTCACGGCCTTCCTCGTGCTCCTGGCCCTGGCGGGCGAGTCGCCCGTGGCAGCCTACGGTCGCCGCCACCGCGGCAGGTACGTGACCGCCACCATGCTGGAGCCGCTGGACGCCGCGCTGCTGAAACGGACGGTGGACGCCACCGCCACGGTGCTGCGGTCCAGACTCGACCGGGACGGCCTGCTCGACGGCATCGCCAACCGGGTGATCCTGCCCCGCCAGGCGTGGGAGATCGCCGAGACGCTGACCGAGCTGACCCGGCTGCGGCGCGAGCAGGCCGGCGCACGGTCGGGCCGCGTCACCGAGCGCATCTCCGCCGTGCTCGAACCCCAGGAGGAGGCGCTCAAGGTGGCGACCCGGGCGTTGGCCCGGCGCATCTCCGCCCTGGAGGAATACGCGCGGCGTACCGAGGAGGCCGAGGAGGTGTACGCCGAGTGGCGGACTCTGCAGGATCTGGCCGACGACGGCGACGCCTATCACGAGCTGCTCTCCAGGACCGTGCGCGACGATCTCGCGGCCGGCGAGGTCGGCGAGCTGGCCGAGCGCGCCGGGAGCCTCGAGGCCTCCCTGCGTGAGAGCGTCGAACAGGCCCGGCTCGCCGGCCTCACCCTGATTCCCCAGGAGGGCTGACCCGTGCCTCGCACCTCCGACCGTATGCGGCGGCTCATGGCCCCGTTCCCGTCGTGGATCCCGCTCCTCGGCTCCGCCGTCCTGCTCGCCGAACTGGTCATCGGCATCCCCATGGCCGTCGACGGCGGCGGATCCGACCCGGTGCCCCGTTCGATGGAGAGCTCGTCCCCGATCGTTACGGCCACTCCCGTCAGTCCGCGGTCCGCCGAGCCGTCGCCCACCCCCACCCGCGTGACGCCGACCCCGACTCCGACCCCGACCGGGCCCGAGGTCAGAAGGATCCCCGAAGGGACCGTCGTCAAGCTCCGCCGCTACCGCGGCCAAGGCTCTCCCGTGATCGGCAGGGTGACCGACCCCAAGACCGGCCTGTCGTTCGCCGAGCTGGGCTCCCCGTGGCGGCGAAGCCGCGCGGTCAGCGACGGTCCCGTCAAGGACGGCCGATACAACCTTCGCCAGACTCTGCTGACCGAGACGTACGGCTCGGACGACGATCGCGAGTGGTGGGCCGACATCGACTCCCAGCACCTGTGGTCCGACCTCGACGCCGGAGACAGCCCCTACGACGCCGCCCGGGCGATGCTCGACTACAAACAGGGCGGTGCGTTCCCCAATGGGACGACGGGCCGTGACATCGCCTCGCAGCCGGTGGGGCGTGGCTGGCTGCTCGCCCGGATGATCCAGATGCCGCCGAGCCCGGACGGCCGCAAGGCCAGGCGGGAGCTGTCGGTCGCGATCGCGGTCGATACGGGACGTCCCCGGCCCGCCGTCCTGTGGATCACCATCCCCGACACGCACCAGCGCCTGTGGCCGGACGTCGACACGCTGGTGAAGTCCCTCAAGGTCGTTCCCCGGCGCTGAGCCGCACGCCGCGACCTCGCTCCTCCCGGCGCACGCCCTGGCGCAGTCCGCCCGGAGCGGGGAGGCCACAAATGCGCGACTGTCGTCAGGTTCATCGATGATCACCTTGTTGTGCTGAAGGCAGCAGCACGTGAGTGACCGCGCGCAGCACATCGGGCGAGGCCTGCGCCAGGCTCTCGTCGAACCATTCGCCCTCAGCAGGCAAGCCGTCGAGCAGCGCTGCGGCGCACCCGGTGTCGGTGCGGCTGTTCGTGAGCAACCGGGACGGCGGGCCGGTGCTGCTGCCAGCCTTCACACAGGTGTGGCAGCGGGCCCTTACTCGTGCGGGAATCGTGCCGGTGTTGGAGGAAGGGGAGGCGCGCGGGGCACGGTTCCGTGAACACGGGATGCACATGCTTCGCAAGTACTTCACGAGCGTGCTCCTGGCCGGGGCGGAGAGCCCGAAGGCGGTGGCAGAGTGGCTGGCGGCCCACGGGGACGGCGGATGAGCGTTGTACCAGGTCAGACCAAGCATGTTGCCTCAACCTGTTCTTCAGGATCTGACCGGCGACCCCGCCCGGGAGACCCGGGCGGGGCCGCATCGGCTCAGTACGGCCGCTGGAGGTAGCGGCCGAGCGACGGGTCGTACAGGCGGCCCGACACCAGGACCGTCCCGTCCAGCGTGGTCGGGTGGAACGCGCCGCCCAGCCAGCCGTAACGGCGCGGCTCAGAGGGCACGCCGAACTCGTCGTACCCGGTCACGGTGGCCAGGCCGCTGTCGAGCTCCAGCTCGGTGCCCACGTGCCCCCCGACGGTGAGCAGCAGGACCCGCACCGATCCGGTCGCGCCCGTGAACGCGGCCAGGTCGCCGCCGACGCCGGCCACGTGACGGACGACCGCGCCGTTCTCGGCGGCCCAGGAGGGCCGGTCGCCGTCGGAGGCGTAGTGGTGGACGGTGACAGTGCTCGTCGCGGTGCCCGTTTTGGTGGTCTCGTTCCTGATCCGGCCCGCCGGGTCGTGCGTCCAGGTCAGGCTCCGCTCGCCGGAGGTCTGCTTGGCGGGCAGGCCGCCGGCGAAGTAGCCGATGGTGCGCCCGCCCGGCAGCGAGGTGGTGCGGCCCGCCGGGTCGTAGCCGTAGCCGTCGCCGGTCAGCCTGCCGTCGGAGGTGTAGGCGTACGTGGTGATCGTGGCGGCGGAGTCGTCGGCCACCGGGCAGTCCTCCTCCGACGCCTGCACGGCCAGCCGGACCCGGTTGCCCGCGCCGTCGTGGCCGTAGCGGCGCAGCGTGCACAGCGGGAACGCCATGTCCAGCGCCGAGGCGAGCTGGCCCGCTTGGTCGTAGCCGAGCTGGCGCTCGCTCATGGTGTCGGTGCGCATGCGCAGCAACTCCTGACCGTGGACGTTCCGGCCTATCTGGTCGATCATCACCGGGCCCTCCAGGCCGTCCCGGGTGTAGATCCGGGCGAAGTTCTGGCCGCGCTCGTCGTACGCCGACGCCACGTGCAGCCCGCCCGGCAGGTCGCCCTCGATCTGGCGGCCCTCGGCGTCGTACCGCGCGGTGAAGGTGCCCGCGACCGAGTCGGTGAGCGAAGTCGGCAGGCCGCGCGGCTCTGCCGCGTGGTCGTAGGCGTAGACCCTGGTGGACGGGGCCGAGTCGGTGACCTTGGCCGGGCGGTCGAGGTCGTCGTACTCGGTGCGGGTCAATCCGCCGTCCGCGTCGGTGTGGGACATGACCCGGCCCAGCTTGTCGTAGGCCGTCACGATCTTCTCCGTGCCGCGCCACCGCTCCGTGGGCCGGCCGGTGGCCGGGCTGTAGCCGAGGCCGATCTCGGCCTCCCCGCCGGTCTGGGTCGCGATGGGCCGGCCGGCCTGGTCGCGCTTGATCGTGGTGACCGTGCCTGCCTCGGTCACCGTGTGCGGGAGGCCGGAGGCGGTGTCGTAGGTGTAGGTACGTCCGCCGTCCTGGCACACCAGACCGGCCCACTCGGGCCGCCCGCCGCACGGGGCGCCGCCGGTCGCCGTGTAGAGGGTGGCTCCGGCGGTGTCGGCGGTGACCGCCTTGCCGCCGGGGTCCCGGACCGTCCTGAGCTGCCGGCCGGTGGCCCAGTCGTAGGTGATGGCGGTGGTTCTGACGTCCACGTCGGGCTTGGACTCGCGCCCGACGATCACGGCGCCGGTCTTGACGGTGGTCGGCAGGTCGCGGGCCGTCGCGGAGGCCGGCCGGCCTTCGTCGTACGTGCTGGCGGTGCGGGTCCTGGCGCCGATGGCGTACCCGACCCCCAAGCCGTCCACGTCGGACTCCAGGTTCACGATGTGGACCGGGCTCAGCTCCTCCAGCTTGCGGCGGCCGGAGGCGTCGTAGACGGAGCGGGTGGACAGCAGCTCGGCGCGCTCGTCCGGGGCGTAGCCGGTGATGGCCAGCTCGACGAGCCGGTAGTCGGTCTCAGGACGCTGGGACAGCTCCCTGTTCGCGGCGGTGAGCACCCGCACCGCGTGGCCGAACCGGTCGTAGTCGGTGGCGGACAGGTGCCCGCCCGGGGTCAGGACGTTGACCGCCCGGCCCGACACGTCCAGGTACGTCACGGTGGGACGGGTCGTGGAGCCCGGCGGGTGCACCGCCGTGGCCGTCACGGGCGCCGCCGCCTGCCCCCAGCCCGCCACCTGCGCGGCCGTCATGTCCGCCGGGCCGCCGCCCGCCTTGGTGAGCGGGACGCCGTGGACGACCGTGGTCCTCGCCTCGCCGGCGACCTGGTCGGCGGTGCCGGGCTTGAGCGTGGCGCGGGTGACGGAGCGCAGGCGGCCGTCGGTCTCGTAGGCGAAGGTCCACGGCAGCTCGCCGGGCGGGGTGAGTGTGGCGACGCGGCCGGCGGAGTCGTACCCGTAGAGGGTCTTCAGCGGCGGGCTGATCCGCGGGTCCCACGCCTCGGCGAGCCGGCCGGCGCCGTCGTAGCCGTACTGGGCGATCACCGCTCCCTTGAGGGAGACGGTGGCCAGACGGCCGGCGGCGTCGTAACCCAGTTCCATCGTGTGCCCCGACCGGGTGATCGACTTGAGCCGGCCGGTCTGCTCGTAGGCGTGGCCGGCGGGGACGTACACGTCCCCCTGCTTGGCGAAGGAGGTGACCTCGCCGCGGGCGTCGGTGAGCGTGTACGTGCCGGTGAGGGTCAGGTCCTCGGCGCCGGGCTCCGGCTTCCAGCCGTCCTTGGTCTTGGTGAACTGCACCGGGGTGCCGTCGGCCCGGGTCAGCTCGACCGAGGTGGGCGAGGTCTCCTTGAGCAGGGTCAGCACGGGCGACCACGCGGCGCCGGGGTCGCGTGAGGAGGCCGTCCGGCCGAGCGTCAGGCCGAAGGGGCCTGCCGCCGTGGTCTGGAGGCGGTAGTCGCCGGTGAGCAGGTTCAGCGTGCCGGGGCCGACCTGGCTGGTGGCGGCCCGGGTTGCGCGGCGGTCCACGACGACCTCGGCCGGGCGGGACTCAGCCGTGGCCCCGGCCGAGCCCGAGATCAGCGCGCGCACCTGGACCGCGGCGTCGCCGAGCTGGGTCGCGGCGTCCCAGACCAGGCCGGACACCCCGTTGGGGGCCGCGACGGGCCAGGCGGCCAGCGGCTTGCCGTCCGCGCCGGCGACGTTCGCCACCGGCAGGTCCGCCCAGGCGTCGGTCTCGGAGCGCCGGTACTGGAACCTGGCCTGGGTGAAGGCCGTGCCCGTCACGGAGAGGGGCACCTTGCCGGTGCTGCGCAGGCCGTCCGCGGGGGCGGTCAGCGAGGCCACGGCCGCGCCGGAACCCACGTTGAAGGTGTAGGCCGTCGTCGGGGAGGCGTTGCCGGCCTTGTCGATGGTGTACACGCTGAGGGTGTGAGCGCCCGTCGTGGCGGGCGTCAGCTTGGCGGTGACGGCCGCGCCGGTGGTGAGCACCTTCGTGGTGGCGCCGCCGCCGAGCTTGTAGGCGATCCAGCCGGTGTCGGTGTTCGCCGGCGTGAGGGTGAACGTGCCCGCCTTGCCGGCGTCGCCGTGCCAGCCGCCGTCGTTCGGATAGTCCGCCGAGCTCACCTTGGGCGCGGGCGGCTTGGCGGTGTCGACCGAGAACGCCCTGGTCTGGTACGCCTTCGACGTCAGTGAGCCGTCGTTGGCCCACGACCTGATCGTGTACGTCTTGCCATGGGCGAGCTTGCCCGCGGGCGCGTTCGCGCCGGAGAAGCCGTTGCTGGCCACGTATGCGCCGTAGAGGTTGTCGATCAGCAGCGTGGAGCCCGCGTACACGTCGAACAGGCCGCGCACGTTCCCGCCGTCGGGGTCGCGCACGTGGTTGCGCAGTTGCGGGGTGAGCGTGTTGGTCCAGAGGGTGCCGTCGTACTCGGTGAACGGCGCGACCCAGGTGGAGACCGGGGTGCTCGGGTAGGAGTTGTACGTCACCGAGATGACCGGCACCTTCGACGCGGCGTTGCCCGAGTTGAACCGCTTCCAGGCGTACTCGTCCGACTCGCTGGCGGCCCGCAGGCCCATGCCGGACTCCTTCCAGCCTTGGGTGGCATAGTGCTGCACCAGCGAGGTGACGTTGGCGGTGACCCAGCCGTCGGCGCAGCCGCTCCCGTAACCCTTCGTCTGGCTGGAGGAGGCGTACTTGGCCGCCATGTGCGGCCCCGGCCAGCGCGACGACTTGGTGGCGCGGTCGGCCGACCAGACCTCCCACGAGCGGGCGTCGCACGACCACGAGTGGTAGTTCCAGAGCTTCAGCGTGGCCGAGACGATCTTCTTGCCCGCGATGCCGGGGGTCTTCCACGTGATGAACGACCGGGCCACCTGGCCGCTGCCGTTGTTGCCGATCTTGAGTTCGTCGACGCCCGACTGGTCGGTGCCGTAGCCCTCCTGCACGAACGTGTCGAAGACCTGGCCCAGGTTGAGCGACGGGTCCACGGTGACGGGATACGTCGTGGCCGGGTCGTTCAGGAAGGCCGGGTCCGGGGTGAGGACGAGGTCGTCGCCGGAGACCTTCATGCCCACGGGGGCGCGGCGCAGATGCTCGCCGGAGACCGGATGCTTGGCGGCGTCCCACATGACCGGCGCGGGGATGGTGACGGCGACCTTGCCCTTGTCGTCGATCAGCTCCACGCCACCGCCGGCCTCGCGCAGCCGGAGGCCCGGCGCCTTCAGCCCCAGCGTGTACGTCAGCGGGCCGGACGGACGGGACTTGAGCAGGAGGAACTGCTCGGCGCCCGTTCTGGTGGCGGTGACGACCAGGTCGGCGCCCGGCATGACGTCCGGGTACGTGGCCGTCTCGCCGGACAGGCGCGGCGCGGGCAGCGTGCCCTTCCACTGCATGGTCACCTTGGCGGCGCCCTCGCCGATCGTGATCAGGTCGGTGGGCGCTGACGCGCCGGCCTGCCGGGTGCCCATGCCGGCGCGTCCGCCGCCGAATCTGAGCGCGCGGCCGTGCCCGCGGGTCACGATCTCGCCTGACGGCGCCCTGGTGAGCGAGATGTCCACCGGGGCCCATTCGCCGTCGCGGCGGAACCTGACGGGGCCGGCGAACGAGTCGACCGTCAGCGTGCCGTCGGGGTTGGCGTAGGTGGTGGTGGTCTCGGTACGGGCGTCCGCGACCTCGACGCGCCGGCCGGTCAGGCGGGCGGACAGCCGGGCGGAGGCCTCGTCGGGCGCGCTCGGCTCGGCCGCGAGGCTGGCGGGGGCGCTCGGGTCGTCGACCGGCTTGGCGGCGGTGGCGGCCGGGGACGGCGAGGCGGCGGGCGGTTCGGCGGCGGCGGGTGACGGGGGCGCGGCCAGCGGCAGAAGCAGGAGGGCGAGGCCACCGGCGAGAGCCCGTGGCATGAGGGCAGGCATGGGTGCTCCGGGAGATGTGCGCGTAGGGCGACGCCCCCGCCGGATCTGGCGGGGGCGTCAGGATGGTGCGGGGTTACTTGCTCTGGCAGCTCTTCTTGCGTACCTCGCCCCAGGCGATCGGCCCGCCCGGGACGTACTGGAGGCGGATCGCGAAGCACTGGTTCTTGTTCGCGGCTTCCCGGACCTTGTAGATGAACGAGGCGACGCCCGCCACGATGATCATCTTGCAGGCCAGCTTGATCTTGCCCTTGGTCTTGCCGCAGGCGGACTTCATCGCTTCGGCCGCGGCGGCAGCGCCGCCGTACAGCCAGGCGCTGTGGATCTTCTTGGTGAGCTTCTTCGAGAAGATCACCCGGCACATGGCCTTCCACCACTCGCACTGCAGTTTCAGCGCCGGGTCGGCGACCACGGGGTAAGCGGCGCCCGCGTGGTCGACCGTCTGGATGAGCGTCATGCCCTCCACCCGGTAGCTGGTCGGGACCGCGTTGCCGTTGGCGTCCTTGGCCCACGGCAGGTCGATCTCACCGATGTAGAAGTCGTCCTGGTAGATCAGCACGGTGCCGTCGTCGTCCTCGACCTCCAGCATGCTGCCCTCGGGGGCGGAGATCGGGAAGCGGTACTCGGTCGGCGCCGAGGCGTCCTTGATGATGGTCAGCGCCCGGGCGATCTGGCCGGTGCGCTGGTGCGCGTAGGCCACGCTGGGCTGCTTGGCGGCGTAGGTGACCAGGCCGGGCAGCGGCTGGTTGCCGGTGCCCGCGGCCTCCGGCATGCCGATGCCGATCTCGGTCTCGGAGACGGACACCGACAGGGTGCGGTCGGGGTCCGTCGCGACGGCGAACGGCTTCTGGACGTCGCCCTCCGGGATCTCGGTGGGCGGGACGGTCTTGGCCTCTTCGACGATCTCGGGGACCACCTGGGTGAGGGCTGCCAGGGCGGGGTCCTCCTGCGCGAAGGCCGGGGTGCCGGCCACGCCCGCGCTGCTGATTGCCAGGGCCGTCGCTAAGGTGACGACGAATGCCCGAGCGGAAATGCGCATGGATGTCCTTCCACATGCGGTGGGGGGTATTGCACAAACGCCGCAAACGTAAAGATCATCGGCGACCATCTGGGTGATCTTGGATGGCCGGTCCGTAAACGTTTGCCGTCGTCCAGGGTTGACTCGCGCGTTTACGGACGGTCACCGCAGGGCGGGCCCGTCATCCCAGGTCGAGCCCTCCGAGGCCGGAGGGTAGCCGGTGCTTGGCCACTCGGGCGGTGGGCGTCCTGGGCAGGGCGTCCAGCTGCTGCCAGAAGCGCGGCACCTTGTACGGCGCCAGCCGCGCGGCCGTCCAGTCGCGCAGCGCCGCCAGGTCGAGCTCGCGCCCGGGGGCCGCGACCACGAACGCCTTCACCTCTTCGTCCGTCAGCTCGGACGGGACCCCCACCACCGCGCATTCGAGCACGTCGGGGTGGCCCTCCAGGGTCTCCTCCACCTCCAGGGGCGAGAGGTTCTCGCCGCGGCGCCGGATGACCTCCTTCTTGCGCGCCACGAACGTGTAGGTCCCGTCGGGGCCGGCCGTCACCAGGTCGCCCGTGTGCAGCCAGCCGTCCTTGACGGTCCGGGCGGTCTCCTCCGGCATGTTCCAGTAGCCGGGAGTCACGGCCGGGTTGCGCAGCAGCAGCTCGCCGTCCTCCGCCACGCGGGCGTGGTTGATGACGCCCAGCGTGGGGTGCTGGCGCGGGGTGCCGAGCGTCTCGTACGGGCGGGCGCCGCGCGGCCAGATCAGGCCGTACGGGGTCTCCGACAGGGCGTAGCCGACCACGATCTCCAGGCCGAAGCGGCGTTCGATCTCCAGCTGCCGCTCGCGCGGCGGGGCCGGGCCCGTATAGCACAGCCGCAGCGGGTTGTCGGCGTCGTCCGGCCGCGGCGGGCGGCGCATGAGGATCTCCAGCATGGCGCCGATCGCGTTGAACTCGGTGGCGCCGTGGCTGCGGGCGTCGTCCAGGAACGTGCTCGCCGAGAAGCGGGGGAGCAGGACCAGACCGGCGCCGCAGGACAGGGAGCCCATCACGGAGTAGGCCGGGGCGTTGATGTGGAACAGCGGAAGCGACGTCATCAGCCGGTCCCGGCCGGTGAGGCCGAGCCAGTGCGGGAAGCCCTGCCCGGCCAGGGCGTAGGCCCGGTGGGTCTGCATGACCAGCTTGGAGCGGCCGGTCGTGCCGGAGGTGGGGATGAGGACGGCCAGGTCGTCCGGCTTCACCAGGTCCGCCTGCAGGCCGGCGGGCTCCGGCCACGGACCCGGCGTGCGGATGACGTGGGCGGGTTTCGCCTGCTCGATGAGGGCGTCCAGCTCGCGGTCCGTGCTGCGCGGGTTGACCGGGAGCGTGATGGCGCCCAGCGTGGTCAGCGCGAGCCAGCAGATCAGGTCGCGTGGGGTGGTCCTGGCCACGAGCATGACGACGTCGCCGCGGCGTACGCCTTGGGTGGCGAGCGCCTGGGCCTCGCCGCCCACCAGCGCGGCGGCCTCGGCGAACGTGATCGCGGGGGCCGCGTCGCGGTGCAGCCAGGCGCCGTCGCCGTCGCGGCCGGCGGCGGCGGCGAGCAACTGCGGGATCGTGGCGGGGTCCGCTCCGGGAGTCGTCAAGGCTCCAGCGTGATCCCTTCGCGCCTGAGGTCCTCGATGATGCCGTCCACCAGGCGCGTGGCGACCGTGTGGTGGAGGTGGCCGTCGTCGCGCAGCTCGCGTACGGCGGGCACCGGGTCCGGGTCGGCGAACAGCCGCTCGTCGCCGTAGTCGGCCGGCCGCCCGGTCGGGTCGATGGTCCAGTAGGACGCCTCCAGCGCGATGCCGTTCGGGTCGCTGAAGTAGATCGACCGCAGGAAGCCGTGGTCGATCACGTCGGTGACCTCGCAGCCGTGCGCCTTGAGCCGGTCGCGCATGCGGTTGAGCGCGTCCTCGTCCGGCAGGTGCAGCGCCAGGTGGTCGAACTGCGCAGCCTTCGCGTACGGCACGCCGGCGGGCTTGGCGAAGCTGTCGAGCGGCTGGTCGGTGTACTCGAAGAAGGCGATCGTGTTGCCCGGCGCCACCTCGAAGAAGTAGTGCTTGAACGCGGGAATGGCAAGGGTGGTGACCAGGCGGGCGCCGAGCACGCCGTGCCAGAAGCGCACGGTGGCGTCCATGTCCGCGGTCACCAGGGCTAGATGGTGCACTCCGCGCCAGTGCACCGGATCGGGGGTCTCAGCCATGCCTCAACCGTACGCCTTTCAACTACCTCCGTTAAGTCATTGCCTCGTGGCGCTTGGCCGCCGGCGGGCGGATGCCGGTACGTGACCGACGAGAGCGGGGCGGTGACGGGTGTCAGCCCTTCACCGAGCCGGCGAAGCTGAAGGAACTGGCCAGATACTTGTTGACGGCCACGTACAGCATCACGGCGGGGGCCGTGTAGAGGATGGAGAAGGCGGCCAGCTGGCCGTAGGCGACCTGGCCGTACTCCGAGAAGAACGTGTAGACGGTGACCGCCGCGGGTTGTTTCTCCGGGGTGTCCAGCAGGACGAACGGGGCGAAGAAGTTGCCCCATTGGCCGACGAAGACGAAGATCGCCACGACCGCGATGCCCGGGGCCATCAACGGGCCCACCACGGCCGTCAGGGAGCGCACCCAGCCCGCGCCGTCCACCCAGGCGGCCTCCTCCAGGTTCACCGGCACGCCGTCCATGAAGTTCTTCATCATCCAGATCGAGAACGGCAGCGAGCTCGCCGTCAGGAACAGCACCATCGCGGGGACGGAGCCGTACAGGTTGAAGCGGAAGAACATCGCGTAGACCGGCACCAGGATCGCGGTCACCGGCAGGCCCGTCGTGAACAGCAGGGTCAGCATGAAGTGACGGCGGTAGCGGAGCTGGTAGCGCGACAGCGGGTACGCCGCCAGGCCCGACACGAGCACGGTCAGGATCGCGGTGGCGCCCGAGATGACGATCGAGTTGATCAGCGGGAGGATGATCGTCTCCCAGGTCAGGACGGCCTTGAAGTTGTCCAGGGAGAAGGCCGGGGTGAGGGAGGCGGACAGTGTGGCCTCCGGCTGCACCGAGGCGATCAGGACCCACAGGAACGGGCCGAGGAAGGCCAGGGCGATGAGCAGCAGGGCCAGCCCCGCCGCGCCCCTCGCGGCCAGCCGCGTCATGCTTCCTCCACCTTGATCAGGCGCAGGTAGACCAGCGAGAACAGGGCGCCGATCACCAGCAGGACCAGCGCGATCGCGGAGCCGTAGCCGATCTCGAAGTAGCGGAACGCCTGCTCGTACATGTACAGCGGCGTCGTCTGGCTGGCCGTGCCCGGCCCGCCGCCGGTGAGGGCGTAGATGAGGCCGAAGCTGGCCAGGGTCTGCAGGGTGATCAGCATGAGGTTGGCCATGATCGATCTGCGGATCAGCGGGAGCGTGATGTGCAGGAGACGGCGGCCGGGACCCGCGCCGTCCACGGCGGCGGCCTCCACCAGGTCGGCGGGGACCTCCGAGAGCGCGGCCGAGTACACCAGCATCGAGAACGCCGTGCCGCGCCAGATGTTGGCGAGGACGACCGCGACCATCGGCGCCGTGTAGAGCCACTCCTGGTCGATGCCGAGGACGGTGTTGAGCGTGCCCTCCTCGGCCAGGAACGAGAACCAGCAGGCCGCGGCCACGACCTCCGGCACCACCCAGGCGGCGATCACCACGCCGTTGACCACGCTGCGGGTCACCCGGCCGCGGCCGCGCTGGAGGAGGGCGATGATCAGGCCCAGAGTGTTCTGGCCGATGACGGCCGAGCCGATGACGAAGACGAACGTCAGGAAGAAGGAGTTCAGGAAGTTCGGGTCGCCGAAGAGCTTGACGAAGTTGGCGAAGCCGACGAACCGCGAGTTCACCGAGGCCGAGCCGGTGAGCGTCTCGTTGGTGAACGCGATGTACACGCTCCACAGGATCGGCCCGGCCAGGAACAACGCCAGCAGCACCAGGGCCGGGCCGAGCGGGAGGAGCCGGCGCAGCGCCCCGCGCCGTGCCGGGCCGCGGGGAGCGGGGCTCGTCACGGGCGGGGACGGCGGCGCCGTGGCGACCGTCATCGGGCCAGGACCTTGTCGGCGCCTCCCACCGCGGCCGGCAGCGCCTTGACGTACGCGGCCGTCGCCTCCTCAGGTGTCCGCGCGCCGGTCGTGACCGCCTCCATGGCCTCCTGGACCTCGGTGGACACCTTGGGGTACTCCTCGAAGGCGGGCCGGTAGCGGGTGACGGACGCCAGGTCGGTCCAGAACTTGACGCTCGGGTTGCCCTCGCTGTACTTCGGGTCGGCGGCCACGTCCTTGCGGGTGGCCAGGTCGCCGGTGCCGACCGAGTACACCATCGAGTTCTCCTTGTTGGTGGCCACGGTGATGAAGTCGAACGCCTCCTGCTTGTTCTTCGTGTACGCGCTCATCGCCATCACCCAGCCGCCCGACATGCTGACCGCACCCGGCGGCTCGCCGTTCTACGTGGGCATGCGGGTCCAGCCGATCTTCTCCGTCCACTCGGGCCACGGCTTCGTGCCGGTCGGCTTCCACGGGGAGGAAGCCCAGGCGCCGTCGAGGGAGATGCCGATCTTGGCTTGGGGGAACCACTCGAAGGCGATCTTGTCGTAGAGCTTGGCGTTGTGGGCGTCGGCCTGCCTGGGGCCGAGTTCCTCGCGGTAGATGGTGTTGATGAAGGTCAGGGCGTCGGTGAAGTTCTTGCCGCCGGCCACCCACTTCTTCTGCGTCTCGTCGTAGAGGGTGCCGCCGGGGGTGCCGTACAGGAGCATCTCGAAGCCCTGCATGGTCGACGCCTCGCCGTGGATCTTCGTGGAGTACATGCTGAACGGGATCACGCCCGGGACCTTCTGCTTGATCGTCCGGGCCGCCGTCAGCACGTCGTTCCAGGTCTTGGGCTCCCACGGGACCGGTAATCCGGCTTTGGCGAAGACGTCCTTCTGGTACCAGAGGCCGCGCGTGTCCGTGCTGATCGGCACGCCGTAGATCTTGCCGTCCCCGCCCTTGGCGGCCTCCTTGACCGAGTCGGGGAACTGCGTGTTCCAATCGGGCCACTTGGCGAGGTAGCCGTCGAGCGGGGCCAGCTTGCCCGCCGCGACGTCGGCGTTGACCTGGAAGGTGTCGTGGTAGTAGAGATCGGGCGCCGAGTCGGGGGAGCGGTTGAGCAGCGCCAGCTTCGTGTAGTACGCCTCGTTGTTGCCCTGGACGGCGGTGAGCTTGACCTTGACGCCCGGATGGGCGGCTTCGTACTGCTTCTTCGCGCCGGTGAGCATCTTCTCCAGATGCGGCCACGTCGGCTCGACCTTGTAGAGGACCTCGAGTTCCTTGCTGCCGGCGGCGTCCTGCGCGGGGCCGGCGCCGCAGCCGGCGACGGCTGTCAGCAGCAGGAGGGAACCGGCCAGCGTCCGTTTCATCACGGCCTCCCCTTGTTTCCTTGGGTTGACTGGAACGTAAATCTTTTTGATTTACTTAGTCAATACTTTGTGTTGACATGTTGACATGCAGCTGGGCGCGAACCTGCCCAAGATCGGCAGCTATAACCGGGCCGTGGTCCTGGAGGCCATCCAGGCCTCGGACGGCATCAGCCGGGTGCAGATCGCCGATCGCACGAGGCTCACCGCGCAGACCGTGTCCGTGATCGTGCGCAGGTTGCTGGAGGAGGGGCTGGTCGTCGAGGACGGGTCCGTGCCGTCCGGCGGGGGCAAGCCGAGGACGATCCTCCGCTTGGACCCCGGCGCCGGGTACGCGGTCGGCGTGCACTTCGACCCGAAGGAGATCTCCTGCGTACTGGCCGACCTGGCGGGGCGGCCGGTCGCGCGGTCGCACCTGGCCGTGCGGGCGGGACTCCGGCCGGAGGCGGTGATCCGGCAGATGGCCAGGGCGGCGCGGCGGATCCTGCGCGAGGCGGGGGTGCCGGACGGCAAGGTGCTGGGGGTGGGGCTGGCCTGTCCCGGGCCGCTGGACGGGGAGGGCGTCATGGTGTCGCCGCCGCGGCTGCCGGCGTGGGACCAGGTGCCGATCAAGCAGGTGCTGCGGGAGCACACGCGGTTCCCGGTGACCGTGGACAACGACGCGACCGCCGCCGCGATCGGCGAGCGGTGGGCCGGGATCGCGCGGACCACGCCCAGCTTCGCCTACCTGTACCTGGGGACCGGGATCGGCGGCGGGATCTTCCTCGACAACCAGGTGTACCGGGGGCGGTCGATGAACGCGGCCGAGTTCGGCCACATCACGGTCGAGCCGGACGGTCCCGAATGCTACTGCGGCAACCGGGGATGCGTGGAGGCGGTCTGCTGCCCGAGCGCCATCGAGGCGGTGCTGGGGATCCCGCATGCCGCCGCGTGCGCGGCGGCCGCCCGGGGCGAGCCCGCGGCGCGCGAGGTGATCGACCGGGTGGCGGGGCGGCTCGCCGATGCCGCCGTGAGCGTGGTGAACATGCTGGACATCGACCTGCTGGTGCTCGGCGGGCCCGCGCTCAGGGAGGTGGGGGAGATCTACCGGGAGGTGGTCGCGCGGGCCGTGTCGAGCCGGGCGCTGGCCCGGCGGCTGCACGTGGTGCGGGTGGAGACCTCGCCGATCGCGGCCGACGCCGCCGCGATCGGCGCGGCCTCACTGGTCTTCCACGCCACGTACGCACCCCGGCTGGGGACTACCCTGCTCGGCGAGTGAACGGGCCCAGGCAACCCCGTGCGGGGCGGGCCGCACCCGCGCACGCTCACCACGCCGCCTATGTGCTTGTGAGACTGGCGGGTTCACGACAAGTCGTGATCTAGCCGCCCAACTTCATAGACAACCCCAGATCCGGATGACTAGGAATTCGGTATTCATGCTTACCGATTCTCTGGAGGTCGTCCATGCCGCGTGGGTTGGGGCGGGCGGCGGTGGCCCTGGCCATGGCCGCCTCACTGCTCTCCGTTCCCGGCGCGCACGCGTCGGCCGCGGCGCCCGTGACGTTCACCAGCGCCGCGGCGAGCGACGAGATCACGCTCATCACCGGTGACCAGGTGCGGGTGCGGGCCGTGGACGGCGAGCACAGCGCCGTGACGGTCACGCCCGCGCCGCGGGCCGACGGCTCCGTGCCGACGTTCCAGGTGCTGGAGGCCGGCGGCGAGGTGACCGTCATCCCCGACGACGTCGCCGCGCTGGTGCCCCAGCGGCTCGACACCGCGCTGTTCAACGTGACGGCCCTGGCCGAGCAGGGATACGGCGCCGCCGTCCCGCTGATCCTCACCTACGCGGGCAACGCCGCCAAGGCCGCCGTCCCGGCCGTGAAGCAGCTCCGCACGCTGGAGAGCATCGGCGGCGCGGGCGCGACGGTGTCCGCGGCCGACGCCGCCGAGCTCGGGGCGGAACTGGCGAAGCTGGCCACCCCGCGGGCCCGCACCGCGCTGGCCGGCGTGTCGAAGATCTGGCTGGACCGCAAGGTGAAGCCGGTGCTGGAGCACAGCGTGCCGCGGATCGGCGCCCCCGAGGCGTGGGCCGCCGGACACGACGGCACGGGCACCACCGTGGCCGTGCTCGACACCGGCGTGGACGCCACCCACCCCGACCTCGCCGGCCGGGTCGCCGACCGGCGCGACTTCGTGACCGGTGCCGTGGCCGGCGACCCCCATGGGCACGGCACCCACGTCGCGAGCACCGTGGCCGGCGCCAAGGGCGTCGCGCCGGGCGCGAAGCTGCTCGACGGCCGCGTCCTGGGCGCCGACGGCTACGGCCAGGCGTCCTGGATCATCGACGCCATGGAATGGGCGGCCGGCGAGAAGCACGCCGACGTCGTCAACATGAGCCTCGGCGACTCCGTGCCCGGCGGCCCGCTCACCGACGCGGTCTCGCGGCTGACCAAGCAGTACGGCACCCTGTTCGTGGTAGCCGCCGGCAACGACGGCTGCGACCGATGCGTGGGCACCCCGGGTGACGCCCCCGAGGCGCTGACCGTCGGCGCCGTCGACCGGGAGGACCGGCTGGCGGACTTCTCCAGCCGCGGCCCGATCGTCGCCGACGAGAGCGTCAAGCCCGACGTCACGGCGCCCGGTGTCGGCATCACCGCCGCGAAGTCCGGCGGCGGCCACGTCGCCATGTCCGGCACCTCGATGGCCACCCCGCACGTGGCCGGCGCGGCCGCGCTGCTGCGCCAGGCCCGCCCCGGCCTCTCGGGAGCCGAGCTGAAGTCCCTGCTCATGGCCACCGCCAAGCCGGGCGGCGGCATTCCGGTGGACGCGCAGGGCTCGGGCCGCGTCGACGTGGCCGCCGCGCTCAAGGGCTCCGTCACGGCCTCGCCCGGCTCGGCCCACTTCGGCCGGATCGAGCCGGGCCAGCGGAAGAGCGCCACCGTGACGTACCGCAACCTCGGCCAGACGCCCGCCGAGCTGGATCTGACGGCCGGCGACGGGTTCGCCGTCGAGCCCGCGAAGCTCACCGTGCCCGCGTCGGGGACGGCCGAGGCCACGGTCACGATCGAGGCCGCCACGCCGGGCCGGTTGCGGCGGGAGCTCACGGCCGCCGTCGCGGGCGGCGCGCCCGTGCGTACGCTGCTGACCGGCACGGTGGAGGAGAAGCGCGTCGAGCTGCGGGTGCGCGGTATCGCCAGGGACGGGCGCACCGCCCGCGGCGGCTTCACCGTGCTCAACCTCGACGAGGGCACCCTCGTCGGCCGCGTGCTCCCCGGCGACCCGTCCCAGCCGTGCACCGAGCAGAAGTACGGCACCGGCACCTGCCTGCTCGTCAAGCCCGGTACCTACTCCGTGCTCGGCCATGTGTTCACCATGCCCGCCACCCAGGACAGCACCGCCTCCGGCAAGCCGCTCAACGAGAGCCTCCTCGGCGACCCGGAAATGACGATCACCGAGAACACCGAGGTCGTGCTGGACGCCCGCAAGGCCGTCGAGGTGAAGATCGAGACCCCCGACCACGAGACCAAGCGGAACACCGGCGCCGCGGCCGCGCTCATGTGGTACCGCAGCGGCCGGCAGGGCACCGCGCTGCGCGGCGGCACCACGATCTCACCGGGCGGGCAGATCGAGGAGCGGCTGTTCGTCCAGCCGACCAGGGAGGTCACCAAGGGAACCTTCGCCGTCTCCACCCGCTGGCGGCTGAAGGCCCCCGAGATCAGGCTCACGGCCCCCGGCCTCACCTTGGACCCCCAGTACGTCGACCCCGTCCAGGTCAGCGACTTCTCCACCGAGTACCCGCGCCTGGACGGCGCCCGGCTGCTCATGGCCGCGGACGCCGGACGGGGCGGCACCGAGGAGATCAAGGCCCGCAACCTGCGCGGCAAGCTGGCCGTCATCCGCCGCACCGAGGGTGTGCCGGTCTCCGCCCAGTCCAACGCGGCCGCGGCCGCCGGGGCCGTCATGGTGGCCGTCTACAGCGACCGGCCCGGCGCGGACGTCACCACCGGCGGAAACGGGGTCAAACTCGCCGTCCCGACCGTGCGGCTCACCCACGAGGAGGGGATGAAGCTGGTCGAGCGGCTGCGCCGCTGGGCGGTGCCGGTGATGGCCAGGGGCGTGGCCGCCAGCCCGTACGTGTACGACCTGTATCTGCGCGAGAAGAGCCGCGTCCGCGACGAGCTCACGTACGTGGTCCGCTCCCGGTCGCTGGCCAGGATCGAGACCGGCTACCACAGCCAGCTCGCCGACGACGTGACCGTGAACGAGGCCCGGTTCGTCTTCGAGCCGTGGGACACCGTGTCCATCTCCACGAACCTTCCCATGGCCGGGGTGCCGCGCACCCGCGTGGACTACGTCACCCCCGATCCCGAGCTGCGGTGGAGCACGTCGGCGATCAGCCCCGAGCGGCCCTACAACAACATGTGGCCGCACCCGGACACGCCGCGCGTCGCGCTGTCGTCGCCCGAGTTCCGCCCGTACGAGGCGGGGGAGCGGGTCCGCCGCACGATGTTCGAGCAGCCGCTGCTGCCCGGCGCCAATCCGCGTAACCCGCTGCGCAGGGAGGGCGACCGGCTGCGGATCTCGATGCAGGGCTTCGTGGACGCGGGCGGCAACTACGGCGAGGCCTACACCACCTCGTACGAGCGCGGGCTGAAGACAGGCTTCCGGCTCTATCGGGGCGACACGCTGCTGTGGCAGACGAACTATCTGCCGTCGGGGACGGGGACGCTCCCGGCTGAGCGGTCGGCGTACCGGATCGAGTACGACGTCGCCAACGAGGCCGAGTGGGCGAAGATGTCCACCCGGACCAGGGCCGTCTGGACGTTCGCCTCGGAACGCGCCGCGGGGACCACGGTGATCCCGCTGCTGCTGGCCGCGTTCGACGCGCCGGTGGACCTGCGCAACCAGGCCGCGTCACGCACCCTCGGCCTGAGGCTCTTCCACCAGGAGGGCGCCGAGCAGCGCGCGGTCAAGAGCGTCTCGCTGGAGGTGTCGTACGACGACGGCGCCACCTGGAGGTCCGCCCGCCTGCGTGACAGAGGCGGGCGGACCTACGAGGCGACGCTCGACCGGGTGCGGTCCGGGTTCGTCTCGCTCCGGCTCGAGGCGTCCGACGCCGGCGGCAACACGCTGAAGCAGGAGGTGATCCGCGCCTACGCCGTGCGCTGATCGCGGGGCTACCTGGCGGCCGGCCAGGCGCTTCCGGCGTAGATGGACGTCGCGGGCGCGGGCTCGGGCTGGACGGCCCGGGTGAGCATGGCCTGGGCCACGCCGGCCTTCAGCAGGGCCGCCAGACGGACGACCGGCACCAGCGTCAGCGCGAACGCCAGGCCGGCCCCGGTGGTGACGACCGTGTACAGCAGATCGCCGTCCGGGAGGCCGAGCCACTCGGGGAACCCCATCTCGACGCCGGGGATGCGGGCGATGATCCAGCCGTACAGGGGGAAGGTGAGGCCGGCGACGGCGCCGGCCCACCACACGGTGGTCAGGACGAAGGCGGCCAGCGCGAACGGGAACGCGACGATCGCGTGCAGCAGGTCCAGCCAGGCCTGGCCGTTGACCACCGGGTTCATCAGCCGGCGGAACCAGCCGGCGCCTGGCGGGGCGGGCGCGTAGCGGGGGCGGGCGACGGGGTGGCCCAGCACGCCGGGGAGCGCGACGCGTTCGACGTCGGCGAGGTTCCTGGCCAGGACGGCGGTCGCGGCGAGCACGGGCAGCCCGATGAACGCGACGGCGGCGCCCAGGCCGGCGGAGACCCCGGCGACGACGATGGAGAACGACATGATGGCCATCGGCAGGCCGAGCAGGATGTAACGGGTGTCGGTGACGAGGCGATGCTGGAGGGTTCTCATAGCGGAAACGCTACGGATCAGCCGCGCGCCGATCGATCCTGCTCACGGCCGTATCGGG
Source organism: Nonomuraea sp. NPDC049480 (assembly GCF_044465905.1). Lineage (NCBI taxonomy): Bacteria > Bacillati > Actinomycetota > Actinomycetes > Streptosporangiales > Streptosporangiaceae > Nonomuraea > Nonomuraea sp. NPDC049480. The sequence goes on from NZ_JBITMD010000012.1 coordinate 290,480, forward strand.
GGTAGGGCGGACCCTACCGGAACCCGCGGCTCGCGGGGATCGCTGCCAGCAGCTCGCGGGTGTAGTCGTCGGCCGGACGGTCGAAGATCTCGTCGGTCGTGCCGCTCTCCACGATCCGCCCGTCGCGCATCACGTGCACGGAGTGGGAGATCATCCGTACGACGGCCAGGTCGTGGCTGATGAACAAGTAGCTCAGCCCCAGCTCCCGCTGCAGCTCGGCGAGCAGCTCCAGGATCTGCGCCTGGACGATCACGTCGAGCGCGGAGACGGCTTCGTCGAGCACGACCAGCTCGGGCGAGAGCGCCAGGGCCCGGGCGATGGCCACCCGCTGGCGCTGGCCGCCGGACAGCTCGTGCGGCAGCCGCTCGCCCAGCGCCGCCGGCAGCGCCACCTTCTCCAGCAACTCGGCGGCGGCCTTACGGCGCTCGGCGGCCGTGCCGACGCGGTGCACGCGCAGCGGCTCGATGATCGACTTCTCGACCGGGTAACGCGGGTCGAGCGAGGCGTAAGGGTTCTGGAACACCGGCTGCACACGCCTGCGGAACGCGAACAGCTCCCGCCGCCCGAGCCCGGCCAGGTCCGTGCCGTCGAAGCGGATGCTGCCGGAGGTGGCCTCCTCCAGGCCGAGCAGGAGATCGGCGGTCGTGGACTTGCCGGAGCCGGACTCGCCCACGATCGACACCGTACGACCCCGCGGGATGCCGAACGACACCTCGTCCACCGCGATCAGCTCCTCGCCGGTGCCCCTGATCGGGAACACCTTGCGCAGGCCCGCCACCACCACCAGGTCCCCGGGTGAGGTCTCAGGCGTCCCCGCCGGCTCGGGCACCCGCACCGACGACAGGCTCGGCACGGCCCGCAGCAGCCGCCGGGTGTACTCGTGGCCGGGCTCGGCCAGGATCTCCGCCGCCGGCCCGGTCTCGACGATCTCGCCCTGGTACATCACCGCCACCACGTCGGCCCGCTCCGCCGCCAACGCCAGGTCGTGCGTGATGAGGAACACGGCCGTGCCCATCTCCGCGGTGAGCCGCGCGAGCCGGTCGAGGATGCGACGCTGCACGGTCACGTCCAGCGCCGAGGTCGGCTCGTCGGCGATCAGCAGCCGTGGCCGGCAGGCCAGCCCCATGGCGATCAGCGCGCGCTGCCGCATGCCGCCGGAGAACTCGTGCGGGTACTGCCCGATCCGCCGTGCCGGGTCGGGGATGCCCACCATGTCCAGCAGTTCCAGCACCTGCTGACGGGCCGCCTTGCCCGTGGCCACGCCGTGCACCTCGAGGGCCTCGGCGATCTGGTCGCCGATGCGCATGAGCGGGTTGAGGTTCGACATCGGGTCCTGCGGGACCAGGCCGATGCCGGCGCCGCGGATCCCGGTCATCTCCCGCTCGCTCGCCGCGGCCAGGTCGCGTCCTTCGAACACGACCCGGCCCGAGGTGATGCGGCCGTTGCCGGGCAGCAGCCGGTTGACGGCGGCGGCCGTGGTGGTCTTGCCGGACCCCGACTCGCCGACGACCGCGACGGTCTGTCCCGGCATGATCTCCATGGAGACGTTCCTGACGACGGTGACGTCCTGACCGCGGGTGCGGAAAGCGACCGACAGGTCACGGATCTCCAGGAGCGGGGTCATGTGGTCCTCGATCGTCGCGTGGTGACCTGCAGCAGGTCGTGCCACAGGTCGTCGGCCGGCGTCGGGGCGCCCTCGACGAGGAGGCGGTTGCTCGCCAGGACCAGGGCCACGTCGCGGCCGGGCACGAAGCCGATCGCGCAGCCCACGTGGCCCGGGTGGCCGAGCACGGTGACCGTCTCGCCCGCCAGGTCGAGGGCGTAGCGGCGAAAGCCGAGCGCCTGCTCGGGGTCCGGCCCCGGGGCGAAGAACTCGCGGGCGGCCTCGGGCCGCCACAGCCGGTCGTGCTCCTCGTACCGGGACAGGGCGAGGCAGTATTTGAGCAGGTCCGGCACCGTCGAGAACAGCCCAGCGTGCCCGGCGACCCCGCCGAAGGCGTGGTGGGCGTTGCCGTCGGCCACCTGCCCGAGCACCGGCCCGCGCCGCCAGCCGGCGAAGTCCGTGCTGCGGTACGGCACCGGGTACGGCCGGCCGGTGTCGAGCATGGCCATCTCGATCCGGTCGTCCAGGGCGCTCATGGCGACCTCGGCGCCGGTGGGGCGGGCGTACGTGGTCTGCGTGAGCCCGAGCGGCCGGGTGACCAGCTCGGCCATCGCCCGGTCCAGCCGCAGCCCGGTCGCGGCCTCGACGATCTGGCCGAGCAGGATGAAGCCGAGGTCGGAGTAGCGCCGCGCGCGGCCGGGACGGTAACGCGGCGGCGGCATGCGCGGCTGGATGTAGAGCGGCCACCACTCCCACAGCCCGCCCCGGTGCAGCAGCAGATCCCGTACGGTGATCGCCTCGTAGGACCGCGGCAGGTACGCGCTCAGCGGCGCGTCCAGGTCCACGAGCCGGTCCGACACCAGGCGGATGAGCGCCGTCGTGGTGGCGACGACCTTCGTGACCGAGGCGAGGTCGTGGTAGGTGTCCAGGGTCATGGGCGCCTCGCCCACGCGTTCGCCGTCCTCCCAGCGCACGGTCCGGTGCCCGGTGCACTCGGTCAGCTCGAACGAGGGCGTACGCGCCGCCATGATCAGGCCTGCGGGCGCTTCCGTGACGTTGTCCACGCGAGGCCTCATCGGGTCAGCACCAGCGAGCGCGGCGGCTCGGCGAGCGGGGCGGGCAGGACGAGCGGGCCGGCGCCCGGCGTCAGCGTGCCGAGGACGCGCGGGGCGCTCGCACCCGTCCCGCCGGGCACAGTGCCCGGCAGGCCGTGCGCGGTCAGCCAGCCGATCAGGGCGAAGGCGATCGCCTCCTTGTCGTCGGCGGGCGCGCCGTAGTCGTCGGACACCGCCACCTCCACCCCGGGCAGCGCCGCCCGCAGCCCGCGCATGATGACCGGATTGCGGCAGCCGCCACCGGAGACGACCAGCGTCTCCACCCCCGCGGCCCGCACGTCGCCGGCGACCGTGCGCACGGTGAGCTCCGTCAGCGTCGCCACCAGGTCCGCGTCGCCGACCCGGGATCCCGCCTGGGCGAGGGCCGTCTCCACGTACCCCAGGTGGAACAGCTCCTTCCCCGTGCTCTTCGGAGCGGGCAGCCGGTAGTACGGATCGTCGAGCAGCACCTCCAGCAGCCGCTCGTGAACGCGTCCCGACGCCGCGATCGCGCCGTCCGCGTCGAACCCCCGCCCGTTCAGCCCCCGGCTCGTCACCACGGCGTCGATCAGCGCGTTCGCCGGCCCGATGTCGTAGGCGAACAACTCGTCCCCGCGCACCACGGTCATGTTCGCGATGCCGCCCAGGTTGAGCGCCCCGGCCCCACCCGCGCGTCCGTTCAGCAGCAGCCCGCCCAGCAGCAGCCCGTCCAGCACCGACACCAGCGGCGCCCCGTGCCCGCCCGCCGTGATGTCCCGCACGCGCACGTCCGACAGCACCGGAACGCCGGTCCGCTCGGCGATCCACGCCGGCTGCCCGATCTGCAGCGTGCCGCGGGCGTGCGAGCCCTCCACCCAGTGGAACACCGTCTGCCCGTGCGACACGATCAGATCGACCGGCCCGCCCAGCGTGATCGCCGAGGCCGCGGCCGCCGCGAAGCTCTGCCCGATGAGCGTGTCCAGCACGCAGACCTCCGCCAGCGTCGTCCGCGCCGGCGGCAGCGCCGCGATGAGCCTGGCCCGCAGCTCATCGGGGTACGGCGTGCTCGCCGTGTACCCCACCCGCCCTTCCAGTGCTCCATCCACGAGGAGGAAATCGACGGCGGCCACGTCGATCCCGTCGTGGGAGGTGCCGGAGATCATGCCGAGAACTCGCATCGTCACCTTCCTCGGTTTCGCGGGTCGAGAGTGTCACGCAGGCCGTCGCCCAGCAGGTTAAGCCCTGCCACCAGCAGAATCACGACCACACCCGGCGCGATCAGCGTCCATGGGGCCACGAACACCAGGCTGCGCGCCTCGAAGATCATCGAACCGAGCGAGGGTGCGGGCGGCGGCGTGCCCAGGCCCAGGAAGCTCAGCGACGCCTCCGTCAGCACCGCCCAGGACAGCGACAGCGCCACTTGGATGACGATGATGGAGGTGATGTTCGGCAGCACGTGCCTGAGCATGATCTGCCAGCGGCTCTGACCGGTCGCGACCGCCGCCTTCACGTACTCGATCTCCCTGAGGGACAGCACGGGGCCGCGGGTGACGCGGATGAAGATCGGGACGTACACGATGGCGATCGCCACGGCGATCGTGAACCAGTTGCGGTCCAGCACCGCCGCCAGCGACAACGCCAGCAGCAGCGGCGGGAAGGCGAACAGCACGTTCGTCACCGCCCCGATCGCGCCGTCGGCCACGCCCCGGTAGAAGCCGGACACGAGCCCGCCCAGCGTGCCGGCGAAGGTCGCGAACGCCACGGCGACGACCGCGATGAGCGCCGAGTTGCCCACCCCGGCCGCCACCCGCGAGAACACGTCCCTGCCGAACTGGTCGGTGCCGAACAGGTGCGCGCCCGACGGCGCGAGGAAGCGCTCCGGCGGGTTCTGCGCGATCGGATCGTACGGCAGCAGCCCCAGGTACGACAGCACCGCCGCGACGGCCGGCAGCACGAGGACGGCCATGCCCACCACTGGGCCCACCACGGGGCCCGCCGGCAGGGAAGGACTCCTGCTCACGACGCCCTCACCCGCGGGTCGATCACCCGGTAGAGCACGTCGGTCAGCAGGTTGACCAGCACGAACGTCAGCGCGATCACCATCACCGTGCTCTGCACCACCGCGTACTCCTTCTGCTGGATGCCCAGCAGCACCTGCCTGCCGATGCCCGGCACGGAGAAGATCTGCTCGACCACGACCGCCCCGCCCAGCAGGTAACCGAACTGCAGGCCGGTCATCGTCACGATCGGCACCAGCGCGTTGCCCAGGACGTGCCTGACCTGCAGCCGCCGCTCCGGCACGCCCTTGGCGCGGGCCGTGCGGACGAAGTCGTGCGAACGCACCTCAAGCACCGCCGCCCGGGTGGTGCGCAGGATCGGCGCCGCGATGCCGAAGCCCAGCACGAGCGCGGGCAGGACCATCTGCCGCAGGTTGAGCAGGGGGTCCTCCAGCAGCGTCGCGAAGCCCTGCCCGTTCGGGTTGAACCCGAACGACGCCGCGAAGACCGACAGCAGCGTCGTGGCCAGCAGGAACGCCGGGATCGACAGGCCCGCCAGGCTCACGACCTGGCCGGCGGCGTCCCTGACGGAGTTCGTCCGCGAGGCCGCCAGCATGCCGAGCGGCACGCCGATCAGCAGCGCCAGCACGATCGAGAACACCGCCAGCTCGAAGGTCACCGGCAGCGACCGCGACGTCAGGTCGAGCACGCTCTGCTGGTTGCGCGCCGAGTGGCCGAGATTGCCCGTGGCCATGTTGCCCAGCCACGAGAAGAACTGCGTGACCAGCGGCTGGTCGAGGCCGTAGTAGCGCTCCAGCGCCGCCCGCTGGGCAGGGGTGAGCGCCGCGGCCTCGGTGCCGAGCCCCGCCGTGATCTGGTCGCCCGGGATCGCCCGGAGCATGACGAACACGAACACGGCCACCCCGAACAGGGTGCCCGCCGTGCCCGCCACACGCCGCAGCAAGGGGTTGCGCAGCATCAGCCGGCGGACGTGGTGCGGAGGTACTGCAGCGAGCCGTTGGCCATCGGCACGAACCCGGAGACCCCGGCCGTGGTGGCGGTGTAGGTGTAGCCGGAGAACAGCCAGATCCAGGCCGCGTTGTCCTCCAACTGGGCGGCGACCTTGTCGTAGATCGCCTTGCGGGCGGCCTGGTCGGTGGTGGCCTTGCCCTCGGCGAACAGCCGGTCCAGCTCGGGGGAACTGTAGCCGGCGACCTTGTTGAGGTTGCCGTCGCTGGTGAAGTAGCGGCCGTAGGAGCCGTCGGGGTCGGGGCGGCCGCCGTTGAGCGCGACGGCCGCGTCGAAGTCGGCGGCCACCCAGCGGTCCACGAACGCGCCCGACTCCAGCACCTCCAGCTCCAGATTGATCTTGGCTTCGGCGAGCTGCGCCTTGAGGTTCTGGGCCTCGTTGACCGAGGTCGCGTACTCGCCCTGGGAGACGATGGTCTTGATCGTCACCCCGCCGGACTTGCCCGCCTTGCCGAGGTACTCGGCGGCCTTGGCGAGGTCGCGGGTGGGGCAGGGGCGCTTGTCCGGGTCCGACCTGAACGCGGTGGCGGTGATCGGCCCGGTGACCTCGCCCTCGCCGAGCGCGGCGGTGTCGAGCACCTGCTTGCGATCGATCGCGCACTGCACGGCCAGGCGCACGTTGACGTCCTGGAGGTCGCCGCGGCGCGCGTTGAGCTGCAGCACGTGGTAGCTCAGCTGCGGCGTCTCGGCGACCGTGATCGTGCCGCCGCCCTCGGCGGTCCGCGCCACGAGCGGGTCGTTGAAGACCGCGATCTGCACGTTGCCCGACTGCATGGCCGCGACGATCGACGACTCGTCCGGGATCACCCGGAACTCCACTGTGGCCACCTTCGGCTTCTCGCTTCCCCAGTACTTGTCGTTCCTGGTGAGCGTGATCGACTGGGCGGCCACGCGTTTGCCCAGCGTGAACGGGCCCGTGCCGTTGGGTGTGGTGTTGAGCTTCTCCTCGTTGTCGTCGGAGGAGAGCATCGCCATGTTGACCGTGGCCAGGTTGGCGGGCAGCGCGGCGTCGGGGCCGGTCAGGTTCAGCACCACCGTGCTCGCGTCGGGCGTCTCCACCGACTTCACCGATGACAGCGACGCCCGTGCCACGGCCGCGGTCGCCTCGTCCATGATCTTGTCGAGGGAGTGCTTGACGTCCTTGGAGTCGAACGCGCTCCCGTCGGCGAACGTGACCCCCTGACGGAGCTTGAGCGTCAGCGTCTTGCCGTCCTTGGCCGTTTCCCACGACTCGGCCAGCCCGGGGACCACGTTGAGGTCCTTGTCGAACTCCGTGAGCGTCCCGTACAGGTTCTGCAGCACGTTGACGGCCTGGAACTGGGTGGCCTTCCACGGGAAGAGCGTGTCCGGATCGGAGGTGACGCCGACCACGAGCCCCTTGGCGGCGGCCGCGCCGGTGCCGGAGGCGGGTCCTGAGGAGGACGAACAGGCGGTGAGGACAATGGACAGCGCCGCGGCGAGGGCGGCTGCGGAGAGCGCGCCACGGGGCATGTTGACTCCTCGAAAAGGTCGATCATAAATTACGCAGACCCTACCGCTCCGGCTCACCGGGGTCGCGCGGCGCCCGCGCGGAGGAGAGGCGACAACAGGTTCACAGGCCGGATTCACCTGCGGTTCACTGGCTGTCTCTACCTTGTAGGCCCATGAGCTGGAAGTACCGGGCCAACGCGACGCTCGAGGGCCTGACCGGATACACGCTGACGCGACGGCTGGGGAAGGAGCCGCCCAAACCGCCGCCGCCGCCCAAGATTCCGCTGGAGCTGCAGCGGCTCCCCGGCGACACGGTGCGCCCGCCCGCCGATCCGGCGTACGACCGGTTGCTGCGCGAGCCCGTCTTCCTGCTGTCGTCCGTGCGGTCGGGGTCCACGCTGCTGCGCGTCATGCTCAACAGCCATTCGCGGGTGCACTCGCCGATCGAGACGCACTTCAGGCGGGTGACCGTCGGCCTGGGCACCGAGCCCGTACGCCAGGCCATGGAGCTGCTCGGCCACGCCCACAGCGACATCGAGCACATCGTCTGGGACCGGCTGCTGCACCGGGAGCTGAGCCGCAGCGGCAAGCAGATCATGGTGGAGAAGACGCCGAGCAACGTCTTCGTCTGGAAGCGCATCGCCACCTGCTGGCCGGACGCGCGCTTCGTCTTCCTGCTGCGCCACCCGATGTCGATCGTGCAGTCCTGGCACGAGGCCGACCCCGGGAAACGCCCCATGGAGGAGGCCGTGCCGCGCACGCTCAGCTACATGACGTACCTGGAGGAGGCCCGCACCCACCTGGAGGGGCTCACCCTGCGGTACGAGGCCCTGGTCGCCGACCCGGAGGCCGAACTGCGCCGCCTCTGCCTGTTCCTCGGCATCGAGTGGGAGGCCGGGATGCTCCACTACGGGAACAAGGACCACGGCGGCTTCGTCAAGGGCATCGGCGACTGGCGCGACAAGATCCGCACCGGTACGGTCGTCGCCGGCCGGCCGCTGCCCTCGCCTGATGAGGTGCCTGAGGAACTGCATGACATCTGCCGGAAGTGGGATTACATGTCCTGAAATGGAACCGAACCCCATGGTGACGGTTGCGCGTCTGTGACAGAGTTCGCCTGCGATTTGCCCGCCATTCGCCTGGGGCTCCGATATGTTGCCCTTCGTGATCAACGGGCCCTCTCGCCGTGCCGTGCTCGCCGGAACCCTCGCCAGTCTCGCCGCACCGTCCGCCGCCGCACCGTCCGCCGCCGCGGCGGCCGCTCCCGACGGCGACCTGCCGTCGCGCCCCAACATCGTCGTCATCCTTGCCGACGATCTCGGCTGGGGTGAGATAGGCAGCAACGGACAGCGCCTGATCGACACGCCGAACCTGGACCGGATGGCGGCCGAGGGCGTCCGGTTCACGACCGCGTACTCGGGGGCGCCGCTCTGCGCCCCCTCCCGCTGCGCCCTGCTCACCGGGCTGCACGCCGGGCACGGCACGGTCCGCGAGAACCCCGAGGGCGGGCCCCAGCACTCGCTCACCGACGCCGACCTCACCTTCGCCGAGCTGCTGCAGCTGTCGGGCTACCGGACGGCGTGCATCGGCAAATGGGGCTTCGGCCCCGAGGCGTCCGGCCAGGCCTCGCACCCGAACATGCGCGGCTTCGACGAGTTCTTCGGCTACATCGGGCACCGCCACGCCCACCAGTACTTCCCCAAGTACCTGTGGGACAACGGCGCCAAGGTGCGGCTGGACGGCACGTCGTACGCGCCGCACCTGTTCCGCAAGCGGGCGATCGAGTTCATCCGGCAGGAGGGCGAGGGCCCCTTCCTGCTCTACTTCGCCAGCACCCTGCCGCACTCGCCGAGCGTCATCGCCGGCGACGCCGGGCCGTACGAGGACATGCCGTGGACCGGCCCCAACCGGCGCCACGCCGCGCAGGTGGCGCGGCTCGACAACGACGTGGCCGCGCTGCTGCACGCGCTACGCGGGACGGGGCTCGCCGAGCGCACGCTGGTGCTGTTCACCAGCGACAACGGCCCGCACCGGGAGAGGGGCGTGACGCCGGAGCTGTTCGACTCCAACGGCCCCTTCCGCGCCGACAAGCGCGACGTGTACGAGGGCGGCATCCGCGTGCCGCTGATCGCCTGGTCGCCCGGGCTGCGCTCGCGCGTGGTCAAGCAGCCGGTGGCGGCCTGGGACGTGCTCCCGACGCTGGCGGACGTGGCCGGCGTCCCTGCCCCCGCGCATCTCGACGGTCACTCCTTCCGCGGCCTGCTCACCGGTGACGGCGCGCCCAGGCACGACCACCTGGTGTGGAACCGGCCGGACAAGGCTCAGGCGATCCGCCGCGGCCGGTGGAAGGCGATCAGGTTCGCCCCGAACATCGCCGGCGCCGGACCCGAGGGCCGGATCGAGCTGTACGACCTGTCCACGGACCCGGGCGAGCAGCGAGACCTCGCCGCGGAGCGGCCCGACCTGGCCGGCGAGCTGCTGGCCACGCTGGACGCGTCGATCGGGGACGACCCGCGGATCGCGTACGGGCTGAAGACGGAGATCACCGGCGACGAGATCGTCGTGACGCTGCACAACGGGTCCGCCGTGCCGTGGAACGAGGTCAGGCTGGGCATCGACGGGCCGCGCCGGGCCCGCGCGCACACCGTGGCGCGGGTGGACCCGGGGATGGCGATCTCGGTCGGCTTCCCGCTGCCCGCCGCGCGGCGGGGCCGCGTCGTCGCCCGCGCCGACTTCGAGGCCGGCGGCCGCTCGCAACTCTTCCGCAAGCCGCACCGCCGCACCGCGCTCACGTCCGACACGGTCCCTGACACGTGACCCGTCAGGGCAGGCAGCCGACGTGGGCCAGGGCCTGCTTCAGCAGCACGCCCTGCCCGCCGGGCATCTCCTGCTGGACCATCGGGGACGCCGCCTCCTCGGGCGTGAACCACACCAGGTCCAGGGCGTCCTGCCGGGGCCGGCAGTCGCCCGCGACGGGGACGATGTAGGCCAGCGACACGGCGTGCTGGCGCGGATCGTGGTACGGGGTGACGCCGGCCGTGGGGAAGTACTCGGCGACGGTGAACGGCTGCGGGGACACGGGGATCTGGGGCAGCGCCACGGGACCGAGGTCCTTCTCCAGGTGACGCATCAGCGCGTCGCGGATCCGCTCATGGTGGAGCACGCGTCCCGAGACGAGCGCCCGGCTGACCGTCCCGTCCGACGCGATGCGTAGCAGCAGGCCGACGCGGGTGACCACGCCGGTTTCGTCGACACGCACGGGCACGGCGTCGATGTAGAGGATGGGCATCCGGCCGCGGATGGACTCCAGCTCTTCCGGTGCCAGCCAGGCAGGCGTCGTTTCGGTCTTTTCGGTCATTGGCTGATCGTACGGCCTCGGCCTGCTACCGGCGTACCGGGGCCGCCGGGTCGGGAAGGGTACGGCCCGCCAGCCACGACGCCGTGCAGATGACCAGCACGATGCCCAGGAACGGCAGGTATTCGACGATCTTCCGGTTCATGTGAGATCACGCTCCGCTCTCGTTGTCGCCAGCCGCCTGCGCTGCGGCTGAACGGTGTACTTCGGGTCGTTGGCCGACTCCGTCCCGGCCCGGAAGATCCCGAACCGGGTGCACGCCGACCCCGCCAGCAGGGCCGCGCCCGCGGCGACGGCCGCCATCCTGCTGCGCCGGCCGACGGTGATCCCGGCCAGCGCGCCCGCCAGCGACAGCGCCTCGCCGGCGCGCAGCAGCCTGCTGCGTTTGAGCGGTTCGGCCAGCGCGCCGAGCCGCCGCTCCATCCGGGTCGCGGCGGCGCACTCGGCCGCCGCGCCCAGCAGCGCCGCCCGCCGGGCCGGGCCCGCCTCGGCCGTCGGCGTGGCCAGCATGCCGAGCCCGCCCGCCGCCGCGGCCGCGGAGCCGGCGAACAGGAACGGCATCTCGCGGTACCCCTCGTGCCAGACGGGCACGGCGGTGTCGCAGATCAGCACGGCGGTGTACGTGGCCACCGCGGACCCGGTCAGCCCGGCCCCGACGGTGGCCGCCCGCCCCAGCCGGGGCAGGCGCCCCGTCACGTCGGTGGCCGCCGCGCATCCGGCCTGCGGCCCGTACGCGGTCAGGATCCACGTGCCGACGCTCATCGGTGAGGTGACCTTGAACACCCGCAGCATGTTGGCGAACCGGCCGGGCCGGCCCAGGTCGTGGATCAGCGAGTACAGCGACCCGCCCAGCGCGCACAGCGCCCCGGTCTTGGCCGCCCTGGCCAGGCGCGGCCGGCCGGTCAGCGCGGCGGCGGCCGCCAGCGCGGAGGAGGCCCCGGCCAGGCCGCCGAGGAACAGGTAGCCGGCGATGTCGGGGGCCTTCCAGGTCGGCTCGTTCAGCACCGGCCGGCCGTAGTAGGAGGCGGAGTCCGGCGTCGGCGGCACGGCGTGCTCGCGCCTGCGACCGGCGGAGCCCGGCGTGGCCTCGCGCTCGGTCCTCAGCTCGGCCGATCCGTCCAGCCGCACATCGGTCTGGCTCACAACACCCTCCCTCGCCCGGCCACGGCCTCCCGACGCCTCCACGACGCCGCGGCCACCCCGGCCAGCAGGGCGAGGGCCGCGACCCCGGCGTGCCGCCACATCGACGGCAGATCCCTGGTGGTCACGACCGGGTCGGGCGGCAGGCCGTACACCTCCGGCTCGTCGAGCAGCAGGAAGAACGCGCCCGCGCCGCCCACGCCGTCCCCGCTGTCGTGGCCGTACAGGCGGGCCGACGTGACCCCGGCCGCGCGCACCTGCTCCAGCCGCCGCTCGGCCCGCTCGCGCAGCTCGTCCAGGTCGCCGAACTGGATGGAGTCCGTCGGGCACGTCTTGGCGCAGGCCGGCTCCTGCCCGGCGCCGAGCCGGTCGTAGCACATCGTGCACTTGGCCGCCGTGCCGCCGCGCTCCCGCGTGCCGATCACCCCGAACGGGCAGGCCGGCACACAGTAGCCGCACCCGTTGCACACGTCCTCCTGCACCACCACCGTGCCGTACTCGGTGCGGAACAGCGACCCCGTCGGGCACACGTCCAGGCAGGCGGCGTGCGTGCAGTGCTTGCACACGTCGGAGGCCATCAGCCAGCGGAAGTCCTGCTCATCGAGCCCCGGCTCCTGGTGGCCGAGCGGGCGGCGCTGCTCGACGAACGCCACGTGCCGCCAGGTGCCGGCGTCCAGGCCCTGGGTGTTGTCGTACGACATGCCGGTGAAGACCAGGCCGTCCTCGGGCACGGCGTTCCACTCCTTGCACGCCACCTCGCACGCCTTGCAGCCGATGCAGATGCTCGTGTCGGTGAAGAACCCGACCCGCCCGGCGCCGAGCCGCTCATCCAGGTCGAAGGCCATTCCTCACGCCTCCGTTCCGGTGTCGCCGGTCACGCCGGCCCGTTGCCGGTAGGACTCGACCAGCTCGGTCAGCGCCGCGCCCCGGGGCCGCCGGCCGGGGCGGATGTCGGCGGACAGCGCCTTGACCTCCTGGATGTGCGAGTTCGGGTCCAGCGAGATCGACGACAGCTCGTTGGCCGCGTCGCCCCTGGCCAGGCCGTTGGGCCCGAAATGGAACGGCAGCCCGATCTGGTGCAGCGTCCGCCCGTCCAGGCGCAGCGGCGCGATCCGGTCGGTGACCAGCACCCGGGCCTCGATGGCGCTCCGCGCGGTGATGATCGTGGCCCAGTCGCCGTGCACCAGCCCGCGCTCGGCGGCCAGCTGCGGCGACACCTCGCAGAACATCTCCGGCTGCAGCTCGGCCAGGTACGGCGTGTGCCGGCTCATGCCGCCGGCCGTGAAGTGCTCGGTCAGCCGGTACGTCGTGACCACGTACGGGAAGACCGACGCCCCCGGCTCGTCCCCGCTCGGGTGGTAGCGGTTGTCCTCGTGCGGGTAGAGCTTGCGGGCCGGGTTGCGCTGGTGCCCGTACAGCGGGTTGGCCACCGGCGAGTCCTGCGGCTCGTAGTGCGCCGGCAGCGGCCCGTCCACCACCCCGGCCGGCGCGAACAGCCAGCCCTTGCCGTCGGCCTGCATGATGAACGGGTCGATCCCCGACAGCGCCGCCGCGCCCCGCGCCCCCGGCGGCGGCCGGTAGCCGGGGCTCTTGCCCGCCTCGAAGTCGGGCACGTCGTGGCCGGTCCACCGGCCCGCGTCCGCGTCCCACCAGACGAGCCGCTTGCGCTCGCTCCACGGGCTGCCGTCCGGCCGGGCCGAGGCCCGGTTGTAGAGGATGCGCCGGTTGGCCGGCCACGCCCACGCCCACTCGGCGGCGATCCAGTCCTGCTCGGCGGCCGGTTTGCGGCGGGCGGCCTGGTTGACGCCGCCGGCCCGGACGCCGCAGTAGATCCAGCAGCCGCACGCGGTGGAGCCGTCGCTTTTCAGCTCGGCGTAGCCGGACAGCGGCCGCCCGCGTGCGTCCCAGCCGTTGATCTCGGCCTGCACCGCCTCCGCGTCCGGTTCGGCGCTCTCGCCTTCGACCGGGTAGTCCCAGGTGAGGTCGAGCACGGGCGCGTCCACCGGGTCCCGGGAGCCGGCCAGCTTCTCCCTGATGATCCGCCCCAGGTGGTACATGAACCACAGGTCGCTGCGGGCGTCCCCCTCCGGCTCGACCGCCCGGTGGTGCCACTGGAGCAACCGGTTGGTGTTGGTGAAGCTGCCGCTCTTCTCGGTGTGCGCGGCGGCGGGCAGGAAGAACACCTCCGTGCGGATGTCCTCGGTGACCAGTTCGCCGGTCTCGATCTCCGGCCCGTCCTTCCACCAGGTGGCGCTCTCGATCAAATTGAGGTCGCGCACCACCAGCCAGTCCAGCTTCGCCATGCCGAGGCGCTGCATCCTGGCGTTGGCCGACCCCACCGCCGGGTTCTCGCCGAGCAGCAGGTAGCCCTTGCAGGTGCCGTCGAGCTGCGCCAGCACCGTGTCGTACGTGCTGTGCGACCCCGTCAGCCTGGGCAGGTAGCCGAAGGCGAAGTCGTTGTCCGGCCGCGCCGCCTCGCCCCACCACGCCTTGAGCAGGCTCACCAGGTAGGCGGGCATGTTCGCCCAGAACCCCTTGCGCGACGCGTCCGCCTGCAGGAAGTCCCGCAGCCGCTCGTGCTCGTGCGCGTACGGCATCGGGATGTAGCCGGGCAGCAGGTTGAACAGGGTCGGGATGTCGCTGGAGCCCTGGATGCTGGCGTGCCCGCGCAGCGCCTGGATGCCGCCGCCGGGGCGGCCGATGTTGCCGAGCAGCAGCTGCAGGATGCTCGCCGCCCTGATGAACTGTGAGCCGTCGCTGTGCTGGGTCCAGCCGACCGCGTACACGAACTCCGCCGTCCGGTCGGGCCCTGAGTTCTCCGTGAGGTGCCGGCACACCTGCTCGAACAGCCGGCGCGGCACCCCGCACACCCGCTCGACCATCTCCGGCGTGTACCGGGCGAAGTGCCGCCGCAGCACCTGCAGCACGCAGCGGGGGTGCCGCAGCGTCTCGTCCCGCTGCGGGGTGCCGTCCAGCGGCGCGCCGGTGCCGCCGTGCACCTCGGCGCGCCCCGGCGGCTCCCTGCCGGCCCGCCGCTCGAACTCCTCGTCCCTGGCGCCCGAGGCGGGGACCGCCTCCATGCCCTCGTACTGCCAGGTGGTGCGGTCGTAGGTGTGGTTGCCCGGGTCGAAGCCCGAGAACAGGCCGTCGAGGTCCTCGGCGTCGCGGTAGTCCTCGCGCAGGATCGTGGCCGCGTTGGTATAGGTGACGACGTACTCGCGGAAGTACAGCTCGTTCTCCAGCACGTGGTTGATGATCCCGCCGAGGAAGGCCACGTCGGAGCCGGCCCGGATGGGCACGTGCAGGTCGGCCAGCGCGCTGGTGCGGGTGAAACGCGGGTCCACGTGGATGATCACCGCGCCGCGCGCCTTGGCCTCCATCACCCACTGGAAGCCCACGGGATGCGCCTCGGCGAAGTTGGAGCCCTGGATGACCACGCAGTCCGAGTGCTGGAGATCCTGCATGAACGTGGTGGCGCCGCCCCGCCCGAACGACGTGCCGAGCCCCACCACGCTCGAGCTGTGGCACACCCGGGCCTGGTTCTCGATCTGCACCACGCCGAGCGCCGTCAGCAGCTTCTTGATGAGGTAGTTCTCCTCGTTGTCCAGCGTGGCGCCGCCCAGGCTGGCGATGCCCATGGTCCTGGCGGTGCGCCTGCCGTCGCGCTCCTGCTCCCAGGTCTCGCGCCTGGTCGTGATGATCCGGTCGGCGATCATGTCCATGGCGGTGGCCAGGTCGATCTCCTGCCAGTCCGCCGCGCCCGGCGGCCGGTAGAGCGCCGTGCGCCGCCGGCTCGAGCCGGTGGTGAGCTGGAGGGTGGCCGCGCCCTTCGGGCACAGCCGTCCCCTGCTGATGGGGGAGTCGGGGTCGCCCTCGATCTGGACGACCTTCTCATCGCGTACGTAGACGTTCTGGGCGCAGCCGACCGCGCAGTACGGGCACACCGACTTGACGACGCGGTCCGCCGTGGCCGTACGCGCGCGCAGCGCCGCCGTCCGGGCGGACTTCACCGCCTGCCCCCGCCCGTACCGGTCCTTGCCGGTCAGCTGCCGCAGCAGCGGCCACCCGAACTCCATGACACCCCCGATGCCCCTGGTCCGACTCTTGCCCTCGGCGGACAGGACGAAAACCCAGGTCAAGGGGGGTCAGCTGACGCGGGAGGCCGCCTCCGCCCAGGCGGCGGCGTCGCCGGAGGGCTCGTAGCGGCGCAACGGCTCGGCCGCGGCGACCAGCGAGCGCATCTCCGCCAGATCGGAGACCAGCCCCGCCGCGCGGGCCTGCACCAGCACATTGCCGAACGTGGTCGCCTCCGCGGGCCCGGCCACCACCGGCAGCCCGCAGGCGTCCGCGGTGAGCCGGCACAGCAGCTCGTTGCGGGACCCGCCGCCCACCAGGTGCACGACCTCGACGTCGCGGCCCGACAGCTCCATCGCCTGCCGCACGGCCTGCCGGTGCCCGAGGGCCAGGCTCTCCAGCACGCACCGCACGTACGCGGCCGGCGTGGAGGGCGGCCGCTGCCCGGTGCGGCGGCATTCGGCCGCGATCCTGGCGGGCATGTCGCCCGGCGGCAGGAACACCGGCTCATCGGGGTTGACCACGGCGGCGAACGGCCGCTCGCCCGCCGCCGCCTTCAGCAGGTCGCCCAGGTCGGAGCCAGGCCAGGCGCGCAGGCACTCCTGCAGCAGCCACAGGCCCATGACGTTGCGCAGGTAGCGGACGGTGCCGTCGATGCCGGCCTCGTTGGTGAAGTTCGCGGCGCGGCTCTCCGGCGTCAGCACCGGCCCCGGCAGCTCCACCCCGGCCAGCGACCACGTGCCGCACGAGATGTAGGCGAACGCCGGCCCCGTGGCGGGCACCGCGACGACGGCCGAGGCCGTGTCGTGCGAGCCCACCGCCCGGACCGGGGCCGACCAGCCGATCTCGGCGGCCACGTCGCGACGCAGCCCGCCCACCGCGTCGCCCGGCTGCCGCAGCGGCGGGAACAGCCCGGACGGCAGGCCCAGCCGTTCGATCAGGGGTGACGCCCACGTCCTGGTCCGCACGTCGAGCAGGCCCGTGGTGGAGGCATTGGTCACCTCCGCGCCCACCTCGCCGGTCAGCCAGTAGCCGAGCAGGTCGGGGATCAGCAGCATCGTGGCCGCCTGATCGAGCCGGTCGGCCAGCAGCTGGTAGATCGTGTTGAACGGCAGCACCTGCAGGCCGGACACGTCGTACAGGGCTTCCGCACCGACCTCCTCGGCGACCCGCTCGGCCACGCCCCGCGTACGGTCGTCGCGGTAGTGCACCGGGTTGCCCAGCAGCGCGCCCGACTCGTCCAGCAGCCCGTAGTCGACCGCCCACGAGTCCACGCCGATCGACGAGACCGGCCCCGCGGCCCGCAGGCCCGCCAGGATTTCCCGGTAGAGGCCGAGGATGTCCCAGTAGAGGCGGCCGGCCAAGCGGACCGGGCCGTTGGGGAAACGGTGCGCCTCGGTCAGCTCCAGACCGTCCGACAGGTCGGCCAGCATCACCCGGCCGCTGGAGGCGCCCAGGTCCACGGCGGCGAAACGGCGGCTCATTGCGTCGACTCCCTCGCGACCAGCTCTGGCTGGAACATGATGTGCTGGTGGGCGTGGGTGTCCGGGTTGTCGCACTCGTCCAGCAGCAGCTCGGTGGCGATGCGGCCGAGCTGGTAGGTGGGCTGGCGCATCGAGCTCAGCGACACCGTCGAGGCGGCGGCGAAGTCGATGTCGTCGTAGCCCATCAGCGCCACGTCCTCCGGCACCCGTACCCCCGCCCGCAGCAGCGCGCGCAGCACGCCGAGCGCGAGCAGGTCGTTGGCGCAGAAGACGGCCTTCGGCAGGGGACCCGCGATCAGCTCGACGGCGGCCTTCTCGCCCGCGCGCGCGGTCATGGTCGTGGCCTCCACCACCCGCAGGTCGTCGGGGTCGAGCCCGGCGGCCCGCATCGCCTGCTTGGCGCCCTCCCGGCGCTCCAGGCACTGCCTGATCGTCAGCGGGCCGGTGACGTACGCGATGCTGCGCGCGCCCTTGGACAGCAGGTGCGCGACCGCGGCCCGGCCGCCCGCCACGTCGTCCACCGCGACCGCGCACTGGTCGGGCCGGTGCGCCGGATGGTCGACGAGCACGACGCTGATGCCGTTCTCGCGCAGCCGGTCCAGCCGGGCCGGGTCCTCCCCGGACGGGGTGATCAGCACGCCGCGCACCCGGTGCTCGGCCAGCACCCGCAGGTTGCGCTCCTCCTTCTCCTGGGAGCCCGCCGAGTTGCCCAGGATGACGGCGTAACCCAGCTCGCTGGCCACGTCCTCGACCCCGGCCGCGACCTCGGTGAAGAACGGGTTGCCGATGTCGATCACGCTCAGGCCGATCGTCCTGCTGTGCCCGGCGCGCAGCGTCGAAGCCGAGCCGTGCCGGACGAACCCCAGCTCGCTGATCGCCGCCTCCACACGCTCCCGTGTGGCGGGGGCGACTTTGCCGGGCCGGTTCAGTACGTTGGAGACCGTGCCGGGGGAGACGCCGGCGTGCGCGGCGACGTCCTTGATGCTGACCATGGCCATGGGGCCCAATTAAAACGTACAAACCCAGGGGATGCCAGTCAGTGCGTCGACACCGCCGTGGACCGCGCTCCAGGGTCTCGCTGCGGTAGTAAAACGTTCTATTGCTGGAGAGACTCCAGGGCCGCGCCGCCATCGCAGGGCCGCGCCGTGCCCGCGCACACCCCTCGTGGCCGCCGCGCCGGGCCGCGACCCACCTCGCCGATCGCGGCCACGATCCCGGCGGTGGCATTGAATCGATTCTGTAGCGAGGCGGGCACACCGTGGCTTTCCGGGGGCCGCGCCAGGGCCGAACACGCCCTGGCCATCGGCAATTTCATGGCTGCTGGCCAGCGGAAACGGTCTCACGGACATGACGAAGGTCTTGTGCGGGCGCTGCAATGAACGTTTTAATCCCCCGTAAACGCTGGCATTACAAGCTGTGAGCGCTAACAGCTACTCGAAAGGCAGGCTCATGCCGGATGTCATCGCCTACGGCGGGGACTGGAATCCCGAGCAGTGGCCCGAGGAGACGTGGGAGCAGGACGTCGCGCTGATGCGCGAGGCCGGCGTCAACCGGGTCAGCGTCGGGATCTTCTCGTGGTCCATGATGGAGCCCGCCGAGGGGGTGTTCGACTTCGACTGGTTCGACCGCGTGATGGACCTGCTGGCCGGAAACGGCATCCAGGCCAACCTGGCCACCCCCACCGCCTCGCCGCCGCCCTGGTTCTCCGACGCCTACCCCGAGGCGCTGCCCGTGGACGCCGACGGGCGGCGCCTCCACCACGGGAGCAGGCAGGCCTTCTGCCCCAGCTCGCCGATCTACCGCGAGAAGGCCCTGCGGATCGCCGAACAGCTCGCCACCCGCTACGGCGGCCACCCGGCGCTGGCGATGTGGCACGTGCACAACGAGTACGGCTGCCACAACGCCCGCTGCTACTGCGACACCTCGGCGGCGGCCTTCCGTGCCTGGCTGCGCGCCCGCTACGCCTCGCTCGACGCGCTCAACGACGCATGGGGCACCGCGTTCTGGTCCCAGCGCTACAGCGACTGGGCCCAGATCCTGCCGCCCCGCGCCACCCCCAGCTTCACCAACCCCGGCCAGCAGCTCGACTTCCGCAGGTTCAGCTCCGACGCGCTCATCGAGCTGTACGTCGCCGAACGCGACGCGCTCAAGGCGATCACCCCGGACGTGCCCGTGACCACCAACCTCATGGCCGGCGCGCACTGGGACATGGACTGCTGGGCCTTCGCCGCCGAGCTCGACGTGGTCTCCACCGACCACTACCTGATCGGTGCCCGCGCCGAGCCGCACATCGACCTGGCCTTCGCCGCCGACTTCGCCCGCTCGCTGAACGCCGGACGGCCCTGGCTGCTGATGGAGCACTCCACCAGCGCGGTCAACTGGCAGCCGCGCAACCTCGCCAAGACGCCCGGCGAGCTGCGCCGCAACTCCCTGCAGCACCTGGCCAGGGGCGCGGACGGGATCATGTTCTTCCAGTGGCGGGCCTCCCGCGCGGGCGCCGAGAAGTGGCACTCGGCGATGCTGCCGCACGCCGGGACCAACACCAAGATCTTTCGCGAGGTCGCCGCGCTCGGGGCCGAGCTGGCCGGGCTCTCCGGCGTGGTGGGGAGCACGGTCAAGGCCGACGTGGCGATCCTGCTCGACCACTCCAGCGTGTGGGCCCAGGACCATCCCGCCCAGCCCACGGCCGACCTGGACCCCGTCGAGGAGACCAAGCGCTGGCACGCCGCGCTGTGGCGGGCCGGCGTCACCTGCGACCTGGCCCACCCCGAAGGCCCTCTGACCGGCTACCGCCTGGTCCTGGTGCCCGCGCTCTACCTGGTGAGCGACGCGGGCGCGGCCAACCTCGAGGATTTCGTCCGTCGCGGCGGGGTGGCGCTCGTCGGGCCGTACAGCGGGATCGTCGACGATCACGACCGGGTACGGCTGGGCGGCTACCCGGGGGCGTGGCGTGACCTGCTCGGGGTGACCGTCGAGGAGTTCTTCCCCCTGGACCGGCCGATCCGGCTGGAGTCGGGGGCGACGGGGACGGTGTGGAGCGAGCTGGCGCACGCCACCGGGGCGAAGGTCCTCGACGCGTACGTCACGGGCGAGCCGGCCTGGACGCGCAACGAATGGGGCGACGGCGCCGCGCACTACCTGACCACCCGGCTGGACGACGAGGCGCTGGCCCAGGTCCTGTCCGCGGTCTGCGCCGAGGCCGCCGCCGGGCCCGTCGTCTCGGCGGCGCCCGGCGTGGAGGTGGTGCGGCGCTCGCACCCCGACGGCCGCTCGTTCCTGTTCGCCATCAACCACACCCAGGAGGACGCCGCCGTGACGACGCCCGCCGGTGCGAAGGTCACCGTGCCGGCCGGCGACGCCGTCGTCCTCCCCACCTGACACCCGGCTCCGCACCCCGATGACCTGCCAGTCCCAGACCCGCTCCGGCCCAGGCCGCCTGACGACTCCGCGGTGCTCCGGCACCGGCCGTGGTGGCAGGGTGTCCGGCGCCGTGCCCGGGTCCGGGCGGTCTCATGTCCGTGGGGAAAGCGCTTCCCGGAAGAGCGCGCCATTCCGCCGATCACCCCCCTTCCCGTACGGAGGTCCATCTAGATGTCAGAAATCTCGAGAAGAGACGCGTTGAAGGGCATGGCCGTGGCCGGAGCCGCCGTGCCGATGGCCTCGATGCTGGAGTCGCCCGCTCTGGCGGCCCTGGACATCCCCGACGTCACCCTGCGCTGGCTGGAGGACAAGCCCGCCGAGACCCCCGGCACCACCTGGGGCGTCCCCTGGCCCAAGGGCATGGTGCCCAAGGAGCAGCAGTTCGCGCTCACCGCCGGCGGCGCGGCCGTGCCCGTGCAGACGTGGCCGCTGGCGTACTGGCCGGACGGCACGCTCAAGTGGACGGCCCACGCCATCAGCCCCGAAGCGCCGACAACGGAGACGTACACGCTGCGCCCCGGCACCGCCGGCGCCCCCGCCAAGCCGGTCACGGTCAAGAACGAGAAGCAGTACGTGGACGTGGACACCGGCGTGATCCGCGTCCGCGTCCGCAAGAACGGCAGCGAGCTGATCTCCCAGATCTGGCGCGGGGAGACCGAGATCGCCCGCAAGGGCCAGCTCGTCAGCCTCCGGCAGGGCAAGATCGACGACGGCGACGACCGCACCACCGAGGTGGACGCCTACCTCAGCGACATCGCCAAGGTCGAGGTCGAGCAGTCGGGCCCGGTACGCGCGGTGGTCAGGATCGAGGGGCGCCACACCTCCAAGAAGGGCAAGTCCTGGCTGCCGTTCACGATCCGGCTCTACTTCTACGCCGGCGCGGAGAGCGTGCGCATGGTGCACACGTTCGTGTTCGACCGCGACGGCCAGCACGACTTCATCGCCGGCCTCGGCGTGCGCTTCCGCGTCCCGATGCGCGACGAGGCCTACAACCGGCACGTCCGCTTCGTCGGCGACGGCCACGGGCAGCTCGCCGAGGCGGTCAAGGGCATCACCGGCCTGCGCCGCGACCCCGGCGCGGCAGTCCGGAAGGCGCAGGTGGCCGGGCAGAGGCTGCCCGACGTCGCCACCTGGGACACCCGGGTGAGCAGCCGTCTCCACCTCATCCCCGACTGGGGCGACCACACCCTCTCCCAGCTGTCCTCCGAGGGCTTCACGCTGAAGAAGCGCACCAAGAAGGGCTACGGCTGGGTGGCCGTCGACCAGGGCAAGCGGGCCTCGGGATTCGGCTACGTGGGCGGCGTGAGCGGCGGTTTCGCGTTCGGCATGCGCGACTTCTGGCAGCGCCACCCCACCCAGCTCGACATCCGCGCGGCCGCCTCCGAGGAGGCCGAGGTCACGGTCTGGATGTGGTCCCCGGACGCCGGGCCGATGGACACCCGCTTCTACCACGACGGGATGGGCCAGGACACCTACCCCGAGCAGATCGAGGGCCTCAACATCACGTACGAGGACTACGAGCCCGGCTTCGGCACGCCGCTCGGAGTCGCCAGGACGACCGAGCTGACGTTCTGGGCGCTGGCCGCCACTCCCGACGCGGCCCGGCTGTCGGCCATGGCCGATGCCGTGCGCACGCCTCCGCTGCTCGTCGCCCCGCCCGCGCACCTGGCCGCGGCCAAGGTGTTCGGCGGCCTGTTCAGCCCCGTCGACCGGTCCACGCCGGCGAAGAAGACGATCGAGGACCGGCTCGACTTCCTCTTCGACTACTACAAGAAGCAGGTCGAGCAGCGTCACTGGTACGGGTTCTGGGACTACGGCGACATCATGCACACCTTCGACGAGGACCGGCATGTGTGGCGCTACGACATCGGCGGCTACGCCTGGGACAACTCCGAGCTCTCGCCCGACCTGTGGCTCTGGTACGCGTACCTGCGCTCGGGCCGGTCCGACGTCTTCCGCTTCGCCGAGGCCATGACCCGGCACACCGGCGAGGTCGACGTCTACCACCTGGGGCCGTGGGCCGGGCTGGGCACCCGGCACAACGTCCAGCACTGGGGGTGCAGTGCCAAGCAGCAACGCATCTCGACCGCCGTCTACCGGCGCATCTTCTACTTCCTGACGGCCGACGAGCGCACCGGTGACCTGATGCGGGCGCTGGTCGACTCCGACAAGACGTTCCTGGCCATCGACCCGCTGCGCAAGATCCGTACGGCGCCGTACGAGCCGGACCCTCAGGCGCTGGCCATCGGCCTGGGCACCGACTGGAGCGGCCTGGCCGCCGCCTGGCTCACCGAATGGGAGCGCGGCGGCGACCCGATCGCCGAGAAGAAGCTCAAGGCCACGATGCGGACCATCGCCGCGATGCCCAACGGCTTCGTCACGGGCGAGGGGCTCTACAACATCAACACCGGCGAGTTCGCCCCGGCCGAGAAGAAGGTGGCGGTGTCCCATCTGTCGGCGATGTTCGGGCAGGTCGAGATCTGCGCCGAGCTGATCGACCTGGTGGACATGCCGGACTTCGAGAAGGCGTGGCTGCAGTACTGCCGGCTGTTCAACGCCACCAGGGCCGAGCAGGCCGCCGAGACCGGGGCCCACTTCGGCAACCTGATCCTCAAGCAGGGGCACTCCAGGCTGACGGCGTACGCGGCGGTCCGGCTCAAGCGCGACGACCTCGCGACCCGGGCCTGGACGGAGTTCGCCACCGGCGACGGGTACGCCCCCACCCTGCCGTGGAAGTCCGAGAAGGTCGCCACGACGCTCAACCCGACGGACGAGGCGGCCTGGGTCTCCACCAACACCACCGCCCTGTACGGCCTGGCCGCCATCCAGAACCTCGCGCTCGTCGGTGAGAAGCTCACGCCATGATCGGTCACGAAGGGCGGATTAAAACGTATCACCGCGACGCCTGCGATCTCCGTCCCGCACGGGACCCGGTATCGCATTGACAGCGAGCACCAGGAATCATAGTTTCCTGCACGGAGGATTAAAACGTTTTGAAGGGAGTGCCAGTGCAACGCGTCTGCTTCCTGCTGAAAGTCCGTCCGGAGCGGCTGGCGGAGTACCGCGAACGCCACCGGGACGTCTGGCCGGAGATGCGAGAGGCGCTGTCGCGCACCGGCTGGCACAACTACTCGCTCTTCCTCAGGGACGACGGCCTGCTCGTGGGCTACCTGGAGACCGAGGACTTCGAGGCGGCGAAGAAGGCGATGGCCGAGACCGAGGTCAACGCCCGCTGGCAGGCCGAGATGGCGCCGTTCTTCGAGGACCTCGACGGCCGCCCCGACGAGGGCATGGCACCGCTGACCGAAGTGTTCCACCTGGATTGATCGGGGACCAATGACTGACATCAAGGCCGCGCTGCGCGCACAGCACATCGAGACGCCGTCCTGGGCGTACGGCAACAGCGGCACCAGGTTCAAGGTGTTCGCGCAGAAGGGCGTGCCGCGCGACCCGTACGAGAAGCTGGCCGACGCCGCCCAGGTGCACGCCTACACGGGCGTGGCGCCCACGGTCGCCCTGCACATCCCGTGGGACAAGGTGGACGACTACGCCGACCTGGCCCGGCACGCCAAGGACCTGGGCGTCGGCATCGGGGCGATCAACTCCAACGTCTTCCAGGACGACGACTACATGCTCGGCAGCGTCACCCACCCGTCCGCGCGGGTGCGCCGCAAGGCGACCGACCACCTGCTCGAGTGCGTGGACATCATGGACGCCACCGGCTCCGACACGCTGAAGCTGTGGTTCTCCGACGGCATCAACTACCCGGGCCAGGACGACATCCGCGCCCGCCAGGACCGCCTGGCCGAATCGCTCGCCGAGGTCTACGACCGGCTCGGCGACGGCCAGCGCTTCCTGCTGGAGTACAAGCTGTTCGAGCCGGCCTTCTACGCCACCGACGTGCCCGACTGGGGCACCGCCTACGCGCACTGCGTCAAGCTCGGCCCCAAGGCCCAGGTGGTCGTGGACACCGGGCACCACGCGCCGGGCACCAACATCGAGTTCATCGTGGCGTTCCTGCTGCGCGAGGGCAAGCTCGGCGGGTTCGACTTCAACTCCCGCTTCTACGCCGACGACGACCTGATGGTCGGGGCGGCGGACCCGTTCCAGCTGTTCCGGATCATGTTCGAGGTGGTGGGCGGCGGCGGGTTCGACCCGGCCGCGGGGGTGGCGTTCATGCTGGACCAGTGCCACAACATCGAGCCCAAGATCCCGGGCCAGATCCGCTCGGTCATGAACGTTCAGGAAGCGACGGCCAAGGCGCTGCTGGTCGACCGCGAGGCGCTGGCCGCCGCGCAGGCCGAGGGCGACGTGCTGGGCGCCAACGGCGTCTTCATGGACGCCTACAACACCGACGTGCGGCCGCTGCTCGCCGAGCTGCGGGAGGAGATGGGCCTGGCGCCCGACCCGATGACCGCCTACGCCAAGTCCGGATATTTCGAGAAAATCGTCGCCGAGCGTGTCGGCGGCCAGCAGGCCGGCTGGGGGGCCTGAAGCACCATGCCTGAACACATCGGAGACGTTGTCAACGAACTGCTGGAACGCTCGCACCGCCTGGGAGCCGACCCGCGCAACACCAACTTCGCCGGCGGCAACACCTCGGCCAAGGGCAACGCGCCCGACCCGGTCACCGGCGAGGAGGTCGAGCTGCTCTGGGTCAAGGGCTCCGGCGGCGACCTGGGCACGCTGAAGGAGTCGGGCCTGGCGGTCCTCCGCCTGGACCGGTTGCGCGCGCTCAAGGGCGTCTACCCGGGCGTCGAGCGCGAGGACGAGATGGTCGCCGCGTTCGACTACTGCCTGCACGGCAAGGGCGGAGCCGCGCCGTCCATCGACACGGCCATGCACGGCCTGGTCGAGGCCGGCCACGTCGACCACCTGCACCCCGACGCCGGCATCGCCATCGCGACCGCCGCCGACGGCGAGGAGCTGACCAGGCGCGTCTTCGGCGACCGGGTCGTGTGGGTGCCGTGGCGCCGGCCCGGCTTCCAGCTCGGCCTCGACATCGCCGCGATCAAGGACGCCAACCCGCAGGCGATCGGCTGCGTCCTCGGCGGCCACGGCATCACCGCCTGGGGCGCCACCTCCGAGGAATGCGAGTCGCGTTCGCTGGAGATCATCCGCACCGCCGAGGCGTACCTGAACGAGCACGGCCGGGAAGACCCGTTCGGCTCGGTGATCTACGAGACGCTGCCCGAGGCCGAGCGCCACGCGCGCGCGGCGGCCCTCTTCCCGGTCATCAGGGGCCTGGCCTCCGCCGACGTCCGCACGGTCGGCCACTACACCGACACCTCCGAGGTGCTGGACTTCGTCTCCCGCTCCGAGCACCCGCGGCTGGCGGCGCTGGGCACCTCCTGCCCCGACCACTTCCTGCGGACGAAGGTCGCCCCGCTGGTGCTGGACCTGCCCCCGGACGCGCCGCTGGAGCAGGCGGTCGAGCGGCTGCGCGAGCTCCACGCGGAATACCGCGAGCAGTACACCGCCTACTACAACCGGCACGCCACCCCCGACTCGCCGCCGATGCGCGGCGCCGACCCGGCGATCGTGCTGGTGCCGGGCGTCGGCATGTTCTCCTTCGGCAAGGACAAGCAGACCGCCCGGGTGGCCGGCGAGTTCTACGTCAACGCCATCAACGTCATGCGCGGCGCCGAATCCGTCTCCACGTACGCGCCCATCCCCGAGTCGGAGAAGTTCCGCATCGAGTACTGGGAGCTGGAGGAGGCCAAGCTCCGCCGCATGCCCAAGCCCAAGCCCCTGGCCACGCGCGTGGCGCTGGTCACCGGCGGCGGCTCCGGCATCGGCGCGGCCACCGCCCGCCGCCTGGCCGCCGAGGGCGCCTGCGTGGTGATCGCCGACCGCGACCTGGGCGCCGCCGAGAAGGTGGCGGCCGAGATCGGCGCCAACGCCTACCGCGTCTCCGACGTGGCCGTGGCCGCCGGCGTGGACGTCACCTCGGAGGAGCAGGTCGCCACGGCGGTACGCGCGGGCGTGCTCGCCTTCGGCGGCGTGGACCTGGTCGTCAACAACGCCGGCCTGTCGTTGTCGCGGGCGCTGCTGGAGACGACCCTGGCGGACTGGGACCTGCAGCACGACGTCATGGCGCGCGGCTCGTTCCTGGTCTCCCGGGAGACCGCCCGGGTGATGATCGACCAGGCCATGGGCGGCGACATCGTCTACATCTCCTCCAAGAACGCCGTCTTCGCCGGCCCGAACAACGTCGCCTACGGCGCCGCCAAGGCCGACCAGGCCCACCAAGTCCGCCTGCTGGCCGCCGAGCTCGGCGGGCACGGCATCCGCGTCAACGGCGTCAACCCCGACGGCGTGGTCCGCGGCTCCGGCATCTTCGCCTCCGGCTGGGGCGCCAACCGCGCCGCGGTCTACGGGGTCGAGGAGGAGAAGCTGGGCGAGTTCTACGCGCAGCGCACCCTGCTCAAGCGCGAGGTGCTGCCCGAGCACGTGGCGGCCGCGGTCTTCGCCCTCACCGGCAGCGACCTCACCCACACCACGGGCCTGCACGTTCCGGTGGACGCGGGCGTGGCCGCCGCTTTCCTCCGTTAGAAGGCTCCCTTCTTTCATCAGTGACTCATGGTGATCGTATGGTATCGTTCTGACATCAGCGCGCCCCGTGTCCAGGCGACGCGGGGCACCCTCCCCGGTCCCATTGCCGTGCACGCTGGACCGATAGCGTCCGGAGGGACGTGTCACGCGGGCCGGGGGCCTTTGTCCACCGGCACCAGGGCACGAAGACGATCGGTGCATGCCCGGCATTTCGCCGTGCACTGTTGCTGGGGATTCCTCAGGATCGCTAAACCGATCAGAGACGCTTGAGCGTCAGGAGTAAGCGGCCACCATCCCGACCAGCATCCCCGTGAAGCCGGCCGCCGTGACCAGGAAACCCCAGGCCACGGCGGCCCGGCGGCCCCTGCGCGCCCCCGCCCAGTACATGATCACGTACGGCAGGAACCCCAGCCCGCCGACCCCGAGCGCCGGCAGCGTCAGGGCGGCCAGCACGCCCCTCGTCCCGGCCGGAGCGGCACGATCGCCCTCCGGCGTGAGCTGCGCCCGCGTCACGTCTCCCGCCTCGGAGTCCGGAGAGGCGTCCACTGCCACGGGAGCGCCGCCGGAGTCCGGCGTGAAGATCCCGTCGCAGTCGTAGCGACCCTCGCCCAGCGACTCGCACGAGACCACCCGCAACGTCCCCGGCGTGCCTGCGCGGCCCGTCGCGAGCTCGAGGTCCTCGATCGCGAACACCATCGGCAGCACGCACACCCCCAGCCAGAGCACCACGAGCACGGCGCGCCCGAACCGGCCCGGATCCCTCCCCGCAGGTGTGACGAACTGCATATCGGACAAGAAATCACTCATATGTCCATCATGCTGAGCCTCACTTGCTGTTCACCTGGAGGCGACTGGAAGGCCCTGGCTTGCATATTTATCCTGTGGAGTGCATCATCTTCACAAGCAAGGTCATGAGATATGATGCATGAATATGCAGGAGGGGACCGAATGAGGGCAGCGATCGCCGGAGCCAGTGGGTATGCGGGCGGGGAGCTGCTGCGCCTCCTGCTCGGCCACCCCGAGTTCGAGATCGGCGCGCTCACCGCCGCATCGAGCGCGGGCAGCCGCCTTGGCGCCCACCAGCCCCACCTGCCGCGGCTGGCCGACCGGATCATCGAGGACACCACGGCCGACGCGCTCGCCGGCCACGACGTCGTCTTCCTGGCGCTGCCGCACGGTCACTCGGCCGCCGTCGCCGCTCAGCTCGGCGAGGCGACGGTCGTGGTGGACTGCGGCGCTGACCACCGGCTCGCCGATCCCGCCGCCTGGCAGGAGTTCTACGGCGGCGAGCACGCCGGCACCTGGCCGTACGGCCTGCCCGAGCTGCCCGGCCAGCGCGACGTGCTCAGAACGGCCACCCGCATCGCGGTCCCCGGCTGCTACCCGACCTCCGTCCTGCTGGCGCTGACACCCGCGTTCGCCGCGGGGCTGGCCGGGCCGGACGTGGTCGTGGTGGCCGCCAGCGGCACCAGCGGCGCCGGCAGGTCGCTCAAGCCCAACCTCCTGGGCAGCGAGGTCATGGGCTCGGTCAGCGCGTACGGCGTGGGCGGCGTCCACCGGCACACCCCCGAGATGGAGCAGGGCCTGTCGGCCGTCGCGGGCACGTCCGTCCGCGTGTCGTTCACTCCGACGCTGGCACCCATGAGCCGTGGCATCCTCGCCACCTGCACCGCCCCGGCCGCGCCCGGCGTCACCAAGGAGTCGCTCCGGGCGGCGTACGAGGTCGCGTTGAAGGACGAGCCGTTCGTCACGCTCCTTCCCGAGGGCGTCTGGCCGGCCACCTCCATGACCTACGGCGCCAACACCGCCGCCCTGCAGGTGACGCTCGACGAGCGCGCGGGCCGCGTGGTCGCCGTCATCGCCATCGACAACCTCACCAAGGGCACGGCCGGAGGCGCCATCCAGAGCGTCAACCTCGCCCTCGGCCTGCCGGAAGAGCTCGGCCTCCCCCTGACAGGAGTCGCACCGTGAGAGAGCGCAGCGAACGAACCGATAAGCACGGGCGTATAACGCTTGTCTGGACGCCGGAGGCGGCCGCATGAGCGTAACCGCTCCAGTTGGTTTCCGAGCCGCGGGCATCGCCGCCGGGATCAAATCCGCCGGCGCCCGCGACCTGGCCCTCGTCGTCAACGACGGGCCCAGCCGCGCGGCCGCCGGCGTCTTCACCGCCAACCGCGTGAAGGCCGCCCCCGTGCTGTGGTCGCAGCAGGTCCTGGCCGGCGGCCGGCTGCGCGCGGTGGTTCTCAACTCCGGCGGCGCCAACGCCTGCACCGGCCCCGAGGGCTTCCAGGACACCCACGCCACCGCCGAGAAGGTCGCCGAGGTGCTCCAGGACTCGGCGGGCGAGGTCGCGGTCTGCTCGACCGGGCTGATCGGCGAGCGGCTGCCGATGGACGAGCTGCTGTCCGGCGTCGAGACCGCCGCCGGCCAGCTCTCCCGCGACGGCGGCCTGGCCGCCGCCGACGCCATCCGCACCACCGACACGGTCTCCAAGATCTCCTTCCGGCGCGGCGAGGGCTACATGGTGGGCGGGATGGCGAAGGGTGCGGGCATGCTCGCCCCGGCCCTGGCGACCATGCTCTGCGTGATCACCACGGACGCCGACGTGACCAGCGACGAACTGGACGCGGTGCTGCGCAAGGCGACCGCCAGGACGTTCGACCGGCTCGACGGCGACGGCTGCATGTCCACCAACGACACCGTGCTCCTGCTGGCCAGCGGCGCCTCCGGCGTCAAGCCGGACCCGGCGGAGTTCGAGCAGAAGGTCACCGAGGTCTGCGCCGACCTGGCCAGGCAGCTCCTGGTCGACGCCGAGGGCGCATCCAAGGCCATCGCCATCGAGGTCGTCGGCGCCGACTCCGAGCAGGACGCCGTCAAGGTCGGCCGCTCGGTCGCCCGTTCCAACCTGCTCAAGTGCGCCATCCACGGCGAGGACCCCAACTGGGGCCGCGTGCTGGCCGCGGTCGGCACCACCGACGCCGTCTTCGAGCCCGACCGGCTCAACGTGGCGATCAACGGCATCTGGATCTGCCGAGGCGGCGCGGTCGGCGACGACCGCTCGAAGGTGGACATGCGCCCCAGGGACGTGACGATCACCATCGACCTGTCGGCGGGCCCGCACACCGCGACCGTGCACACCACGGACCTGACGGCCGACTACGTGCACGAGAACTCGGCGTACAGCTCATGAGGCTCACCACCGCGCAGACCAAGGCCGAGGCCCTGATCGAGGCGCTGCCCTGGCTGACCCGCTTCCACGGCGCGACCGTCGTCATCAAGTACGGCGGCAACGCCATGACCGACGAGGCGCTCAAGGAGGGCTTCGCCGAGGACGTCGTCTTCCTGCACCACGTGGGCCTGCGCCCGGTCGTCGTGCACGGCGGCGGCCCGCAGATCAGCAGCGCGCTGGACAAGCTCGGCATCGAGTCGACGTTCACCGCCGGGCTGCGGGTCACCACGCCGGAGGCCATGCAGGTCGTCAGGATGGTCCTGGTCGGCCAGGTCGGCCGGGACATCGTCGGCCTGGTCAACCGGCACGGCCCGTTCGCGGTCGGCATGTCCGGCGAGGACGCCCACCTGCTCACCGCCGTGCGCAAGCACGCCCTCGTGGACGGCGAGCCCGTGGACATCGGCCAGGTCGGCGAGATCATCAAGGTCGATCCCGGCGCGGTCAAGGCGCTGATCGACGACGGCCGCATCCCGGTCATCTCCAGCGTCGCCCGAGGGGACGACGGCCAGATCTACAACGTCAACGCCGACACCGCGGCCGCCGCGCTGGCGGTGGCCCTCCAGGCGCAGAAGCTGATCGTCCTCACCGACGTCGAGGGCCTGTACGCCAACTGGCCCGACGACACCGACGTGATCGACCAGCTCACCGGCGAGGAGCTGGAGACGCTGATGCCCACACTGTCCAGCGGCATGGTGCCGAAGATGGAGGCCTGCCTGACGGCGGTCCAGGGCGGGGTGCCGCACGCCCACGTGCTCGACGGCCGCGTCCCGCACTCCCTGCTGCTGGAGATCTTCACCAATGAAGGAATCGGAACGATGGTGATGCCCTGATGAGCTTGTATCAGAGGTTCGAGAAGGCGTTCATGCCCAACTACGGCGTTCCCCCGGTCGCCCTGGCGCGCGGCGAGGGCAGCCGCGTGTGGGACGTGGACGGCAGGCAATACCTCGACTTCATCGGCGGCATCGCCACCAGCTCGCTCGGCCACGCCCACCCGGCCCTGGTCGAGGCCGTCTCCCGGCAGGTCGCCACCATCGCGCACACCAGCAACCTGTTCCTGCACGAGCCTGAGGTGCTGCTCGCCGAGAAGCTCCTCGACCTGCTGAACGCCCCCGCCCGGGTCTTCTTCGCCAACTCCGGCACCGAGGCCAACGAGGCGGCGTACAAGCTGGCGCTCAAGCACGGCCGCCGCGAGGGCCGCTCGTACTTCGTCGCCGCCGAGAACGGCTTCCACGGCCGCACGATCGGCGCCCTGTCGCTGACCGGCAAGAAGTCCATCCGCGACCAGTTCGGCCCGTTCCCGGTCGAGGTGCGTTTCGTCCCGTACGGCGACGCCGACGCCCTCAAGGACGCCGTGACCGGCGACTGCATCGCGGTCTTCCTGGAGCCGACCCAGGGCGAGGCCGGCGTGGTCCCGCCGCCGGACGGGTACTTCGAGGCCGCCCGCGAGATCTGCGACTCGACCGGCGCGCTGCTGGTGGCCGACGAGATCCAGTCCGCGATCGGGCGTACCGGGCACTGGTTCGCCCACCAGGCCGACGGCGTCACCCCTGACATCCTCACCCTGGCCAAGGGCTTGGGCGGCGGGCTGCCGATCGGCGCGTGCGTCGGCTTCGGAGACGCGGGCAAGCTGTTCGAGAAGGGCGACCACGGTTCGACGTTCGGCGGCAACCCGGTCTCGTGCGCGGCCGCACTCGCGGTCCTGGACAACGTGGACCTCGACCACGTCACGTCCGTCTCGGCGCGGCTGCGCGCCGGGCTCGAGGCCATCGGCCACCCGCTCCTGAAGGGGGTGCGCGGGCGCGGCCTGTGGCTGGCGGCGGTGCTGTCCGAGGACCGTTCGGCGCAGGTGCAGCAGGCCGCCGCGGGAGCGGGCTTCCTGGTGAACGCCCTCCAGCCCGACGCGGTGCGCCTCGCCCCGCCCCTTGTCGTGACAGCGGACGAGGTGGACGCCTTCGTGACGGCGTTCCCGGAGATTCTGGCGGAGGCGGCCAAGTGACCAGGCACAGCGCGGACCCGGCGCCAATCAGGCACTTCTTGAGAGACGACGACCTTTCCCCCGCCGAGCAGGCGGAGGTCCTCGACCTCGCGGCCGCGATGAAGAAGGACCGGTTCGGCTACCGCCCCTTCGAGGGCCCGCAGACCGTCGCGGTGCTGTTCGACAAGCCGTCGGCGCGCACCCGTGTGTCCTTCCACACCGGCATCGGCGAGCTGGGCGGCCTCCCGCTGGTCGTCGACAACGTCTCGGTCCTCATGGGCCGCGGCGAGCCGACCAAGGACATCGCCCGGGTGCTCGACCGCCAGGTCGCCGCGATTGTCTGGCGCACCACCGGCCAGGAGCTCATCGACGAGATGGCCGCCCACTCCCGCGTGCCGGTGGTCAACGCCCTCACCGACGAGTTCCACCCCTGCCAGATCCTCGCCGACCTGCAGACCGTCCAGGAGCGCCTGGGCAGGACCGCCGGGCTCACGCTGACCTTCCTCGGCGACGGCGCCAACAACATGGCCCACTCCTATCTGCTCGGCGGCGCCACGGCCGGCATGCACGTCCGCATCGCCGGCCCCGCCGGCTACCAGCCCGACACGGTCATCATGTCTCAGGCCGCCGCCATAGCCGCGCGGACCGGCGGCTCCGTGGTCGCGCTGTCGGACCCGGTCGCCGCCGCCGAGGGCGCCCACGTGATCGCCACCGACACGTGGGTGTCGATGGGCCAGGACGGCAAGGAGCAGCGGGTGGCCGCGCTCATGCCGTACCAGGTCAACTCCGAGCTCCTGGAGCACGCCGCGCCGGACGCGATCGTGCTGCACTGCCTGCCGGCCTACCGCGACTACGAGATCACCGACGAGGTGCTCGAAGGGCCGCACAGCGTCGTGTGGGACCAGGCGGAGAACCGCCTGCACGCCCAGAAGGCGCTGCTCCACTGGCTGGTGACACACCGATGACCATTCCGATGACCAAGGCGGGCCGGCAGGCCAAGATCACCGACCTGCTGCGGCGGCAGGCCGTCCGCTCCCAGCCGGAGCTGGCCAAGCTGCTCGCCGAGAGCGGCGTCGAGGTCACCCAGGCCACGCTCTCGCGCGACCTCGACGAACTCGGCGCGCTGAAGCTGCGCGCCGAGGACGGCTCGCTGGTGTACGCGCTGCCCGGCGAGGGCGGCGACCGTATCCCGCTCACCCGGCTCGGCACCGGCGAGTCCCCGGACGCGCGGCTGCACCGCATCGCCGAGGAGCTGCTGGTCGCGGCCGAGGCGTCGGCCAACCTGGTCATCGTGAGAACCCCGCCGGGCGCCGCCCAGTTCCTGGCCTCCGCCATCGATCACGCCGACTGGAAGTCCATCCTCGGCACGGTGGCGGGCGACGACACCATCCTCGTCATCAGCCGCGACCCCGCGGGCGGGCAAGCCGTCGCCGACGCGCTGCTCAAGGTCGCCGACCGCCGTAGTTAGCAATGGGAGAACGTGAAATGACCGAGAGGGTAGTCCTCGCATATTCCGGTGGCCTCGACACGTCCGTCGCCATCCCTTACCTCGCCGAGAAGATGAACGCCGAAGTGGTCTGCGTCGCCGTGGACCTCGGCCAGGGCGGCGAGGACATGGAGGCCATCCAGAAGCGCGCCATGGACTGCGGCGCGGTCGAGTCCGTCGTGGTGGACGCCAAGGAGGAGTTCGCCGCCGACTTCTGCGTGCCCGCGCTGCGGGCCAACGCCCTCTACATGGACCGCTACCCGCTGGTCTCCGCGTTGTCGCGGCCGCTCATCGTCAAGCACCTGGTGACGGCAGCCAAGCAGTTCGGCGGCACGATCGTCTCCCACGGCTGCACCGGCAAGGGCAACGACCAGGTCCGCTTCGAAGCCGGCCTGGCCGCACTCGCCCCCGGCCTCAAGGTCGTCGCTCCCGCCCGCGACTTCGCCTGGACCCGCGACAAGGCCATCGAGTACGCCGAGGCCAAGGGCCTGCCCATCGAGACGTCGAAGAAGAACCCGTTCTCCATCGACCAGAACCTCTGGGGCCGCGCCGTCGAGACCGGCTTCCTCGAGGACATCTGGAACGGCCCCACCGAGGAGGTCTACTCCTACACCTCCGACCCGTCCCAGCCGCACGAGGCCGACGAGGTCGTCATCACCTTCGAGGCCGGCGTCCCGGTCAAGATCGACGGGCGCGCGCTGACGCCGTACCAGATCATCGACGAGCTCAACCAGCGCGCCGGCGCCCAGGGTGTCGGCCGGATCGACATGGTCGAGGACCGGCTCGTCGGCATCAAGTCCCGCGAGGTGTACGAGGCGCCGGGCGCCATCGCGCTCATCGCCGCCCACATGGAGCTGGAGAACGTCACCGTCGAGCGCGACCTGGCCCGATTCAAGCGCGGCGTGGACCAGCGGTGGAGCGAGCTCGTCTACGACGGCCTGTGGTTCTCGCCGCTCAAGGACGCCCTCGACGCGCTCATCCTCGAGGCCCAGAAGCACGTCTCCGGCGACATCCGCATGACCCTGCACGCCGGCAAGGCCACCGTCACCGGCCGTCGCTCCGAGGAGTCCCTGTACGACTTCTCGCTGGCCACCTACGACACCGGCGACACCTTCGACCAGTCCCTCGCCAAGGGCTTCGTCCAGCTCTTCTCCCTCCCGGCCAAGATCGCGGCCGCGCGGGACAACAAGAAGGGCTGACTTGCACTATGGTCGCGTGGGACGAAAAGGAGATGACGGTGAGTGATGGCAAGCCGATGCGGCTGTGGGGCGGACGCTTCGAGAGCGGCCCGTCCGACGCGCTGGCCCGGCTGTCGGTGAGCGTGCACTTCGACTGGCGGCTGGTGCCGTACGACCTGGCGGCGTCCAGGGCGCACGCGCGCGTGCTGCACAGGGCGGAGCTGCTGAGCGACGAGGAGCTCGAGCGCATGATCGGCGCGCTCGACGACCTGGAGCGCGCCTGCAAGGAAGGCGAGTTCCGGCCGACGGTGGCCGACGAGGACGTGCACACCGCGCTGGAGCGCGGCCTGCTGGAGCGGCTCGGCTCGCTCGGCGGCAAGCTCCGCGCCGGGCGCAGCCGCAACGACCAGATCGCCACCGACCTGCGCCTCTACCTGCGCGACCACGCCCGCTCGGTCGTCTCGCGCCTGGTCGAGCTGGAGACGGCGCTGATGACGCAGGCCGCCGCGCACGCCGAAACGGCCGCGCCCGGCATGACGCACCTGCAGCACGCGCAGCCGGTCTCGTTCGGCCACCAGCTGCTTGCGCACGTGCACGCGTTCGCCCGGGACATCGACCGGCTCGCCGACTGGGACAAGCGCGCCGCGATCTGCCCGCTCGGCTCCGGCGCCCTCGCGGGCTCGTCGCTGCCGCTGGACCCGCAGGCCGTGGCCGAGGAGCTGGGCTTCTCCGCCGCCGCGCCCAACTCGATGGACGCGGTCTCCGACCGCGACTTCGCCGCCGAGTTCCTGTTCGACGCGGCGATGATCGGCGTGCACCTGTCACGGCTCGGCGAGGAGATCGTCCTGTGGGCCTCGCAGGAGTTCCGCTGGATCGAGATGGACGACGCCTACTCGACCGGCTCGTCGATCATGCCGCAGAAGAAGAACCCGGACGTGGCCGAGCTGGCCCGCGGCAAGTCGGGCCGGCTGATCGGCAACCTGATGTCGCTGCTGACCACGCTCAAGGGCCTGCCGCTGACCTACAACCGCGACCTGCAGGAGGACAAGGAGCCGGTGTTCGACGCGGTCGACACGCTGCTGCTGGTCCTGCCCGCGATGGCCGGCCTGGTCGCCACGATGCGGGTCAACACCGCCCGCATGGAGGCCTCGGCCCCCGACGGGTTCGCGCTCGCCACCGACCTGGCCGAGCTGCTGGTCCGGCGCGGCGTGGCCTTCCGCGAGGCGCACGAGGCCGTCGGCCACCTGGTGGTGTGGTGCCAGGTCAACGACAAGGACCTCGGCGAGCTCACCGACGACGAGCTGGTCAAGGTGTCCCCGCACCTGACTCCGGACGTGCGCGACGTGCTCAACGTGCCCGGCGCCCTGGCCGCGCGCAAGGCGTACGGCGGCACCGCCCCCGACCGCGTACGCGACCAGCTCCTCGCGCTCCGCGAGGCGGTCGACGCGCAGGCGGCATGGGCGGCGGGCAGCTGAGCTCCGCGCCGCTCCCGCGGAGCTTCTTCGACCGGCCGTCGCACGAGGTGGCGCCCGATCTGCTCGGGCGCGTG
This sequence comes from Nonomuraea sp. NPDC049480, assembly GCF_044465905.1. NCBI lineage: Bacteria > Bacillati > Actinomycetota > Actinomycetes > Streptosporangiales > Streptosporangiaceae > Nonomuraea > Nonomuraea sp. NPDC049480. Next base: position 327,097 of record NZ_JBITMD010000012.1, read on the forward strand.
CTCGCGCACGGCCCCGTCGCCGTGCGCCTGACCGAGGTCGAGGCGTACGGCGGCCCGGGCGAGGACCCGGCGGCGCACACCTACCGCGGCAAGACGCCACGCAACGCCGTCATGTTCGGCCCTCCGGGGCACCTGTACGTGTACTTCACCTACGGCATGCATTTCTGCGCCAACCTCGTGTGCCTGCCCGACGGCCACGGCTCCGCCGTGCTGCTGCGGGCGGGCGAGGTGGTCGAAGGCCTGGCCGAGGCGCGGGCGCGGCGCGCGAACGGCAGGCGGATCGCCGACCGCGACCTCGCCCGTGGCCCGGCCAGGCTCGCGGTGGCCCTCGGCCTGATGCGTGAGCACAACGGCCTCGACACCATCGTGGAGGGCTCGCCGCTGGGCCGCCCCCGGCAGTCGGCCACCATGCTCGAAGGCGCCCCGGCCGAGCCTTCCGTGATCAGGTCAGGGCCGCGCACCGGCATCTCGACGGCCAGGGAGACCCCGTGGCGGTTCTGGATCGACGGCGACCCGACCGTGTCGCCCTACCGCGCTCACGTGCCGCGCCGCCGCAGTGCCGCCGCCACCTCCGTGGGGGAGGCGCCCAGCTCGTGAGGACTGAAGATGTGCAGGTAGTCGCCGGTGTCGATCTCCAGCATCTCGCTGCGCAGCCCCCACCGCCTGCGTACGTCCACCTTGATGTCCCAGATCGTCTCCCAGGGCACGTGCCGCTTGCTCGCGAAACCCTGCACCACGGTGATCCCGTTCTCGTCGGCCGCCAGCCGCACCGGGACCAGCACGTCACGCAACCCCATCGCGCCCACCAGCAGCGCTGCGGGCACGGCCAGGATCACGCCGCGGACGTCGCCTTCGATCCACCAGAAGACGGCGAGCCCGGCACACACCAGACCCCCTAAGATCTTGAAAACGGCCAGCTCGCGACGGACCTTCCACATGGAGACAGAGCGTATCCAAGTGGCGGGCGACCCGGGCGATCAGGCACGCTGTATCCATCCCACATGTCCCTATGACTGGAAAGCCGGCACAGTGACCGACATTCTCGACGACCTCGCCTGGCGAGGCTTGATCGCTCAGTCCACCGACCTCGACGCCCTGCGTGCGTCCATGGCCAAGGGCCCGATCACGCTCTATTGCGGTTTCGACCCGACCGCGCCGTCGCTGCATGTCGGTCACTTCGTGCCGCTGCTCACACTGCGCCGCTTCCAGCTGGCCGGGCACCGCCCGATCGGCCTGGTCGGCGGCGCCACCGGCCTGATCGGCGACCCGAGCGGGCGCAACACCGAGCGCTCGCTCAACTCCAGCGAGGTCGTCGCCGGCTGGGTGGAGCGCCTGCGTGGCCAGGTCGGCCGCTTCCTCGACTTCGACTCCGAGCCCGACCCGGCGCTCATGGTCAGCAACCTCGACTGGACCGGCGAGCTGAGCGCGATCGACTTCCTGCGCGACATCGGCAAGCACTTCCCGGTCAACCGCATGCTCGCCAGGGAGTCCGTCTCCGCACGCCTGCAGGGGGAGGGGCTGAGCTACACCGAGTTCAGCTACCAGATCCTTCAGTCCTACGACTTCCTGGAGCTCTACCGCCGCTACAACTGCACGCTGCAGATCGGCGGCAGCGACCAGTGGGGCAACATCACCGCGGGGGCCGACCTGGTCCGCCGCATCGAGGGCGGCCACGTCCACGCTCTCACGCTGCCGCTGATCACCAAGGCCGACGGCACCAAGTTCGGCAAGACGGCGGGCGGCGCCCTCTGGCTCGACCCGGAGATGACCTCTCCCTACGCCTTCTACCAGTACTTCCTCAACTCCGACGACCGCGACGTGATCCACTACCTGAAGGTGTTCACGTTCAGGAGCCGCGAGGAGATCGAGGAGCTGGAGAAGGCCGTCGCCGAGCGGCCCTTCGCCCGCGAGGCGCAGCGGGCGCTGGCCGAGGAGCTCACCGAACTGCTGCACGGCAAGGAGGAGCTGGACGCGGTCGTGTCGGCGTCGAAGGCGCTGTTCGGCCAGGGGGCGCTGGAAGAGTTGTCCGCGGCCACGCTCGCGGCGGCGCTGGCGGAGGTGCCCAAGGCCAGCGTGCCGGCGCTCGGCGCCTCGCTCGTGGACCTGATGGCCGACAGCGGCCTGGTGGAGTCCAAGTCGGCGGCCCGGCGGGCCGTCAAGGAGGGCGGGGCGTACCTCAACAACGTCAAGATCACCGACGAGTCGTACGTGCCGGCCGCCGACGACCTGCTGCGGGGCAGGTTCATGGTGCTCCGGCGCGGCAAGAAGTCGATCGGCGGCGTCGAGGTCGGCTGACCGATTCCGGGCCCTCCGCGGCGGAGGGCCCGCTTCGGCGTGATGCTGCGGGAATGCCGAGGTGGCAGTTCACCGACGAGTGAACAGCGCCACGGTGAGCCCCGGCAGATCGCCCGAGTGCTTGGCCACGCTCAGCTCGAATCCGGCCTGCCGCACCTCTCCGACCCGGGGAATCGCGTCACCCTCCAGCCCAGCCTTCTTCGCCCCCCGCCACACGACCCACACGCGCTCACGCCCTTCCAACGCGCCGGAAACATCGGAGTGCTCGGGATGGCCGAACCCGTCGGGCTGCGGCACGTCACCCGCTCTCAGCACATCGACGGGCATCAAGGAGTCCGCGTAGTAGTCGAACCCCGTCCGCAACTGGCTCTGCCCGTACACGATCGCGTCGTCACGCTCGGCCTTGATCACGCGCAACGCCCAGGGGATGTTCTCGAACCGCCCGTTCTCCTCCCGTACCTCCGCATGATCCGGAAACGCGAGCACGCAGCCGAGCAGCACGACCACCACCCCGGCCACGACCGGGAACCGCGGGACGGACGCCACCGCGAGCCCTGCCAGCAGCGCCAGCGCCGGGGCGGTCACGAAGAGATACCGGTCGACGTAGACGGGCGTCAGCAGGTGCGACACCGCAAGGAGCAGCAGCGGAGGCAGGATGAGCCAGCCGGCCAGCGCGAAAGCCCACGCCCGGCCGGGCGGCCGCGACCTCGCCTCCGACCGGTCGGCCGCGTGTGAGGCGCCGCGGCGAGCCGTCGTCCACAGCATGACCGCTCCGGCCACCGCCAGCGCGAACAGCACCACGCCGAGCGCGGTCGTCCCCGCCGCCATCTTCGGGAACTTGAGCCACACCTCCGGCCCGCGCTGCGGGATCCAGCTGATCGCGTGCCGCTCGCCGTACCCGATCAGTCCCAGCGCGGCGGCCGGAACGCCACCGATGGCGAGCGCGGCCGACATGCGGAGGAGGACTCCCCGGCGGGCCAGCGCCAGGTGGGCGGGCAGGACCAGCACCGCGAACAGATGCGAGCAGCACACCAGCGCGACCGCCAGCCCATAGAGCACCCACCGCCTGGCCTCGCCCGGGCGCTCCACCGCGCGGTGCAGGGCCCAGAAGGAGAAGACCACCGCGGCGGCGGCGAAGGCGTACGGCCTGGCGAAAGCGCCGAAGTAGGACACCGATGGCAGGATCGCGAAGACGGCGGCCGCGATCACGCCCGCGCGGACGGAGTGCAGGCGGCGGCCCAGGTCGGTCAGGAGCCAGGCGGCCACACCGATCGCCAGGGCCGACGGCAGCCGCAGCCACAGCTCCGCCGTGCCGGCCATCGCCCAGAAGTGCATGAACAGGTAGTACGGGAGGAAATGGCCGTCGATGTGCTGTGCCAGCTCCCACATTCCCGCCAGCGACCGGGAGGCGGCGCTGATGGTGGCGAGTTCGTCACCGTTCAGGGTGGCGGAGCCCGTTCCTGAGAAGGCCGCGCCCGCCGTGAGCAACGCCATCCACCAGGGGGTGGACGTGCGCAAACGCTCGGCGGGGCGGGCTGGAGGTGCCAGCGTGGCGGCAGTGGTCACCGGGGCAGGATACGCGTCGTAGGCTCGAGCGTATGGCTGCTGTGATCGTTTTTGACCTTTATGGCGTGATCGCCCGTACTCAGTCCGCCGAAGCGCGGCAGCGGATCATCGACCTGGCCGGGACGCCGGGGGAGCGGTTCTGGGAGGCGTACTGGGCCTGCCGGCCCGCCTATGACGCCGGTCAGGACAGCGGAGCCTACTGGGCGGCGGTGGCTGAGCGGCTCGGCGTGAACTTCGCCGACGTTCCCGCGCTCGTAGCCGCGGACCTCGACAGTTGGTGCCAGGTGGACGACGCCATGGTGCGGGTGGTGCACGAGCTCGCGGACCAGGGGCACCGGCTGGGGCTGCTCTCCAACATCGTCGAGGAACTCGTGCCGATGTGGGAGTCACGGCATGGGGCGTGGCTGGGGCGGTTCACTTCGTTGACGTACTCGTGCCGGATCGGGGTGGCCAAGCCGGAGCGGCGGGCGTACGAGATCTGCGCGGAGGCCGTGGGCGCTGCGCCTGGGGACATCCTGTTCTTCGACGACAACGAGGCCAATGTGGTCGCGGCGCGGGAGGCGGGGATGGCGGCGGAGGTGTTCGAGTCACCGGAACAGGTGCGCGCCCTGGCGCGAACGGTCACGTTCGGCCGCTAGACCGTCTGCGACTTCGCCACCATCACCGTCATCACCATGATCAGCGCCGCTGGAGGCCCGCACCTGTCCAAGCCACCGGCCAGTGAACGCGCACAGGCAACCTGACCGACTGGCCGAAACTCCGCTCGCCGGCCAACGGCGACCATCGAATCAGCGTCTTCGGCTCTCTGCGTTTACCTCATTAAAACGGACATCGACGTAGTCTCGTCGTACGTCGGCCAGGATGGGCGGCGATCCGATGGAAGCCGAAGCCGAAGCCGAAGCCGCGTCCGTCCGGCACGTCCGGGCGGACCGTGGCTGAGAACCGCGTGGCCAAGGCCTGACTCCGCGCTCTTGGGGGAGTGCGGCTCGCAACCTGTTGAGCGGGAAAAATCGACCAGCAGTTCCATCGGTATCACCGGCTCGCATGGCGAGTGCCGCCACCTGTTCATTCAAGTCGGCGCCGACAGGCGGGGAGCGGGCAGCGCTAGGCGCCTCGTCTCCAGGCCACTGACTGGTCGGATGTGTCGGCCTCATAACGATCACGACGCGCCGCTCGGCATCGCCGACCGGCTGCTCGTACTCCAGGCCGGAGTGGATTCGGTCGCTCGGCGCGGTATCAAAGCTTTGGCAAAGGGCATCTCGCCGGCGGCTCTGGCGTGGGCATACCTCGTGACGCCCCAGGCCATGACCGTCATGCCCAAGAACCTGGAAGTACGCGGACGCGTCGAACGATCGCCGCGTCCCTGGCATCGCGACGTCCTCGAGCCCGGCTCATGGAGGCCGGGAGCATGGGGGGAGCTCCTGGCCCGACGCGAGAAGGCCATCAGGCGCGCGACGTCGGAACTCTGAGTGCCCGGGCCTGGCGATTTGACGTGTCGCGGATCGCGACCTAATCTTTCAGTTCGCCCCGGGAGTGAGCCGGACGCCGATCAGGCGGACGGGCCCCGGGCAAGCCCCTTGAAATAGACGAGCCACTCGGCAGAGCCGCTTCGGCGTGCTCGAGCCTGAGTCGTCTCTGGGCGCATGCCGAACCCGCCGGAAAATCGGTTGATTCGACAAGCGCTGAGTGACACGGTAAGTTAAGAGGGTTGCCCCGGAAGCGGGGCGCACCATCTTAGGCAGATTCGACCGGTTGGCAGCAAATCTCCGGATTTGACACCAAAAGGGATTATCTGCTAGGATAGCCGAGACGAGAGTAGCGCCTCCGAGACGGGATTCGAAAGGATCTCGGCAAGGATGAACGCGTCCGTTTCTTGAGAACTCAACAGTGTGTTAAAAGCCAGTGCATGTGCATCACACATGTATGACCCCGTCATATTTGACGGTTATTGCTT
>NZ_JBITMD010000013.1:0-327911 GCF_044465905.1 Nonomuraea sp. NPDC049480
TCCATGTCCTTGCCGGCGGGCAGGTAGCGGGCCGCGGCGGTGACCGCGGGCAGGCTGGGCAGCTCACGCGGGAGCAGCCCGCGTTGCAGTTCCTGGGCGCGGGTGTGCTCCCGGTCGTAGAGGCGCGCGCGTTCCATGGCCTGGGCGACCAGCCCGCTGAGCGCGGTGAGCAGGTTGCGCTCCTCCCCGGTGAACTGACGCGGCTCGGCGAAGGAGACGACGCAGCTGCCCACCGGGCGTCCCGAGGCGATCAGCGGCAGGAAGGCCCACGCCTTCTTGCCTCCCGCCTCCGGGAAGTCGGCTGTCCCGGGGTAGCGCTCGATGTACTCCTCGGCCGAGGTGATGAACAGCGGGCTACGATCGCGCAGGACCTGCGCGATCGGGAGCCGTCCGAGGGCCGGGATTCCGCGGCCCGGGATGAGGCTCACCCGGTCGACGAACTCCTTCGAGTACCCGGTGAATCCGACCGGCCGCAGATGGTCGCCCTCCAGGAAGGTGAGCATCAGCCCGGCGGCCCCGAACGCCGGCAGGATGTGAGCGGCGGACGCGTCCACGACGTCGCTGACGGTGACCGCCTCGGCCAGAGCCCTGGTCAACTGACTGATACGGGAGGTCCGCTCCCGCTCCACGGCGGCACGTGCGGCGGTGTGCGGACGCGGTTCGGGGACCGTCTCCAAGGCTTCGTGGGTCTTGGTGACGTCCCACAGGATGCCGGCCATGCGGGCCGGCTCACCGTTCTCATCGAGCACCAGCCGGCCGCGGGTCCGTACCCAGCGGCATGTCCCGTTCGGGCGGATCGCCCGATACTCGGTGCTGTACATCCGCCCCGTGCGGATCGCCTCATCGATGTCGGCCAGCACCCACGGCAGATCCTCAGGGTGGACGATGCCCGTCCAGGTCTCGATCCGTCCGTCGAAGGTTTCCGGATCGACGCCGAGTATGGAGAGCATCGCGTCGTTCCAGACGACATCGCCGGTCCGGATGTCCCAGTCCCACGTGCCGACCGCCTGCAGATCCTGCCGCAGATGCGAGCCGGTGGACTGTTCTTGCCAGCCCGTGAGCCCAGAATCGAGGGGCGGCGCGGAGGACCTGCTCAGGCGCTCGCCGGTCCATCGGCCCAGTGTGCCGAGAAAGGCCTGTTGCCCGGCCGAGGGCTCGTGTGCGGAGGCCGTCAGGACCGACAGCGCGCCGATCGGCCCGCCGGGGCCGAGCAGCGGGACGGCCACCATCGCCGTGTCGACCGGCCAGGACCAGGACGCGGGTACGGAGCCGTCCGGCCGCCCGGTCGCCGTCGCGTCCTGTCCGGATGCCTTCGCGACGGCGTTCGCCAAAGACGCCCGTACCAGCACACCGTCCCGGAACGCGCGCGCCGGGGCGAGCGGGCCGTTCCCGTCGATGCGCTCCCAGACCTGGGTGAAGACCGGGGGCAGCCCGCAGGTCGTGACCAGGCGCAGCCCGCCGCCGTGGCCGGGGCTGCCGAGATGCACTGTGCCGCCCAGCCCGGCAAGATCGGCCACCGCCTGCTGGATCGCGAACCGCAGGAGCTCGATCCCCCACAGATCGTCGCCGACCACCGCCAGCAGCCGTTTCCGCTCCTCGGAAACCTGGTCCGCCCGCATGGTCTGCGGTCCTCGCTGTTCGCCCATCCCACCCCCTGCCCTTTCACACGTCGCCAGGGGTCTTATGAGCCCTGGCGCTGGGACGCGTCTGCGATATTGATCCGGGAAGAATCTGCATATATGGGGTGTATGTACCGAGTATAACTACCCGCAGGTCTCCCATTTCATCGCTCTGATCACGCGATGAGCAGGGGTTTCACGGTTCGGGTCCGGCGTGGATCGGCGGTGGCGCCGCGTCGTTTCCGGCGGAAGCGGAATCGAATCTCGGCGTGGCTGGCAGTTATCGGGCATAATCAGGCAGCATCCGACCTATGGAGGGGTACGCGTGAGTGACGAGGCCAGGCGGCTCGCCGGCGTCGATGCCAGCACACCCAACCTTGCCCGGATGCACGACTACTTCATCGGCGGCAAGGACAATTTCGCCGTCGACCGGGAGGCGGCGGAGGCGGTGCTGGCCGTCGCACCGGAGGTCCGGGTCATGGCGCAGGAGCACCAGGCGTTCCACGTGCGCGTGATGCGTTTCCTCGCGGAGCAGGGCATCACGCAGTTCATCAACCTGGGCTCCGGGCTGCCCACCGAGCTCAACACGCACGAGCTGGCCCGGTCCCTCGTGCCCGACGCGCACGTGGTGTACGTCGACAACGACCCGGTGGTGCTCACCCACGGCAGGGCGATCCTCGCCAGGGGGCCGCGTACGGCCGTCGTCGAAGGCGACGTCATGCACCCGGCCGAGCTGCTCGCCGATCCCGATCTGCGGCGGATCATCGACCTCGATCGGCCGGTGGCGCTGCTGCTGTTCGGCATCCTCCAGTACATCCCGGACGACAACGACCCGTTCCGGCGGGTGGCCGAGCTCCGTGACGCGTTGCCGGTCGGCAGTCATGTCGTCATCTCGCACGTCGTCTTCGACTCCCGTCCGGAGGCTGCGCAGCCGATCGTCGACATCTACCGGAACATCCTGGGCACCCAGAAGGGCGGTGCCCGTAAGCGGGAGGACGTCCTGCCTTTCTTCGACGGGCTCGAACTGGTCGAGCCCGGCCTGGTGTACGTCCGCGAGTGGCGGCCCGACAGCCCGTTCCTGTCCGAGAGGCCGGACAAGGCCTGGGTGATGGTGGGCGTCGGCCGCAAGGACGAGCCGACGAGCGCCTGAGGCGAATCGCCGCACACGGAGCGGAGGACCCCGCGATGAAAGTACGCATCGATCCTGAACGCTGCCAGGGACACGGCCGCTGCTACGACCTCGCCCCCGACCTGTTCAGCGAGGACGACGAGGGCTACGGACAGGTCGCCGGCGACGGCATCGTTCCGCCGGACAAGGAGCGCGCGGCCCGACTGGCGGTGTCCAACTGCCCCGAACGCGCGATCGACCTGCTCTAGCCGACGGCGGTGCCGCGCGTTGACGAGGCCGCCGAGGAGACGCCGGCTCGCGGCCCCCGCCCGCCGGGAAATGATCATCCCGGCTGGGCTGGGTCGACCGCGTGGTACCAAGGCGGGTCAGGCGAGGCGGGTGACCTCGCCGGTGTCGATCGAGTAGTACGCGCCGATCACCTTGAGCTTGCCCTTGGCGATGCGGGGAGCGAACAGCTTGTCCTTCTTGAGCTGGTTCACCACGTCGACGGTGTTGATGCGGATCATCTTGTCGACGTCGCCGTCCGACCGCTTGTAGGCCGAACGCAGGGAGGAGGCGATCGTGCTCAGCTCGCCGGGCAGCTTCTTGTGATCGTGCAGCGATTCCGCGGCGGCCGTGACGGCCCCGCAGCGCTGGTGGCCGAGCACGACGACGAGTGGGGTGCCCAGCTCTGCCGGCCCGTACTCCGCGGCGCCCGTGACCAGCGGGTCGATGGTCTGGCCGGCGGTCCGGACCACGAACAGGTCACCAAGGCCGGCGTCGAAGACCAGCTCGGGCGCCACCCGCGAGTCGATGCACGAGAAGACGACCGCGAACGGGTCCTGCTTCTGCGCCACCGCCGCTCGCCGGGCGGCGTCCTGGTGGGGGTGGGTGACGGTGCCGTCGACCCAGCGGCGGTTGCCTTCGCGCAGGGTGGCCCACGCCTGGCCGGGGGTGGAGGGACGCTGGTCGGGAGCGGTCCCGCCCGACGGCTGGTCGGTCTGGGCGAAGACGGCGGTGCCCGCGGATGCCGTCCCGGCGAGGAGGCCTCCGACGACGAGGCCGGCGCGCAGGAGTCCTCGCCGGTCGACCATGTGATTTTGCATGGCCGGAGTATGCGCCGCTTACCTGCTGAAGCGCTAGAAAATGTAACGCTCATCACATGTAACGTCGCACACTGTCATGCCGGGCAAGATTCTCTGATGTCAGTCCGCGCGTGGTCTTCCGGGGTACGCGGCAGCGCGCCGCGGGTCTCTCCCGGAGCGGGCCGATCGCCCTCACGCCGCAGGGCCGTTCGGGCCCGGGATCCGGAGCACGAAACGGGCGCCGGTGTTGGAGTCCTCGATGGTCAGCGTGCCGTGGTGGGCCATCGCGATCTCGCGGGCGATCGGCAGGCCGAGTCCGGTGCCGCCGGCGTCGCGGTTGCGCGAGTCGTCCAGGCGGGTGAAGCGCTGGAAGACGATGTCGCGCTGATCGCGTGCTATGCCCGCGCCGTCGTCGAGGACCTCGAGCACGGCCTGTCCGTTCTGCCTCCGCACCGTCACGATGATCCGCGTCTCGGCGTGCCGCTCGGCGTTGTCCAGCAGGTTCGTCAGCAGACGGGCCAGCTGCAACCGGTCGCCCATGACCACCACGCCTCCTTGCAGGCTGGTGACGACGCGCTTGGTTCGTGGCCTGGCGGTCTCCGTGACGACCAGCTCGCCCAGGTTCACCGGCTCGCGAGGGCTCGGGGCGCCCGCGTCCAGCCTGGTCAGCGTGAGCAGGTCGGCGACGATGGCCTGGAGCCGGTCCAGGCTGGCCAGCACCTCGGAGCCCGTCTCCTGCCAGTCGGTGTCCTCGGGGTGGAGCATGGCGTCCTCCACCTGGGCGCGCATCGCGGTGATCGGGCTGCGCAGGTCGTGTGAGGCGTCGCCGGTGAACCTGCGCTGCTGCTCCATCGCGGCCTCCTGCTGCTCCAGCGCCGTCTCCAGGCGTTCCAGTGTCTGGTTGGCGGTCTCGGCCAGGGCTCTGATCTCGTCGTCGGTCTCCGGTACGGGGACGCGCATCCCGCCGCCGCCCACGGTGATCTCGGCCAGCCTCTTCGTGATGCTGCTGACAGGCGCGAGCGTCCTGTCCACGACGCGTGACACTCCGAACCAGGTCAGCGCGACCAGCGCCGCCGTCATGCAGATCTCGAATGTGATCACTTGCGGGCTGACGTACCACGGCACCGTCGGGTCGAAGGCGTAGATGATCCAGGTGCCGTCCGGCTGGTACGCGCGCAAGGAGGACACGATCTGGCACCGACCGGGGAACGCGGGCAGGTCGCAGAGCTCCGCGACGTCGTTGGCCTGGTTCGGGTGGGGGATGGCCGTCGTCTGGCGGGGCTTGCCGGCCAGGCTCGGCGTCCAGGAGACCGCACGCCCGGCCGGGTCGACCACCTGCATGCCGTCGAGCCCGCTCGGGTCCAGCACGCGGGGCAACCGGTTCCGCTTGACCATGAGAAGCACGCGCAGGGCCTTGCTGGACACCTCGAGCGCCCGGATGTCGGCGGCCTTGTCGCGGATGCCGTACAACACGAAGGTGCTGACGACGATGTTCAGCAGCAGCATGGCGATGCCGGCGAGCAGGGCCAGCCGCGTCCGCAGCGACCGGCGCAACCGTGTTTTCACCCCGTCTCCCTCCGGCGATCAGAAGATCACGGCTGTCGCGCTCGCCGCCAACTTAGGGAGATTCCTCGATAAATACGGTTACGCAGTATTGAAGGCGTCCAATCTTCGCTTCATTGCCGGTTCCCGGGGTCGGCGGTGCCGGAGACCGTCCACATGATGGCCGCCGGATGCGCTCCATGATCGGCGGCCGGCACGGCCCGCCCGGCCACGCACGCCAAAGCGATCTGCTCGACCATTCCGAAATTCGGTGGAATGGATTCGCCGGAGCAGTAACGATGAAGGGTCGACTTGCTCGCATCGACCTGCCGGCCGATCCATTCGAAACTGTGGCCGCTGCGCTCTTCAGCCGCCGTGGCAACCGGGGCCAGGTTTTCGGAATGCGACGTTCCGGCCACCATCTTCCCCAAGCTTTCCCCGCGCGTCCCCGCATGCTGCATCGGGCGGGTGAACGCGTCCCGGGATAATGCGTCCCCCCTGCTCAGGGCTGGGTTTTCTGCCCAGGTTTCCCGTATTGGGGTGGACGCGTCGCCGTGGGATCAATGGTTTTCCAGGCTTGCACACACCATCGAGGAAACCGGCCGTGAGGCCGCCGGCACGTGCGCGGTGGCCGCGATTCTGGTCGGTATCACAATGAATGCGGAGGTCGCGCACGCCGGCGACCGTAAATGCAATTCTGCCACGCAGGTGCTGCTGTGCGGTGGCGTGACGAGGGACGCGGCCTGGGTGCCGTGACGTGCCGGCGGCTACCGGGTCCCCGGTCCGGTCACGTGAACAACTGGCCGCCGTTGACGTCGATGGTGGCGCCGGTGACGGCCTTGGCGTGGTGGGAGGCGAGGTAGACGACGGCGCGGGCCACGTCCTCCTCGGTGGCGATACGGCGCAGCGCCATCGCCGAGACGTCGCGCGCGCGGATGTCCTCGAACGCCACGCCTTCCGCCGCGGCCCGGGTGCGCATCCACTCATCCAGCACCTCACTGGCGATCCAGCCGGGTGCGACGCAGTTCACCCGCACCCCGTACGGCCCGAGTTCGTCGGCGAGGCAGTGGGACAGCAGGTGCGCGGCGGCCTTGCCCGCGGCGTAGTCGCTGCGTCCCGCGTAGCCCTCGCGGGACGACATGGAGGTGATGTTGACGATCGAGCCGGAGCGCTGAGCCACCATGTGCGGCGCGATGAACCTGCAGGCCAGCAACGTGCCGTAGCCGCCGGTCTCGACGGCCTTGCGCCAGGTCTCCAGATCGCCGGCGGACATGTCGAGCACGTTCCTGCGGTGAGATCCGGGAAAGGCGGCGTTGACCAGCACGTCCACCCGGCCGAACCGCTCGATCACGCTGTCGGCGAGCCGCCGTACGTCGTCGATCCTCGTCACGTCGGCGGGTACGGCCAGCACGCCGGGCACCTCGGCGGCGGTCTTCTCCACGGTGGCCGCGGTGCGGGCGGCCACGACGACCCTGGCGCCCTCCTCGCTCAGGATCCCCGCCAGGGTCCGTCCCAGGCCGGGACCCGCCCCGGTGACGATCGCGACCTTGCCATCCAGCAGCACGCACCGACCTTACCAAGCGTTTGCTCGCTATTCATCGGTCGAACCGGGCTGGACGGCGCCGCGTATCCCATGCAGTACGGAGGGCGCGGGCTGATTCCGGCGGCGCGCTCTCTCGAGCGAAGCGGGGGGAGGGGAACATATCGTCGCCGTTTTCCCCGCCATGGTCGTCGCTGCGCCCGTCCTTTTTCAACGAGCGAGATGAGAATCACGACATGTCTGTAGCCACGATTGCCACGCGGATTGAGATCAAGAATGTGACCCCGGATGTCTCCAGCGCGATGAGCGCCCTCCACGAGGCCGCCTTGGCCGCGGCGCGGGCGGCGGACATCGAGCCGGAGCTGCTCCAGCTGATCAAGATCCGCGCGTCCCAGATCAACGGCTGCTCTCTCTCACTGGACCAGAACACCCAGGACGCGCGGGCGATGGGGGAAAGCGAGCAGCGCATCCGCGAAGTGCGGGCCTGGCGGAACAGCAAGTTGTTCACCTACAGGGAGCGGGCCGCGTTGTCGCTGACCGAGGCGATCACCCTGGTCTTCGCCGGCCAGGTTCCGAACGAGGTGTACGCCGAGGCGGAGCGCCTGTTCGAGGAGACTCAGCTCGCGGCGTTGATCTGGGCCGCGACGGTGATCAACGCGCACAACCGCATCGCGATCACCACCCGGCTGGAAGGCAGCGGCGCGCCGCCGAAGGCGGCCTTCCGCTGAGCCGGTTCCCTGCGGGCCGTCCCTGCACGCAGCACCCCCTGGTCGCCGTCCAGGTGCAGGCGGACCTGAGGCACGAGGACATCATCGACAGGCTCACCAGTTTCATCAGGGATCCTCAAGTTCCGTGGTGGTTGGTGGTGGCGGTGCTTCTTCGGCTCGCAACGGAGGGGAGGCGTCCAGGGGGCGGTGAGGCCGGCAGATGGCCGAGTGCATCGCTCACGTGTTCTATCCGACAGAACCAAAGGCTGGTAGCCTGACGGTCACTCAGAGTGAAAACCGGGGGTGGTGGATGCCGGTGGGGGTGCGGGCGTGCCGGTCGGCTGTCGATCCGGCGCCGCGCGCGGCAGTGAAGGACGGGAGCGGGCGGGGTGGATGCGGGCGGTCGCAGGCTGCCCGCGCAGGCGGGGATGGCGTTGCGCAGGCTGGGCTGGACGGCTACCGCGCCGGCGGGCGTCACGGTCAACGACCGGATCGCGCGGATGGCGCTCTGCCTGCTCGATTCGATGATGCAGGGGCGCCGGGTCCTGGACACCGTCTTCGAGGCGATCGGCGCCCCCGTGCGGCCGCGCATCGAGACCGACTCGATCTCCTCGCTGTTCGCGCACGTGCGTACCGGCCGGTGGGCCGGCATCGTGCCGCACGCCTGGTTGCACGTATTCGGCGTGCCCGCCGGCATGCGGGCCGTCCCGCTGGTCGAACCCGTCCGCACGCAACGTATCGGCCTGGTGGCCTGCCGCCGGGAACCGGAGCCGGTCATGACCCAGGCTCTGCTGGCGGTCGCCCGCGATGCCGGCATGGCCGCCACCCTGGAACGCCTCCCGTCGTGACCGCCTATTGGCGCGGCCGTATCCGATCACCTCGTCAGGAACGCTGTCACGGCTTCGGCGACCTCCGCCGCCTTGTGCTCCATGAGGGGGATCGTGCCGCCGTCGATGACGGCCGACGTCACGCTCGCCGCCGCGGTGAGGTGCTCCCGGAGCGGGGCCAGCGCCGGCAGTGCGAACGGGTCCGCGGCGGCGCCCAGCAGCAGCACGGCCGCCTTCACCAGGCCGATCCGGTCCTCCATGCGGTAGCGCGCGCACGCCCGGTGCCCTTCCGCGGGATCGACCCCCGGCGCGAGGGCGTCGTGGATGAACCGGTCGAGGAGGTCCGTGACCGGTTCGGGATAGTACGGCCGCCGGAGCCGCCACAGCGCGATCAGGTGGTCACCCTCGGGGGACGGCACGGCCTCGTCCACCCCGGGGCCGTTCGCGTGGGTCTCGCGGTACCGGGAGCCGGTCCACGGAGTCGACGACAGGACCAGCAGGCCGACCCGCTCCGGTGCGGTCGCCGCCAGCTCGATGGCCACCGCGCCGCCCGTGTGGTGGCCGAGAACGTCGGCGCGCCCGATGCCCAGGCCGTCCAGCAGCGCCAGGGCACCGGCCGCGAACAGCTCGATCGTGTGCGGCGCCGGGGGCTTGGCGCTGGCCCCGAAGCCGACCATGTCCATGGCGAGGACGCGCCGGTGCGGCGCCAGGAGGGGCATCAGCTCCCGGAACTCGTCCCAGGATCTGGGGGTCTGATGCAGGAGCAGCAGGGGACGGCCCGCGCCTTGCTCGGCGTAGTGAAGCTGGCCGAACCGCGAGTCGGCATACCCGAGGCGCAGCGGCGGCGTCGTGTCCAAAGGGTCTTCTCCTTCGCATTCGACGACGTCACCACTCGGCGCACAGCCGTTCGGCCGCACGGAACGCCAATGCCATGATCGTCAGCACGGGGTTGACGGCGCCGTTGGTGACGTGCACGGAGGCGTCCATGACATAGAGGTTGTCGTGGCCGTGGACCCGGCCCCATCGGTCGACGACCGACGTACGCTCGTCGTCGCCCATCCGGCACGTTCCCGACTGGTGCTGCCCCGCGTACAGGGCCAGGGCGGCCGGCTCCGTCCACGTCCGCCGCGCGCCCGAGGCGAGCAGCCACTCGCGGGCCCGGCCGGCGATGTAGGCCGCGGTACGCACGGTCTCCGGATGGGTCGTGCCGGACAGGCGGGCGACCGGGATGCCCCACCGGTCCCGCACGTGGCGGTCGAGCCGTGTCCTCGCGTGCGGGCTGGGGATCTCCTGGACCGGCCCGCCCACGCGCATGACGCGGCGGTAGTTGTCGCGTATGTACTGCTTGTTCTCCATGCCCCAGCGGGGCACGTCAGGAGGCAGATTGCGGGCCCAGAAGGCGATCGGCAGCACGGTGAACTCGTCGGCGAGCATCGCCCCGCCGACGATCCCGTCGTTGTGGTGCGCGAAGTCGAGCGTAGCCAGCGAGACGCCGGGGCCCAGCCCGTCGTACACGGGCTCGGGCATCTCGCCGACAGCCCACGCGTAGGCGTGGCCCTGGAGGTGCCGCCCCACCTGATCGTGGTCGTTGCCCAGCCCGTACGGCTCCCGCCGGGTCGGTGAGTTCTGCAGCAGCCGCGCGGTCTCGATCGCGCCGGCCGCGCAGATCACGACCTCGGCCTCGACGACGTGGCGCGCCCCTGACCGGTCCACCCAGCGGACGCCGGTGACCCGGCCGGCGGAGTCGCACTCGACGCGTTCGGCGACCGCCTCCGGCAGCAGCCGGACGCGGCCGGTGGTGAGCGCGCGGCTCAGCACCGTGTTGTGCGAGCCGTTCTTCGCCTCGGCCTGGCAGGCGAAGCCGACACAGTGCTGGCAGCGGGTGCACGCGGCACGCCCGGCGTACGGCACCGAGTTGATCAGCAGGGGCACCGGCAGCACGTCCCATCCGAGGGCGGTCGCGCCCGCGCGCAGGGCTCTGGCCTGCCGGCCCTCAGGAAGCGGCGGCATGGGGTACGGCTTGGCGCGCGTCCAATGACGGCTGCTCGCCTGGTGGTCGCCGCAGACCCCGATCTCCCATTCGGCGCGCTCGTAAAAAGGCGCGAGGTCGTCGTAGGCGATGGGCCAGTCGGCGAGGCTGCTCTCCGAGGGGACGCCGTACGTGCTCGCCATGGTGAAGTCGGCGGGTGGGAACCGCCACGCCTGGGCCCCGTAGAGCCGCGTGCCGCCGCCGACCAGCGTGGCGTTGCCGTGGAAGCCCGGTTCGTGCGCCCGCACCAGATGCTCGCGGCCCGCCGCGTCGACGAAGACCCGCGGGCCGTCCTCGTAGTCCGGCCCGGATCGGTGGGGGTAGCGGGCGATGCGGTGATTGCGCAGGTGGTCACGGCCGATCTGCTCGTACGTGAGGTCGCGGCCGCGTTCCAGCACGACCACCTGCTTGCCGGCCTCGGCGAGTACCGCGGCGGCGACCCCGCCCCCGGCGCCCGATCCGATCACGATCGCGTCCACCCGCATCAGCCGCGTACCTCTCGCCCGATCACCCGCGTACCTCGAACCCGATCATCCGCCAGGAGATGGCGTCGCGGTTGCCGCCGTTGTCCGGATCGCCGTAGAAGCCCTCCATGACGTGCCCCACCACCGTGCTCACGAAAACCGTCGCGTCGAGCGGCCACGGCGTGCGCGTGTCGCCGGCCTCCACGGCCCGCAGCAGCGCCTCACGCCGTTCGTACGGGAGCACGGGGAAGCCCTCGCCGTACCTCTCCCGCGCCTCGGCCTCCACGGCGTCGAGGCCCGCCGCATAGGAGGCGTGCAGGTCGAACCACCTCTCCAGGTAGTCCAGCACGCCGGCCTCGGTGCCGCTCGGGTACTCGTCGGCGGGGACGATCGTGTCGACGACCGCGCTCAGCGTCGCGGCCTGCTCAGGGGTCACTCCCCGAAACGGGGTGCCGGGCGCTCGCATGTGCTCTCCATGTACCGGTCTCGTCTTTCACGATGCGGTTACTGGACGATCTCCCGCAGCGCCTTCTTGTCGATCTTTCCGATCTTGGTCAGGGGCAGCTCGTCGAGGAGCACGAGGTGTTCGGGGAGCTTGTAGCGGGCGACCTCCATCGTCGCGAGGGCCTGCCGGATGCCCTCCAGGGTGAGCTGGTGCCCCGCTTCGGCCACGACGACGGCGCAGACCCGCTCCCCGAGGTCGGGGTCGGGCTTGGCGACGGCGGCGACGCGGGAGACGCCGGGGAGGCGGTAGATGAGGTTCTCGACCTCTTCGGCGGAGATCTTCTCCCCGCCGCGGTTGATAAGGTCCTTGTCGCGGCCTTCGACGACGAGGTTGCCGGAGGGATGGATCCGGACGACGTCGCCGGTGCGGTACCAGCCGTCGGAGGTGAAGGAACGCGCGTTGTGCTCCTCGGCCCGGTAGTAGCCGCACGGGGTGTAGGGGCCGCGGGTCAGCAGGGCGCCCATCTCCCCCGGGGCCACGGGCTCTCCGGCCGAGTCGACGATGAGGAGCTCGTCGTCGGGGCACATGGGACGCCCTTGCGTATAGATCTTGACGTCGTCGGGGTCGTCCAGGCGCGTGTAGTTCAGGAGCCCTTCCGCCATGCCGAACACCTGCTGGAGGGTGCAGCCGAGCACGGGTTCGACCCGGCGGGCGACCTCGGGGGCCAGGCGGGCGCCGCCGACCTGGAGCAGCCGCAGGGACGCGGGAGCCGGATGGCGGCCGGAGGCGACGGCGTCGATCCAGCGCTGGGCGACCGCCGGGACGGCGGCGGTGACGGTCACGCCTTCGGCGGCCATCAGCGGCAGCGCCTTGCCGGGTTCCGGGGTGTGGGCCAGGACGACCCTGCCGCCGTTCATGAAGACGCCCAGGATGCCGGGGCAGGCGAGCGGGAAGTTGTGCGCTGCCGGGAGCGCCACCAGGTAGACGGTGTCCCGCCCGAAGCCGCACACTTCGGCGCTGCGGCGGGCGTTGTACTCGTAGTCGTCGTGGGTGCGGGTGATGAGCTTGGGCAGCCCGGTCGTGCCGCCGGACAGGAGGAAGACGGCGACGTCGCCGCTGCCGGGCGCGAGCCGGTCGAGCCGGGCGCGGGCGGCGGCCGGGTCGTCGGCGGGCCGGGCGAGGGAGCGGAGGTCGGCGGCCTTCTCTCCGACGTCGGCGCCCGCGACCAGCAGCATGCGTACGCTCGGCGTGGCGTCGGCGATCTCCTGGCCGAGCGCCTGGTGGTCGAAGTCGCCGATGCGGTCGGGTACGGCGATGGACGTCACGTCGGCGTGCGCGGCGAGATAGCGCAGCTCGTGGCCGCGGTGGGCGGGCAGCGCCATGACCGGGGCGATGCCCGCGCGCAGGCAGGCCAGCGTGAGCGTGACGAACTCCCAGCCGTTGGGCAGCTGGACGAGCATCGCGTCGCCCGGGGCGAGTCCGGCCTCCAGGAGCCGGACGGCCAGCCCGTCGGCGCGTTCGGCCAGCTCGCGATAGGTCAGCCGGGTGCCGCCGTCGACGACGGCCACCGCGTCGCCGTACGTCTCGGCCCACTCGTGCACGTACGCCCCGAGCGGCCGGCCACGCCAGTACCCGGCCTCGCGGTAACGGTCGGCCGCCTCCTCGGGCCAGGGTACGAAGCCCTCACGCATCCTCGGATCCTCCTTCATTCCTCAGGTCACGCGGCACAAGCACGGCGTCGAGCGCGACGACGTCGCCGTCGGGCAGGATCCGCAGCGGGTTGATCTCACACTCTGCCACGGCCGGGTCGGTGCCCAGGGAAGAGAGTGCGAGCAGGACGCGGGCGAGCCGGGTCCGGTCCACCGGGGCCGCGCCCCGGGCGCCGAGAAACAGCTCGCGGGTGGCGAGGTCGTCGAGCATGGCCTCGGCCTCGCCGGCCGGCACCGGCGCCAGGCGCAGGGAGACGTCGCCGAGGATCTCGGCCGCCGTCCCGCCCGCGCCCAGGGCCAGGACCGGGCCGAAGACCGGGTCCCGGCGTACTCCGGCGATCAGTTCGGGGCCCGCCGGGGCCATCTGCTCGACCAGCAGCGCCGGGGCGGCGGGCATGCGGGCGAGCGCCGCGTCGAGGTCCTCGTGCGTGCGGATGCCGATCTGGACGCCGCCCACCTCGGTCTTGTGCAGCACGGCGGGATCGAGGATCTTCACCACGACGGGCCCGCCGAGCTCGTCGAGCGCGGCGTGCGCGGCGTCCCGGCCGGCGCAGACGCGGCGGACCGGGGTGCGGATGCCGAGGGCCGCCAGGACGTTCTTGGCGGTGTGCTCGTCGGCCGGCCCCGTCAGGGAGAGCGCCGGCGTGGCCGCAGGGGCGGCGTCCTCCTCCAGCCGGCTGCGGCCGGCCGCGTCCTCCGCCAGGGCGCGCACCATGGTCGCGCCGGCGGCCGGCGTGGTGGCGCACGGGATTCCCGCCTGACCGAGGTCCTGGCGGGCGCGGCGTACCTGGTCCGGCGGGCCGCCCACGACGGCGACCAACGGAGTGGCGGGCCGGGCGCCGGTCAGGGCGGCGGGAAGGTCCACGGCGGCGGGTTCCAGGAGCGCGTACACGGCGGTGACGTGGATGTCCGGGTCCGCGGACACCCGCTCGATCACGTGCGGGAGTGTGGGGGAGGGGCGGCCGGTGTCGACGGGGTTGCGCTGGTAGGTCAGGCCGGGCAGAAGCTCGCCGACCTCCTTGACCGTCTGCTCCGCCAGCGGCGGCACCTGGACGCCGGCCGTGCGCAGGGCGTCGGTGAGCAGCAGGCCGGGGCCGGCCTGGGCGGTGACCAGGCCGGCCCCGGGCCGGGGGTGGGCGGGCAGGCGTACGCGGCTGAGCGCGCAGACGGCGTCGGCGAGTTCCCGCTCGTCGTCGACGAGGACGGCGCCCGCCTGGCGGAGGGCCGCGCGGGTGACGCGCCAGGAGGTGGCCAGGGCGCCGGTGTGGGAGCGGGCGAAGTCGCCGACGTCGCTGCGGCCGACGACCAGGGCGACGACCGGAACCCGGTCCACCAGGCGGCGTACCGCGTCGGTCAGGCGGCGGCCGTCGGCGGCGGTCTCGACGTGCAGGGCGACCGCGCGGAGAGCCTCGTCCCCGGCCAGGTGGTCCAGGACGTCCGCCTGGCTGACGTCCATGCTGTTGCCGAGGCCGACGCCGAGACGGAGGCCGGCTCCGGCGTCGGCGAGCGCGAAGGCGAGGGCGTGGTTGACGCCGCCGCTGGCCGCGACCACGGCGACCGGGCCCGCGGCGAGGTCCGCGACGCCCGGGACGAAGCTCGCGGTCAGCGAGGCGTGCGGGACGAAGAAACCGGAGGTGTTGGGACCGAGGAGACGGAGGCCGGTGTCCCTCACGACCTCGCTCAGGGCCCGCTGGTGGGCGGCGCCTTCGGGGCCCGACTCGGCGAAGCCTCCCGCGCAGACCAGCGCCGCGCGTGCCCCCGCGGCGGCGGCCTCACGGAGCGCGCTCGCGGTCACGGCGGCGGGGATGCACGAGATCACCAGGTCGGGGGCGGTGCCGTGGGCGGCCACGGCCTCGGCGACGCTCGGATGGAACTGCTGCGGACGGCTCGGGTTGATCTTCATGACCGTGCCGGGGAAGCGCGCCAGGGAGGCGGTCATGGCCGTGCCCAGCTTGCCGGGGACGTCCGAAGCGCCCAGGACGGCGACGGAACGGGGCGCGAACAGCGGGTCGAGCGCGCTCATCTGACATCTCCCACGAGGTCGGCCCGGCCCGAAAGCAGCAGGGTGGTCGCGGCGTCGTCGTCGTAGGGGCCGACGATCGCGGCCGGCAGGTCATGGATGAGCCGGGCCTCCTCGGCGAGAAGAACCCGGGTCAGGGGCGTTCCGCCGCGTACGCCGACGAGCGGGGCGCCCGCCCGCGCGATATCGAGGACCTGGGCGAGGATCGGTGGCAGGTCCGCCTCGGCGTCAGGAGCGTCGATCCACAGGCCGGACGGAGAAGGCCGGCCGGTGAAGGGCGCCATCGGGATCTCGGCGCCGTCGTCCGCCATGAGGGCGGTGCCGGTCGCGGTGACCCCGCGGCCGGGCAGGAGGAAAGGGCCGGCGCTGAACGGTGTGCTCAGAGGGGCCGTGCCGTGCCGCTCGCGCCACCATTCGTCGACCCGTTCCGCGTACGGCCGGTCGCGCAGGGCGAGCTTGGCGCGCGGGATGGAACGGGTGAGGAAGTGGAAGGCGAACTGCACCGGGTCGTCGAAGGAACGGACGTACCGGCCGAAGTGCTCCCACCACGACAGGCTGGGCCGCGCGGAGTTCTGGATCTTCTCGACCTGGGGGCGGCGCCGCCGCTCGTAGAGCTCCAGGGCGCCGGGCACGTCGTGCGGGGACTCGCCGAGGGCCGCCGAGAGGGCGACGGCGTCCTCCATCGCCATCTTGGTGCCAGACCCCACCGAGAAGTGCGCCGTGTGCGCGGCGTCACCGAGCAGCACCCAGGTGCCGCGCCGCCACGACCGCGCCCTGCGGGTGGCGAAGTTGGCCCAGCGCGAGTTGTTGCCGACCAGGGCGTGGCCGTCGATCTGGCCGTGGAAGAGCCGCTCCAGGTATGCCTGGGTCTTCTCGTCGCTGACACCGGGCGGCGTGGCGGGATCGAACGCGTCCAGCCCGGCCGCGGCCCACGACTCGGCGTCGGTCTCCACGATGAAGGTGCTGAGCGAGTCGCTGATGGGGTACGCGTGCGCCGCGAACACCCCGTGCGGGCCGTCCTGGTGGACGAACGTGAGCCCCTCGAACATGTACGTGGTCCCGAACCAGATGAACTTCGCGCTCGCCACTTCGGCCGTGGGCCCGAAGTCGCCGGCGAACATCGTCCGGAACCGGCTGTTGGCGCCGTCGCAGACGACCACGAGGTCGAAGCCGTCCAGCTCGGCCGGGTCGCCGATCTCGTGCTGGAAGCGCATGGTCACACCCTCGGCACGGGCCCGGTCCTGCAGCAGGGTGAGCAGGTTCCTGCGGACGACCGCGGCCATGCCCATGCCGCCCACGCGCTCCCGCGCGCCGTGCACGCGTACCTCGATCTCGTCCCAGTGCCGGCCGTGCTTCTCCAGCGCCTCGCTGAGCACCGGGTCGGCGGCGTCGATCGCGCCGAGCGTGGCGTCGGAGAAGACCACCCCGAACCCGAACGTGTCGTCGGGGCGGTTGCGCTCGAAGACCACGACGTCCGCGTCGGGCCGGTCCCGCTTGAACAGCGTGGCGAAGAACAGGCCGCCCGGTCCGCCTCCGATGCAGGCAACTCTCATCGTGATTCCTTCACTCTCGCGCTGACCGCCCTCGGTACGGAGTCGCGACCGCGAACGTATGACATTTAAGTATCTGTCGTCTAGGAAATGACACGAATCAACTGGCGGTGGGATCCATGATCAGGCGATCCACGTACGCCTCGGCCTCGCTCCGCAGAAGCCCGTGGGCCTCCAGGAACACCTCGTGGGCCGTCCGCCCGCACCAGCCCTCGGGCAGCAGCTCGGGCGGCAGATCCGGATCGCGGAACGGGAACATGCGGTAGTCGTGGATCAGCCGCATTCGCTCGACCAGCGCCTCCCGTCCGCGCAGCTCGCCGGCCCGATAGACGGCGAGCCGGGGGCGGTAGTGGTCGAGCAGCTCGCGGTAATCCTTGTCCAGCGCGGTCAGATCCCAGGACCTGGCCGCCATCTCCCGGTCGGCCGCGGCCCCCTCGGAGCGGGCGCGCAGCACGTCGAGCCGGATCGCGGGATGGTCGGCGAAGTCGGCCCTGACCTGCGCGACGCGGTCGTGGGGACTGATCCACACCGAGGCCGACAGCAGGCCGAACCCGAGCCAGGCCAGCCGCTTGCGCAGTTGCTCGCGCAGGGTGCGCTCGGTCTCGGGCACCGAGTAGATGACCATGTGCCACTGGCCGTCCCAGGGCCCGGGCGCGCGGGCGAAGATCCGCGCCCTGCCGTCGTCGAGCAGCCGCCAGGCGGCGTCGGTGAGGACATAACAGGTCTCCCTGCCCTCGCGGCGGCCGTCCAGCCAGCCCTCCTTGCGCATCCGCGCGACCATCACCCGCACCGTCGCCTCGGGCACGTCGAAGCATCCCATGAGC
The DNA here is from genome assembly GCF_044465905.1 of Nonomuraea sp. NPDC049480. Taxonomy (NCBI): domain Bacteria; kingdom Bacillati; phylum Actinomycetota; class Actinomycetes; order Streptosporangiales; family Streptosporangiaceae; genus Nonomuraea; species Nonomuraea sp. NPDC049480. The sequence continues at coordinate 17,470 of NZ_JBITMD010000013.1, forward strand.
GCCACCAGGCCGCGCAGCCGGACCTCGCCGCCGCGATAGCGCAGATAGTCCCCGAACACATCGAAGACCAGCGACCGTGGCTTCACCCGCGCCTCCCGACAAATTGTTTCAACTTCTTGACGATCGTCTCACATCTGGCCCATATTTCAATAAGCGTCCGCCACGCCAGGTGGCGGCGCAGCGCCACGTCGCAAGGAGACGCCATGGCAGAGACCTTCGTCCTCATCAGCGGTGCCTGTCACGGAGGCTGGACCTGGCGGTTCGTCGCCGAGCACCTGCGTGCCGCCGGCCACCGTGTCCTCACCCCCACTCTGCCCGGCCTGGCCGACGGCGACGACCCCGAGCGGCACAGCCTGGCGGACGTCAGCGACTTCATCGTCGACCTCGTCGAGAGCGCCGATCTGAGGGACGTCACCCTGGTCGCGCACAGCTGGGGAGGCTACCCGCTCACCGGTGCCGCCCCCCGGCTCGCTCCCCGGCTGCGCAAGCTCATCTACTGGGGCGCGTTCGTGCCGGCGGAGGACACCCCTTTGCTGGGGGAGGTGCCCCCGCATTACGCCGAGATGTTCACCCAGCTCGCGGCGGCGTCCGGGAACAACAGCGTCGTCTTCCCCTTCGAGGTGTTCTGCGGCGCGTTCATGCAGGACGCCGACGAGACCACGCAGCGCCTGATCCACGGCCTGCTGGTGCCCCAGCCGATGCGGTACTTCACCGAGACCGTCACCCCTGTGGATCCGGCGGCGCTCGGCGTGCCGGCCGCCTACGTGGTCGGATCCGAGGACTTCGCCCTGCCGCCCGGCGAATTCGGCTGGACGCCCCGCTTCCCGCAGCGCCTCGGAGCCGACACGCCCGTCATCGAGCACCCGGGTAGCCACGAGGCCCAGTTCACCCGCCCGGCCGAACTCGCCGCCGCACTGCTCAAGGCCTGATTCCGCGGCTTCCCCGGCCCCTTCCGGGGCTGGGGGCGCAGGTCCCGGCTTCGGCACCACGCTTGTGCTGCGCCGAACCGTGATCCACTGAATGATCACCATGTCGTCTCCATCACGTCTCGAAGACGTGCATCGTCTCCTTGAGCAGATGCTCGCAGGCGAGAATCAGAGTGGATCACAGATCTGAGGATCGGCCGACGAGACAGGCTCGGGGCACGATGGACGAGTGCCTGGACGGCAGTTCCCCCGGAAGGAGAACTCCATGATCGACACTAATGTCCCGCACTCTGCCCGAATCTGGAACTACTGGCTGGGTGGCAAGGACAACTACGAGGTCGACCGCATCGCGGGGGAGGAGTACAAGAACATCTTCCCCGAAGTCGTCGAGCTCGCCCGCGCGTCCAGGGCGTTCCTCGCCCGCACCATCACTTACCTGACCGCGGAAGCGGGCATCCGGCAATTCCTGGACGTCGGCACCGGCCTGCCCACGGTGGACAACACCCACGAGATCGCCCAGCGGATCGCCCCCGAGTCGCGCATCGTCTATGTCGACAACGACCCCCTTGTGCTGGTCCACGCCCGTGCCCTGCTGGTCGGCACGCCGGAGGGCGCCACCGACTACGTCGACGCGGACGTGCACGACACTGAGTCCATCTTGACGGCCGCCGCGAAGACGCTGGACTTCAGCAAGCCCGTGGCGCTCAACCTCAGCGGCATCATGGGCCACATCGCCGATCTGGACGAGGCGTTGTCGATCGTCGCACGGCTGATGGCACCCTTGGCGCCGGGCAGCTACCTGGCGCTCAACGACGGCACCAACGTCCACAACGCCGCCGGAACCGAGGCGCAGGAGCAGTACAACGAGAGCGGCGCCATGGCGTACATCCAGCGCGCCCCCGCGGAGATCGCCCGCTTCTTCGAAGGCCTCGAGCTGGTCGAGCCGGGAGTGGTGACGGTCAACCACTGGCACGCGAACGGCCGCGAGCTCGACGCCTACGGCGGGGTCGGCCGGAAGGTCTGAGCACCGTGCGGGGCCATGCCTCTCCCGGCGCATGCCGAAGACGCGGCCGTGGGCCGGGAGGGCATACGGTGATCGAGCGCGGGAGATCTTCGAGCCGAGTGCGGTGACCGCGCCAGGTCGTCTACGGGTTGATCTTGCCGGCCCCCGCCCCGGCGATGACGACGGACTTGACGCCGGCGGCCGAGTCCATCGAGTAGGAGTAGGGGATGGCGGCCACGCTGCCGCCCTGGTCGCCGGCGCCGGAGCCGACGAGGTGGTTGCCGCGGGCCACCAGGTTGCCGGGATCGGAGGAGCCCTCGCCGCGGTGGAACGGGTCGGGGACGTTCTCGAAGAAGTTGCCCTCGACCAGCACCCCGGCGTTCTCCGTGGAGGCCACGCCGTAGCCGGAGTTGGCGTTGTAGTAGTTGTTGTAGACGTGCACCGGGTTGCCGAACCTCACCCGGGGATTGCGCTGCGCTCCTTCGAGGCGGTTGTGGTGGTAGGTCACCCGCAGGTGGCCGGTGTCCTGGGCGGCATTGTTGTCGCTGTGGCCCAGCAGCATCGCCTTGTCGTGGTTGAAGATGTGGTTCCACGAAACGGTCACGTAGTCGCTGGCGCGCTTGATGTCGATGGCGCCGTCGTAGCCGTTGGACAGGGTGTTGTGGTCGATCCACACCCGGGTGGATTCCTCGATGCTGATCGCGTCATCGTTCCAGCCGCGGAACGTCAGGTTCTGGATGATCACATTGGACGCCCGCCGCACGTGCAGCCCGCAGCCGGCGATCGTCGCGCCGGGATTGCCGAGGATGGTCTTGTTGGACCCCACGCGCAGCATGTCCGAGCAGGAGATGGTGCCCGAGACCCGGATGACCGCCGGGTTCGTCCCGGCCGCCGCCGTGACCAGTGCCGAGGCGCTGGTCACCGTCGTCGCCGAGGCGCCGCCTCCGCCGGTCGTGCCACCTCCTTGCGTCGCCCAGCCGGTCGGCTGCCCCGCCACCAGGCGAGCGGCTCCCTGGACGGGTACGGCGTAGGCCATCGACGGCATCACCGCGGCCACGGTGACGGCCGCCACCGCGCTGCCGAGCGCCGTCCTCCAGCGCGCATGAACTCTCGTTGTTCCGGTCAAGGTCAGGCTCCTTCCAAGAGCCTCGGAGAGGCTGGGAATGCGCTTTCCAGGTAAGCGCTTTCCGGCGATGCGGCCGAGTCAAGCACAGCCTCAATCGCGTGTGAAGCCTTGGTGATCCGCTGCCTGCAAACGGGATGCACGGCCTCGTCGCCCTTTGCCGGAGTTCTCGCATCCGCCCAGGTCGGGCCGGGCGACAGCGTGCACAGAAAGACGCAGGACCAGAGCATTCACGCGGTGAAACTTTCACATGAATGGCTCGACGCTGACCCGGGTGAGAAAGACGCGGGGAAGCGGCGCGGTGTCAGCCGGCGAACAGCTGGGTGAGTTTCATGAACAGCCCGTACACGCCGTACGCGAACGGCACCGCGACCCACGCCCAGGCCAGCACCATCAGGCCGGTCCGACTTCTCATACCGTCTGTCCCCTCTCCCCGACGAGTCCCTTCTCCGGGCGCTCGTGGTACCTGTCGTGCACCGGCCGCACCAGCTCGTTGGCGAGGAAGCCCACCGCGAGCAGCCCGATCATGATGTAGAGCGACGTGGTGTACAACTCGGGGCCGGAGTGCCCGGCCGCCTTCTGCGCGTCGGCGATCGCGTTGACGATCAGCGGGCCGAGCACGCCTGCCGTGGACCAGGCCGTGAGCAGCCGGCCGTGGATGGCGCCGACCTGGTAGGTGCCGAAGAGGTCCTTCAGGTACGCCGGGATCGTCGCGAAACCGCCGCCGTAGAAGGACAGGACGCCCAGCGCGCACATGATGAACAACGGCTTCGACGAATCGCCGGCCAGCGCGATCGCCAGGTACAGCAGCGCGCCCACGCCCAGATAGACGCGGTACATGTTCTTGCGCCCGATCACGTCGGAGGTGGAGGACCAGACGAAGCGGCCGGTCATGTTCGCCAGCGACAGCAGCGCGACGAACCCGGCCGCCGAGCTCGCCGCGACCGCGGTCGGCGTACCCGCGAAGAAGTCGGTGATCATGGGCGCGGCCTTCTCCAGGATGCCGATCCCCGCGGTGACGTTGCAGCACAGCACCACCCACAGGCAGTAGAACTGCGGCGTGCGGATGGCGTTGCGGGCCGAGACGTCCGCCGTGGTGATCAGCGTCCGCCGTGCGACCGCGGGCGGCGTCCACCCCTTGGGCGACCAGCCCTCCGGCGGGACCCGCACCAGCAGCACGCCCATCGACATGAAGAACGCGTAGACCACGCCGTGCACGAGGAAGGTCGTGGCGATGCCGGTCGTGGTGGCGCCGAAGGAGTCGAGCATCTGCGCCGACCACGGCGAGGCGATGAGGGCTCCGCCGCCGAACCCCATGATCGCGATTCCGGTGGCCATGCCCGGCCGGTCGGGGAACCACTTGATCAGTGTGGAGACCGGCGAGATGTAGCCGATGCCGAGCCCGATCCCGCCCACGACCCCGTAGCCGAGGACGACGAGCCAGTACTGTCGCGTGGCCACGCCCAGCGCGGACAGCAGGAAGCCGGAGGAGAAGCAGGCCATCGACACGAACATGGCCCAGCGCGGCCCGTTGCGCTCGACGAGCGTGCCGCCGAAGGCCGCCGACAGGCCGAGCATGACGATGCCCAGCTGGAACGGCAGCGCGCTCTGCGTGCCGGAGAGCTGGAGTGAGGACTCGAGCGGGGGCTTGAACACACTCCACGCGTACGCCTGCCCGATGGCCAGGTGCACGGAGAGCGCCGCCGGGGGGACGAGCCAGCGGCTCCAGGTGGGATCGGCAATGGTACGGGAGCGACTGAGGAAACCTGCCACGCATCACCGGTACCACATACCGTATGCAGTATTTTGACTACGTTCGGTCTTTACGATGAGCGGTCCGATCTTGTCGACGAACGGTTCAAGGGCTCAGGTCCCATGGCCGGCTTCGTTCCGAGATCGCGATCTGCGGCTGGGCCCGGGCGTCCGAGCCGTCGAGCATCGTCGGCTGCACCCTGGGAGGAAGGGCCGGTATAGCGTGGGGCGACACAGCCCTCTGCAAGGAGACGCCAACCATGCGATCCCGGTTCCTGGCCGCGTTATCGGTTGCGACGGCCGTCATCCTCCAAGCTCTCCCCGCCGACGCCCGATCGGCCACCGAGGTCACCTCCGCCGCGGTGCAGGACGACCTGCTGGACAAGCTCACCGCCATTCCAGGACTCACGGTGGTGTCGGAGTCCCAGCCGGCCGGCTACCGGTTCTTCGTCCTCGCCTACACACAGCCGGCCGACCACAGGAACCCGCGCAAGGGGACCTTCCAGCAGCGGCTCACGCTGCTCCACCGTTCGGCCGAGGCGCCCGTCGTCCTCTACACGGGCGGGTACGGCCTGCCCGTGAACCCCACGGCTTCGCGTACCGAGCCGACCCGGCTGCTCGACGGCAACCAGGTCTCCGTCGAACACCGGTTCTTCCGCTCCTCGCGGCCGCAGCCGGCCGACTGGGACGACCTGACCATCTGGCAGGAAGCGACGGATGAGCACCGGATCGTCCAGGCGCTCAAGACGATCTACTCAGGGAAGTGGATCCAGACCGGCGCGAGCAAGGGGGGCATGACGTCCGTCTACCACCGGCGCTTCTACCCCGGTGACGTGGACGGTGTGGTGGCCTACGTCGCTCCCAACGACCGGCTGAACCCTCTCGATCATGAGTACGACAGGTTCTTCTCCGTGGTGGGCTCCGAGTCGTGCCGGACGGCACTGGAGAACGTGCAGCGCGAGGCGCTCAAACGGCGTGACCGGATGGTGAGACTCCTGGAGTCGGACGCCGAACGCAACGGTTACACCTTCAGCAGGACGCTGGGCAGCGCGGACCGGTCGTTCGAGCTGACGATCCTTGACACGGCCTGGGCATTCTGGCAGTACTTCACCGCGGCGGACTGCTCCGCCGTGCCGGCCCCGACCGCCACGGACGAGGAACTGTACGCCTGGATCGACAACGTCGTCTTCTTCGGGTTCTACACCGACCAGGGCTTGGAGTTCTACCTGCCCTACTACCACCAGGCGGCATCCCAGCTCGGCTGGCCCGACCTCGCTTTCAAGCACCTGCGCGGGCTGACCCGTTACCGCGGCCTCTATCAGCCCAACGCCGTGCTCCCCGTGGAACTCCGCTCCCGGCACGATGCGTGGCCGATGCTCGACGTGGACCATTGGGTGCGTACTCGATCGGAGAGGATGATGTTCGTCTACGGCGAGAACGACCCGTGGAGCGCCGAGCGGTTCACCCCGAGCAGAGCTGACTCCCACCTGTACGTCGCGCCCGGCGCCAACCACGGTGCCAGCATCTCGCTCCTGTCCGAGGCGGATCGGGCGGCGGCGACGGCCACGCTGCGACGCTGGGCGGAGGTGCCCCCGGCACGGCGGCTCCCGGAGGCCGCGGCCATCCCGGATGACGACATGCGCGCCGATCGCCGGACCCGCTGACGCCGGACCGGCGGCGAGAGGCGGGTGAACGCCGTGGCGTCCACCCGCCGGTGGCCGTCGCCCGCGCCCGGCCTGACCTACGCGTCGTCGTCGTAGACAGCGATCTCGGTCAGCGTCGGGGTGTACACCTCGGCCGGCAGTTTCCCGGTGAGCGCCACCCGCAGCCGGGAGGTCGTGACGGTGCCGAAGCCGGTAACGGACAGGTCGTGTCCGATGCCGTCGGCGCGGGCGGCGAAGGTCACCCAGGCGCCGGTCCCGGCGTCCCATCGTTGCAGTTCGAACGTCTGGACCCGCGGGTTGGTGCCCGAGTCGGTGTACTCGTCCAGGTACACCTCGTCGAAAGTGGTGTCCGCGCCGAAGCCGATGTCGAGCGTGATCGGGTAGGTCGCGTCGTCGGCCGCCGCCCAGCGGGTCGCCGGGTCGCCGTCGGTCAGCTTCTCCGCGCCGAGCGTGCCGCCCGCGCCGGGGTGGGTCGAGCTGGCGGTGACCGGTTTGCCGAGGGCGAGGTTGACCCGGTCGCCGCCCTCCTCCTCGATGGGGTCGTCGTCCACCGGGTCGGCGACCTTCTCGCCGATGGGGCTTTCCGCCATGCCGATGTCCGGCGCGTCGCCGTGGTAGATGTGGGTGCCGAGGAAGTCCTCGGTGCCCAGATGGGGGTTGTACCGGCCGGCGTCGATGAGCGGCGAGTCGTCGCGCAGCTTGAAGTGCGCCGCGGCCGTCCGGATCTGTTTCACGCCCGCCCCGGTGACGTACTCGGCCGGGTCGCCGGCGAACTTCGGATCGACCCGCAGCCCGCGCCGGTCGGCCGGTTCCTGGCTGGAGTGGGTGCCGCTCGCCTCGTAGTAGTCGTTGTTCGAGAACACCGCCTGGCGCAGGGCGCCGGTCCGGCGGTACCACGGCGTCGACTCCGCCGTGGAGGTGTTGTGGAAGATGTTGTTCATGAAGTAGACGCGGCTCAGGAACGTCTCGTCGTGGAAGTAGTCGAGGTTCCCGCCGTCGTACACGAAGGTGTTGTTCACGAAGTACGTCGGCGAGTAGTTCGTGGACAACATGTTCTTCACGAGTACGCCGTTGTCGTTGACGCTCAGGTTGTAGCGGGCGACCGAGTTGGAGCTGTTGCCCATGTACGACATCCAGCCGGCCGGGTTGTCGTGTGAGTAGTTGAACTGGTAGGTGACGTTGAAGTTCGTGTACTCCAGGTCCCACGGAGTGCCGTCGAACTCGTTGTACGGGCCGCCGTAAACCTCGTTGTACTGCATGACCGAGTCGGCGCCCGCCCACAGATAGAGCGCGACGGACACCGAGCCGTATCGCTCGAGGAATCCGTTGACCTCGTTGTACTCGACCGTCATGTTCTTGGTGTTGGCGAGCTGGATCGCGCCCTGGCCGACGCTTTCGGCGTAATTGTGGCCGATGTAGACGTCACGGCTGTACAGGTCACGGGTACGCACCCAGAGCTGTTCCCAGCCCTCGTGGAACTTCCCGCTCTCGTCGTACTGGCCGGAGTCCGCTCCGTCGGCGGCGAACCAGTTGAACGCGAACTGCACGGCGTGCAGCTCGACCTTCATGAACGTGTTGTCCTCGATCCGGACGTCCTTGAAGTAGTAGCCGCCGGTGCCGTACTGCTTGTAGTCGCGGCTGCCGAAGACCTGGAAGTTCACGCCGCCGTAGTGGATCTTCTGCCAGTTGCTCGGGCCGTCGAGGTCGTGGACGTACACGTCGGAGATGCGGAAGTGGTCCATGATGCTGTCCGCGCCGGCCGGGAGCAGGTCGGCGTTGATGGAGATCATGATGCCGTCGCGGACGTAGGTCCCCGTGGTGATGTCGGTGGCGAAGTCGTCGTCGTTGGACAGCTCGACGTTGTTGATCTCGAAGTACTGCTGGTTGCGCAGCACGATGGCCCCGGTCCGGCCGACCGTGTCCGGGTTCTTCGTGCCGTCCGCGCGGAAGGGGCTCGGCACCTTGCCGTTCGTCGCGATGTACGGCCGGCGGGCGCGCGGGTCGCCGTACGCCGAGATGGTGATCGGCTTGCCCGCGCTGCCCGATCCCTTCGGCCACAGCTGCTGGTCGTTCCACTGCTCGCCGGCCTTGAGCAGGATGCGGTCGCCGGGCCTGAACGTTCTCGCGTTGGCCTTGGCCAGGGTGCGCCAGGCGGTCTGCGGTGAGGTACCGGGCGCGTTGTCGCGGCCGGTCGTGGCGTCGATGAAGTAGTCCCTGCCGCCCGCCGGGTTGGGCGTGTTGCCCGGCAGGTCGTCCTTGGCGGCGGCGGGGGAGCGGTCCGGGGCTGCGGCGGCGGGCGCGGCGGGCGCGAGCGATCCCGCGAGCAGCGCGGCGAGCAGGGCGGCAAGGCCCCTGCGCAGCGCCCGCGCCGGTGTTCGCCGGCGTGGCGGTGCGACGGGGGGTGCGGTACCGACCGGTTTCACTGTTGCACATCCTCTGTGTTGATGGCGTCCACCGCCGCCGTGTCGACCTGGATGTCGCTGTTGTCCACTCGGCGCTGGAGGAACTGGTTGAACTTCTCCTCGATGAGCGACTGCCGGATGCGCCGGGAGTACTCGGCGAACGCCGCGTCCTCGTCGACGGTCTTGCCGTTGAGTTCGTAGTAGGTGATCTGGCCGGTGCCCGGGACCGGGGCGGAGATCTGGCCCGCCGCGAGCGTGCCGAGCACCGCCATGAGGTCCCGGTCGTGGACGGCCGAGCCGCCGCCGCGGTGCGTGGCGGTCGTGAGCTTGGCGTCGGGGACGCGGTCCGCGACCTCCGCCAGCCGGTCCGCCGCGGCCACCCGCCGCTGGAGGCGGGCCGCGTAGTCCGCGGAAGCGCCGTCGGGCACCGGCACCACGAGCTTCGCGTACGTGTACGTGGTCGCGTTGGCGCTCCAGGCGTCCCGGTCGGCGTCGAACGCCCGCCGGACGTCGGCGTCGGTGACCAGGAGCGGGTCGCCCGCCTTCTTGCCGAGCCGCTGCTTCAGTGCCGTCGTGAGCTCGGCGAGCCGGTGCGAGTAGTACTCCTCGGGGGAGAACTCCGCCAGGCCGTAGACGACCTCGCCCCTGGCGATGGCGTTGGCGCGCCGCTCGTTCTCACCGGCCAGCTCGGCGAGGAAGCCGGCGTGGTCGGCGGAGTCGATCAGCCCCTCCTCCTTCGCGAGGACGAGCGTGGTCTTGTCCCGCCAGATCTCGTCGAGCGCACGGGCCGCGAGCCGCTGGAGCGCGGTCTGGCCGGTCCGGGCGATCGGGCCCTGGAGCTGGTTCTGGTTGCGTAACTCGTTCTGGACGCGGGGCTCGAGCCGGCGCATGTGGAAGAGCAGCTCGTCGCGGGTCACGGCGTGCCCGTCGATGGAGGCGACCTCGTCGGTGCGGTGGGTGAGCGCCACGCCGGCGACCACCAGAGCGGCCAGGGCGGTCACCACACCGGCGAACAGAACCTTCATGACGCCGCCTCGATCGCGGCCACGCGGGCGATGACGGGTGTGTCCCGGGCTTGGGGCACCTCGACCAGCACGGCGTCGACCTCGGCCGGCGGGAACGTCAGGATGCGCTGGTAGCCCACCGCGTTCGCCTCGGCGAGCGTCGTCCACCTGCCCTCCCGGCGGCCCCGGACGACGACGTGCTCGATGCGCTGCCCCTGCGTGATGTCCTCGCCCACGACGACCGCCTCGACCGGGCGGGGCCGCGCGAACGCGAGCCGCACGCCGGGCAGGGGGTCGGCGTCGTCCGGCCGCCACGGCGTACGCCCCGCGCCGGGCCACGCGGTCGCGACGTCGCCCGGGGTCCCGGACGACACCGTCGCGGCCGCCTCGACGCGCCGCGCCCGGAAGTCCTCGACGCGCCGCCCGAGCTGCTCCAGCACGGCCACGTCGGCGTCCCGCAGCCGCCCGTCACGGGCCGGGGGGACGTTGAGCAGGAAACAGGAGTTGCCGCCGACGGCGCGCAGGTAGATGCCGAACAGCTCGTCCGCGGAGCGGACCGCGGCGTCCTCGGCCGGGTGGTGGAACCATCCGGGACGGATCGAGGTGTTCACCTCGGCCGGGTACCAGACCAGGTCGTCTGCTCTTGCCGGCCCGGGAGCTCCGCTGCCTTCGTGGTGCCTCGCCAGGGCGGCGCGGCTGCCGAGGTCGCGGTCGTCGCTGCGGACGAGCCGGGCGAAGGCGCCGTCGTCCGCCTGCTGCGAGCGGTCCGCGATCCGCTCGGCGTCCCGCAGGGCCCGCGGGACCACGCTCCACTCGTCGGGGCGGGTGTCCCCGGCCTCGTTGCCGCACCAGCGCACATCGGGTCCGCACACGCTGATGACCGCCTCCGGCCGCAGCTCGCGGACCACGGCGTAGTACCGCTCCCAGTCGTACACCTGGCGCTTGCCGTTGGGGCCCTCGCCGTTCGCGCCGTCCAGCCACACCGAGAACACCGGCCCGTACCGGGTGAGCAGCTCGGTGAGCTGGGCGACGTAGAAGTCGTCGTACGCGGTCCCGCTCCCGTAGGACGCCTCGGTGCGGTCCCAGGGCGACAGGTAGATCCCGAACCGCAGGCCGTGCCGCCGGGCCGCGCCGGCGACCTCCGCGACCACGTCGCCCCGGCCCCCGCGCCAGGGCGACGAGGCGACCGTGTACGAGGTGACGTCACTCGGCCACAGGCAGAAGCCGTCGTGGTGCTTGCAGGTGAGGATCACGCCGGTCATCCCCGCGGCCTTGAGCGCCCTGATCCACTGGTCGGCGTCGAGTGCCGCCGGGTCGAAGGCGGCCGGGTCGTCGTGCCCCTCGCCCCACTCCCGGTCCGTCATCGTGTTCATGCCGAAGTGGATGAACCCGTAGAACTCCATCGCCTGCCACGCGAGCTGGCGCTCGCTCGGCCGGACCGCGGCCAGCGCCCGGCCGTCCGGCCCGGGCCGGTTCACCGGCCCGTTCATCGGCGCGGTCACCGGAACCGCCGGTTGTACGAGGCGAGCACGGCCAGCAGCCCCGCCAGCGCGATGAGCATGATCGCGAGGCTGCCCCACCCGGCCGTTGTGCGCGCGGTGACGACGACGGCGACGCAGCCGGCCGCGACGAGCGTGCGAGCGGTGACGAGCAGCACGCTGCGCGTCGATTCCTTCATGACCACTCCTTCCCTGGTCAGCCCTTCACGCCACCGGACGCCATGCCTTCGATGAGCCGGCGCTGGATGAGCGCGTAGAGGATGAGGACGGGGACGATCACGATGACCATGCCGGCGTAGAGCCGCCCGTAGTCGGCCGCCGCCTTCTGCGCGGTCATCAGGTTGAGCAGGCCCACCTGCAGCGTCTTGCCCTCACCGGGGAGCAGGGTGAGCGCGATGATGAAGTCGTTCCAGTAGGCCAGGAAGTTGAACAGGATCACGGTCGTGAGCGCCGGTCGCGCCATCGGCAGCATGACCCTGACCATGACCTGGACGCGGGACGCCCCGTCCAGGGCCGCGGCCTCCTCGAAGTCGGCGGGTATCGACCGGAAGTACGCGGCGAGCAGGTAGATGGTGAACGGGATCGACGTGGCCGCGTAGACGAGCGAGAGGACCGCGGGGTTGTCGATGAAGAAGCCGCCGGGGAGCGCGTCCACGAGCGCGCGGTCCCAGCCGACGAGCATGAGGAAGATCGGCACGACGATGTAGTTGACGTTGACGAACAACCCGGCCAGCAGCGCGACCTCCACGACGCCGCGGCCGCGGAACTCGTACCGGGCGATGACGTAGGCCGCCGGCACGGAGACCGCCACGACGAAGACCAGCCCGAGCAGCGTGACGAGCAGCGAGGTGAAGAAATACTGTCCCATGCGTGCGGTGACGAACGCGTCGACGTAGTTCTGGAGGCGCAGGCCCTCCGGCAGCGCCCAGGGGCTGCCGTAGAACTCGCTCTTCTGCTTCAGCGAGGCGAGCAGCACCCAGGCGACCGGCACCGCGATGGCGAGTGCGATCGCGGTGACGAGGACGTAGGTCAGCGCCCGGCCGGTCCTCGGCCGGGCGCCGCGTGCGCGGGGGTTGATCGTGGTCATGGTGGCCGTTCTCAGAACTGGAGGGGCTGGCGCCGCGTCGCGCGGCTCACCAGGAGCGACACGAGGAACGAGAACGCGAAGATGACGACGCCGATGGCCATGCCGTAGCCGTACGACGAGTTCGTGTACGCCTGCCGGTACATGTAACTCAGCAGAACCTCGGAGGAGCCGTCGGGCCCGCCGCCGGTCATCGCGCGGACGAGGACGAAGCTGAGATTGACCGCGCTCATGACGAAGAACGTCAGCGTCGTGCGGAGGTTCTGCCAGATGAGCGGCAGCGTGATCGCGAAGAACTGCCGGCCGGCGGACGCGCCGTCGAGCGCGGAGGCCTCGTAGAGCTCCTCCGGGATGCTCGCCATGCCGGACATGTAGAGAACCATGTAGTAGCCGAGCGACTGCCAGACCATCGCGAACGCGACGGACCAGAGCACGAGATCCTGGTCGCCGAGCCAGACCTGCTGCAGGGCATCGAGCGACAGCAGCCGCAGGGTGCCGTTGAGCAGGCCGTTCTCCTGGTCGAAGACGGCGGAGAAGATCGCCGCGATCACGACCACGGACAGCACGCTCGGGACGTAGAGGATGAACCGGTAGAGGACCCGCCCTCGCAGCCGTTGCCGGGTCATGATCGCGGCCAGGAACAGGCCCATGCCCATCGTCACGACGGTCACGACGACCAGGAGCGCGACCGTGTTCTGGAACGCGCGGACGAACTGCTCGTCCTCGAGGAGCCGGGCGAAGTTGTCGAGCCCGACGAAACGCATGTCCGGGGAGAAGCCGCTCCAGGTGTAGAACGACATCCGGAACACGTTCATGGTGGGGACGACCATGAACACCGCGAAGAGCACGAGCGCGGGCAGGAGGCAGGCGAGCACGAAGACGCCGTTGCCGCGCCGGCGCGTCCCCGTGCTCGACAGCGTGCTCGACGGGCCGCCGCCGGGCATGTCAGCCACCCGCCTGGCGCAGTTTCTCGCTGGCGTCGTTGAGCGCGGCCTGCCACTGGTCCTCGGTCTTGTCGCCGCTGATGATGCTGTTGGCGGTGTCGAAGAGCGTGGCCTTGATGTCGACGCCCTCGACGGGCGCGGTGCCCGCGAACCCGCCGACGAGCGCGGCGACCGACGGGTCGTCGTAGACCTTGTAGAACTCGGCGTTCTCCGCGGACAGACTGCTCGCGATGCCCTTGATCGGCTGGATCGCGTTCGACTTGGCGAAGATCTTCGCCGCCTCGTCGGAGTACAGGTAGGCGACGAACTCCTTCGCCGCGTCCTTGTTCTTGGCGGCGCTCGGGATCCAGACCGACTCGACCGACGTCGTGATGTAGCGCTTGCCGCCCGCGGTGACCGCCGGCAGCGGCGTCAGGCCCCACTGGAAGCCGTCGGCGCGCGGGGCGTCCGCCATCTCGCCGACGACCCAGGTGCCGTTCGGCATGAAGAGGGCCTTGTTGTCGAGGATCGACTGCTGGTTCTTGGTGAAGTCCTGCTCGTTGGCGTACCCGACCGTGGTCGGCGCGGCGTACTTCAGCAGCCGGGTGGTGATGTCGAGCACCTGCCGGGCCTGCGGTGTCTGCCAGACGCCCTGCTTGTACGTCATGACGTCGGTGTAGAACTGCTCCCCGCCGACGTCGGCGAGGAGGGCGAAGAAGAACGAGTCGAGGTATCCGGCGGTCGGGTAGGTGAACAGCGAGATCTTCTGTTCCTTGGCCTTGTCGCCGAGCGCGAACATCTCGTCCCAGGTGGCCGGGACCTTCCACCCCTTCTGGGCGAACAGGCCCTTGTTGTAGAAGAGCCCGGTCGGCGCGTAGTACATCGGCATCGTGTACGTCTGGTCCGTGCCGTAGGGGTTGGTGTTGAGGTTTCCGACGATGCCCTCGATGAGCTTGTCCCCGACGGTCTTGTCCTCGCCGGGGACCTTCGCCTTCAGCACGGGCGTGAGGTCCTCGAGGGCCTTGTCCTTGATGAGCGTCTCGGTGAGCGCGGCCTTGCGGCCCTGGCCGAGCACCACGACGTCCGGGAACCGCCCGGCCTTCATGTTCGGGGTGATCTCGTCCTCGATGCTCTTCGAGATCTGCAACTGCACGTCGACGTCGGGATGCGAGGCCTTGTACGCCTGGATGACCTGGGTGTACATGTCCCGGCCGTAACCGCCTTCGAGAGCGGCGACGTTCAGCGTCGTCTTGGTCGTCGTGCCGGAGTCCGAGCCGTCCCCGTCGGCAGAGCAGCCGGTGAGCAGTCCGAGCACCGAGATCGCGGCGCTGGCGAGGACAAGTGATCTCCTCATGGCTTTGGGATCCTTCCCGTGGACATCTGCCCACCTGGGCGAGGCGAAGGAACGAGTCCGGGTCCGGACGTTGTTACAGTGGCATCGATAACATGAAGGGCGCAAGAGGCACTTTGCGAACGGCGGGCGGCTCAGGCCGAACGCGGCGGCGCCGTGGAGTCGCGCACCGACAGTGACGCGGTGGCGAGAGACTCGGCGGCGCCGGCGTCGGCCCCGCGCAGCAGCAGGGCGACGGCCGCCGCGCCGGAGCGGTAGAAGTCCTGCCGCACGGTGGTCAGCGGGGGGCTGCAGTAGGCCGCCAGGGCGATGTCGTCGACGCTCACGATGGACACGTCGCCGGGCACCGACCGGCCGCGCTCGCGCAGGGCGCGGATCACCCCGAAGGCCATCTCGTCGCTGGCGGCGAAGACGGCGGTCACGTCCGGGATCATCGCCAGGACCTGCCCCTGCCGGTACCCCGAGTCGGGCGACCAGTCCCCCTCCAGCGGGGGCGGCGCCTGGATCCCGGCCGCGGCCAGGCACTCCTGCCAGCCCTCCCGCCGCCGGCGCGCCTCGATCCACTCGTCCGGTCCCGAGACGTGCCACACCTGGCGATGCCCGAGGTCGAGCAGGTGCTGCGTGGCGATGCGGCCCGCCTCCTTCTGGTCGATCCCGAGCACCCGGGCGCTCGCGGTGCGGGAGCCGTCGAGCGTGACGGTGGGGATGTCCCGGGTGATGTCCTCCATCTTCTGCGTCACGGAGATGAGCGGCACGGCGATGACGATGCCGTCCACGCCCTGGTCCGCGAGCTTGGACAGGGACCGCTCCATCAGGCCGGTGTCGAGCCTGGCGATGGTCGCGATGCTCACCGCGTATCCCGCCTCGCCCGCGGCCGCCTCGACGCCGGCGGTCACCGCCGAGCGCGAGTAGTAGCCGCCGGACTGCAGCAGCACGAGCCCGATGGTGCGGCTGCGCCCGGAGGAGAGCACCCGGGCGGCGTTGTTGAAGCGGTAGCCGAGCCGCTCGACGGCGGCGAGCACGCGCTTCCTGGTCTCCGGGTTGACGTTCGGCGAGTCGCGGAGCGCGCGCGAGACGGTCTGCGCCGACACCCCGGCGGCCTTGGCCACGTCAGCCATGCTCGGCTGCCTCACAGGCCGCTCAGTGGCTTTGGTCATGGCGTTCCTCTCTGGCCGGCAGGCCGCCCGTCGTCAGCTGGATCCTACCGCCTTTGTTACACATGGCATCGATAACATAGGCTGCCACCGTGATCGAGCTGCCCGCGCCGGACACCTCTCCGGCCCCGACGACGACCACGACCACCACCGATGCGCCGACCTGCGCCGTCACGGGCGCGCTGACCTGGCGCGGGCGCCGCCTGTACCGGCACGGCGTCCCCCACCGCGTCCTGTCCGGGGCGCTGCACTACTTCCGCGTCCACCCCGATCTCTGGCGGGACCGGATCCGACGGCTCGCCGACCTCGGGCTCAACACGGTCGACACCTACGTCGCGTGGAACTTCCACCAGCCCCGCGAGGACCAGGCGCCGCGCTTCGACGGCTGGCGGGACGTCGAGCGGTTCATCCGCACGGTGGGGGAGGAGGGACTCGACGTCGTCGTCCGGCCCGGCCCGTACATCTGCGCGGAGTGGTCGAACGGCGGCCTGCCGAGCTGGCTCACCGGCCGCGACGTCACGATCCGCAGCTCAGATCCCGCCTTCACCTCCGCGGTCGGCCGCTGGTTCGACGAGCTGGTCCCGCGCATCGCCGCGCTCCAGGCCGCCGAGGGCGGACCGGTCGTGGCGGTGCAGGTGGAGAACGAGTTCGGCAGCTTCGGCGACGACCATGACTACCTGCGCTGGAACCGCGAGGCCCTGACCGCGCGCGGCATCCGGGAGCTGTTGTTCACCGCTGACGGGCCCACCGAGCTGATGCTGGACGGAGGCACCCTGCCGGGGACTCTGACGGCCGTCACCCTGGGCTCCGATCCCGACGCCGCCCGCAAGCTCCTCGCGGCGCGGCGGCCGGACGAGCCGTTCGTCGTCGCCGAGTTCTGGAACGGCTGGTTCGACCACTGGGGCGAGCGGCACCACGTGCGCGGCGCGGACAGCGTCGTACGCGCGCTCGACGGGATCATCGCCGACGGCGGCAGCGTGAGCATCTACATGGCCCACGGCGGGACCAACTTCGGGCTCTGGGCGGGCGCCAACGAGGACAAGGGCCGGTTGCAGCCCACCGTGACCAGCTACGACTCCGACGCGCCCGTCGCCGAGGACGGCACGCTCACCGCCAAGTTCTTCGCCATGCGGGAGGCGCTCGGCGCACGCGGACCCGTGCGGATGCCCGTGCGGACGCCGACGCTGCCGCCGGCGCGCCTCCCGCTCGTCCACCGCTCCGACCTGCTCGCCGGTCTCCGCGCCGGTATCAGCACTGGGCCGGCGCCCACCTCGACCGGCCCGCGCCCGGCCTCGTTCGAGCAGCTCGGGCTCGACGCGGGAATGGTCCTGCACACCGCGCACCCGCGCATCCCGGCGGGTGAGCACCGGCTCGTCCTCACCGACGTACGCGACCGGGCCCTGGTGTTCGGCGACGGCGATGTCCTCGGCGTCGCCGGTGCAGATCATCCGGAACTCCCGGTACGCGGAACCGGCGACGTCGTACGCCTGGAGGTCCTGGCCGAGAACCTCGGCCGGGTGAACTACGGGCCGGGCATCGGCCGGCACAAGGGCCTGCTCGGTCCCGTCCTCGTCGACCGGCGGATCGTGCAGGGCTGGGACAGCACGCCGATCGCGCTGCAGGAATGGTCCGCGGCGGAGCTGTCCCGCGCGGCCGCAGCCGGCCCCGCGATCACGAACGCCGGGTTCGCCGTCGCGACGGTGCAGGTCGGCACACCCGCGGACACCTTCCTCGCCCTGCCGGGATCGGGCCGCGGGCTCGTCTGGGTCAACGGGTTCCTGCTCGGCCGCTACTGGGACATCGGGCCGCAGGTCACGTTGTACTGCCCGGCGCCGCTGCTGCGCGCGGGCGAGAACATCGTGACGGTCCTCGAGCTGGAAGGGCTCGGGACGGTCCTGGAGTTGCGGGACCGCCCCGAGCTGGGACCTCCGGAGGAGTACGTCGAGGAGTTCGGCTAAGCCGTGACGTCCTGCTGTTGGAGCCGGGCGCCGGCCTCGGCCAGGAAGACGTCGAGCACCCCGAGCATGGTCACCATCGCCCCGCCCCACAGCTGCCGAACGTCGGAGCCAGGTGCTCCAGGTCGCCGAAGATCAGCAGGGCTTCGGTGGCCGCCTTGTCGCCGCCGACGAGATGGGCCATCGCGCGCGGCCAGCTCTTCCTGGCGTCGTACGCCTTGTCGTTCCAGGTGAAGTCCGCGGTGCCGAAGACCGCGACCTTGCTCGCGTACGGCTGGTTCATCGGGTTGGCCACGATGCCGGACAGGTGTGCGGACAGGCCGCTCTCACGCTTGTCGTAGGGCGCCAGCAGCAGCCGGCCGCTGGTGGGCACCATCTGCAGCGGCCGGGCGCCTTCGTGGGTGGCGATGAAGGTCCGCTGCAGGTGGTTGAGCAGATCGACACGCCCGGGGAGAGCGCGAAGGTGAAGCGGACGTGGTTCGCGGTCGCCCGTGCCACCAGCTCGCCCAGCTCGGCGAGCTTGTCCGCCGGGTAGGGGTCGCGCCAGGCCTGCGGCGTCCTCGCCGCCGAGAGCGATCTGGCGCGGCCTGCCGCCCGAGACCCGCAACGCGTATCCCTCGGCCTTGCCGGGCAGGACCGTCGCCGAGCCCCTGCGCGATGTCCGGCCGTGCCGCGGGGCCGAGGCGCACCGTGAGCAGGCCGGGCGCGGCCGCGGGGATCCTGTCAGGGGCGACGATGTCCACCTGGCGGGCGCCGTGCGTCTTGAGGTCGCGGTGAGCGTGCCGAGCACGTACGTGTCGCGAGTCAGCGCGGTGGTCGGGGGATGCGGCAACTGGGTGAGGATGGAGTCGTCGAAGGACACGATGGAGACGTCGCCGGGGACGCGTACGGCGGGCACGACACTGACCGGCGTGCCCGTCAACGGCGACGGTTATCTCCTCACCCTGCGAGCGGGAACGGGCACGACCACCGGGATACGCGGGACGTTCGCCGACACCGAGAAACACGTGCCGCCGAAACGGTGACCATGTCCGGCGCCACCAGCAAGGTGGTCGCCATCCTGGAGGACTACGCCGGTAACAAGGCCACGACAGTGCTCAGAGGCAACTGATCGCGAAGGCGCGGCTGAACCGCGGGCGCCTGCGGTTCGGCCGCGCCGACGCGGCGCAAACGGTGTTCCGGGGGTCCGGAGGTCAGCTCGCGCTGCAGGAGACCGTCGGCCAGGTCCAGTTGCCGTTGTGCCGGACCGTCACACCCCAGTTGTCGCCGTTGCCGTTGGGCCTGGCGGTCAGCACCTGGGCGCTGGGGTAACTGGCGCTGATGTTCCATGTGGAGATGATGCTCGCCGGGGACGGCACATTCATGGTCACGGTCCAGTTGCTCGAGCTGCTGACCGAGACATTGAGGTTGTACCGGTCACTCCACTGCTGGCCCGCGGACAGTGACGCGGTGCAGCCGCCGCCGGGGTTGCCGCCGCCGGGGGAGCCGCCCACCGTTATATTGGAGTTCCCGCTGCTTTGATATCCCTCGGTTGCGAGGATCATGTAGTCGTGGCTGCCCAGATTCATTCCATTACGGGCCCACGCGTCAAAGTGGTTGCCAGACGTTATGGTTCCGCCGGTTCTCTTCGACTGCCGGACGCTCCAGTACTGATTGAAGGTTCTCGTGCCTTCGATGGAAGGGGCGTTGTATCGCGTCGTCTGGTAGATGTCGTAGGTGCCGCCATCGCTGGTGACCGTGCCCTTGTACGTTCCCGTGGGCCGATAAGTGCCCCAGCTGTCGACGACGTAATATTCCACGAGCGGGTTTCTCGTCCACCCGTAGAGGGTCAGATATGCGTTGCCGGACGGATTGAAGCTGCCTGAATAGCTCACGGTTCTGCGTCCGCCGGGGTTCCAGCCCTTACCGGCGACGAAATTCCCGGTGTTGCGCCATGAGGTGCTGTAATTGCCGCCGGATCCCAGTTCCATGGAGACCGACCCGGGACTGTCGGTCCAGAACGAATAGTAGTAGCCGTTGTTGGTGCCCGTTTGATTGGAGGTTATGGGGGCCGCGTCGGCGATGCCGGGCGGCATCGCCACGGCCACGACCAGCGCTACGGCCAAGACGCAGGCACGGCCGATGAGCAGCCTGACGCGGCCGCGTCTGCGTCTCTTCGGGTGAGCGGGGGAGCCGTTCATGTGCGTGCTTCCTCCTCGTGAAGGCTGCGAGGGTGGGCAGTGTCGTACGAGCCGGTGTACGAAACTATCGGCGCAGTGGCGAAAGTATCGGACGACTCTGCCGCGTTGTCAACGAGTCACGAGAGATCGCAGAGATCTTGAGGAGGCATTTGACCTGGCCGCTTGGCCTACTTGGCCGATCCGGTTCAGAATGGGTCGATGAAAGTTTCGTAGTTCTTCCGAAATATGCTGCGCGAGTGTGTCTTGTCAGGCACCGGCCGTGTCGAGGCGGGTGAGCTGCTCGCCGGTGAGCTTGACGTCGAGTGCCGGCAGGGCCGCCTCGTACTGCTGGAGCGTGCGCGGCCCGATCAGCGGCACGATCGTCGGCGAGGTCTGGTGCATCAGCCACGCGAGGACCAGCGCGTTCGGGGTTACGCCGATCTCGGCGGCCACCTCGGCGGCCGTGGCGAGACGGGCTTCGGCGTCCGGGCCCTGGTACGGGTCCATCGCCCGGTGTCCCTTGCGCTTGCCCGGGTCGTCGTAGATGCCCTTGAGGATCGGGGAGTACGCCACGAGGGTAAGGTCGTCGTGCGCCTGCAGGTAGTCCAGCTGCTCGTCGTCCACGATGGAAGCGTGCCGGAGCCCGGCGCGGCGCCGCAGGTACGAGTGCTGCTGCTGGAGCGCGACCGGCGCCGGCCAGCCGTGCTCGGCGCACAGCCGGCGGATCCGCTCCAGCCGCCACGTCCGCACGTTGGACCAGCCGATGTAGCGGGCCTTGCCGGCCTGGACGATGCCGGCGAGCGCCTCCAGCGTCTCCTCCAGGGGCGTGGTCCGGTCGTCGACGTGCACGTAATACAGGTCGACATGGTCGGTGCCGAGCCGGCGCAGGCTGCCGTCGATCGCCTCCCGCAAGGTCGTCGCCCCGGCCCCGACGAACGTCCTGTAGGCGACATCCCAGTCCGGCCGGCCGCCGGCCCAGACCGCGTCCAGGTCGCGCACGACGGCGCTGCCCTTGGTGGCCAGGAACACCTCCTCGCGCCGACCGGTCCGGGCCAGCCAGCGGCCGATCAGCTCCTCACTCTCGCCGCCGTAACTGCCCTGGCGCTCCCACCAGCAGTAGCAGTCGGCGGTGTCCAGGAAGTTGCCGCCGGCCTCGACGTACCGGTCCAGGATCGTGAACGCCTCGGCCTCCGGCGTGACGGTACCCATGATCATGCACCCCAAGGCGAGCTGGCTGATCTGTTCACCGGTACGTCCAAGCTGCACGGTCTTCACGTGACTCGTTCCCTTCCTCGGTTCAGCGCGCAGTGCTCGGTGACATGTGGCCTCCGCATCGGGTACGGCTCCGTCCGCCCCATGCCATCGACGCTAGAAGCTCGAGCGCACTCCAGGTCAAGGACGCTCCACCCGCGCATGGCCCGCCGATCCGGCGGCCGGGGGGCTCATCCCGGTGATGCCAGCGTGAAGCGGATCGCGGCGGGCAGTGGTGCGCCGAGCCCGGGGGAGGCCACCCGCACGCCGTCCGGGACGGCCGCGGCGCTGACCGGGCCGCCGTCCAGGAGGGCCGCGGTGGCCGGGTCGAGCAGCCCCGGCCGGATCTTGAGCACCGCCTCACCGCCCGGCGCGCCGGCGACGAACGCGTAGGCGTGCCGGTCGTCGCGGGTCCAGCGGACCCAGGGCGGGCCCTCTTCCGTGAGGGTCTCGCCGCCGGGGACGGCGTCGCCCGGCTCCAGCGGCCTGGTGGCGTGGACGGCGGTGGCGTGGTGTGCCATCCAGGACGCGATGCCCTCCAGGACGGCGCGCTGCTCTTCCGGCAGGGTCCCGTCGGCCTTCGGGCCGACGTTGAGCAGCAGGTTGCCGCCGCGCGAGACCACGTCCACCAGCAGTCGCACCGCGCCCGCCGGATCGAGCAGGTGCTCGGGACCCTCGTTGCGGTTGTAGCCGAAGGACAGGCCGACGCCCCGGCAGTTCTCCCAGACGGCGGCCGCCTCCTTCTCGCGGCCCGCCTGGTACTCGCTGGTCAGGTAGTCGGCGTGGGCGCCGTCCCAGCGGTCGTTGACCACGCCCTCGGAAACGGCGGCATAGTAGTGGGTGAACAGGCCCGGCAGGTCGGCCATGCCCAGGTCGGGCCAGCCGATGTCGTTCCACAGCACGTCCGGCCGGTAGCGGTCGATCAGATCGCGCACCTGACGCAGGGCGTAGGCGGCGTAGGCGGCCTCGTGGGGGCGGCCGTAGTCGTCGATCAGGTCCTCGTGGCGGATGACGGCGCGGCGGCCGGCGTACCAGTCCAGACCGCCGGAGTAGTACACGCCGAAGCGCAGCCCCCGGGCGCGCACGGCGCCCGCCAGGTCGGCGACCAGGTCACGGCGCGGGCCGCGGTGGACGGTGTTGCGGGTGCCGGTGCCGGGCGCGTCCCACAGCGCGATGCCGTCGTGGTGCTTGGTGGTCGGCACGACGTAGCGGGCGCCGGCGCGGGCGAACAGGTCCGCCCAGTCGCCCGGGTCGAAGGACTCGGCCCGCCAAAGGTCGAGGAAGTCGTCGTACGGGCGGCCCCCGTGCACCGCGCGATGGTGCTCCCAGGCGGGGCTGCCCTCGATCTGGCTGGTGTTCCAGTACCACTCGGCGTACGGGTTGTGCGCGAACCACACCTCCGGGTCGGTGGCGCCCAGCTCGCCGGTAGGCTCCGCCCAGGCGGGCACCGAGTACGCGCCCCAGTGGATGAACACGCCGAACTTGGCGTCGGTGAACCACGCCGGGACCGGCCGGCTGGTCAAGGAGTGCGGGTCGTCGGTCATGGCGCACCTCGATGAGACATCGGACTACTTGCTGGACACAACCCTAGGATCAGCCCACACAACGGCGCCATAGTCTTCTATACATCCGATCTCAGAGCTCGGCGCGGGTGGCAGGCCCTGCCAGTCGCCGGCGAGTCTCAGCCGAGATCGGTGTGCCGCGGCGTCACCGTGCTGCCGGTACGAACGATCCGCCGCACACTGTCTGCCCGCGCGGCCGGGCGCATGCTGCCCCGTGAGCGCGGGTAATGACCGCCCACCGAGTGAAGGATGGGTGGCATGGGATTGTGGATGAGGTTGAAGGGCCGGTTCGGGCGCCGGGGACGGCGGCTGCGGGCCACGGCCCGGCAGCGCTTCGGCTGGCAGAAGCTGCGGCCGGGCCAGCAGGAGGCGATGGAGCACTTACTGAAGGGCCGTGACGTGCTGCTCGTCATGCCGACCGGTGGCGGCAAGTCGGCCGTCTACCAGGTTCCCGCGCTGCTGCTCCACGGACCCGCGATCGTCGTCTCGCCGCTCATCGCGCTCCAGCGTGACCAGGTGACCAGCCTGCTCAAGGCCGACGCGGGCGGCGCCGTGGCGGTGAACTCGACCACCTCTGTGGAGGCCGGGCTGGAGAAGGTGACGGCCGGGGAGGCGGCGTTCGTGTTCCTGTCCCCGGAACAGCTCGTCAAGCGCGACGTCGTCGAACGGCTCGCGCAGGCCGGGCCGTCACTGATCGCGATCGACGAGGCCCACTGCGTCTCCTCGTGGGGGCACGACTTCCGCCCCGACTACCTGCGGCTGGGGAAGGTCATCGAGCGCCTGGGGCATCCGCCTGTGGTGGCGATGACCGCCACCGCCGCGCCGAACGTCCGCGAGGAGATCGTCCGCTCACTCGGACTGACCGACCCGGTGGAGATCGTCAGGGGGTTCGACCGGCCGAACATCTCGCTGGAGGTCCGGCGGTTCGTCCGCGCGGAGGACAAGAGCCGGGCGCTGGTCGAGTACGCCGCCTCCCGCGACGGTCTGGGCCTGGTGTACGTCGCCACCCGCAGGGAGACCGAGGAGTACGCGGCGGCGCTGGCCGGCAGGGGACGCCGGGCCGAGCCGTACCACGGGGGCATGCGGACCGCCGAACGCACCCGCGTGCACGAGCTGTTCACCGCGGGCGACGTGGACACCGTCGTCGCGACGTCGGCGTTCGGGATGGGCATCGACCGGCCGGACGTGCGCTACGTGCTGCACGCCGAGCCGCCGGAGTCGCCCGACGCCTACTACCAGGAGATCGGCAGGGCGGGCCGGGACGGCGCGCCGGCCTCGGCCGTGCTGTTCTACCGGCAGGAGGATCTGGGCCTGCGCCGGTTCTTCACGGGCGGCCGAGCCGACGGCGAGGCGCTGTTGCGTGTGGCGACGCTGGCTCGCGAGCACGGCGGCACGGTGCCCGCGGGCGAGCTGGCCGCGCTGCTCAAGGTGCGCCCGTCACACCTCACCAGGCTCGTCAATCTGCTGGAACGGGCGGGCGCGCTCACCGTGACCGACACCGGCGACCTGCGCTACACCTCCGGCAGGCTGACGCCGGAGCAGGCCGCCGCGCGGGCGGCCGAGCTGGACGAGGCGCGGCACCGCGTCGACGACTCGCGGATCGACATGATGCGCGGCTACGCGGAGACCGGGAACTGCCGCCGCCGGTTCCTGCTCGCCTACTTCGGCGAGCCGTACCCCGGGACGTGCGGCGCGTGCGACATCTGCGAGAACGGCGAGGCGCCCGAGCCCGCGCCCGCGTCCGGTCATGGGGCGTTCCCTGTGCGGGCGAAGGTGACGCACAAGATGTGGGGGCCGGGGACGGTCATGAGCCGCGAGCCGGACCGGATCACCGTCCTGTTCGACTCGGTCGGCTACAAGACCCTGTCGCTGGCCGCGGTGGAGGACGTCCTCCGCCCAGCGTAGATCCGGGATCAGTCCACCGCACCGATGCGACCCGGTACCGGCACCGGGTTCGCCGCGGACCGGGTCACACGCGGGCGCCGGTCCGGCTGATCGCCTCCCGCCGGAACTCGCGCGGCGAGATCCCGTACTCCGACCGGAACAGCTTGCTGAAATGGCTGGGGTCCTTGAGCCCCCAGCGTCCGGCGATGGCCTGGACGGGCACGTGGGCGAGCGCGGGGTCGCCCAGGTCCTGCCGGATGTGCTCCAGCCGCCGCCGGCGGACGTGCTCCCCGATGCTCTGGCCCTGCTGCTCGAACAGCTTGTGCAGGTAGCGAGGCGAGACGTGGTGGGCGGCGGCGATCGTGCCGGGGAGCAGTTCGTCGCCGAGATGGCGGTCGATGTGGTCCAGGATCCGCTCCAGCAGGGCGGCGCCGTCACCGGGCGGGTCCGGCCGGGACGACTCGCGCAGCACCGTCCTGAGCATGGCGGTGACGTGCTGGCCCAGCTCGCGTCCGGTCAGCGGGCCCAGCCCCGGCGCCTGATCGGCCATCTCCATCAGCATGGCCGTCAGGATCCGCGCGCTGGGCAGCCGGAGGATCTCGCGGTTGGCGGTGACGCCGCCGACGGTGCCGAAGAGCCGGTCCACCGCGGCCGCCGGGATTCTCATCAGGAAATAGCGGTAGGGACCGTCGAGCTCCAGCCGGAACGGCCGCCTGCCGGAGTAGAGCATGAAGTCGCCGGGCGACAGCGAGGCGCGGCGGCCGTCCTGTTCCAGCCAGCCGTTGCCGCATCGGAGCAGGCTGATCAGATGCTCCCCGTCCGGCACGGACGACGACGGAAGGGAGTGGACCCGGACCGGATCATCGCCGGTGATCTCGCACGCGCCCAGCATGCCGAAGCGGTACGGCCTCATCTCCGCCTGATAGGGGCGCCCCTGGTCCCGTACGAGCACCGCGTCGGAAGTGCGCACGCCAAGCTCTGCGGCGGTGTCGAGATAGCCGTAGACAAGGGTGCCGTCCTGTCTCCGCTCGATGGGCATGGCCACTCCTCTACCGGGCCGTTCGCGCGTGATTCAGTGTCGGGCCAAGCGCTGGAAGACCACAAGTGTGCGCCCTCGTACCAGTTCGCCCACCACATCGCGGCCATCATCTGAACATCCCATCCGGTCGACGCGGTGAAAGGCGGACCAGATCGTGGACGTTCTGCTCGCCATCTTGAGCCAGTTCGGGTTGTACGGCCTGCTCACCCTCGGTGTCGCGATCGTCTTCGCCGCGCTGCGGGTGGTCAACCTCGCCCAGGGAGACCTGGCGATGACCGGCGCGTACGTGGCCGCCACCGCCACCACCGTGGCGTTCGGCTGGCGTGTGCTGCTGGCCTGCGTGCTGTGCGTGGTGCCGCTCATGATCATCGAGCGGACCCTGTTGCGGCGCCCGCTCGCGGACGGACTGGCCACGATGCTGGTCACCTGGGGTGTGGGAATGGCGCTGCGGCAGGTCGCCGAGCTGCTCTTCACCTCTACGTCGCGGACCGCCGCGGCACCCGTGGAGAGCACGGTCGAGCTGCTGGGCACCCCTTATCCGGCGTACCGGCTGATATCCGGCCTGGTGGCCGTCGCGGTCATCGGAGCGGTCCTGTTCGCCGCCTACCGGACGGGCTGGGGGCTCACACTGCGCGCCGTCGCGGACAACCCGACGATGGCGGCGCTGCTCGGCACCGATCCGCGCCGCATGCGGACCGCGGCCTTCGTCTCCGGCGGGATGCTGGCCGTGCTCGCGGGGGCTCTGTACAGCCCGCTCCTGGCGGTGAATCCGTCGATGGGCTTCGGCCTGCTCGTGCCCATGTTCTTCGCCCTTCTGTTCAGCCGCCCGGGCGCCCTCGGGGCGGCGGTCACGGCGGCGCTCCTCGTGGCCGCCCTGGCGGTCCTGCTGCGCACCTGGCTCACCGACACCCTCGCCGACGCGCTCTTCTACATCGTCATCATCGGGACTGCGGCGCTCCGGTCGCGTTCCCACGTACGGAGGTTGCTCTCATGGTCCCGTCGCATCCTTTCTCCCGCACGGTCGTCCTGACCACCGTCGCGGCGGCCCTGCTGACCTTGACGGCGTGCAGCGGCTCGGCCGTCTCCAGCGCCGCGGGCGACTCCGGGGCGCCGCTGAAGATCGGAGTGGTGGTCCCGCTCACCGGCCCGGTCGGCGAGACGGGGAAGGCGCTGCAGCACGGTCTCGAGCTGGGCGTGCAGAAGGTCAACGACAGCGGCGGGGTGGGCGGCAAGAAGGTCGAGTACGTCGTCGTCGACGACGCCGGCGACCCGGCGACCTCCACCCAGCTCGCCCGCAAGCTCATCCAGCAGGATCGTGTGTCGATGCTGTTCGGCACCATCACCGGCGACACCGCCGAGGCCGTGAGCAAGGTGGCCGAGGACGCCAAGGTGCCGTTCGGCACGGCCATCCTGGGCGACACCGAGCGCTGCTCCCCCTACTCGTGGGGGTTCGGCGAAAGCACCCGCCAGATCCTGCTCCCCAGCGTCCCGGAGCTGATCGGCGAATACGGCAAGCGCGTGGCCATCGCCGGGTCGGACTACAACTACCCGCACTTCTACGCCGGCATCGTCAAGGAGATCGCCAAGTCGGCCGGCGGCACGATCGTCGCCGAGGAGTACAGCCCGCTCGGCCAGACCGACTGGCAGTCGGTCATCACCCGGTTGAAGGACGCCCGGCCCGACGTGCTGCTGTCCATGGTGGTCGGCGCGGACGCGGTGGCCTTCAGCCAGCAGGCCAAGCAGTTCGGGCTGCTGACGTCCAAGCTGGGCTACGACGGCGCGCCCCTGGACACCGACTACTATCCGGCGCTCGCCGATCTGGTGAACGGGCGCACCCACGTCGTGCGCTGGACGGACCAGCTCGACAACGCCGAGAGCAAGAAGTTCGTCGCCGACTACCGGGCGAAGTACGCGTTCACGCCGCCCATCCCGGAGGTCGCGGGCAACGCCTACTTCGGCATCCAGTTCTTCCTCGCCGCCGCGGGCAAGGCCGGCCGCAACGACCCGCAGGCGATCAACACCGAGATCGGCAAGATGAGCTTCGACTCCCCGCTGGGCAAGGGCACGCACTTCGAGCCGGCCAACCACCTGCTGCAGGCTGACATGCTGGAGACCACCATCGAGCCCGGCGGCGCCTACAAGGTGACGCGCAACCTCGGCCCGATCGCCGACGACGTGGCCAAGCAGGGTTGCTCATGAGCGAGCGAACCCAGGGCAACGGCGGCGTCGTGAGCGAGCGGCCCGTGCCCGGCGCCACGGCGGTGTCCACGGGGACCCCCCGCACGGGACGGCCACGCGGGCCGGCCGTGGCGGCCACCGCACTGGTGCTCCTCGCCCTGGCGGCGGTGCCTTTCGGGCTCAGCCCCTTCGCCGTCGCCACCCTGACCCTCGGCCTGTGTTACGGCCTGTTCACCTACGGCCTGGACCTGGCCTGGGGACGGGCCGGACTGCTCAGCGTCGGCCACGCGGCCTTCTTCGGCTGCGGCGCCTACGCGGTGGCGCTGAGCGAAGCGCACAGCGTTCCCCTGGCGCTCACGCTGGCCGGGGCCCTGATCGCGGCCACCGCGATCGCGCTGATCGTGGTCCGGATCGGCCTGGCGTCCGGCATCCCCGACGCGCCGCTGATCCTGCTGACGCTCGGCGTCAGCCTGCTCCTGCAGAAGGCGGCGACCACGCTCACGCCGCTCACCAACGGGACCAACGGCCTGACGGTGTCCACCTCGGACGTGGTCACGACCTACTACCGGACGCTGATCGCCGTGGTCGTGGTGGTGGGGGTGTGCACCTGGCTGATCGTCCGCAGCCGGTTCGGCGCGCGGCTGACGGCGGCGGCCCGCAACCCGGAACGCGCCGCGCAGTCGGGCATCGACACCGTCCGCGTCCGGTCGGCCGCCTTCGCCGCGAGCGCGGCCGTGTCGACGATCGCCGGAGCGCTCTACGCCCCCGTCGCCGGGCTGATTTCCCCGACCGTGTTCGGCCTGGGGCTGTCGACCAGCGTCCTGGTCTGGCTCGCCGTGGGCGGCCGGGAATCCACGCTGGGCGCCGTGTTCGGCGCGGTGGCGCTCACCACCGGCCAGCAGATCCTGGGCCCCACCTGGCAGGGCTGGTACATCCTGGGACTCGCCATCCTGTTCGTCCTGATCGTTCAGGTCGCGCCGGACGGCGTGGCGGGGCTGGCCCGCACCTGGCTGCCGGGCGGCTCGCCCACCGTGAAGCTGCCCCCGGCCGCCGCCAAGGGCGGAGAGCCCGGGACGCCGCCCGCATCCGGCCCCCACGCCGCCCTCAGCCTGCAGGGGATCGCCAAATCCTTCGGCCCCGTCCGGGTGCTCGACGGCGTGGACCTCACCGTGCCGCCGGGCCGGTGCGTCTGCCTGATCGGGCCCAACGGCGCGGGCAAGAGCACGCTGCTGGCCATCGTCGCCGGCCAGCTCACGGCCGACGCCGGCACGCTGCGCATCTTCGGCCAGGACGCCTCCGCCGTACCGGTGCACCGCCGGGTGCGCATGGGTGTCGGCCGCATGTTCCAGATCCCCAGCGTCGTCACCGAGCTGTCTCCCGCGGACAACATCCGGCTGGCCCGCATGGAGGCGCCGGTCCGGGCCGGCCTGCCGGAGGACTACCAGGACCTGGTCACCGACGACGCGACCGCGGCGGGCACCCTGCCGCTGGCCGACCGGCGGCGACTGGAACTGGCCATGGTGCTCGCCGGAGCCCCGCGACTGGTCCTGCTGGACGAGCCGGCGGCGGGAATGGGACGCCAGGACGCCCGGCGGCTGACCAGGGAGCTGAAACAGGTCGCCGAACGGACCGGCTGCGCCATGCTCGTCGTCGAGCACGACATGGACATCGTCAGAGAGCTCGCCGACGACGTCGTGGTCCTGCACGGCGGCCGGATCATCGCACACGGGCCCATGGACGAGATCGTGGCCGACGCCGCCGTGCGCGAGGCCTACCTGGGGGCGGCGAGCTGATGCTGACACTGACCGGCATGTCCGGCGGATACGGGCAGGCGAACGTCGTCCGCGGCGTGACCGCACAGGTCGCGGCGGGCGAGGTGGTCGCGCTGCTGGGACGCAACGGGACGGGCAAGACGACCCTTCTCCGCACGATGTTCGGCCTGGCCGACAGGCAGGGCGGTGAGGTCGTCTTCGACGGCCACGCCGTGCCGCCGGGCCGTCCCGACCTGCTCGCCAGGTGGGGCGCCGCCCTCATGCCCGAGGACCGCGGCGTGTTCCCGTCGCTGACCGTCGCGGAGAACCTCCGGCTGGCCACACGGAAGGGATTCGTCCCCGCCGTCGACCCGCGCGACCTCTTCCCCCTGCTGACCGAGCGGGCCTGCCAGCCGGCGGGGACCCTGTCCGGCGGGCAGAAACAGCAGCTCGGCGTGGCCCGCGCGATCCTCGCCGGCCGGCGCATGGTCGTGATCGACGAGCTGACCCAGGGCCTGCAGCCCTCGCTCGTGACCGAGGTGCTGGCCGGGCTGGCCGCCGTCGCCGCGGCCGGCGTGGCCGTGATCGTCGTCGACCAGCACGCCGGGATGATGCTCGGCTGGTGCCATCGAGTCGTCGTCATGGAGGCGGGCCGCGTCGTGCTCGACGCCCCGGCCGGACCCGAGACCCGCCGGCAGCTCGACGAGCTGCTCATGGTTCGCTGATCCCCGTTTGGAGCTGAAATGGACCCCTTCGCCGCCGCCGTCGACCTCGCCACGGCCGTACGCAAGCGAGAGCTGAGCCCTGTTGAGATCGCCGACACCTACTTGACCCGGATCGACCGCTACGACCCCGGCCTCACCGCCTTCGTCTGGCGCAACGACGACGAGGTGCGCGCCGCCGCCAAGCGGGCCGAACAGGCCGTGGCCGACGGTGCGGACCTGCCGCCCTTCCACGGAGTGCCGATTCCGATCAAGGAGCTGACCGAGGCGGAAGGGCAGCCGGCCACCTACGGCTCCCTGGGCGTGCACGACCGGCCCAGGCCGCAGAGCGAACCTGTCGTGCAACGTTTCGCTGACGCCGGATTCGTGCTCATGGGCCGTACGAACTCCCCCGAGATGGGCCTGCTGTCCACCACCGAGAACAGCCGGTTCGGCAGCACCCGCAACCCCTGGGACCCGTCCCGCAGCCCCGGCGGGTCCAGCGGGGGAGCGGCGGCCGCGGTGGCCGCCGGGCTGTGCCCCGTGGCGCACGCCAACGACGGCGGCGGCTCGATCCGCATGCCGTCCTCCAGCTGCGGGCTGGTGGGGCTCAAGCCCAGCAGGGGGCGGGTTCCCCAGCAGGTGGCGGCCTGGGAACACGCCACCGTCGAGGGGGCCATCACCCGCTACACGCGCGACGCCGCCGCGCTGCTCGACGTCATGTCCGTACCGGACCGGCTGGCCATGTACCGCGCGCCCGCACCGGAGCGCCCCTTCGCCGAGGAGGCTGGGCGGGACAGCGGGCGGCTGCGCATCGGCCTGCTCACCGATGCGCCCACCGGCATGCCGGTGGACCCCGTCTGCGTCCAGGCGGCCGAGCGGGCGGCGCGGCTCCTGGAATCCCTCGGGCACGACGTCTTCCCCGTCTCTCCCCGGTTCTTCAGCGAGGAGGCCATCACCGGGTACGCGCTGACGATTCTGGACGCCGCCCTGTGGGGCGTGCCCTACGATCAGCCGGAACTCGCCGCACCGCACCTGCGCCGCCGGATGGAGCGCGCGACGACCAGGCACTCCGGCGAATACGTACGGGCTGCGATCCGCCTGCAGGTGGAATCCCGCGCCGTCGTCGCCCAATGGGGCACCGACTTCGACGTCCTGCTCACCCCCACCATGGCCTGCCCTCCGCCACCCGTCGACGCCGTGCTGCAGGAGGCCAACGACAACCCCGACGGGCTGCGGCTCACCGAAACCCAGATGATCTCCTTCACCGCGGTCTGCAACATCACCGGTCTGCCGGCGATCAGCCTTCCCCTGCACATGTCCCCGACCGGCCTGCCGATCGGCGCCCAGCTGGTGGGCGGCCCATGGGACGAGGCCGTGCTGATCCGACTGGCCTCCGCCCTGGAGACCGTGGACCCGTGGCCCCTGCGCCGCCCCTCCGCCTTCACCGCGAACTGAGCGCCGGCGATCACCACGGGCGGCGGGCGTCGAGCTCGGCCACGCCGTCGAGCTCGACGGCGTGGCCGCCTCAAGCGATGACGCGGACCGCGGTCAGGAACCCGGCCCGTCACCGTCGATCGCCGAACGCAGCACTCCGACCACCACGGCGAGCTCGGACAGCAACCCCGACACGGTGGTCCGGTCGCTGCCGTTGATCGACACCACGCGCAGTTCCTCCGGCTTGGGGAGCTTCGACATGATCTCGGGCAGCAAACCGATCAGCTTGGCCTGCAGACTGGCCGGCGTCTGCTGATTGTCGATATCGGCCCGCATCCGCACGCGCTCCACGTCGAGCAGCGCCCGCTCGTGGCCGGCCAGTGCCTGGGAGCGTGCCAGTTCCAGCTCGCCGCCGAGCTCCAGGCGCTTGAGCTCCTGCTCCCGCTCGATCCTGAGCCTGCCGGTCTCGGCCTCCTCGGCGTGCCGTTCGCGCTCCATCCGCAGCGCGTGCCGGGTCGTCTCGGTCTCCAGCTCCGCCACCGCCCTGGAGTCATCGTGCTTGCGCTGGGTGCGCCGCAGCCGCTCAGCGACCTCCGTGTCGAACTGCAACGCCTCGTTGCGGGCCCGCAACTCGGCGAGTTCCCGCTCGTACTCCAGACGCTGAGTCTCCTTGAGCCGCTCGGCCGCCATCTCGCGCTGGGCGACCGCCTCCTGGGACTGCAGCTCCGCCAGCCGGGCGATCTGCCCCTGCTCGGCCCGGTACGGCTTCTGTAAATTCTCCCAGAGCCGCGACGAGCTGACGACGGCCTCCTTGATCTGGACGGTGACGATACGCAGGCCGAGCCCTTGGTCGCTGTCGTCCTCGCCTTCGGCCACCGCGCGCAGCCGGGCGGTCAGCTCCTCGATGATGGGCTGCTTGTCGCTGAGCACGTCGCGGACGCCCATGGTCGCGACCTTGTCCTTGATGGCCGCCTCCGCCTGCTCCCGTAGCTGCAGGTTGACCAGCCGCATCGGGTCGTCTGGGTCGCTGAAGTCCAGTTTGCGGTAGGCGGTGGGGAAGGTTTGGACCCCCCACTGCACATAGCCCTGCACCAACACCCCTTGCAGTTCTCGGCAGATGCAGTAGGCGTTGATCAGGATGGTTTGGGTGGCGCCTGGCACTACCAGGAATGAGTCGGTGGATGGGTTGAAGCGGAACGATACGCCCAGGCCGATGTGCAGGGGCTTTTCCCGGCCGCGCCGTGTGTGCACCACGAAGGCGTTGGGTGGGACGAGCACGTTCTTCCAGCGCCAGAAGCCGGTGATCCGTACGTCCACCGGCCCCGGAGTCGCCTTCTCGGGTGCCGCCCCGCCGAGGGCCCGCTCGCGCTTGGCCAGCGGACCCGCCACGTGCGCCGGCCCTGCCGGGGCGGCGCCGCGGCGCGCCCTGAGATCGTCCTCGAGCACCGCCTGCTGTGCGACGACCTGTTCCAGATAGGTGTTGCCCTTGTCAGCGGTGCTCATCGACCCCTCCGCCACCTCACGATTGGCGATGAGTCTCGCCTACGCCGCCGGACCACCGCAACCTCAATGCGCTCCAGACCATCCGGCACACCGGCCTCCGGCTCGGCGGGCTCGTTCAGGCCCCGTCGTCGGTTACCGCAGGACCCTGGCCGACCACCGTGTGCCCCGGCCGCCGACATCAACCTCACCACGGTGCACGTGCCGCACGAAGACTGGGCCGCACCGCCGTACGCCTGGCGCTCCAGCGAGGGCGGGACAGGTCGGGCCTGGCCGAGCACGTGCTGCTCGGCACCCACATCATCGTCCGGGGCTCGGTCCGCCCGCTCAGAGACGCGGCACTGTAGAACTCCGGCTTCGGCGGGTGGTGAAAGCTTGGACCGGGGAGTCTCGGGTAGAGCGTGCAGGTGGCTTGCCCGCTTGAGCGATCAGCACACTGGGTGCACGCATGAAGGCTCCGCCGTCTCCGCGCGTCGGGTGGCCGGTGATGTATCACCGCTGGTCGCAGATGACGTTCCTGCACTGGCGGTATCCGGTCGAGGTGGTGCGGGCGCTGGTGCCGGGCTCGTTGACGGTCGAAACGTTCGACGGGACGGCGTGGGTGGGGCTGACGCCGTTCCGCATGGAGGATGCGCGGATGCCGGGCATGCCCGCGCTGCCGTGGTTGTCGAGCTTTCCGGAGACGAATTGCCGCACCTATGTGCGTGACGGCCGCGGGCGCTCCGGCATCTGGTTCCTGTCGCTGGATGCCGGGCGGCTGGCGGCCGCGGTCGGCGGGCGGGCCGGCTACTGGCTGCCGTATTTCTGGTCGGACATGTCGGTACGCGCGGAGGGCGGCCGCAGGCGGTACCGGTGCCGTAGACGGTGGCCGGGACCGGAGGGGGCGCGGTGCGATGTGGACGTGGCCGTGGGTGAGGCGCTGACGGAGGACGAACGCGACGAGCAGGCGCACTTCCTGACCGCTCGTTACCGCCTGTTCACCATGGTGACAGGGCGGCTGGCCGCGGCCGAGACCGAGCATCCCGCCTGGCCGCTGCAGCATGCCCAGCTGATCAGCCTGGACCAGGACCTGCTTCAGGCCGCCGGCCTTCCGGCTCCTGACAGTGCCCCGATCGTGCACGCCTCGCCTGGTGTGGCGGTGCGGGTGGGGATGTGGAGCTGGTGACGCGATCGAGCCAGATGCCCATGCGGTGTGCCGCCACATGCCACTTGTCCATGCCCTGCTCCATGCCCTGCGGACGACCGGGAACGTCACGGTGACTGCTGGTGGTGGTGGCCGGTGGGCGTACAGGGAGTTCTGACGGAGTGGAGGTGCGGCTGCCCGCCGCGAGCGTGACGCACACCAGCACCACGGCCAGAACGATCACCAGGAGGAGGATGCAGATGATCTCTCGTCCGCTGACATGGCAGGCGTAGCGTTGCGGGCCGTCCCGGAGCGGGGCGGCGTTGAGCGCGTCGATGCGGCGGGCGAAGGCGGGATCTCGCCGGCGGAGATTCTGCTCGATTTCGGCGAGTAGCCGGTGCTCCTGATCGGACAGGCTCATGTTCGCTACCGCGACTGTGCCCAGGCCGGTTCATGGCGTGGCGTGGGGACGTGGTCGAGAGGACTGGTCACGGCTTCTCCTCCTGCGCTGTCTCCTCGTTGCCGAGCCGGGGGTGATGGGATGTGTGCGGGTGGTGCAGGTCGAAGGCGGGCCGTTCGGAGCGGATGGGCGGGATGCCGGTGAAGTTGTGCCGCGGCGGCGGGCAGGAGGTGGCCCATTCCAGCGAGTTGCCGAACCCCCACGGGTCGTCCAGGGTGACGCGCGGCGCGTGGCGGGCGGTGTGCCAGACGTTGTACAGGAACGGCAGCGTCGAGGCGCCCAGGATGAACGCGCCGATAGAGGAGACCAGGTGCAGGTCGGTGAAGCCGTCGCCCGCGCTGTAGTCGGCGTAGCGGCGCGGCATGCCCGCCGCGCCGAGCCAGTGTTGCACCAGGAACGTCGTGTGAAAGCCGATGAACAACGTCCAGAAGTGCCACTTGCCGAGGGTGTCGTTCAGCATCTTGCCGGTCATCTTCGGCCACCAGAAGTAGAAGCCGGCGAACATCGCGAACACCACGGTGCCGAAGACCACGTAGTGGAAGTGGGCGACGACGAAGTAGGTGTCGGTGACGTGGAAGTCGAGCGGCGGCGAGCCGAGGATGACGCCGGTCAGGCCGCCGAGCAGGAATGTGATGAGGAAGCCGACCGAGAACAACATCGGCGACTCGAAGCTCAGATGGCCCCGCCACATGGTGCCGATCCAGTTGAAGAACTTCACCCCGGTCGGCACCGCGATGAGGAAGGTCATGAAAGAGAAGAACGGCAGCAGGACCTGCCCGGTCGGGAACATGTGGTGTGCCCACACCGCCATCGACAGCCCGGAGATGGAGATGGTCGCGCCGACCAGGCCGATGTAGCCGAAGATCGGCTTGCGGCTGAACACCGGGATGACCTCGGTGATGATGCCGAAGAACGGCAGCGCGATGATGTAGACCTCGGGGTGGCCGAAGAACCAGAACAGGTGCTGCCACAGCATGGCCCCGCCGTTGGCGGGGTCGTAGACCTGGGTGCCGAGCTTGCGGTCCGCTTCGAGCACGAGCAGCGCGGCGGCCAGCACGGGGAAGGCCATGAGCACGAGCATGCTGGTCAGGAGAACGTTCCAGGTGAAGATCGGCATGCGGAACATGGTCAGCCCGGGAGCGCGCATGCAGACGATGGTGGTGAAGAAGTTGACCGCGCCGAGAATGGTGCCCAGCCCGGCCAGCGCCAGTCCCATGATCCACAAATCGCCGCCGATGCTCGGGCTGAAGGTGCCTTCCGACAGCGGCGTGTAGGCGAACCAGCCGAAGTCGGCCGCGCCGCCGGGCGTGAAGAACCCGCTGACGACGATCAGCCCGCCGAACAGGAACAACCAGAAGCTCACCGCGTTCAGCCGGGGGAAGGCGACGTCCGGCGCGCCGATCTGCAAGGGCATGACGACGTTGGCGAACCCGGCGAACAGCGGGGTGGCGAACAGCAGCATCATGATCGTGCCGTGCATGGTGAACAGCTGGTTGTACTGCTCGTTGCCGATGAGCTGCAGGTCCGGCTGGGCCAGCTCGGCACGGATGGCGAGCGCCATGAGACCGGCCAGCGCGAAGAAGACGAACGACGCGATCAGATACATGTATCCGATCACCTTGTGATCGGTCGTCGACAGCCAGGCCGCGAGCACCTCTCCCTTGCGGCGGGCGCGGAGCGGGGCCATGGGGGAAGTCAGCGGCTCGCCGCCGGGCTTGAAAGTGGTCATATCGCTCTCCGTCGTCTTCAGCGAAAACAGCAGCGCAGCTACCCCGGCGCATCCCCATAAATCGCCGCATTACCGGCAAAGGGGAAATCTGTTGCGACTGCATGGTGATCGTCATTCGGAGAGACGGAGAGAGCCCGGCCGAAGCCATTCTCATGGCAATTCCATTACCGGCCTTCTTTCGGCATCACGTGCATACCGGTTGCCGTCGTGGGCACCTCTAAGCCAGAGACCGATATCTCATTCCTTGCCCGCGCCGCCTGGCCGCCTCCTGGGAGCGGCCGATGACCGCGAGACCAGAATCTGGTTGTGCGGC
Organism: Nonomuraea sp. NPDC049480; assembly: GCF_044465905.1. Classification (NCBI taxonomy): domain Bacteria; kingdom Bacillati; phylum Actinomycetota; class Actinomycetes; order Streptosporangiales; family Streptosporangiaceae; genus Nonomuraea; species Nonomuraea sp. NPDC049480. The sequence continues at coordinate 54,397 of NZ_JBITMD010000013.1, forward strand.
TTAGGGGAGGTCACATATGGCCACACCGCCGAAATTCATTACAGGACCCAGTGGATATCTTGACGCCCGTTTGGGGGCGGCGAACTTCCTCAAGCGCAACCTACGCAAAATTTTCCCGGACCATTGGTCGTTCCTGCTGGGCGAGATCGCGCTTTACTCGTTCATCATCCTGCTCTTGACCGGAACGTTCCTGACCTTCTGGTTCAAGCCCAGCATGCAGCATGTGCTCTACGACGGCTCCTACGCACCGCTCAAGGGCGTGGGGATGTCCGAGGCGTACGCCTCGACGCTGGAGATCAGCTTCGAGGTGCGCGGCGGGCTGCTGCTCCGGCAGATTCACCACTGGGGCGCCCTGCTGTTCGCCGCCAGTTTGATGATCCACATGCTCCGCGTGTTCTTCACCGGCGCCTACCGCAAGCCACGTGAGCTGAACTGGCTGATCGGCATCGGGCTGTTCACGCTCGCCCTCTTCGAGGGGCTCACCGGCTACTCCCTGCCCGACGACCTGCTGTCGGGTGCGGGGCTGCGGATCACCCAGGGCGTGCTGCTGTCGCTCCCGCTGGTCGGCACGTACCTGTCGTTCTTCCTCTTCGGCGGGGAGTATCCCGGCGAGGTGGTGATCCCGCGCTTCTACACGTTGCACATCCTGCTGATCCCGGGCATCCTGCTCGCGCTCATCACCGCCCACCTGGTGCTGATGTGGGTACAGAAGCACACGCAGATGCCGGGCAAGGGCCGTACCGAGAAGAACGTGGTGGGCGCGCCGCTCCTGCCCGCCTTCATGGGGAAGTCGGGAGCGTACCTGCTGTTCACCGCCGCCGTCCTGACGGGTCTGTCGACCTTCACGCAGATCAATCCGATCTGGTTGTTCGGTCCCTACACACCGGCGGACATCTCTGCCGGATCCCAGCCGGACTGGTACATGGGCTTCCTGGAAGGCTCCCTGCGCCTCATGCCCTCCTGGGAGATCAACCTCTTCGGCACGGCCCACGCGGGCACGCTGCCGCTGAGCGTGCTGATCCCGGCGCTGCTGCCACTCGGGCTGGTCATCACCGGCCTGGTGCTCTATCCGTTCCTGGAACGATGGATCACCGGTGACCGGCGCGAGCACCACATCGCCGACCGGCCGCGCAACAACCCGCACCGCACCTCGATCGGCATCTCGGCCATCACGTTCTACGGTGTGCTGTGGCTGCTGGGCGCCAACGACGTGATCGCGGCCAACTTCCACATCAGCCTCAACTGGACCACGTACGGCGGCCGGGTGCTGGTCTTCGCGGGCCCGGCGCTGGCCTATCTGATCACCTACCGGATATGCCTGGGGCTGCAGCGAGCGGATGCCAGTACCATCGGCCACGGGGTGGAGTCGGGCGTCATCAAGCGCCTGCCGCACGGAGAGTTCATCGAGGTCCACGCGCCGCTCGCGGGGGACGTCGAGGCCCACGTGCGCGGCAAGTCACCCGTTCCCATGCTTCCGGCGGCCCGTCATGACGGCGGGGGCGTCCCGCCCAAGGAGGCCCGCGGTCTGCTCGGCCGTCTCAGGATCAGGATGAGCCGTGCCTATGGCGGCGAGAAGATCCCTCTCGACACCGGCCACGACCACGAAGAGCGACCAGCCATAACAGATCAGTACGAAAAGGCGCCACGAGACTGACCGTGGTCCGTCGGCCGTCGTGATCGTGACGCCCCCTCCGGGTCACGATCACGGCGAAGGCCTCCCCGCCGGGCCCCGTGGCTCAGGCGGTGTTCCGGAGGCGGGCACGCCGCCGGAAGACGGTGACCAGGCCGGAGCCGAGGTTGCTGATGAACTTGCTCTTCGGAACGGCGAACCGCTGGACCGTGTGCGGCGCGTACCTGGCCTCCTCACCCACCTCGAGCCAGCCCGTGTGCTGATCCACACTGATTCCGATCCCCCGGGCGTTGAAGGAGTGACCGAGGAGGCAGGCGCGCCGCCCGCCCGGGGGTAGCGGCCGTTCGGTTGTCAGGGTGATCCCCGCCCTGTCACCGGAGGCGATGCTCGCCTGGACGACTTCGGGATGGCCGTCGGATCCCCGGTAGCCGAGGAGCACGTGCTGTTGCGCCGTCACGCGGCGGGCGGCCTGCACCGCGTCCAGGCGGGGAGCGGATCCCGCACCGGGCGGCCGGTGCGGCCCGGGCGGCATCGCGAGCGAGGCTCCGATGACGCGAGATGATTCGCCCGCGACGATCGGCGATCCCGGTTCCCCGACGGTGATCCGCTTCACGTCGAGCCACACGACGACCCGCTCGTGGTAGTAGGAATGCATGATGCGGTCCCAGAGCCATCCTCTGACGATGCCGAGCCGGTCCTCCATCGCCGAGTAGACCTCTGGCGTCATCTGCCCGATGCGGGCCGTGCCCTGGACCAGGACGAAGCCGGGACGTGACGACCTGCCGTGCTCCCGGGTGTGGAAGGCCAGCGCGACGCGCGGGTCCGCGGTCATCCGGTCGAGCTTGCGCCCGTTGCCGAGGGCAGTGGTGAACCCGATCCTGCCGTGCGTCCTGTCCCGCAGGCCCAGTGGGCACACGGGCGTCATCACGACGCCGCCGGCCGGCGTGGTGTAGGCGAGCGCGGAGACCAGGTCGCCGGCGAAGATGTCGTCGAGCGTGTCGTCCCAGGTGATGGTGGCTGCTCCGGACGGCAGCGCGGATCCGGTGAGTGAGTCGCTCATGCGCCGTACACCTGCCGCATCCGCTTGTTGAACTTGGGCCGCATCGCCAGGCGCCAGAGCAGCCGGACGAACCACGGCACGCTGGTCAGGAGGTGGGCGATCTCGGTCCTGCTCGCATACGTGACGGCGATCCCGAACAAGAAGGGCAGGTCGGGCTGGTCCCAGCTCTTCGTGACCTTCTCGTGCAGCTCTCCGAACCACTCCTGGGTCAGGTGCCGGCGGATCAGCGGCACCGCCTCGCGCTCTTCCAGCGTGAGGTGGTCGGCGAGGCGGGCTTGGAGTTCACGCAGGATCGGGGCGCGCTGGGCCAGCGTCCTGCCGCGGTCGCCGATCTGCTCCAGCAACGCGTCGATGTCACCGTGGTCGGCCTCCAGCCGGTCCAGGACCGCGGTGGCGGCGGGATCGGCCAGGCGCAGCGCCGGCCAGATATCCTCGTCCTCGGGCGCGTGGTGATGGTGCAGATACTTGATCATGAAGGCGATGTGCGCCTCGATCGCCGCGACGCGTTCGACGTCGGCCGGGTCCACGGTGGCCGCGGCGTCGGCGAGGCGGCCGTACTCGGCCTTCATGGCCTTGTGTGCGACGAGGAAGCCCGTCAGATCGGGCCCGGTGGTGACGGTGGATGCGGCGGGCATGTCCGCCCCTTTCTGTCGAAGACTCTTCGAGAGTGCGGGGCGGCTCTTGCGCGGCTATTGGTTGTGGATTGTCCGGATCAGGCCGCGGGCCTGATCCGCCCACCACGTCAGCCCCTCCCGGCCGGCGTCGGCCGCGCAGGATCGCAGCAGCTCGCCGGCCTCGTCACGCCGGCCGAGGAGAAGCGCGAGCTTGGCGAGGTGAAGGTCGACCGGCCCGAGGGTCAGGATGTTGCCGCCCATCACCAGGCCCCCCTTGTAGGGGAGGAGCCGGGCGTACGTGCGTTCCGCCTCCTCCTGGTCTCCCGCCGCCTCGACCGCCATGGCGCGGTACGCGAGGCTCGCGACCTGCGTCCAGTCGTCTCGCAGCGGCTCCCAAGGGCTCGACGCGAGCTCGGCGACGCGTCGCGTGTCCCCTCGCGCGTCCGCGGCGATGAGGGCCAGGTCGTGGGCCGTGGCGGGAACGAGCATGGCTATCCCGGAGCTCTCGAGCATTTCCTCGGTGATCTCGCCGGCCCGGCCCGAGCAGATCAGCAGGGAGCAGCGAACGCTCGTGTAGTGCGCGTCCGGGCTGAACAGCCCGAGTACCCGCAGCCGCTTCCACGACTCCTCGAGGCTCCGCATCGCGGCGTCGAATCGTCCCCCGACGGCCAGTCTGGCCACGCGCCACGCCTCATGCTGGACACCCTGCAGGCGCAGCCCCAGTCGCCGGATCTGCACGTCACACTCGGCGGACAGCCGGTCGGCCTCCGCGATCGCGAGCCGCTGGGCCGCCAGCCAGACGAGCAGGGCCCTGCCGACGACGGCATGCACGGGCAGGTCGTGCCGCTCGCCCGTCTCGATGAGATCCGTGCCGACCTCCTGCAACTGCGGGTTCCACGAGGGACGCAGGAGGGCGAGCAGGCGCGCGCTGAGCGCGAAACCCAGCAGCCGGGGATCGCCGATCCGGCGTGCCATGGCGACCGCCTCGGCCGTGAGGCGGTCGCACAAAGGGTTCTCGACGGGGTCGTAGAGCTCCATCCCCAGTGTGCCGAGCAACCTGCACCGCAGCTCGGAGTCCTCCTGGGGAATCCCGCTCAGCGCGGTCTCCAGGCGCTTGACGAGCTGCAGCTCGACCTCGTGGTACGTCTTCATGACCCACATGCCCGGCATGTCGAGCGCGACGAGCGCCCGCATGTGGACGTCCTCGTCACCGGCCGCCTCCGCCAGGCGTATCGCCTGGTTCCTCGCCTGGCGCGCGCCGGTGAGATCCCCCGCGTCCAGGCGGGCGCGTACCTCGCAGAGCAGCAGTCCGGCTCGTTCGGAAAGATCGGGAAGCGAGGCGGCGGCATGCTCGGTGGACGCTCTGGCCCACCATCGGGCGGCGTCGCCGAAGGCGAGCTGGCCCTCGGCGGCGATCGCCGCCGTGCGGGCCCACGCCACGGCCTCGGCGGCTCCCAGAGGCGAGGCGGAAAGGTAATGTCCTGCCACGGCCTCGGGGTCGCTTCCCGGCCGGGCGGCGAGCGCTTCGGCGACGGCCAGATGCAGCGTGCACCGCCGCGCCGACGGGAGACCGGCGTAGATCGTCTGCCGGATGAGATCGTGGGCGAAGGCCCGCCCGGGCTGCAGCAGCCTCGCGGAGACCCCCTCGTCCAGATCCTCGATCACCTCGGTGGCCGCCTTGGCGGTGACGACGGACAGCAGCGGGATGTCGCCGCCGTGCCCGATCACCGCGGCCGCGGTGAGGACGTCCTGGCCGCTGAGCCGGGCGACGCGGCGGCGGATGACGTCGGCCACGCCGGAGGGCACGGCTTCGAGCGCGGCCTCGACGCCTTCGGCGGCCGCCAGCCGCAGCGTCTCCTGGACGAACAGGGGATTGCCGCCGGTCCGGTCGACCAGCCGCTTGAGCGCCTCGTCGCTCATCGTCGTCTCCGACGACTCGGCCATCAGACGGACGCCGTTCGCGGACAGCCCGGCCAGCTCCACCCGCTCCGCCCCCGACCGGGTCAGCGCGTTCAGCAGCTCGCTCAGCTCGCGGCTCTCCGCCTCTCCCGTACGGAGCGTGGCCACGACGTAGAGCCGGGCGCCGGAGGCCATGGTGAGCAAGTCGCAGAACAGCCGGAGGGAGGCGTCATCCGCCCATTGCACGTCCTCGAGGATCAGCAGGCAGGGGGTGGCCGACGCCGCTGCCGTCAACCGCTGGACCAGTTCGGCGTGCCGCTGGAAACGCGCCTCCGCCGCGTCGGGGATGGAGCGTTCCTCGTACTCCGATCCGATCGCTCCCAGAGCCCGCAGCGCCTGCGTCCACGGCCACAGGGACGGCCGGCCGCCGGATTCGCTCGACCGTCCCCAGGCGACCTGCCAGCCCTGCCCGGCGAGCGACTCCGCCAGCCGCGTGGTCAGCCAGGTCTTGCCCACCCCGGCCTCGCCGGAGATCAGGGCGCACCCCGGACGGTCGGAAGCGGTGGGGGCCGCGCCGAGAAGCGCGCCCAGTGGCTCGGCGCGGTTGGCGAGAGGCTGCGCCGTCCGGGCCGGCGGGGGCGGCGGCGCCGGGGCGAGCAGGATCTCGTCCTGGGCGAGCAGCATCGACTCGAGTTCGCGCAGGCGAGGCCCGGGATCGACGCCGAGCTCGGCGGCCAGGCGGGCGCGGGCCCGCCGGATGGCGGCAAGCGCGTCGCCCTGCCTTCCCGAACGGTAGAGCCCGAGCGCGAGCAGCCGCCACAGCTCCTCCCGCAGCGGATGCTCCCGCACGGCGGCCTCCAGCGGGGGCACGGCCTGCGCCGTGCGGCCCAGTTCCAGCAGCGCCTCGCAGCGGGCCCCGAGCGCGTCCAGCCGCAGCTCCTCCAGGCGGGAGACCTCGGGCGCCGCCCAGTCCTCCGTGGCGAACTCGGCGTACGGCCTGCCCCGCCACTCCGCCAGCCCCGCCTCCAGGAGGGCGAGCGCCTGCGTGGGGCGGCCGGCGGCGAGCTGCTCACGGCCGCCGAGCACGGCGTCGGTGAACCTGCGCGCGTCGACCGCGTCCTTCGCTATCCGCAAGGCGTAGCCGGGCGCCTCGCTGACCAGCACCGTCGCCGGGCTGCGCGGGGGCCGCTCCGGTTCGAGCATGCGTCGCAGCCGGGCGAGGATCGCGTGCATGCCGTTGACCGCCTCGCGCGGCGGCTTCTCCCCCCAGATGGTGTCGATGAGGGCGTCGAGGGAGACGACGGTTCCGTCGGCCAGGATCAATCTCGAGATCACCGCGCGCTGCTGGCGGGCCTTGATATCGACATGGGCACCGGCGACGCGGGCTGTGAGCGGGCCGAGAACTGAGAAGCGCACCGGACAAGTGTGATGTCTTGGGTAGTAACTCTGCCAATTCGGCAAGGACTCTTTTCGGACACCATTTGCCACCCAGCCGTCGCCGCCCGTCCCAAAGGGAGACCTTAAGCGATCCGTAAGCAGGTCCCGCGAGGCTGAAGGCACATCAGAACGGCGGGGCCGGACGGCCCCGCCCCTTCCTGGAGGATCATCATGAGGACGATCGCCGCAAGCCTGTTCATCTCCCTCGACGGGGTCGTCGAGGAGCCGGCGGAGTGGCATTTCCCGTACTTCAACGACGAGATGGGTGCCGCCGTGGGGGCGCAGATGACCGACACCCTGCTCCTGGGGCGCAAGACCTATGACAGCTTCGCCGGAGCGTGGCCGGAGCGGGAGGCCGAGGGCGGCGAAGACGCCGGCTTCGCGAAGACGCTCGGTGACGCACGGAAGATCGTCGTGTCGCGGCAGCCCCTGGAGTTCACCTGGCGCAACTCCGAGTTGCTCCAGGGCGACCTGGTCGAGGCCGTGACCGCGTTGAAGAAGGAGCAGGGCGGCCGCATCGCCGTGAGCGGCTCGATCTCGGTGGTCCGCCAGCTGCTGGCCGCGGGAGTGCTGGACGAACTGCACCTGCTGGTGCACCCGATCGCCATCCGCAAGGGCGAGCGCCTGTTCGACGAGGGGGACAACCCCGTCCCTCTGGAGCTGATCAAGTCGGAGACGTTCACGACGGGTGTGCTGTACCTGGTATACCGGCCTGCCGAGGCGACCGGCGACGCCTCCTAGGACGGCGCCGAGGCCGGACGTCGATGTGGGCACCAGCTGTTCTGTGAAAGCGCAGAGAGAACGCATTGCCTGTGGCCAAATTATTAGTTAACTTTCCTTTATGAAGTCGCGCACTCTTGCCGCGCTCACGTTGACCGCGGCCGCCCTCGTCACCGCATCCAGTTTCGGTTCGCCCGCGCACGCCGAGGTGCCCGGCTATGTCAAGCAGGGCACCTACGGCTGGCCCGACCAATGCCTCGGGGTCGGCCACCAGGGCCAGACCAACCACAGCTGGCGCCTGTACTACTGCGAAACCGTCATCCCCACCAACTGGAGCGCCCCCGGCCTCTACTACCTGTGGGTGCAGCACTGAACAGCCGGTCTCCTACAGAGGGCTGATCGCCCGGTCCCCGGCGGACGTGACGATGCTCCAGGGCGCCTCGGGCAACGGGAGCCGGTCCGCCCCCGGATCGAGGAGCAGGGAGCCGGCGGGCAACCGCGGTGAGTTGGCCGCCACCACCCTGCCCTCGGCGTTCACCAGCGTGATCTGCGTGGGGCTCGCGGCCAGCACGCCGAGCAGCAGCGCCTCGAACCTGGCCGCCCGCACGTCGGCCCCCACCACGCCGAGGAAACGGCCGTCCACCTCGGCGGGCGCGGTGAACGTCAGCATGTACGTGTCGGTGCCGCCGTAGTCGACGTACGGGCCGACGATGTGGCGGCGGCGGGTGCGCTCGGGCACGGCGAACCATTCGGCGGCCGTGTAGTCGTAGAAGTCGAGGCTCTCCGGGTTGAGGTCCACGTCGAGGAAGATCGGATCCTGCTCGGGCGGCGCCTGCCACCACTCCAGCCACCGCCGGCGGTCGGCCAGCACGCCGGGCGCGACGATGACGCCGGCCCCCGCCACCACCTCGTTCGTCCTGCTCAGGCAGGCGAAGATCTCCGGCCGGACCGCGGCCAGATCGGCGCAGGCGAACGAGCCGGAGGCGCGGTAGCAGGCCACGACGCTCGCCAGGATGCGATCCAGCGAGCTGAAAATGTCCGCGACGATCGTATGGACCCGGTCCGCCACCTGGCCGACGTGCCGATCGCTCATCGTTGCCTCCTCACTCGGATGCGACGAGCCGCCAATGGAACTCCATCAGACGCTCTATCCCCTTGTCGATGTGTTCCTCGGTGAGCGACCTGGCACGGGCCGGGTCGCGGGCCTCGATGGCGTCGATCACCTGGGTGTGGCTGCGCACCACGTCCTGCGGGTCGACGGCCTCCCCGTACGGGAGCCAGAGCAGCTCGCCCACCTCGGCCTGGATGTCGATCTCGGCGCGCGTCAGCCGTACGGACTGGGCGGCTGCGGCGACCTCGATGTGGAAGCGTCCGTCGGCGCGGCGGCGGTCGCCCACGGAGGTGGCGGCGTCGAGACGGCCGAGGACCTGGCGCAGGCGCGTGACGTTGTCGGCGGAGGCGCGCAGGGCGGCCAGCCGGGCGGCGGTGCCCGCGATCGCCGAGCGGTAGTCGCCGATCTCGCGCAGCTCCGAGGTGCTGAGCTCGCGCAGGCGGCGGCGCAGCCGGGCCGTGGAGGGGTCGGCGGGCGCGAGCACGAACGTGCCGCCGCCGCGCCCCCTGCGGGTCTCGACCAGCCCGCGCTCGCGCAGGGCGGCCAGGGCCGCGCGCAGCGTCACGGTGGAGACGTTGAGCGCGTTCGCCAGCTCCAGCTCGGCGGGGAGCTGGTCGCCGTCGGCGATCAGGCCGAGCGCGATCGCCTCGGCCAGCCGGCGCACCACGACCTCCACCCGGCCGGAGCCGTCATCGACCGGGGCGAAGACCGCCGCCTTGGGGAGCGCCCCCGCGCGCTGATTCATAAGCAGAGCATATTGCCTTTTGAAATATGAACTCATAGTTTTAAGCGCAACCCACTGAGGGAGGCCCCATGCCGGATCCGGAGAAGAGGCCAGAGAAGAAGCTCGCCGAGGAGTGGCGCAACGCCGCCTACAACTGTTTCTCCTCGGGCCACAAGTTCTGCCGCGAGGTCTGCCCGGTCATGCAGGTCACGCGGAACGAGTCCTGGAGTCCCACCGCCTTCCACGCCAACGTCGTCGCGATGGAGCAGGGCGAGCTCGAGGTCGCGGACGTCGCGGCCGACTACGTCAACTGCACCGGATGCGGCGCGTGCGAGCTGCGCTGCCCCAACTCGCTGTTCACCGGCGACTTCTACCGCTTCCGCACCCGTACGGTCGACCTGGTCAAGGCCGTGCGCGGGCTGGCCGTCTCGCAGGGCGTGCACCAGCCGGGCTGGCAGCGCTGGAACCTGCTCACCGACGAACGCGGGCACGAGCCGGTGCTGAACGGCACCCCGGTCGACCAGGCGCGGGTACGCGACTGGGCCGAAGGGCTGGACCTGCCGATCGGCGGGGAGACCATCTTGTTCGTCGACTGCGAAGCGGCCTTCTACCGCACGTCGGTGCCGCGCTCGGTGGCCCGGACCCTGAATCTCGCCGGCTACAAGTTCGGGCTGATGAACGAGCAGTGGTGCTGCGGCGGCCCGGCGGCCGAGATGGGCTACGAGGAGCAGGCGCGCAGGTTCGCCCAGCACAACCTGGACGACTGGCGGGCGGCCGGGGTGCGGCGCGTGCTGGTGCTCGACCCGCACGACTACATCACGTTCACCGAGGACTATCCGAAGTACTTCGGGGACGCCTACGACATCGAGATCGTGCTGGTCGTGGAGCTGCTGGCGGAGCTCATCAGGGAGGGCAGGCTGACGCCGCGCGTCCCGGTCGAGCGTACGGTGACCTACCACGACCCGTGCCGGCTCAACAAGCGCAAGGGCGTCTGGCGGGAGCCGCGGGAGATCCTGGAGGCGATTCCCGGGTTGACCTTCCATGACGTCGACCGGGTGACGCAGTGGTCGTACTGCTCGGGCGGGGGCGGCGGGCTGCCCGTCGAGAAGCCGGAGCTGACCGCGAAGATCAGCGAGCACCGGGTGGGGAAGGCGGCGGAGCTGGGCGTGGACACGCTGGTCAGCGCCTGCCCGTGGTCGGAGCGGCCGCTGTCGGAGGCGGGTCGGGCGCGCTCGATCGACGTCGTGGACCTGCACGAGCTGCTGGCCGAGTCGCTGGGGGTGGCCCCATGAGCGCGCCGGAGGTGGAGTCATGACCGTCCTGCTCGGCGACCCCGTGCTGGAGGAGCTCCGGCGGATTCTCGGCCCCGAGCACGTGCTGACCGGCAAGGCCGACCGGCTCAACCGGGCGCGCGTGCCCGCGCCGTTCCCCGTGCACCGGTGGGCGGAGCGCATGCCCGACCTGGTCGTGCTGCCGGCCTCCACCGAGGAGGTCGCGGAGGTGCTCAGGCTGGCCAACAGCCTGCGGATCCCGGTCGTGCCACGCGACGGCGGCACCGGGCTGACCGACGGCGCGGTGCCGCTGCGCGGCGGCATCGTCGTGGACGTCAAGCGGATCAACCACATCAGGGAGATCGACCTCGACAACCGCACCTGCACGGTCGGCACCGGCATCAACGCGCTCAAGCTCAACGAGGTCCTCGCCCGGCACGGGCTGATCTATCCGGACGATCCGGCGTCCTACCCGTGCTCGCTGGTCGGCGGCCGGATCGGCACCAGCGGCTGGTCGCTGATCGGCTCCCGCTACGGCCACACCCGCGACCTGGTGCTCAGCTTCGACCACGTGCTGCCGACCGGCCGGGTGATCCACGTCGGGGACGGCATCGGACGGAAGATCACCAAGAGCTCCAGCGGGTACCAGCTCAAGCACCTGTTCATGGGGCATCAGGGCACGCTCGGCATCGCCACCGAGGCGACGCTGAAGTTGTTCCCCAAGCCGGAGGCGGAGTTCTCGCCGTTCTGGGCGTTCGAGGACTATGACAGCGCTTACCGCGCGGTCGGGGCGCTGGCGCGGGCGGGCGTGGCCACGTTCGCCGGCGCGGTGCTGTTCGACGAGTGGAAGGTCGGCTACCTGCGGCGCGACGACGAGGCCTACATCCCGCAGCCGTCGTCGGTGAAGGCGCTGGTGTGCGCCGCGATGTACGGCTACGAGGACGAGGTCCGGGCCGGCGGCACGAGGCTGCTGCGCATCGCCCGCTCGCTCGGCGCCCGCTACCTGGGCGACGAGATCTCCGAGGGCGACTGGGCGGCCAGGCACGACAGGTACGCCACGCCGCTGCACGGCCGTACCCGGTCGGGCCAGGTCGTCCCGATGAGCTGGCACTGCGAGGACGCCTCGATCAACTACACGAACCTGCCCTCTGTACGGCTGGCCTGGCACGAGATCGCCGACCGGCTCAGGCGCGAGAGCGATGTGTTCGACGACTGGGGCATGTTCGCCTACACCAACGGCGCGACCGGCGCCGACTACCTCACCGAGATCGACATCGGCATCTGGGAGCAGCGGCTCGACGACGCCGCCTGGGAGGCGTGGGTGCGGGCCAAGCGCGACCTCGCCGCCGTGTCGCTGGCGCACGGCGGTTCGATCAGCGCCTGCCACGGCTCCTGCCGTGAGGGCGAGGTGGACCTGGTGCCCGCCGAGCTCGGCGGCGGGTACGACGTGATGCTCGACATCAAGCGGGCCATCGACCCGAACAACATCATGAACCCCGGCAAGTACCTGCTCGACCAGGCATACGCGGAGAAATCGTGAAATATCGCTATCAGGAGGAGATGTCGCCTCCACCGGTCCAGCGGGTGACCGACGTCGCGATCACCCGGTTCGAGCACGTCTTCGAGGTCGAGCCCGGCCTCATGATCGAGCACGTGACGCAGCAGACCTTCCCCAACTGGGACACGCTGCGCCTGGTCCGGTCCCGGGCCGACCACCTGGCCTGGATGCACCGGCACTTCGCGGACAAGGTGATCTCTGGCGAGGAGCTCCTCCGTGACCTCGACGAATAACGCCCCGCCGATCCCTGGGGACGACGCGGGGGACGACGCCCGGCTGGCCGACCTCGGCTACACCTCCGAGTTCCGCAGGGACATGAGCTTGTGGGCCAACTTCTCCCTCGGCTTCACCTACCTGTCTCCCGTGGTCGGGATCTACACGTTGTTCGCGTCGTCGCTGGCCGTCGGCGGCCCGCCGATGATCTGGAGCCTGGTCATCGTGGGCGCCGGGCAGTTCCTGGTGGCGCTCGTCTTCGGCGAGATCGTCTCGCAGTACCCGCTGACCGGCGGCATCTACCCCTGGGCCAGGCGGCTGTGGGGCCGGCGGTGGGCCTGGATGACGGGCTGGGTGTACCTGGTCGCGCTGCTGGTGACGATCGCGAGCGTGGCGTACGGGGCGGGGCCGTACCTGTCCGCTTTTCTCGGGATCGAGGTGAGCACGGGGAACACGATCCTCTGCGCGCTGATCATCCTGGCCGTGGCGCTGGCCGTCAACATGGCCGGGACCAGGGCTCTGGCGATGGCGGCGATCATCGGGTTCGCCGCCGAGCTGGTCGGGGCGCTGGCCGTGGGCGGGTGGCTGCTGCTCACCCAGCGGCACCACGGGCTCGGGGTGCTGTTCGACTCGTTCGGTGCGGGGTCGGGGTCCGGATACTTCGCCGCGTTCCTGGCCGCCGGGCTTATCGGGATATTTCAGTACTACGGGTTCGAGGCCTGCGGTGATGTGGCCGAGGAGGTGCCCGACCCGACCCGGCGCATCCCCAAGGCCATGCGCATGACCATCTACGTGGGCGGCGCGGCGGCGACGTTCGTCTGCCTGGCCCTGCTGCTGGCCGTGCCCGACTTCGCCGCCGTCGTCTCCGGGGCCGACGCCGACCCCGTCACGAACGTGCTGACCACCGCCTTCGGCGCCACCGGCCTCAAGGTCGTGCTCGGCGTGGTGCTGCTGTCGTTCCTGTCATGCACGCTCAGCCTGCAGGCGGCCGCCAGCAGGCTGCTGTACTCCTACGCCCGCGACGACATGATCGCGGGCAGCCGCGTGTTCAGGAGGTTCTCCCAGGCCAGGCGCATCCCGCCGAACGCGCTCCTGGTCGCCGCCGTCGTGCCCGCGCTGGTCGTGCTCGGCTCCATCGTGTCGGAAGACGCCCTCATCAAGATCATTTCTTTCGCGGTCCTCGGCATCTACCTGGGCTTCCAGATGGTGGTGCTGGCGGCGTTGCGGGCCAGGTTGCGCGGCTGGAGCCCGTCCGGGCCGTTCACGCTGGGCCGCGCGGGGCTCGCCGTCAACGTGGCCGCGCTGGTCTACGGGGTGCTCGCCATCCTCAACATGGCCTGGCCGAGGACGCCTGACGCCCCCTGGTACGACAACTATCTGGTGGCCCTGTCCGGGCTGGTGGTCGTCGCCGCCGGGCTGGTCTACCTGCTGGTCGCCAGGCCGTACGACAAGGGCGACGCCCCTTCGGGCGACGCCATCCCCCAGGAGGTCGCACGATGAAGTTCAGCTACGTGATGTTGCCCGACTACCCGCTGCAGGAGTCGCTGGCGTCCATTCGCCTGGCCGACGAGCTCGGCTTCCACGCCTGCTACGCGGCCGACGAGACCTGGCACAAGGACCTGTGGCTGCTGTTCGCCGCCGCGGCCCAGCAGACGTCCCGCATCAGGTTCGGGCCCAGCGTGTCGTCGGTGGTGCTGCGCGAGCCGACCCTGATCGCCCAGGCGGCGGCCACGCTCGACGAGCTCAGCGACGGGCGTGCCGAGGTGGTGCTGTCCAGCGGCAACTTCGGGCTGCTCGCGCAGTACAACATCGACTGGACGGTCACCAAGCCGCTGTCGCGCGTGAAGGAGGCGGCGCACGTGGTGCGCACGCTGCTGGACGACGGCGCGATCACCTTCGACGGCGAGTTCTTCAAGTACACCGGCCTGTTCACCTTCGCCCGCCCGGTCCAGGACCGCGTGCCGGTCAAGCTCGGCGCGATGCGCGGACCGCGCTCCTTCCAGGCGGCCGGCGAGCACTCCGACGGCGTGCACCACGCGCTCAGCTACACCCGCGAGGCCTACGACTACCTCGTCCAGCACTTCAGGGCCGGCGCGGAGAAGGCGGGCAAGGACGCCTCGTCGATGGACATCGGCGCCTGGGTCGTCTTCGCCACCGGTCCTGACTCGGCCGTGGCGAAAGAGGCCGCCCGCAGCATGGTCGGCCTCTACGCCTCCTCCATGCCCGCCGAGCAGCTCGAACGCAACGGCGTCGACCCGAACGCGATGAAGCCGATCGTCGACGCCCTCGGCGCCGGCGACCTGGCCAGGGCGATCGAGCTGACCACACCCGAACTGGGGGAGCGGCTGTCCATCGCCGGCACGCCGGAGGAGTGCGTGGCCAAGATCAAGCGCGAGATCGAGCCGTCGGGCGTCAACCACATGATCCTGGCCATCACCGACGCGACGCTGGTCAAGCAGTTCATGGGACGGGAGCTGCCCGAGGTGGCGGATGTGGACTCCCAGCTCAGGCTGATCCACGACCAGATCATGCCCGCGTTCGCCTGACCGGGAGGGGTACGGCGGGCCACGCCGTACCCCTCTCCCGGCCGATGCCGTGCGGTCCTCGTGGCGGCTCACGCGTCGACCCCGCGTACACGGAACCGGCGCCACCGCGCGTTCATGCCCTGGCCGTCGAGCGAGCGACTGCGCCCGTCCCGGATCGGCAGCATCGTCCAGATCCCGAACCCGATGCGGACACGTTCGGGGATGAAAGTGCCGCGGGCCTCGTACACCGTGCGGCCGTCGACGCGCCAGGCCGCGGTCGATCTGCTCCGGTCGAGCGTGATCTCGCACGCGCGAAGCCGGGTGGTGAAATCGTCGTCGAAGTCCTCGTACGGCGACTCGACCACGTGGTAGAACGGCTCGCCTGCTCCCCACGCGCCCAGCTGCTCGTGCAGCGCGAGCACACGGGTGGAGGTGCCGCAGACGGCGAACACGCGCTTGCTCACCTCGAAGTCGAAAGCGTGGAAGGCGGCCATTCCCCGACGGTAGTCCTCCGGTTCCCCGCCGATGTTCTCGACCGCGAGGTCGACGGCGAACGTCGCGGGCCGATCCGGCGGCAGCTCGAACTGGCGCGTCGAGAAGATGAGGTACTTGGCGCTGTCGGCGGGCTGGAACGTGTCGTGCGACAGCGAGAAGCGCGGGATCGTCACTCGCACTTCGCCGTCGCCGACGGCCGGCTCCGCGTTGGGGTCCAGCGGGATGTGGTCGCCGCCCGTCGGGAGCGGCAGGTGCGCCGGGCTCCAGCGCGCAGCGTCGAGGCCCGGCCCCTTGAGCTCGTCGTACGTGACGAAGCCGTCGCGGGGGGCGGCCGCGGCGCGCGTCTCAGGCATCACGGCTTCCGCCCCGGGAGCAGATCGATCACGATGCGTCGCCACTATCCGTCTCCTTTCGTTTACGCCCTCAAGAGGAAGATGCCCGGCGGCACCAAGATGTGACGTCACCTTCAGCGCCCGGGACGGGCCGGCAGATCGATTCCCGGTCGTCGGGGGCGACACCGGCGACCTGGCCAGGGCGATCGAGGCAGGCTCCTTTCTTTCATCGGTGACTACCGACAGCGTCCGGAGGAACGTGCCACGCGGGCCGGGGGCTTTGTCCACCGGCACCAGGGCACGAAGACGATCGGTGCATGCCCGGCAGTTCGCCGTGCACTGTTCCTGGGGATTCCTCAGGGTCGCCAAGCCGATCAGAGACGCTGCTTGGGCACGTGCCCGGCCTTCGCGTTGATGTCAGGCGCCCGCCGCAGGGCAGGGGATCAGACTCCGAACGCGACCGGGTAGCGGATGGTGCCGGCCGGCACGGGCCGGGTGGGGTCGAAGACGAGCGCCATCATGTACCTGTCCTCGACGTCGAAGGGTGGCCGGATGGAGTGGCGCGAGGCCGGGACGAAACCGAAGCGCGGGTAGTACTCGGCGTGGCCGAGCACGAGGACCACGTTCTCGTCCTGTCGCCGGGCGGCATCCAGGGCGGCGCGGATGGCCGCCGAACCGGCGCCGCGACGCTGGTGCTCGGGCCGTACGGCGCACGGGCCCAGGGTGAGGGCGGCGAAGCCGTCGACGTGGCAGCGCGTGAGCAGCGCGAACCCGGCGATGGCACCGTCGGGCTGCTGCGCGATCCATGACAGGCCGGGCACCCAGGCCGTCCGGTCGGCACGCAGCGCGTCGACCAGGTCTGCCTCGTGAGAGGTGGGGAAGGCGGCGAGGTTGACCTCCCGAACCTGGTCACGGTCGGCGTCGGTCTCGGGACGGGCGATCCAAGGGATGGTCATGATGGTCGGGAGTCCGTTTCTGTGGTCGTCGCGAGGTGGCCGGTCGAATAGTGGCCCGTGTCCGGGCGGCCGGGGGTGTCGATGAGCACACCGCCGGTGGGCAGCGGAACCAGCTCGCGGTGGACGGTGGTGTGGCGGCCCTTGCCGTCCTGTGCCCGCACCGTGCGAAGGTTCCCGGACGAGCGACGCGGCGATGCGGTCGCCGGCCACGCTGTCCATCGAAGACCAGCGATGCTTCGACGTCCAGACCGGCGCCTGGGCTTTGGCGCCGGTCTCTGGCAGGTCAGTGCCTCGCGATCGCAGAGATCGACCACTCCGTCGGCGTCAGCCCAGTTCTTTTCTCAGCCATTGCAGGACATCGGGCGTCACCGGGTCGATGATGTCGGCGAACTCGTCATGCTTCTTCAGGTGTTTGGCCACGTACGGGCAGACGGGCACGATCCGCCTTCCCGCGGCGCGCACGTCGGCGAGCGCCTGCTGGACCAACTGCGCGGCCAGGCCCTGACCGGCGAAGGCGTCGCCGACTTCCGTGTGGAAGAAGACCCGTTGCTCACCGCGGTCGCGGTACGCGGTCAGGCCGGCACGCTTGCCGTCGACCAGAATCTCGTATCGCTGCTTGGCATCCACCCGCTCGACGATCGGAGCGGCAGACGGCTGGCTCATGAGGTGCCTTCCGGACGAGGCTCGGAACGCGGAGGATTCCCGCGCGGCTTGATGGTGGCGTTGGGCAGGGCGGGCGCGTGAAGGCGGTTCCCCGGATATCCGGAGACGACGCCGAAGCGATCGGAGGAGGCCTCCCAGTCCTCTCGGGCCCGGACGATGTCCTCATGAGTGCGGCCGATGAAGTTCCACCACATGACGATCTCCTCCTTGAACGGAGTGCCGCCGAGCAGCACCGCCCTCGCCGGGCCGTCTGAGGTGTTCGTCAGCTCCAGGGCGCCGATACCTGGGCGGACATAGCCGAGTTCCGCCGGGCGCAGCAGGGTGCCGGCCACGCGGACGTGCCCGCTGTCCACGAGAAGGCCGTGCTCGAAGGTGGTGTCCACGGCGAGTGTGATCGCCGCATGCGGTTGGAGGGTGATCTCGGCGCCGAGCAGCGGCGTGAACGTCCGCACGGGGGAGACGTCTCCGGCGAGCGAGCCCAGGAATACCCTGATCTCGGCCCCGTCGATCCGCACGGGTTCGGGCACGTGGTGCTGGAAGTCCCGTTCGGCGTCGCGGTGCTCTTCGGGCAGCGCCACCCACAACTGGACACCGTGGAGAACGGTGGTGCCCGGAGTGGAGACCTCTGAGTGGGCGATGCCGTACCCGCCCGTCATGAGGTTCATCTCACCAGGCCGGATGAAGGCGTGACTGCCAAGACTGTCGCGGTGTTCGACCTCCCCGCTGAACAACCAGCTCACCGTCTGCAGGCCGGTGTGCGGATGCGGGGCGACCTCCATGCCACCGGTCCTGGCCACGTCGTCGGGGCCGTAGTGATCGGCGAAGCACCAGGCTCCGATCAGCGTCCGGGCCCGCTGTGGCAGCGTCCGTCGTACGGACATCGCCCGCGGCCCGCCCAGAGGCACGTTCCGCGCGGAGAGCACGTCGACCGAGGGCGCCTGCGCCGGCCGCCCGTCGTCTGCCGGCTCTCCACATCTCATTTCAACAGGCTCGGCTTCCACGTTGCTCACCGAGACCACCTCCCACACAGTCCAGTTCCATATTCGACTACCACGCCAAACGTCGGCGCGTCGTCCAGGAGCGACGCTGGGCGGCGAGATCCCGATGGTGTCGCACCGCCCAGCCAGGATGACGGTCTCGAAGCCGCGGTGCGGTGGTCAGCCGGCGCACTGGGCGGTATCGGGTCGAGCGTGGGCAGGCGGGGCAGGACGAGGACGTCGTCGACGGTGATGGCGGGCATGGCGGTTCTTCTGAAGACGCTCAGGTGAAGGGATACGGGCCGAAGCGGCCCCAGGCCACGAACAGGGCCAGCGCGAGCAGCACCACGTTGATCACGATCGGCTGGGACTCCTTGCGCCGGGCGTGCGTGAGGATGGCGCCGATCATCGACACCGCCAGCCCGGCGGCGGCCAGCGGCGCGAGCACCGGGACGATGCCCAGCGCCGGGGGCAGGATCAGCCCGAGCGCGCCCAGCACCTCCAGCGCGCCGATCGTCTTGAGCGCCCCGGGCGGGAAGTCCTCGGCCCAGGCCATGTTCGGCGAAGCGATGAGCTTCTCCTTCGATTGGGCCAGCTTCGCGCCGCCGGCACCGAGGAACACGAGGGCGAGCAGGGCGGCGATGACCCACAAAACGATGTTCACTACGACTTCCAGGAATCTTGGGGGATGGATGCGGCTGGGGGATGGCCGGGGTCGTGGTCAGATGCCGGCGAGGGCGGGCTTGTGCGCGGC
Source organism: Nonomuraea sp. NPDC049480 (assembly GCF_044465905.1). NCBI lineage: Bacteria > Bacillati > Actinomycetota > Actinomycetes > Streptosporangiales > Streptosporangiaceae > Nonomuraea > Nonomuraea sp. NPDC049480. Next base: position 73,336 of record NZ_JBITMD010000013.1, read on the forward strand.
CAGCCACTGCTCGAAGCTCTGCAGTTCCGGGTTGAGGCCGCGGACGACGTCCAGGTCGCGGGCGGCGGCGAACTGCGGCACCTCCGCATAGAACTGGAACATGTTGCCCAAGTCGGCGGCGCCCGGCCAGGGCTGCGCGCGTATGGCGTCGAACGGCACCGGTACGTAGCCCACCTCTTCACCCAGCGCCTTGCTGAGGTGCGCGGCCATCTCCGTGCCGGTCAGGTGCTCACCGGCGATGGACACGGTCTGGCCGGCGAGTTCGCCGCCCTGCTTGAAGATGCCGTAGGCGGTCTTGCCGATGTCGTCGACGGCGATGCCGGCGAGCTTGCTGTCGGCCATCGGCAGGGCGAGCACGAGCCGCCCGTCCTCTCCTCGTCGCGGCGCCATCGGGCCGAGGAGTCCCTCCCAGTAGAACGTGGTCCGCAGGAACGTGGTCGGCACCCCGGCGTCGATGAAGAACTGGTCGGCTTCGGCCTTGGCGTCGAAGTGCGGCACCTTGTACCGGTCCATCAGGGTCGGCATGCGCTCGTCGTCGAGCGGGATGTACTCGCGGGTGTCGTCCAGTGTCGACCAGATCACGTGGCGCAGCCCGGCGTTCTTGGCCGCCCGCGCCATCGTCGCGGCGTCCTGCTTCTCCTGCTCCGGCGACATGTGGTCCCAGGTGTTGGTCATGAGGAACGCGCCATAGGCCCCGTCGAACGCCTCCGTGAGCCGCGTCTCGTCCCTGATGTCGGCCTCGACCACTTCGGCCCCCTGGGCGGCGAGCTCCCGCGCCTTGTCCGAGGCCACATTGCGGGTCAGTGCCCGCACTGCGAACGCGCCGCCGGCGTCGTTCAGGATGGCGCGGGCCAGCCCGCCGCCTTGAGCTCCGGTCGCGCCGACCACCGCGATCACTTTCTTGTCCGCCACAGTTTCTCCTTCGGTTACGGTGCCAGAACACCTGTACAGATGATGTGTCATCGCTTCATGCGAGAGGATAGATGACGCATCAATTGATGTGTCATGTACTTTAGCGGGAACGCATGACATGTCAAGAGCCGGGGGTAGACTTCGGGCACATGAACGAGACGCCCCAGTGGCTCAGCCCGGCAGAGCAGCAGACCTGGCGTGCCTTCGTCCGCGTGCACCAGCAGCTCACCGCCAGGCTGGGCCGTGACCTGCAGGCGCACTCCAAGCTGTCCGGCGCCGACTACGAGATCCTCGTCGCCCTCACCGACACGCCCGACGGCCGGCAGCGCTTCCAGGACCTGGCCAAGACGGTGGACTGGGAGCAAAGCCGCCTGTCCCACCACATCGCCAGGATGTGCAAACGCGGTCTGGTCGCCCGTGAGGAGTGCGCCGAGGACGGACGCTCGGCCTTCGTCGTCCTGACACCCGCCGGTCGCGAAGCCATCGAAACCGCCGCCCCCCAGCATGTCGCCACGGTCCGGCGCCTGGTCATCGACGCCCTCAGCCCGGACGAACTCGCCATGCTCGCGCAGATCTCCAACCGCATCCTCGAACAACTGGACAACATGGCGCCGTGACGCTCGACGCGGCCCTCCGAGTCCCGGCGATCGGCAGGACGGCCCGGCGTCGGCGTAAGGGAGTCCCCTCGGCCGGCGGGAAGGTTCAAGCCGTGCGGATCCGTAACGTGCCCTCATGGGTCGTCGCTCTCGACACGCCGATCGAGGTGCTCGAGTACGGCACCGTCCTCGCCGACGTGGCCTTCGGCGGGTAGTTCTATGTCCAAGCGCCGGCTGTCGCCATGGGCGTGGAGCTGGGTGCGGCCAACGCGCCCGCGATCGTCAGGGCGGGAGCCGCGCTCCTGGCCGCGGCGCGGGCCAAATTCCCGGTTCGTCACCCCGATGACGCGAACATCGATCGGGAATCTCGGCGCGCATGGCCTGCCTCCACGCACGGGGTGAACTCCCGCTCAAAGTCCCCTTCATCCACCAGGGCGTGATGGGGACGACCTTTGACGGCATGCTGCACGAGCGCGTGCAAGTCGGCGGACGCGATGCCGTCATCCCATCGATCAAGGGGCGCGCCTGGATCACCGGCATCAACCAGCACATCCTTCACCCCGACGATCCATTCCCACGCGGGTACACCGTGGGCGATGTGTGGGGGACCACCTCGTTGACCCTGATGGCTAACTCGAGCTCAGGCGGTGAGAGCCTGGTCGAGGCGGGCGAGGTGGCTGGTGTGGGTGCGGTCGAGAGGGTGGCCGTTCCACTAGGCATCGAGTCGGGTGAGGTTGAGAGCGGTGGCTGCGATGACGTGTTCGAGGTGGACCTTGCTGAGTCCGCGGTAGCGGGCTCGGCGGATGCCGGTGATGGCGACAGCTTGCCGGATGGTGCCTTCCACCCCGGCTCGGATTTTGTACTTGTCCTGCCAGTCTTGGCTGGTCTGTTGGGTGCGAGCGGTGTCGAGGGCTTGTTGCTGGGTTTGGGTGTGGCGCAGGGTGATCTGGCGGCGGCCGCTGTTACTGCTGGTGCATTCGGTCCTGGCAGGGCAGGGCGTGCAGGTCTTCGCGGAGAATCTGACCACGATGGTGTCCAGGCCGCGTTGGATGGTGGGCGTCCAGGAGATGCCGGTTTGTCCTTGGGGGCAGGTAGCCTGCTTGGCGGTCCAGTCGATGGTGAATGCCGCCCTGTCGTAGCCGGTGGCTGCGCGGGCCTGGGACGAGGAGTCGAACCGCACCGGTGCGCTCGCCGCGCCTTCCCCGCTGGTGCCACAGGTTTCGCTGATGTGAGTAGCGTAGAGGGCTGGACCGCGGTCTTATAGGGCGGTCCAGCCATCCCTCGCCAGAAGGGGTTGTCTCCGTGAGACGACTATCCGCAATCGCTGCGATGCTTGTTGCGGCCGTGAGTTTAGTGGCCTGCACTGCAGACGCCCGCCGAAGCGGATCATCCGCGGCCGCTCCTCCTAAACCGTGCCCGTCGGACAAGGTATGCCACGCCGTTATTGGCACCGACCCGGCCATCGCTGTATATCAGGGGGAGTTCTACTCCACCTTGATGCCGTTGACGGCACGGCTTGAGTGGGTGGAAAGTGAGTCGTGTCTTGTGGTTACGAGACATGGCGATCACTATCGGCAATTCAGGACGCTAGTTCCCCTATGGCCGGAGGGGACGAAACCGGTTCGAGCGCCAGACGGCAGACGAGGCATCGAAATTCCCCAAGTTGGACCGATCTTCGAGGGTGCATTTTTTACGACGGGCGGCACAGATTATCCGCCTGATCTCAAACGACCCGTCCCTGCGATCTCTACTCTTACCCAACCGCCTGGCGCGTGTACCGCCCATGACGGATTTTTCATCATCGAACCGTCTGCGATTAGGCGTTTGGAGAGTTAGTCGCGCGGGCCCTTTACGCCAGATGCGGCGCATGGCGCCTCCTGGCCGTAGGAATACGTGATGCGACCGTCCTGCCACACGACGACGGCGGGCCCGCTCCCCGGGCGACCCCGGACAAGGCCGCCTGCCATCGCTGCTATGCACGAGACCTGCCTCCTACCGGTAGGCGTCGACCAGGTCGTCGCTGTAGGGGTCCCGCCCAGGTCCGGTAACGGCGGGCGCCGAGATGGAGGCCTTCACGTCCCAGCTGTACCGAGTGGCGGCGGTAGCTCCGCGCAGCCGGTACCCGTCACCTGTCCGCCAGACGGTGATGACCGTCACCGGCACGCCCGTGTGGTCGGTGTGGACGCCCCACATGAAGGAGATCTTGCCGACACGCGGGTCGAGCCGGCCGCCGAGCATGTCGCGGAACGGCTTGGAAGCGCGGAACAGCGCGGCGAAGGTGGTCGTGCCACGGTAGGCCCAGGTCTTGTTGACCCGACGACCGTCGGCATCGTAGTGCGCGGGGCCGGCCCGGTTGATGGTCGCCGTCCTGACGAGGAACTTCAGGGTGCCGATGTCGAAGGGGTCGATGATCTGGTCGCCGTAGAGCGCCGCGCCGCCGGGTGCCTTGCCGAGCGTGCGCCACCCGGTGCCGCTGCCGTAGGCGGGCCCCGAGACGTAGAGACGCCCGCCGACCGTGCGTGTCCGGTGCGCCGCCGATGCGATCTTGACCTGGTCGGCCGCCCCTTGGTCGCCGTTGGCGGCGTCCTCCTCCAGGAACCGCAGAGCGCATTCGGAGGTGGTCACCTGACGTTTCATGTCGGCGGCCACCACGCCACCGCGGCCCAGCTTGGCCAGACCGGTCACCACGGGCGCGTCGGCCCGCCGCCCGCACTCCCTCGTCGGTAACGCCTCTACGCGCGGATCCTCCGGCCATCCCGCATCGGTCCGTTGATAGACCTTCACCGCGGCGCCCTTGCTCTGCAGGCGCTTCACCGCAGCCACCACATCTACCGCAGCTGCCTGCGCAGGGGCAGGCAGCGCGGTCAGTGTGAGCACGATCGCTGATATAGCTTGCCATCTCATGGCTGGTGATCATGCCACACCACTCGATGCGGGCATCTCGGACACCTGTCTGGCAGAAACGATGGCTCGAAGGCCGGTGGACCGTCGTCATCAAGTCGGTGTTTGACCATGAGCGTCTCGGACTTAAGGGGCAGGCCGAACGCCGTCGCGGAGAACTGCCGAACCGGCATGGGGCTCATTAGGTGGCCGAGCCACTGCACCTGCGCCTCAGGGCGTCTACACGCCGGGGTGGCAGTCCACCGGAAGGAGATCCAACACCCGTACCAATGCGCTTTGTGAATGACCAGACTAGGACTCCGCCACGTAACCCATCCGACGTGATCACGAGTGCCTTCGCCGTGCTGCCGCCCTGCGCGACAGTGGAAACCCTCGAAGCCCGATTCCTGGTGAGTCCATGACCCGCATCGAAGACCGCACACCCCCACTTCCCGGTCATCCCGTCCGAACGGACAAGGTCGCGCGCGTCGGCTACTTCTGGCGCTACCGGATCTCGAGTCCCTTCATCTTCACCGCACTCCTGGGAGTCGCCGCCCTGGCTGGCGCCCTCTTCCTCCCCCGCTACCTGCTCGCGTGGGACCTGGGCGCGGCAAAGGCGCCGGCCGACTACGCCACCGCCGTGAACAACATCCGCACCGCCCTCCTCCAAGGCGTCGGCGGCCTGGTGCTCCTGATCGGCGCCTATCTCACCTGGCGCCAACTCCAGCTCAGCCGCCATGGGCAGGCCACCGAGTCCTTCGCCGCCGCTATCGCGCATCTGGGCGATACGAGCGTGGACGTCTGCACGACGTCGGGCGCGCCGGTGCCCGCCTTGAGCACATCGCGCGCGGCGCCCGGATGATCGAGTACTGGCAGTGGCACACGCTGAACTTCGGCTGGGAGACCTACTGGGGCGGGGTTCTCCCGCACAGCAACCAGCCCGGCCGCACGTACGCCGAGCTCGCCCGCCTCGGCGCGGAGCTGGAGGCCGCCGGTCCGCTGGCCGCCGGTCTGGAGCCGGACGCCGACATCACGATGGTGTACTCGATGCCGAGCAAGTGGCTCATGCAGAAGCACCCGCCGCTGCCGGCCGCCGACGGCGGCCCTGACGCCGCCGCCTACCACCGCATCTTCGACCCGTTCTACCGGGGCGCCTTCGACACCGGCCGCCAGGTGCGGATCGTCCACGCCCGCCAGTTGCACGACCCCCGCGGGGAACGGGCCGGGACCACGCCCGACGAGGCGGCTCGCCGTCACCCGGTCCTCGTCGTCCCGGCGCTGTACGTCGCCGACGACGCGACGCTCGACTGGCTCGCCGCCTACGCCCACGCGGGCGGCCACCTGGTCCTCGGCCCGCGCACCGCCTACGCCGACCACGAGGCCCGGGCGCGGCGGGAGCCCGCACCCGCACGCCTCGCCGAGGCCGCGGGCGTCCGCTACGACGAGTTCAGCAACCTGACGCACGACCTCCCGGTCCGCGCCGTGCCCGGCGGCCCGCTCGACCTGCCGGGCAACGCGACCGCGACGCGCTGGGCCGACGCCCTCATCGTCGCCGACGCCGACGTGCTCGCCACCTACGTGCACCCGCACTTCGGCCGCTGGCCGGCGATCACCACCCGCCGCCACGGCGCGGGCCGCGTCACCTACGTCGGCACGGTCCCCGGCCGCGAGCTCGCCCGCGCGCTCGCCGCCTGGGTGGCGCCTTCCCCGGTCAGCGGCTGGCGTGACCTCCCGGCCTCCGTCACCGCCACGACCGCGACGTCCCCGGACGGGCGCCGCGTCCACATCGTGCACAACTGGAGCTGGGAGCCCGCCCGCGTCAAGGTCCCCGTGGAGCTGTCCGACGTCGTGGACCGCGCTTCCGTCCCCGCCGGCACGACGTTGGAGCTCGGCGCGTGGGACGTGCGGGTGCTCGTCACGGTGTCGTGACCGACGGTCCCACCATTTGACACACCTGACGCGCGTGGATGGGCTGAGGAGCCAGCCCACCCCACCTGATCGGGCGCGGATTCGGCTCGTCGAGCCCGGGCGTACCGGCACGGTGAGGCCGCCGCAGTGGCGTTATCGTGTCTACGTGACGATGCCAAGCAGTGCAGCAGAAGGATCGGAACCGAAGCCGACACAGCCCCGGTCCTTCATCGTCACGATCTACGGCTTGTACGCACGCGAGGTCGGGGGCTGGATCAGCGTGTCCGCGCTGATCCGGCTGATGGAACAGCTCAAGGTCGACGAGCCGTCGGTGCGTTCGGCCATCTCCCGGTTGAAGCGCCGGGGCCTGCTCGAGGCCCGGAAGGTCAACGGTACTGCCGGATACGGACTGTCTCCGCAGGCCCGGGAGATTTTGGACGAGGGCGATCAGCGGATCTTCGGCCGGCAGCGTGCCGAGCTGTCGGATGGGTGGTTGCTCGCGGTCTTCAGTGTTCCCGAGTCGCAGCGGCAGCAGCGGCATGTGCTGCGGTCGCGGCTGAGCTGGCTGGGTTTCGGTACGACGGCGTCGGGGGTGTGGATCGCGCCACGCTACCTGTACGAGGAGACCCGTGAGGTGCTGGAGCGCTACGAGCTGTCGGGATATGTGGATTTGTTCCAGGCTGACTACCTGGCGTTCGGAGACGTCACCGAGCTCGTGGGCCAGTGGTGGGATCTGGAGGGGCTGCAGCGGCTCTACGGCGAGTTCCTGAGTTCGTTCCGCCCGGTGCTGGATCGCTGGCGGCAAGGTGGTGCCGGCAGTGACGCGGGAGCGTTCGGCGACTATGTGCGGGCGCTGACCGCGTGGCGGCGGTTGCCGTTCCTGGATCCGGGTCTGCCGCCGGAGCTGTTGCCGCGCGACTGGTACGGAGTGCGCGCGGCCGCGCTGTTCGATGAGTTGAAGCACCGGCTGAGCAAGCCCGCGCACCACTTCACGAGCTCGGTGATCCACGAGCACGGCGGCCCGGCTGTGCCGGCCGGCCCGCGGTAGGGCCGCCCGGCTCAGCTCGCGATCAGCCTGTCCTCGGGGATGACGGCGACGCCCAGAATCTCGATCATCGCCTCCGGCTGCCACAGGGCGGTGCAGCCGATACCGGCCATGGCCGGGTAGACCGGTCCGGCCAGCTCGCGCCAGACGCGGCCGATCTCCTTGCCGTGCGCTTGGTAGCCGGGGATGTCCGTGAGGTACAGCGTGATGCTGACCAGGTCCTCAGGCCGGCCCCCCACTTCGCGGAGCGTGGTGAGGACGTTGCCGAAGGCCTGGCGGAACTGCTCGACGATGCCGCCTTCGACGATCTTCATGTTCTCGTCGAGTGCCGTCTGGCCACCCAGGTACAGCGTGTTGCCGATCAGGGTTCCGTGCGAGTAGCCGCTCGGGGCCGGCAGGGCATCCGGGTTGACAGGGATCGGGGTCATCACGCCTCCGTCGAGTCTCGGTCCGCGCCGCCGTGGGGCCGCCGCGGTTGGCTGTTGACTTTATCTGACGTACGTGAAAAAAACGACATACCCTGGTCCTGCGCAACCGGATCGCATTCACCGACGACTAGGAGTCGACCATGCAGCCGACTGAGGGAGACCTCAGCAACTACCAGCTCGAAAGGGACAACACGATGTACGCCACCGAGAGTGGCCTGGTCGTCCCGGTCGTGACCCGAGGAGGGCTGGAGTCCCTGCGGACCGGCCAGTCGGAGGGTGCCTCGCGCGTCGCGGGTGTGAGTCCCCAGCACACGCCGGCGCGGCGAATCTGGTTCGGGAAGGTCAGCAACGAGCCCGGTTACCGCTCGGCCCCGCACCACCACGGTGAGGCCGAGACCGGTGGATACGTCCTGTCGGGCCGGGCGCGCATCTACTTCGGCGAGAAGTACGAGGACTACATCGACATGGAGGAAGGCGATTGGGTCTTCGTCCCGCCCTTCATGCCGCACGTCGAGTGCAACCTCGACCGTAACCGGCCTCTGACCTGGATGACCACGCGCACGCCCGACAACATCGTCGTCAATCTCGCCGACGTCGCGGACGAGGCGCTGAGCGACTGGGTGGAGCGGCCGTGACCGCCCGGGTCCAGCGTGACGCCGTGCCCACTTCTGAGACGTTCACGGCGGCTGTGTCTCTGAAGGAGGCCGAGCCGGAGCACTACGACGTGGCCTACACCGCGGTGACCCAGCCCTGTCCCTGGCCCAAGGCGTACGGCGGTGACCTGGTGGCCGCGGCGGCGGCCGCGGCCATGCGGACGGTTCCGGAGGGGGCGGAGGGGGCGGAGGGGGCGGAGGGGGCGGAGGGCGGCAAGACTCTGCACTCCATGCACTCCTCCTTCATGCGCCCGGCCGACATCGGGGCCGAAGTCCGTTACGAGGTGGAGTTGCTCCGCGACGGTCGCGGTTACAGCACGCGCCATGTTCGCGCGTACCAGCACGGGCGGCCGATCTATGTGGCGCTCATGTCCTTCGCCGCCGGAGAGCCCGGCGGCACCTTCGCCGCGCCGCCTCCGGAGGTCCCGGACCCCGGCACGCTGCCCTCCTCGGCCGCATACCTGGAAGAGCGGTCAGGCGGGACGATGACCCAGGAGTCGAAGGCGTACTGGAGCGGTGGGCGGGGCTTCGACATGCGCCACGTTCCCGGGCCCGTCTACCTGACCGTCGACGGAGACCGGGCGCCGTACCAGGCCGTCTGGGTGAAGCCCTACGACGACCTGCGCCCGGTGGAGGGCCTGACCCGCACGCAGCGCGACCTGGCGGCCCTTTCCTACGTCTGCGACTACACCATCCTCGAACCGGTGCTGCGCGTGCTCGGCCTGCCGTGGGCTCACCCCGGGCTGGTCACGGCGAGCCTGGATCACGCGATGTGGATCCATCGGGTTCCGGGCGAAGGAGTCCTCGACGACTGGCTGCTCTACGCGCAGGAAGCCGTCTCGGCAGGCTCCGGGCGCGGTGCCGGTCAAGGACGCTTCTTCACGCGCGACGGACAACACCTGGCCACGGTCGTCCAGGAAGGCATGGTCCGCACGTCCTGATCGTGCTCTCGTCATGAACCCTCCACACCGGAAGAGCCTCCGATGCAGCTCACCCCCACCTCCCACACCGACACGTTCGCCCGCGATCACCTACCGCCGTTCGAGCAGTGGCCACGGCTGGAGTTCACGACCGATCTCCTGCGGTACCCGGACCACCTCAACGCGGCCGGAGAGATCATCGACGCCTCGGTCGCGGCCTTCGGTCCCCATCGACCGGCGATCCGCACCGACGCGGGCGAGATGTGGACCTACGGTGACCTCCAGCGGCGCGCCAACCAGGTCGCCCAGGTGCTCGTCGAGGACCTCGGCCTCGTGCCTGGCAACCGGGTTCTCCTCCGATCCCCCAACAATCCCTGGGCGGTCGCCTGCTGGCTCGGGGTGCTGAAGGCCGGGGGCGTCGTCGTCACGACGATGCCGGCGCTGCGCGCCCGTGACCTCGCTCCCGTCGTCGCCAAGTCCCTGCCGGCGATCGCGCTGGTCGACCACCGGTTCGTGGCGGACGTGGAGATCGTGTGCGACTCCGAGGCCCCCGGCCTGACGGTGGTGTCGTTCGGTGGCCGCGGCGATGACGACCTGACTGCTCGCTGCGCGGTCAAGCCGGGGGAGTTCACCGCCGTTCTCACCGCCGCCGACGACGTCGCCCTGTTCGGGCCGACCTCGGGCAGCACGGGTGTCCCCAAGATCACCACCCACTTCCACCGCGACATCCTGTCCATCGACAACACGTTCGGCCGGGGGACTCTCGGGCTCGCCGCCGATGACGTGGTCGCCTGCACGGCCCCTCTCGCGTTCACCTTCGGTCTCGGGATGCTCGTGGTGTTCCCTCTGCGGGCGGGTGCCTGCGTGTTCCTCGTGGAGAGCGCGACGCCGGCACGGCTGGCGGACCTCGTCGAGGAGCACGGGATCACGGTGCTGGCCACCGCGCCGACGGCCTACAAGCAGATCCTGAAGGCAGGCAAGATCGCCAAGCTGCGCGGCCTCCGCGTCGCGGTGAGCGCCGGCGAGCACATCCCTCAGGGCCTCTGGGAGCAGATCGAGGCGGAGATCGGGCTCAAGATCATCGATGGCATCGGGGCCACGGAGATGTTGCACATCTTCATCTCCGCGGCCGGCGGCGACATCCGGCCCGGCGCGACGGGGAAGCCGGTTCCCGGCTTCAGGGCGACGATCCTCGGCCCGGACGGCGAGGAGCTGCCTCCCGGCGTCGAAGGCCGGTTGGCCGTGATCGGGCCGGTCGGTTGCCGCTACCTGGACGACGCCCGTCAGGAGACGTACGTCGTCAACGGCTGGAACGTCACCGGCGACACCTTCTACCGGGACGAGGACGGCTACTTCTACTACTGCTCACGTACCGACAACATGATCGTCTCCTCGGGCTACAACATCGGTGGCACCGAGGTCGAGGCGGCCGTCGACAGCCACCCGGACGTGGTCGAGTCCGCGGTCGTCGCCGAGCCCGATCCCGAGCGGGGAGCGATCGTGTGCGCCTTCGTCGTGCTCAGGGAGGGCGTCGAGGGTGACGCGGCGAAGGCCAAGGAGATCCAGGACTACGTCAAGCAGCAACTGGCGCCGTACAAGTACCCCCGCGATGTGCGTTTCTGCTCGTCGCTCCCACGCAACCCCAGCGGGAAGCTGCAGCACTACGTCCTGCGAAAGATCATCGAAGCGGAGCAGACAGGCGACCTCGCCGCCGCGCAATGAGAGGAACTCCCGTTGAAGATCGCAATCGCCGGCGGCGGCCCTGGGGGTCTCTACTTCGCGGCCCTGATGAAGCAGCTGAACCCGGACCACGAGATCACCGTTTGGGAGCGCAACGCCCCTGACGACACCTTCGGCTTCGGCGTCGTCTTCTCCGACGAGACGCTGGGAGGCATCGAGAGCGCCGACACGGTCATCTACGACCAGATGGCGCGTCGCTTCGCCCGCTGGACCGACATCGACATCGAGTTCAACGGCCATGCCTTCACCGCCGGAGGGCAGGGCTTCGCGGCCATGAGCCGCAAGGAGCTCCTGCGCCTGCTGCAGCAGCGCGCCGCAGAGCTGGGCGTGACCGTCCGCTACGAGACCGAGGCGCCCGACGCCGACGAGCTGCGCACCGCCCACGACCTCGTCGTGGCGGCCGACGGCCTCAACTCGAGGATCCGGACCAAGTACGCGGACTCCTTCGTCCCCTCGCTCGACCACCGCCGCAACAAGTACATCTGGCTGGGCACGGACCTGGTGTTCGAGGCCTTCCAGTTCTTCGTCAAGCAGACGGAGTGGGGCACCATGCAGATTCACGGGTACCCGTACTCCGCGAACGGCTCGACCTTCATCGTCGAGATGCACGAGGACGTGTGGCGTCGCGCGGGATTCGACGCGACCGAGAGCGAGTCGTTCCCTCCCGGAGTGTCCGACGAGTACGCGGTCGAGAAGATCAAGGAGATCTTCGCCGGCGAGCTCGCCGGGCACCAGGTGCTCACGAACAACTCCAAGTGGCTCAACTTCACCACCGTGCGCAACGAGCGCTGGTACGACGGCAATGTCGTTCTCCTCGGGGACGCCGCCCACACCGCGCACTTCTCCATCGGATCGGGCACGAAGCTCGCGATGGAGGACGCCCTGGCGCTGGCGGCGTGCCTGCACGAGCACCCGTCGCTCGGCGAGGCGCTCGAGGCCTACCAGACAGAGCGGAAGCCGGTGGTGGAGTCGACCCAGCGCGCGGCGCAGGCCTCGCTGGAGTGGTTCGAGAACATCGGCATGTACGCCGGCCAGGACCCCGCCCAGTTCTGCTTCAACCTGCTGACCCGGTCGCGGCGTATCACCTTCGAGAACCTCAAGGAGCGCGATCCGGAGTTCGCCCACCGCATCGAGGCGGCGTTCGCCGAGGCGGCCGGGGCGGACGAGGTCGCTCCCGCGATGTTCCAGCCGGTCGACATCGGGCCCCTGCGGTTGAAGAACCGGGTCATCGTGTCGCCGATGGACATGTACTCCGCGGAGGAGGGCGTGCCCAACGACTTCCACCTGGTGCACCTGGGCTCCAAGGCGCTCGGCGGCGCCGGGCTCGTGATGACCGAGATGGTCTGTGTCTCCCCGGAGGGCAGAATCACACCTGGCTGCACCGGCCTGTGGAACGACGATCAGCGTGACGCCTACCGTCGCGTGACCGACTTCGTGCACGCGCGGACGACCGCGAAGATCGGTCTCCAGCTCGGCCACTCGGGGCGCAAGGGCTCCACCAGGCTGATGTGGGAGGGCATCGACCAGCCCCTCACCGAGGACAACTGGGAAGTCATCGGCCCGTCCGCCCTGCCGTACGGGGAGGGCTGTCACCTGCCTCGCGAGGCCGGCCGCGACGACCTGGACAAGGTGGTGGCCGACTTCGCCGCCGCCGCGGAACGCGGCGTCGCCGCCGGCTTCGACCTCATCGAGATCCACGCCGCGCACGGCTACCTCCTTTCCTCCTTCCTCTCACCGGTGGCCAACAAGCGGACCGACGCCTACGGCGGCTCGCTGACCAATCGGCTGCGGTTCCCTTTGGAGGTCTTCGACGCCGTGCGCGCGGCCGTTCCCCCGGAGATCCCGGTAACGGTCCGCATCTCGGCGAGCGACTGGGTGCCGGACGGCAACACCGCGCAGGACGCCGTCGACATCGCCCGGGCCTTCGTCGAGCACGGAGCAGCGGCCATCGACGTGTCCTCGGGACAGGTGACCAAGGAGGAGAAGCCGGCGTTCGGCCGTTCCTACCAAACCCCGTTCGCCGACCAGATCCGTCAGCTGGTCGCCGAGCCGGCAGGCGTGAAGGTCATCGCAGTCGGCGCCATCTCCTCCTTCGACGACGTGAACTCCATCCTGATCGCCGGGCGGGCGGACCTGTGCGCTCTGGGACGGACCCATCTCTACAACCCACAGTGGACACTGCAGGCGGCGGCCGAGCAGGAGTACCGGGGCGAAGGCGCCGAGTGGCCGGTCCAGTTCCGCGCCGGCCGCCGCAAGCCCCCGACCTCGCGCACCGACAAGGTCCCGCCGCGCCTCGCGCTCCTGCGGCACGAGACGGATCAGCACGTCCACGTCCGGTGGACCCCCGGCCGTGAGCTCACTCCCGTGTCGTGATCCCCATGCACGGCCCTCGGATCACCTCGGCGATCAGACGACAGAGCTTGCCGAGTACGCTGGGCCGGAGCCGGTCCGGCACGAGATCGCCCCGGCTCCCGAGGAGGTCCGGCTTCCATGACCACGACATTCGGCGCGATCGGCGGCGGGGGGCGGACGCGGTTCTTCCTGCGGCTGGCCGCGGCGATGCCGGACCGGCTCCGGGTCAGCGGCGTCGTGACCCGCAGCGCGGATCGGGGCAACCAGATCACCGCCGAGTGGGGCGTACCGGCCTTCCGCTCGGTTGACGAGCTGCTCCGGCACGAGCGGCCCGGCTACATCGCCGCGGCGGTGCCATGGGCCGCGATGCCGGACGCGATCCGCGAGGTGGCCGGGCATCGGATGCCGGTCCTCGCCGAGACGCCACCCGCTCCGGACCTGGCCGGGCTGCGCTCATTGTGGCGGGACGTGGGCGGCACCGGCCTGGTCCAGGTGGCCGAGCAGTATCTGCTGATGCCGGGACACGCGGCCCGGCTGGCGCTCGTCCGCGAGGGCGTGATCGGCGAGCCGACCTCGGTCCAGGTCTCCTCGACCCACCTGTACCACGCGGTGTCGCTGATCCGCGGTCTGCTCGGCGTCGGCTTCGAGGCCGCCGAGATACGCGCCGGCGCGTTCGAGGCGCCCCTCGCCAACCCGCTGGGGTTCGACGGATGGACCGGTGACGACAGGCCGCAACGGCTGACCACGACCATCGCCACCCTCGACTTCGGCGGCAAGATGGGCCTGTACGACTTCACCGACAACCAGTGGTGGAATCCCCTGCGGATGCGGCGCATCGTGGTTCGCGGCTCGATCGGCGAGCTGGTCGACGACCGGGTGGTCCGGCTGGTCGACCCGGCCACGCCGGTGGAGTCGCGGCTGATCCGGCGGGACACCGGCATCGACCTCAACCTGGAGCTGCGCGACCTCAAGCACATCAGCTTCGACGGCCGGGTGGTCTATCGCAATCCGTTCGAGGGTGCGTCCCGGTCCGATGACGACATCGCGGTCGCGGACATCCTCGAGCGCACGGGTGCGTGGGCACGTCAGGAGGGCCCGCCACCGTACCCGCTCGCCGAGGCTTGCCAGGACCATCTGATCAGCGTCGCCATCGAGAAGTCGGTGAGAACCGGCGGCCCGGTCACCACGGGCAAGGAGCCTTGGGCGGAGTGAAAAATCTCCTCACCGGACGAACGTCACGACGCCGCCCGAGTCGGAGATCCGCCGCAGCCGGTTGAGGGAGAACCAGGGCAGCGTGGAGGTGGCGGTCGGGATCGTGCCCGTCGTACTGCCGGCCGTCGAACACATCCCACCACAATTCCTCCGGGGTTGAGGGTGTGCGGGTCTCTGTTGATTTCAGCCAGGGGAGACGGGGCATGTCAATGACTTTCATCGAACTTCCGGCACTGGACTGAAAGTTTTCGCGCGACTATTGCAAGTCCGCGAAACGTGGATGTAACGTCACGCGGCAACAGGTCAAACCTCCTCATCCCCAGGGAGTTCGATCATGGCCAATCTCGACCGACGCCGATTTCTCCAGCTCAGCGCCCTGGCCGCCGGTGGGGCCGCGATCTCCGCCTGCGGCGGGGGAGGCGCCGTCCCGGCGGCCGCTCCGGCGGGCCCGACCGGCACGGCCGCGAAGGGCAACATCACCGTCTGGAGCTGGCAGGGCCCGGCCGCGATGCTGAAGGAGCTCGTGCCCGGCTTCCAGAAGCAGTTCCCCGGTGTCAAGGTCGACGTCCAGGACATCGGCAACCCGGCCATCTGGGACAAGATCACCGCCGGGATGGCCGCGGGCGGCCAGGGACTCGGCGACGTCCTGCACATCGGCGTCGACTACCTGCCCGCCTACATCGAGAAGTTCCCCGGCGGCCTGGCGGACCTCGTGCCGCTCGGCGCCGACCAGCACAAAGCCAAGTTCGCCCAGGGGATGTGGGAGACCGTCAGCCGCGACGGCAAGGTCTACGCGCTGCCGTGGGAGGCCAACTCGGCCGGCTTCTACTACCGGGCCGACCTGTTCGAGAAGGCCGGGATCGACGCCGCGGCCCTCCAGACCTGGGACGAGGTCATCGAGGCCGGGATCGAACTCAAGCAGAAGACCGGCGTCCAGCTGCTCGGCATCGACAAGCCCGCCTCCCAGGCCGACTCCGCCAACTTCTTCCAGATGCTGCTCCAGCTCCAGGACACCTTCTACTTCGACATGCAGGGCAACGTCACGCTCGACTCGCCGCAGGCGGTCACCGCGATGACCATCATCAAGAAGATGAACGACGCCGGCCTGGTCGCCGACATGTCGGGCGGCTGGAACACGATGATCAGCTCGCTCAAGAGCGGCAAGGTCGCTGTCCAGTCCATGCCCACCTGGTTCGGCGGCGTCGTCGAGGAGAACGTGCCCGAGCAGAAGGGCAAGTGGAAGGTCCGCCTCCCGCCCGCTGTCACGCCGGGTGGCAAGGTGTCGGCGACGGTCAACTCCACGCACCTGGCCGTGGCGGGCACCAGCAAGGTCAGGGAGGCCGCGTACGCGTTCGCCGAGTTCGTGCTCACCCGTCCGGAGAGCCAGGTCGCGATCTACAAGGGCAAAGGCATCGCGCCCGCGCTCATGTCGGCGTACGACGACCCGGTCTTCCACGAGGCGTCCGCGTTCTTCAGCGGTCAGAAGAAGGGCGAGGTCTTCCTCGACGCGCTCAAGCAGCCTTCCTATGTGACCAACTACTCCGCCGACTACCCCCGCGGGCTCAAGGCCGTCACGGACGCGCAGACCAAGGTGCTGCTCAAGGGCGCCGACCCGGCCGCCGTGCTCAAGGAGGCCGCCGATCTGATCGCCCAGCAGACGGGGCGCAAGGTACTGAGATGACCGCCGTCATTCAGCGGGTGACGACCGCCCCGTCTCGCGTGCCCTCCCGCAGGTGGGAGGGCAGAAGGCTGGCGCCGTACCTGTTCGTGCTGCCCGCACTCGCCCTGTTCGCGACGTTCAAGCTGTACCCGATCGTGTGGTCGTTCTGGCTGAGCCTGTTCAGGACGGACGGCGCGCTGCAGACCTTCGCGGGAGCGGCGAACTACGAACGCCTGGCCGCCGACCCGCTGTTCTGGACCGCGCTGGGCAACACCGCGATCATCCTGCTCGTCCAGGTGCCGATCATGCTGGCGCTGGCGATCGGGCTGGCGGTGGCGCTCCATTCGCGGTTGCTGAGGTTCAGGGGCTTCATCAGGCTCGGGTTCTTCATGCCGATGATCACCGGTCTGGTCGCGTACGGGCTGCTCTTCGCGGTGCTGCTGAACCCGCAGTTCGGCCTGGTCAACTGGGTGCTCGGGCTGATCGGCGTCTCCCCGGTCCCGTGGCTGACCGACACGCTGTGGGCCCGCATCGCGATCGGCCTCGCGCTGACCTGGCACTACACGGGCTACAACGCGGTGATCTACCTGTCCAGGCTGCAGTCGCTGCCGCAGGACCACTACGACGCGGCCGCCGTGGACGGGGCCGGCGCCTGGAACCGTTTCCGGCACGTCACGCTGCCGGGACTGCGCCCGGTCATCCTGCTCACGCTCATCCTGTCCACGATCGGCACGCTGCAGCTCTTCGACGAGCCGTACGTCATGACCAACGGCGGCCCCGACAACAGCACGCTGACCGTGGGCCTGTACCTGTACAACAACGGCTTCAAGTTCTTCGACTTCGGCTACGCCTCGGCCATCGCGTACGCGCTCGCCGTGCTCATCGGGCTCCTCGGCATCGCGCAGTTCCGCTTCCTGGGGGAGCGGTCATGACCCGCCGCGTGATGCTCACGTCGTCGCTGCTGATCACGGTCACCGTGGTCCTGGCGCCGTTCTACTGGCTGGTCGTCGCCAGCACGCACAGCACGGCCGAGGTGTTCGGCAACCCGCCGCCGCTGCTGCCCGGCGGGCATCTGCTGGACAACCTGGCCACGCTGGAGTCGACCGTCGGCTTCGGCAGGGTCGTGCTCAACTCCACCCTGATCGCCACCGTCTACACCCTGCTCGCCGGGCTGGTGTGCACCATGGCCGGGTACGGCTTCGCGAAGTACAGCTTCCGCGGCAGGGAGCTGCTGTTCGGGCTGCTCATGCTCGGTCTGGTCATCCCCAGCCAGGTGACGCTTGTGCCGCTGTTCAAGATGATGCTGGCGCTCGACTGGCTCAACACCTACCAGGCGATCATCCTGCCCAACCTGGCCCTTCCGTTCGGCATCTTCCTGATGCGGCAGTCGATGTCGGCGCTGCCCGACGAGCTGCTCGCGGCCGGGCGCGTCGACGGCTGCGGCGAGCTGCGGCTGTTCTGGCGCGTGGTGCTGCCGCCGATGCGGCCCGCGCTCGCGGCGCTGGGCATCTACCTCTTCCTCTACCAATGGAACGACTTCGTCTGGCCGCTCATCGCGCTGCGCACGCGTGACGCCTACACGATCCCGCTGGCCATCGCGTCCCTGCAGGGTGCCAACGAGACCGACTACGGCGCGATCCTCGCGGGCACCGCCGTCGCCGCGATCCCGATGGCGATCCTGTTCCTTCTTCTGCAACGCCATTTCATCTCCGGACTTCTGGCGGGAGCTGTGAAAGAGTGAGCGTCACGACCGCAGGGCTCGCGCCCGCGCCCACCGAGCCCCTGCTCGACGACGTACGGCTGGCCGTGCTGACGCACACCCCGGGCGCGGCTGTCCGGCGCGAGCTGATCGCCCGGCCCGACGGCACCGAACTGCTGGCGCTCCACTCCGACGGGGAGCTGGAGATCAGGCTGTCGGTCCCGCTCGGCGACGCGGCCGGCTTCTGGCACCCCGACGCCCAGTGGACGCGCACGATCGTCGCCGACTGGGCGGGACTCGCGCGGATCTCGCTGGTGAGCGGCGCGGTGGCCGGCTGCCTGTACGACAGCCGCGGCGCGTCCATGCTGACCTTCGCCGCACTGGACCCGGTGTCCGAGACCACCATGCGCTACGGGGTGTCGGAGGAGAACAAGACGTTCGTGGTCCACCTGCGCGTGCCCGCGGGACGCTCGCCGTACCGGATGGCCTTCGCCCGCACCGCGCCGACCGTCGCGACGGCGCTGCGCACGTTGCGCGGTGCGCTGGGGGAGGAGCGCGCGGCGGTGCCGGAGGGGGCGCGTGTGCCGGTCTATTCGACCTGGTACGGCTTCGCCCAGGCGGTCGAGGCGTCGGCCGTGGAGGCGGAGGCGCGGCTGGCGGCCGAGCTGGGGTGCGGGACGATCATCCTGGACGACGGGTGGCAGGAACGGGGCAACCGGCGCGGTTACCACGGCGTCGGTGATTGGCGCCCAGATAAAATGAAATTTCCGGACTTCACGGGGCATGTCGGCAGGGTTCGTGAGATGGGGCTGAAGTACGTCGCCTGGGTGGCCCCGCTGCTGCTCGGCGCGGAGGCCGAGTGCTTCCCCGCGCTCGCCGCGTACGCGCCCGCCACCGGGGGCGCGCCCGGCGCGCACGTGCTCGACCCGCGCATCCCCGAGGTCCGCGAGCATGTCGTACGGACCTGCGCCAGGCTCGTCGGGGACTACGGACTGGACGGGCTGAAGATCGACTTCCTGGACACGGTCATGGCCTACGCGGGCACGCACTCGCCGGGCGACGTCGCCGACGTGGGCACCGCCATGCGGGCGTTGCTGGCCGAGCTGGTCGCGGAGGTCGAGGCGGTACGGCCGGGCGCGCTGATCGAGTTCCGCCAGCCCTACGTGGGGCCGGGCATGACGCCCTTCGCGACCATGTTGCGGGCCGCCGACTGCCCGGCCGACGCGATCGCCAACCGGGTGCGGACCATCGACGTCGGGCTGCTGGCCGGATCCGGCGCCGTACACGCCGACATGCTCATGTGGGACCCCGCCGCGCCCGCACGATCCGCCGCCCGCCAGCTCATCGGCGCGCTGCACGCGGTGCCGCAGATCTCGGCGCGGCTGGGCGAGCTGAGCGGAGAGCACCGCCGGATGGTGGCGTTCTGGCTGCGGCGCTGGCGGGAGCTGCGGGCGGTGCTCCTGGACGGCGAGGTCGAGCCCGGCCGCCCCGACGAGCTCTACCCCGTCGTGAGCGCTTCGCTCGGCGAGCGGTGCGTGGTCAGCGTGACCGCCGACCGGGTGGTCACGGTGGACGCCGCCCGGCACGCCAGGATCACCGTGGTCAACGGCACCGCGTCGGATCGGCTCGTCCTGGAGGTCCGCGGCGGAGCCCTCGACGTGGCCGCCGTCTTCGGCCCGGACGGTTCCAGAGTGGCCGGCTCCAGAGTGGCCGGCTTCAGAGTGGACTCCTCCGGCGGGGCCGGCTCCGGACTGGACTCCTCCGGCGGCGACGGCTCTAGGATCGAGCCGTCGGACCGGCGGCTGGGGCCGGGCCTGTGCGTGCTCGGCGTTCCGCCCTCGGGGCTGGCTGATCTGGAGGTTGCGCAGTGAAGATCGGCATCACCGAGGTGGCGGCCAGGGCAGAGGTGAGCGAGGCCACCGTCAGCCGGGTCATCAACCGGCGCGCCGGGGTGTCGGCGAAGACACGCGAGGCCGTGGAGCGGGCCATGGCCGAGCTGGGCTACGAGCGCTCCACCCGCGGCCAGCTCGTCGCGGTGATCACGCCGTGGCTGTCCAACTGGTTCTTCTCAGACCTGGCCGAGCTCATCGAGGCCGCGCTGGCGCCCCACGGGCTCAAGGGCGTGCTCTGCCCCGCCCTGCCCGGCGGCATCCAGGAACGCGAATTCGTGGCCGCGCTGGCCGAGCACGGCGTGGCCGCGGTGGTGTTCCTGTCGGCCAGCAACACACTTGACGACGCCGACCCCGAGACCTACGACGTGCTGGCCGCGCGGCGCATCCCGTTCGTCGGGGTGAACGGCGGGTTCGACGGGCACGACATGCCGGTCTTGTCCACCGACGATCGTATGTCGGCCGAGCTGGCCGTCGACCACCTGTGGACGCTGGGCCATCGCAGGATCGGGCTGGCCTCGGGCCCCGCCGGCAACCGGCCGGCCGACCGGCGGGTCGCGGGGTTCCGGGCCGCACTGGAGCGCCGGGGTGTCGAGGACACCGGCTCGCTGGTGGTCAGGCAGAACTACACGATCGAGGGCGGCCAGTCGGCGACGGCCGAGCTGCTCGGGCGCGGAGTGACGGGGGTCGTGGCGGCCAGCGACTTCATGGCGCTCGGCGCGATCAGGGCGGTGCGCAGGGAAGGGCTCGAGGTGCCTGGAGACGTGTCCGTCGTGGGACACGACGGGTCGATGTTCATGGAGTTCGTGGATCCGCCGCTGACCACCGTACGCCAGCCGATCGACCGGCTGGCCAAGGAGGTGGCGCGGAGCGTCGTCGCGCTGGTGGGCAACCGTGAGGTGCCCAAGGGGGAGCTGCTGTTCAGCCCGGAGCTGGTGGTGCGGGGGTCCACCGCGCCGCCGCGCGGCTGAGCCCTTCCTGTTGTGATCTTTCGTCGTTCTCGTGGCCTGTTACATCATCCGATCATCGGGAGAATTCCATGAAGTGGAAGGCCTTACCCGTCGCCATCGGCTCCTCGTTGCTCGCCTCCGCCGCCCTGACCCCCGTCCAGGCTTCGGCCGGGGGAGGGCCGCTCATCGTCGTGAACCCCGGCTTCGAGAAGGACACCGAGGGCTGGACGTTCACCGAGGGCACCGGCGTGGCCACCAACCGTCCGCACGGCGGCGCCAAGCTCATCTACCTCGACGCCGGTGCCGGCAAGAGCGTCAGCCAGGTCGTCACCGCCCCGGCGGCGGGAAACTACTCGTTCTCGGCCTGGATCGCCACCGGCGGTGAATCGGGCACGTTCACCGTCAGGCGCAACGGCGCCGACGCGGGCACCGTCACCCTGCCCAGCCGCTCCACCTACAGCCGCTACACGATCTCCGACGTGGAGGCCGCCGAAGGCGACCGCATCGAGATCGTCTTCGGGTCCGGCTCCGGCTGGGTCAACGCCGACGACGTCATGATCTCGCCGGGAGCCATCGCCGACCCGCGCGTCACCTCCTCCAACGCCGAGATCGTCGAACTGTTCGCCTGGGCCAAGGCCAAGGCCGGCGGTTGGGTGCACCAGGACGGCATCCCCGGCCTGCTCAACGTGGACGAGCGCAGGCCCGGCGGCACCGGCGAGGGCGTCTACGCCGCCACCTACTGGGCCGGATACGCCCACCGCACCGGCTACTACTCGCGCGATTTCGCCCACCAACTGGCCGGGGCCCACATCCTCGGCCTGGACCAGGAGAACAAGAACATGCTCCGGTCCTTCGCCGCCTCGGCGACCGAGGAGCACAAGTACTACCCGGTCTGGGCGCTGAACTTCGACGCCAAGACCTACCTGGCCATCGACTACCGCTCGCCCACCGACTTCGTCCGCGAGGTGCCCGCCACGTTCGAGCTGGTGGAGAAGGCCAACCAGGCGTTCAGATGGACCGGCGACCGGGACTACCTCGACGACCCGGTGTTCTGGTCCTACTACCAGCGCGCGACCGGCGACTTCGTCACTCTGCACGACGGCCAGATCCCCAACGGTCCCGTCCAGGTCGCCGAGGGCACCGGCAAGGGGATCTTCCAGGGTGCGGCCAGCTACAACGAGGTCAGCGGCGAGCCACTGGCCGAGGCCGGCGACGCGATCGGCGCCCAATACCAGGCGTACCGGGCCCTGGCCGAGCTCGCCCTCGACAAGCTCGACCTCAGGACGTCGCGCAAGGCGGCCAAGCAGGCCCGCGATCTCAAGGCGTACTTCAACCAGACCTGGAGCGTGAAGCCGGGCTCCGGCGAGTTCGTCCGCGCGTACACGGTCGACGGGACCCCGCTGACCGGCTTCGGCAAGGAGAACAGCTGGTTCATGCCGATGAAGGGCATCATCGACGCCGGGCCGCGCAACGACGCGTACCTCGACTTCGTCGACGCCGAGGCGACCGGCGCGGGGCGGCCGCGCAACATCGAGGCGATCACGTACCTGCCCGACACGTTCTTCAGGCACAACCGCTACGAGACCGCCTGGAAGTGGATGAGGCACGTCTACGAGCAGCGCGAGACCAGGCACGTCAACAGCCGCCAGGGACTGAACGGCGACTACCCGGAGGTGCCGTTCACCCTGGTCAGCCAGACGGTCGAGGGGCTCATGGGCATCCAGCCGGACGCTCCGCGGCACACTGTGGCCACGCAGTCGCGCCTGCCCGCCGACATCGGGTGGCTCCAGGTGACCGGCGTGCCCGTGGGCGACGGCACGGTGACCGTACGGCATGACGGGCACACGTCCACGACGTTCACCAACGGGTCTCGCGCACCGCGTGTCTGGGAGGCCCGCTTCCTGGGCGAGCACCGGCGGCTCGAGGTCAACGGCCACCGCGTGCCCGGTCTGCCCAAGGTGATCGACGGCGTCAGGTACACCGTCGCCCTGGTACCGGTGCTCGGCGGCCGTACCGCCACCGTCAAGATCGCGAGCTGAGGCCCTGGGGGTCGGGAGCCGGAATTCCCCGAACGATCTCCGGCTTCTCGGAGATCGTTCGGGGCCGGATCACTCATGCTTCTAATGGTACATAGGCCGATTGACACATTAGGCTGCGATCCACTAGAACTAATGCGTCATTAGGCCAAGGAGGCATGTGAAGTGTTGATCCCGACCGTCCCCCGCACCATCCACCGCCACGTCGACGTCGACGGCGTGCAGGTCTTCTATCGAGAATCGGTCCCCGACCGCGCCGACGCCCCGGTCCTGCTCCTGCTGCACGGCTTCCCGTCGGCGTCGCACCAGTACCGCCGGCTCATCGACGCGCTCGGCACCCGCTACCGGCTGATCGCGCCCGACTATCCCGGCTTCGGGCACACCCAGCCCCCCGACGACTTCACCTACACCTTCGACCGGCTCGCCGACATCGTCGAAGGCTTCCTGCGGCGGCTCGGCCTGTCCCGGTTCGTCATGTACGTCTTCGACTTCGGCGCCCCCGTCGGCTTCCGGATCGCCCAGCGGCACCCGGACTGGATCGCCGGCCTCATCGTGCAGAACGGCAACGCCTACGAGGAGGGCCTGTCAGAGGGCGCCCGCGGGTTCATCGCCCTGCGCCCCGGAGAGCCTGGCGCCGAGGACACGATCCGCGGCCTGCTGACCCTGCCCGGCACCCGTGGCCAGTACGAAACCGGAGCCCGGGACCCGCACCTCATCGCGCCGGACGGCTGGACCCTCGACCAGCACTTCCTGGACCTGCCCGGCCGCAAGGACGCCCAGGTCGCCCTGGCCTTCGACTACCACTCCAACGTCCAGCGCTACCCCGCCTGGCAGGCCTGGCTGCGCAAGCACACCCCGCCCACGCTCATCGTCTGGGGCCG
This sequence comes from Nonomuraea sp. NPDC049480, assembly GCF_044465905.1. Lineage (NCBI taxonomy): Bacteria > Bacillati > Actinomycetota > Actinomycetes > Streptosporangiales > Streptosporangiaceae > Nonomuraea > Nonomuraea sp. NPDC049480. The sequence continues at coordinate 97,097 of NZ_JBITMD010000013.1, forward strand.
CCACGACCCGTTCTTCCCCGAGCCCGGAGCCCGCGCCTACCTGCGAGACCTGCCCGAGGCCGAGCTCCACCTGTACGACACCGGCCACTTCGCCCTCGAAGAGAACCTCCCCGAGATCGCCCCGCTCATCGCCGGATTCCTCGACCGCCTCTGACCTGGCCGTCCACGGGGCGCAAGGGATTCACCGCTGCGCTGATGTGGAGAGGTCCTTCAGTGCGCGGCCCTCGTCCGTCCCCCGTGTCATCCATCGACCCTTCGTGCGCGATACGTCGGTTGGGGGCACGGAGAACACGGGGTTGTCCATGGAGATTCGATCTTTGCAATATGTCGTGACGCTGGCGGAGGAGCTCCATTTCGGGCGTGCGGCGCGGCGGCACCACATCGCCACGCCCCCTTCGGGCGGCACATCAGTCGCCTCGAGCGGGAACTGGGCCACGTGCTGTTCAAACGTACGAGCAGGCGGGTGACGCTGACGCCAGAGGGAGAGCGCTTCGTCGACCGGGCCAGGGTCCTCTCATGCTGGTGGCGATAGCCACGAGTCGAGCGGACGCCGGCACACCCGACGGTGCGGCGCACCTGGACACCGTCCGGGCGTTGTCAAAGACGCAGGATATGTGGGCCTATGCCGGTAGTTCGATCTTCTTCTGCCTCGGGGCCCTGCTCCTCAATGTCCTGCTGTACCGGTCAAGACTTGTGCCCCGGTGGATAGCCGGCTGGGCGCTCGTCGCGGTGGTGCCGTACCTGGCCGATGCCTGCCTGGTGATGTTCGGCGCGCTCACCATATCCTCGGAGATCCACACCCTTCTTGTACTGCCACTGGCGCTGAACGAAATGGTGTTGGCGGTGTGGTTGCTGACAAAGGGATTCAGGGCACCGTCGTCGGCGCTCACCGCCGATGTCGCCGGCACCGACACGAAAAGCCGGGCAGTCGGCAGCGCCACATGATGCGTTTCGGGCAGTAACGAAGGTAATCATGATCTGCCAAAGGATCACGCTCCCACTTGTAGGGAGCTGCCATAGGACTCGGCGTCGCCGACGGGCGATCATGAACCCCCATGACGAAAAAGATCCTTTCCAGCGTCGCCGGCGTCGTTCTCGGGGCCGCCGCCCTCATCGGCAGCACCGCCTCCCCCGCGGCCGCAGTGGGCACCTGCTCCAAGACCGCGAGCACCGACCACTCCGTGAGCGTCAAGTGCACCAGCGGACAGGAGACCTACTTCCGGGTCTACGGCTACTTCTGCTCCACCTCGTCCTGTTCCTACCGGCCGGGCAGCCTGGTCCCCCTGGGCCACACGAGCAAGGCCACCAGCAGCGCCTACTACAGCGGCAAGTGGTACGTGAAGGGCTGCTACGTGACCAGCGGCTGCTGAATCGCCCGGGTCTGGACCTCTCCTGAGGTCCAGACCCCTTACCTGCTCTCGACTCGCTTCTTCAGCGTCTCGTCGAGCGCCTCCGAAGGCCGCCGGTCCCGGCCTGATCAGCGACGCTCTCTGGTGAGACTCGACCCTCTCCGTATGCAGGGATACATCTCAGTTCGCCGGGAGGAAAGCGAACGAGATGACCTGCTCCGGCTTCACCGCGGCGGAGATGACCCCGGCTTCGCGGAGTACGGCGATGTTGCGCGCCAACCGTCCGCTGTCCCACCTCCAGGCAGCGGGCACCCTCGGCGACCCCGGCCCGCGTCAGCCTGGCGGTCGTGAACTCATCCAGCATCTCGCACAGGGAGCCGAGCATGGCGCCCGCTGTTGGCTCGTCGTTGTCGAACGCGTACGGCGTCGCAGGGCCCTTCGTGCCCCCAGTGGCCGCGCCCATCGGTCCTCCTCGAGGGACGGACGACGGTAAACCTGACTGGCGTGCTACGGCGGGATCGGGAGGAGGCGCGTTGACCCGAATGGCCGGAATGTCGCAGGTCTTCTCCGGGGGATCAAGGCCTGTCGAGGCCGGACGGGCTCAGTTGTTTCACCAGCCCTGAGATTTCACGCCGTCGCGTGAGCCGACCGGTGCGGCAACCATAAGAGGTCCGGTTGCCGTCCGTCGGATCGTGGATCAGATCCCCGTGTTCAGGCGCGTGCGTTACTTATCGGGGCCGGGCCGGGCCGGGCCGGGGCAGGGGTCGTAGCCCGTCGAGGATGAGCTGGGCGATGTGTGCTGAGCGTTTGGGGCTGGTTTCTGCGCCGGCGTGGCGGATCGCGGCGAAGGCACCGGCGACGAGTGCCATCAGCTCTTCGGCGGTGAGGTCGTGGCGCACGACGCCGGCTGCGTGCGCGCGATCAAGCAGGCCTGCGACATGGCGGGTGAGGTCTGTCGCGACGCCCGGGGCGGCGGTGCGCAAGTCGAACTCATCAGCCGCGAGCGCGCTCTTGACTGCCGCGTTCTCGGCGCCGTTGGCCATCATCCGGGACAGCAGCGTGAACAGGGCTGCGGGATCATCGGCGGCGGCGAGCTCTTCTGCCTCCGCCACCAGTTGCTTGAGCTGATCGGTCGCGACGGCGAGATACAGCGCTTCCTTGGTGGAGAAGTGCCGGTGGACGGTGCCGGGGCCAACGCCCGCGCGGCGGGCGATCTCATCGAGTGATACGCCAAGGCCCTCCGCGGCGAACAGCTGCTGCGCGGTCCGAAGCACCCGCTCGCGGTTGCGGCGCGCGTCAGCCCGCAACTCCCGGTCGCTCCCGTGAGCTGCCGTCGGGTTCGCTGGGGCTGGCTCAAGCTGGCTGGACATGTCGGTCTCAGCATAACCGGGGCTCCGCACCGTATACTGTGCCGTAACCGGGGCCGCGCACCGGTTAGAGTCTGCGCCGCTCACCATGACCCGGTCCGTCAGCCACGAGGAGACCACGCCGATGACCACACGCGAGGACGCGAGCGCCCTGGTGCAGCGGATGCAGGAGTGCTTCAACAGCCGGCAATTCGACCAGGCCGCCGACCTGCACACCCCCGGTTTCTTCAGCCATCCGCTCGGCACCACCGGATTCGAGGCAGGCAAGGACGCCTGGCGCGCGGTTACTGCCCGGTTTCCCGGTATGCGCGTCGTCGCCGAGGACATCCTGGTCGACGGCGACAAGGCCGCCGTCCGCTCGACCGTCGAGGGGATCGCGACCCCGGACGGCGCCGCGCAGCCCATGCTGTTCGAGATCTTCCGCATCGACAACGGCCGGTTCGCGGAGATGTGGGGGGCCAGCACGGGATTCCCGCCCTCGGCCGGCCCCGAGGATTTGCTCAGCTGAGCTCGTCGACTCACGCGACCTGATGAGAGTTCGGGCCGGACGATCAGTCGGACGGCGAAGAGTGCCCCTGATCTGGAAGGTTACGGATTGTCGAGATCAACAACCCTCCAGAGGAGGAGCACTCTTCGCATGCAGACCATGCCGAAACGGATGCAAGGGCCGGCGGTTACGGTCGGCGATCGCGGCGCGGGCTCTCATGTCGGTACGGCAGGGCTGCGGATGCCGGCGTTCAAGTCCGCCGAGGCGCGCTACGGCCGAGCTCTACGCCTTGGCTCCCTGCCGGATCCGCACCATGGTGCCTGAGGGGTCGCGGAATGCAGATCATCGGTGCTGAAGGCGATCACCGGGTCAGCGCTCGTCGACGACCTGACCGTTCAGGGCGGTGGCGTCCTTGGTGAGGGCCATGGTCAGCGGCGCCTGCGCGAAGGTAGGCAGGGCGCCGAACGCGGCGCCCATCTGCTCGGCGCTCGCCCAGTGCCAGGTGTCGGTGTAGGTACCGTCCTCGAGCTGGATCAGCACCGCGTGCGTGAGCCCGGGGTGCCCCTCCCGGACGGTCGCGATCAGCGAGCTGCGGCGGGCCAGGAACTCCTCCCGGTCGGCGTCGGCGACGGAGTAGCGGTGCGAACGGACGACGGACATGTCAGTGTTTCCTTCTGTGCGCAGGGGTCGGGACTTACCAGTTGCCGGCGATCTGCCGGATCGGGGCGTTCAGGCGGTTGAAAAGGTCGGTGACAGCGGTCATCAGCAGGATCCAGGCCTCGGCCGCTGACCCGCAGGTGGATCATCTCCAGGAGCTCCTGGGGGAGACCCTGCGACCGAGCGGCCTCATCAGCTCCTGGATCGGCTGAATCGCGGCGGGGATGATCGTGGCGGGGTTCTTCATCCGGGCTTCCATCGTGTTCCCTCCGTCTCGGTTCGTGTGAGATCAGAGTGGCTGACCGGATTGATACATTCCCTATGCGCCCACGATGCGATGGTGATGGGGGATGACCGCCGGCGGCTGCGCGGGCTGGTCTCCAGCGCCTTCACCGTCCGCCGCACCGCTGAGCCGCCACCCCGCCGGAGTGGTCAGCTTTCGTGGCTGGGCCGGGCGGCAAGCTCAGGCAATGATCGCGGGCCATGAGGCTTCACCGGGTGGACTACATCCCGCGATGCGTGGTCCACGAATTGAGCAAGCAGATGGTCGCTCTCCTTGACCTTTGCGTCGAACTCCGGTCGTGACAGGGTGGGACGCATTTCATCGATCGTCTCCAGCACGCTCTTGGCGCAGGCCGTGACGTCGTTGTCGCCGGCGATGATCTGGGCGCGGAACAGGGCGTGCAGGGCTGCCCCTTGAGCGCGGTCGCTTTCAGCGCGAGCTTCGTGATAGGTCGGCCCTTCAGCATCATCCTGTGCTCTGTACCAACGCGTTATCCGAGCCTGCCGATAAGTAGTTGAAGCGACGGCGAAGGCTCCATATGCCTCAATCCGCTCTTGACGGAGGTTGGAGTCTCGGGACCGCATTTCCATCTGATCGGTCATGCGGCGTTGTAACCAGTGGGTGACGATGGACCCCAGAAGGGTCCCTGCAACGGCGACGACTGCCAGCACAGCTTCCATGGCCTTATGGCATCACATCCGACCATGGGATCGGTATGCCGAATGGCGACCACACCCTCGGGGACGGGCACGACGAGGGCGCCGTCCTCGGGCCGCTGGTCGACCGCGCGGTCAGCCATCACGGCGGCCTGCACCGCCGCGGTCGCCGGCAAAGCGGGTGCCGGCGGCGCTCATTTTCCTGTGGCACCGAACTCGTGAATGGCCGAATATGGCTTCATGTCGTGCCGTTGAGACATTATTCTCGAAGGCTCCACACCACCCCTATAAATTCTCCATAAGCTCACCATACGGCCTTCTGACCTGCGCTTACGCTTGAATTAATTGTGCCCCGGACATGGCTTCATGGATGATTTGAGCATCGCTCCATAAAAATGTCAACCTCTTGCCGAAGTGCTTTATCGGCATTTACTCTCCAGGTGATCAAATCAGTTTTTCCCCTTTGCCTGGAGGCACCACTTGCGCCGATTAGCGCTTCCCGCCGCCCTCGCGGCGATGCTCATCCCCTTCCTCGCCCCGGAGGTCTCCGCCACCACCGCGCTCGACGACCCGCCGCTCGCCGACGTGCAGGAGGTCGGCCCCGGCCAGTACTCCTCCGACACCAAGACCTTCAAGCTCTCCGAGCTGGACGTGTCCGCGGGGGCGATCAGCCGCAAGCACGGTGTGGCTCTGACCGGCGGCGATCTGGCCCGGCCGCAGTCGGCCCCGGCCACCCGCCCCGAGCTCGGCGTCTTCGGGCCGGGCTGGCAGGCCGAGTTCGTCGGCGGGGAGATCAACCGGAAACTGGAGAACCAGGCCGGCACCATCGTCGTCACGGAGCTCGAGGAAGGGACGTCCACGCGCTACCCCCTGAAGAGCAGCGTCTCCTTCCCCGACGGCGGCGGCATCCAGACGTACGAGGCCGACGACGGATCCCAGATCACCGAAACCACCAAGTGGGACGCGGCCGTCGGAGCGATGCGCACCACGACGACCGAGACGTTCGTGACGGATCTGGGCCCCCTGGATCCGGGCGACGACCCCATCACCAACGCCGACGGCACGCCCATCAGCGCCAACGACCTCAAGCTCACCTACACCTGGTCGCGGCCGGCCGGGGCGCCCAGCGCCGACCCCTGGCGGGTGACCAGCGTCGGCACCGCCGCCTTCGGCAAGTCCGTGGTCACCTACGACGGCCAGGGCCGGGTCAGCACCGTCAAGGAACCGGCGACCGCCGAGTCTCCCGAGTCCGTCACCAGGTTCACCTACGCCACGGCCACCACGGCCACCGGCACCTCCTTCGGCGACTTCGCGGGCCGGCTCAAGGCAGTCACGGTCACCTACGGAACTCAGGCGCCGCAGACCGAGGCCGGCTACGCCTACGACCCGAACGGCCTGCTGCGCACCGTCACCGATCCCAGCGTGGGCGCCACCCAGGCGACCTACGCCTACGACACGGTAGGACGCCTGTCGTCGATCGAGTCCGTCAGCAACGGCGGATGGCAGCTCACCTTCCCGGCGGGCGCCGCGGCTCCCGAGGTGACCCCCACCGCCACCGACATGCCCGTCAACGGCGGGATGACCGAGGGCGCGGCCGGGCTCGACGACCCCAACGCCACCGAGCCGCCGGCCAGTGACTTCCTGCCGGACGGCGTGGACCCCCCGCAGTCCTACCCGCGCAAGTGCGACACGGCCAAGACCTGGATGTGGTACACGAAGTCGGGCTGCTCGGCCTGGGCATACCACGGCGGCAAATGGAAGAAGCCCGACTGGAAGCGGACCGCCAGCGGCTTCAAGGTCAGGGGCATCGTTCACGACCACTGCACGAAGCCGGGACCGGACCGCCCCGCCGGGTTCGACTTCCGGCCGGCCTGTGACTCCCACGACTACGGGTACGGCCTGATGACCAACCAGAAGAAGAAGTACAAGTACTACCTCGACCGCACTGTCCGGCGAAAGCTCGACGTGGACACCCGGTTCTACATCACCCTGCGCGACAAGGTGTGCGGTGGCTACTTCATCCTGGTCCGTGGCGCCTGCAGGAAGATCGCCAAGGTCTACTACGCGGCTGTCGCCGCGTTCGGCATGCCGTGACAACGGCGTGAGCAAGACAGAGCCTGCGTTGTGACCCTTCCCCGGGGACCTTCCCGGGGGCCTCATCCGGGCCGGACGGCGGCATCGCCCGCCGTCCGGCCCCCCTCATGCCCTGCACGTCCTTTATGTAAGGCGCGGTACGTGATGAAATCACCAGTCTTAATCTGTGTCATCGTGGCGCTGGCGGCCACGGCGATCGCGACCGGGCCGGCCCACGCGTCACCGGCCCCTTCGGCGTCCACTTCACCGGCCACTTCGGCGGGACAGCAGGCCACGTCGGCGAGCCCCTGGATCGAGCCCCAGTTGAGCGAGCGGGTGGCCGCCGCGGGCAAGATCAGGGTGAACGTGGTGAGCAAAACCCGCGCCGGCCTGCCGGACGCGGCAAGTAGCGGTCAGGTCGTCCAGCAGCTGTCCCGCTTCCCCGTGGTCACCCTGCGCGTCGACGCGGCCGGGCTGGACCGGCTGGCCAAGCTGCCCGGCGTGGTGAGCGTGACCGAGGACCGCCCGGTGCCGCCGGTGCTGGCCGAGAGCGTCCCGCTCATCGGCGCGGACAAGACCAGGGCCGCGGGCAAGACGGGCGCCGGCAGCGTGGTGGCCGTGCTGGACACCGGCGTCGCGGTCAACCACCCGTTCCTCAAGGACCGGGTGCTGGACGAGGCCTGCTTTTCCCCCATCGACGCCGAATACTCCGCCACCAGCCTGTGTCCCGACGGCACCCCCCAGCAGGAAGGGCCGGGCGCCGCCGACACCGACCAGGGCCCGTGCGCCGACCCGGCGCTGGAGTGCGACCACGGCACCCACGTGGCCGGTATCGCGGTGGGCGACGGCCAGGGCGTGACCGGTGCCCCGCCGGCCGGCGTCGCGCCTGGCGCCGAACTCGTCGCCATCCAGGTGTTCAGCAAGTTCACCTCCGAAGACCTGTGCGGCGTGGGCGCCGCCCCGTGCGTGCTCAGCTTCACCAGCGCCCAGCTCGCCGGCCTGGAGAAAGTGCTGGAACTGAAGGACGGCGGGGTGCCGCTGGTGGCCGCCAACCTCAGCCTGGGCGGCGGCCAGTACACCGCCGCCTGCGACGCCGACCCGCGCAAGACGGTCATCGACGGCCTGCGCACCGCCGGCGTGGCCACCGTGGTCGCGGCCGGCAACAACGGCTACGGCACCGCCGTCAGCGCTCCCGCCTGCGTGTCCTCGGCCATCGCCGTGGGCGCCACCACCGACCAGGACGGCGTGGCCGCCTTCAGCAACCGCGGCGCGCTGCTGGACCTCTTCGCCCCCGGCGTGTCCATCGTCTCCTCCGTCCCCGGCGGCCGGTGGGCCTCCCTGAACGGCACCTCGATGGCCGCCCCGCATGTCGCCGGCGCTCTGGCCGTGCTGAGCCAAGCACTGCCCGACGCCCCGCTGACCCAGCTCGAAACCGCCTTGAAGACCACCGGCAAATCCATCGCCTACAGCGGCCTGACCACGCCCCGCATCCAGGTCGACTCCGCCGTGCTGGGTCAGGCCCCCGACCCCGACGCCTGGTCCATCCCGTACTACGAGAACATGAAGGACACCGCGATCCCCGACCACGGCACCGTGACGTCCTCCATCGCGGTCACCGGCCTGCTCGGCAGCGCGCCCGCCACCACCGAGGTGTACGTCGACATCCACCACACCTGGCGCGGCGAACTGAAGATCGACCTGATCGCCCCGGACGGCAAGGTCTACCCGCTGCAGGCCAACGACCCCAACGACAGCGCCGACATCCTGCACGAGACCTACCAGGTCAACGCCAGTGCCTCCCCGGCCAGCGGCACCTGGAAACTACGCGTACAGGACGTCGAATGGGTCGACACCGGCTACATCGACGGCTGGTGGATCCGGCTGCCCTGCTTCGGCAACTGGGACGACGGCACCATCCCCGATCCCGGCGCCGCCGAATCCAGCATCATCCTGGCGTGGATCAACGGCAACGCCCCCACCCGCACCCGGGTCCACGTCGAGATCGAGCACACCTGGCGCGGCGACCTGAAGCTCGACCTGATCGCGCCGGACGGCAAGGTGTACGCGTTGCGGGCCGCCGATCCCAAGGACGGCACCGACAACATCGACGAGAACTACTGGGTGAACGCCGGCGCCTCACCAGCCAGCGGCACCTGGAGACTCAAAGTCGAAGATCTCGCCAAGGGCGACACGGGCTACATCGAAGGATGGACCCTGACGCTGTAGAGGCATCTGCCGGACGGCTGCCCGCGCGCCTGCCGCGGGCAGCCGGTCCGGCTTTCCTCGATGCCCGCGGACTTTGACCGGCCATGCCGCCCCCGCGACTCACCACGACGAGGAGGGGCGTCTCCCGAACTCGGCAACTGAAGTACGACAACAATTCGGCGCTGCACAGTGGCTCCCGCACGCCGGATCCATTAACCAGTGAGAAGTTATCGGTCGGCGATTTGCGTCCGTGAGCCGGGATGACAGCAGTCGGTCTCGGATGCGATGCGCAGCCTGCTTGACGTGCATGGATGCGCTTTTCGGGCAGCCGCAATGCCGGAAAGGCTGATATATCGATCAATGCCGAAAAGGCTCATCGATCGCTCATCCGGAGAACGGTTACCGGCGAACAAAGGACAAACGACTGATGTCGAAATATGTGAGGTGGTTCCGGCGCAGGGTGGGCCGGAACCCGCCAGGGACGCGCCCGGGGGCGGTGCGCGCAAGGGGGATAGATGAACATCGGTGCGAGAACGCGCCGGGCTGTCCAGCCTGGGGCGAAACGGGGAACGGCGCGCATGTTCGCCACGGCCGTCCTGGCGCTGGCGGTCACCGGGGCCGGGCAACTGGCGGTCAGTACGGGAACGGTCCAAGCCGCGGTCCTGCCGGGCGTCGCGCCCGGCGTCGACGACGGGTCGGGCCCGTACACGGATGCGCTGTTACGCGGGCTCGCCGCCTACGAGGCGGGGGCCACGTTCTTCGTCGTGGGGCTGAACGTCGCCGCGTACCCGTCCATTCTGAGCCGGACCGTCGCGGCCGGGAGCGAGGTCGTCGCCATGACCACGACGCCGGGGACGTCCGCGTTCCAGAAGCCGCTCACCCGGGCGGTCGACCGTTATCTGGACGACGTCCCCGGCCAGGTGGCGGTGTCGGTGCGGGATCTGTCCACCGGAATGTCGTACTCCTACAACCCCGGGCTCAGGACGGCCACGGCCAGCATCGTCAAGGTCGACATGGTGATGGCGCTGCTGCTCAAGGCCCAGAGTGAGCGGCGCGGCCTCACGGGCTGGGAGCGGCGGGCCGCCGCACAGGCGATCAAGGTCAGCGACAACGCGGCCGCGTCGGCGCTGTGGTCGGCGATCGGGGGCGCGTCCGGGCTGGCCGCCGCGAACAGGAAGTTCGGCCTGCGCGAGACGACGCCCGGCGCGGGCGGGGCGTGGGGCTCGACCACCACCAGCGCCGCCGACCAGGTGCGGCTGCTGACCGCGCTCACCTCGCCCAAGAGCCCGCTCTCCGAGAAGAACCGCCGGTACGTGCTGGGGCTGATGGGCGGTGTGGCGCCGGAGCAGGCGTGGGGTGTCAGCGCGTCCGGGCGCGAGGGTGCGGACGTGGCTGTCAAGAACGGCTGGCTGCCGCGTGAGCGGCATGGGGGGCGGTGGACGGTCAACAGCATCGGGCGGGTGCGGGATCGGGGGCGCACGTACCTGATCGCCGTCATCTCGCACCGGCACGGGTCGATGGGCGCGGGTGTGACGGCGGTGGAGCGAGTGAGCCGGCTCGTCACCGACGCCCTGGTTCAACGGGGGTGATGGGAGGCGAAGCGAACCACTCCGCTCGGACGGGCGGAGTGGTTCGGGCAGCCGGCGACGGCACGTCTCCCGCATGAGCACGGAATGGCGTGAATTTCAGTCCGCTATCCGGGAGCACGTGCCCCATGTGGTGAATTTGAACCAGTCGCCGGTGGCGTCGGTCACGACCACCTCGATGGCCACGTCCTTGCCGACCGTGCAGCCGATCCTGAGCATTTTCCGGTCGTTGAACTGCGCCGGGAGATTCCGGCGGCCGTCCGTGTCGTCCGGCGCGCCCGCACGTGCGATACGTCGGGGTCAGGAGAGTTGCCCGGCCGTCGTGCGCGCCGCCATCCGCCGTTCGAACCACACCGAGGTGAACGGCGGCACCGCGCATGCCAGGCCGAGCACCACTGCGCCCCGGCTCCAGCCCGCTTCCCGTGCCGAGAGCACCACTCCGAGTGCATACAGCACGAACAGCGCCCCGTGGATCGGCCCGAACACCTTCACCCCGAGTTCGCCGGTCGCGGCGACGTACTTGAAGAACATCCCGACCAGCAGCCCTGCCCACGAGCACGCCTCGGCCACCGCTACGACTCGAAACCAGCGCAGCACGCTCCACCCTTTCCCTAGTACCGCGCATACTCTACAAGCTGTAGAGGATGGCCGTGGCGGCGCTGCTCGCGGTCTGAGCGTTCATCGGGCGAGCTCAGGGCCCGGTAAATGTCCGGTCGCTGACTGTTTTCCTCGCCCCATGAGAGCGTGAGGTGCCCAGCAAAAGGATCAATCCTCAATGCGGCGGCTGTACGTGGAGGTGGCCAACGGCGGCTTCGGCCCGCGTGGCTCGGTCCTCGGGGTCCCCGACGCTCCCGGCCCCCGCCTGGGCACCGACATCGTCGAGTGTCACGAACTGTTCACCGCCGCGCCGCGCCGGCTGGTCCCCGCCGGCGCGGTCTGGTTGTGCGACTGGGGCAGCACGATCTGGTCCTTGACGGACTGCCGCGATCCTGCCGGCCCGATGTGGGTGTGGGATCCGGTGGCGCCCGGAGAGGTTCCGGGCGCGCCGCTGGTGCCTCAGCACCTGACCCTCGCCGAGTGGCTGACGGCGTGGCTGGACGGCTCCTACGGCGAGGGTTTCAGCCCTTCAGCCCTCCGGCACGGCTAGTGCCGCCGCGAAAAGCCGCCTCCTGCTCAACCCGGAATCGGCCATGACCGCCTCCGCTCAGTTGAAGGGGTTGTCGTAATACGGCGTCGACTTCGTGCGCGACCTGTACTGACCCTGGCGGTCGAACCACCCACCCGTCAACTGGAAGCGAATGTTCCTGACGATGTCGCCGTGAGTTACGTCATTGGCAGAGTACACGCGCAAAGTGAGCTGGCACCCGGGCGCGGTCGGCCCGGTCGAATACCCCACGCTCTGCCACACGTCGTTGATGTAGACGTCGAAGTTCGGCGCGGGGTAGGCGCGCTGCCAGCAGACGTTCACGTTGAACGTGTACCTCCTGTTCCCGTCATCGAACGCCACCGTGCCTTCCGCGCGGGCCAGTTGCAGCCCCTGACCGTCGTCTGAGACCAACTGCAGGTAGACCTGCTGTGGCGGGCCGTACGTCGCGTGCGCGGGCGTCGTCGGCAGGAGAACGGCCGCGAGCATCGCGATGGCGATGGCGATCGAACGAGCTGTCAATTCGCACCTCCTGTTTGAGTGGAGCGCCATGAACTGCGTCGGACGTTATTGTTGAATCGTCAATCGGTCCAGCGACGGCAATTTGCGCGCGCAATCCGGCCGGACTTAAACAAGGCACCGGCGCGTCCCTTGCGTCTGCCATTCCGGCGGTCACCAGGACGGAAAAGGGGGCACGGCGAGCCCGCCGCCAAGGCGCGGACCGTGAAAATTTCATTGACTGACGAATGTTGTGGAAATTTGCACCGGATGTCTAGCATTGTGGCTCCCGAACCTCACCGGTCACACCCTCGAAGTGGAGCCGCATGCTCGCCCTTCCTCGCCTGCGCCGGTTACTCGCGATCCTGCTCGCCCTGACCGGAGTCGCCACGCTGACGGCCGGGACCCCCGCCGTCGCACGCCCCGTCCAGCCCAACGTGGTCGTCATCATGGTCGACGACATGAACATGTACGCCCTGCAGTACCTGCGTAACGTGCAGTCCCTCATCGCCGGGCAGGGGACGACCTTCGACACCAGCGTGGTGTCGTACTCGCTGTGCTGCCCGTCCCGCGCGACCTTCCTGACCGGCCAGTACGCGCACAACCACGGAGTGCTGAACAACGCGCCGCCCGACGGCGGATACGAGAAGCTGCCCGCCGAGACGCTGCCGGTGTGGCTGGGCCGGGCCGGCTACGACACCGGGCACGTCGGCAAGTTCCTCAACCGCTACGGCCGGGCGAACCCCACCGAGATCCCGCCCGGCTGGAGCGAGTGGTACGGCTCGGTCGACCCGACCACGTACAGGATGTGGGGATACACGCTCAACGAGAACGGCGTACTACGCACCTACGGCACCCCCGGCGTCGAGGATCCCGAGCTCTACCAGACCGACGTCTACGCCCGTAAGGCCGTCGACTTCATCCGGCGCAAGGCGCCTGCCGGCAAGCCGTTCTTCCTTTCCTTCGCGCCGCTGGCGCCGCACGGCGAAGGCAACACTCCGGCGGAGTTCCGTACGCGGCGCAACCCCCGGCCCGCCCCGCGGCATCTCGGCGCCATGGACGGCGTGACGCTGCCGAAGCCGCCCAGCTTCGACGAGGCCGACGTCTCCGACAAGCCCGCCGCCGTCCGCAACCGGCCCAGGATCGGCGCCGCGGCCCAGCAGCGCATGCAGAACGTCGCGCTCAAGGGCCGCCTGGAGTCCCTCCTGGCGGTGGACGACGCGGTCGCCGGCATCGTGAAGGCCCTGCGCGAGTCGGGCGAGCTGAACGACACGCTCATCGTGTTCACCTCGGACAACGGCTGGATGCAGGGCGAGCACCGCATCCGCAACGGCAAGGTGGTCCCGTACGAGGAGTCGATCCGGGTTCCGCTGATCATGAGAGGGCCCGGCCTTCCGGCCGGCAAGCATGTCAAGACGATCGCGGCCAACATCGACCTCACGCCGACGATCCTCGACGCCGCGCACGCGACCGCCGCGGTCACCCTCGACGGCCGCTCGCTGCTGCCGTTCGTCAACGGCGACGCCACGATCCCGCGCGCCGTCGTGATCGAGACCGGCCCCAGGACGGGCGGCGGCAACTGGTACGCCGGCCTGCGGGCGCAACGGTGGAAGTATGTCGAACACTCGACCGGCGAGCTGGAGCTGTACGACCTGCAACGCGACCCGTACGAGCTGACCAGCGTGCACGCCGACCCGAGCTACGACGCCACCCGGCAGGCTCTCGCCGAGCGGCTGGCGCGGCTACGGACGTGCGCGGGTGCCGCGTGCCACCAGTGGAGCCCCGTCCCCGGGCCCCGGCTCTGATCGATCCGCTCCGCATCGCCAGCCTTCGGGCGCACTGAACAGTCCGGTGGTGCCAGGTGGCAGCGAGACGTCCACCGTCAAAGTGGTGCCGCTGATCGACCGGGCGACGGATGCCGGCTCGAACTCCCGGCGGAGCAGCGACACCGGGCCGGGGGTGGTCCGTCCCCGGTCACTGGGCAGATGGACGGGACGGGCCGTCCAGTCCTCGTCGCCGAGCAGCGCGGCCTCCACCCGGGCGGGTACGCTCCATCCCGTCCACCCGTGGTCGGTGCGGACACGGACGCGCCAGTATCGGACCTCGCGGCTGTGCAGCGGCTCGGCCGGCCATGGTGATCCGTCACGACATCGGACTCTTGCGGGGTGGCCACGAGACCGGAGTCGTCCGCGGTTCGCAGCCCGATGACCGCCGTCGTGGTGTCCGCCGGGTGTCGTGCCTCGAAGCTCGGCACCGGTCCCCGCACGGCGGTGCCGAGCGGAGACCGGTAGTCAGCGGATCAGCGGGCCGTTGCCGCAATGAAGGTGAACGAACCGGACGGGACGTCGTACACGGCGTAGTTTCCCTCCATCCGCAGGAACCTGGCCCGATGCGGGCTCGCGACAGAACGAGAGTCCTTGGCCGGCACCCAGACCTCGGCGGTGGTGTTCGCGGGCACGTCGATCGTCAGCTTGAACCATCGATCATCTTTGGCCCATGCGGAGCGGGCGACGCCTTGGGGTGTTTCGTAGCCGCCCTTGACGGAAGTGAGGTCGCCGACCGGCTTGGGCTGGATGACGAGCTTCCGGTAGGCGGTGGAGCCGCCGGCCTCGCGGATGCCGGCCAGACCGGTGTGGAACCATTCCTCGATCTGGGCGAGGATCATGTGGTTCTTCGAGGCCCCGCGGTTCCACTGCTCGCCGATCGTGGTCATGCCGCCCGGGTTGGCGCTGGTGGGCTGCATGAAGAACCCGTAGCTCGGCTGGTCGTCCGCCTGCAGCAACTCCCACAGGACGTCGTCCCTGCCGCCGCCGGCCAGTGCCCGGACCGTCGAGGCCATGCCGATGGTGCCGCCGCTGAAGTGCGGGCCGTCGCCGTTGGGGTGGAAGGCGTACACGAGTTCGACGAGCGCGTCGAGGACGGCTTGGCGCTCACCGCCGGGGACGAGCCCGGCGTCGAGCGCGAGCGCCTGTGCCGTCTGGGTGGCGCCGGCGGTTCCGGCGTTGCCCGCGCTGGTGTAGCGGCGTAGCTCCTGGTTGTAGAAGTGGGCGTTGAAGGCGTTCTTGATGTCGGCGGCGAGCCTTTGGTAGCGGGCGGCGTCGTCGGCATGGCCCGTCAGTCCGGCCATCGTGGCCAGTTTCGTGATCATCATGTAGTAGCCCCAGGTGCCGGTGATCCGGCCCGAGGTCTGGTCGGCCGCGACCCAGTCGGCGAGCGCGGCGTCGACGATGTGCGCGTTCTCGCCCGTCCCTGCCTTCTGGCGCTGGATGTAGTCGGCGAAGGCGACCATCTGGTCGTAGTAGCGCGTCATCGTGTCGGTGTCGCCGTAGAGCTCGTAGAGCATTGCGGGGACCAGAATGATGGCGTCGCCCCAGTTGATCTCGTCGCCGAAGCGTCCGCTGTAGCCCCAGTCGTAGACCGGGGTTTTCAACGCCACGTTCCCGCGCATCGGGGTGTCGGCGATCGACTGTCCCTCGACGAGGTGCCGCATGTGGGTCCGCAGGTAGGCGGCGAGTTCGTGATTGCGGTGGATGGCGCCCATCGGCATCGTGTAGTCGGCCGGATAGGACAGCTTCTCGCGGCCGGGGCAGTCGGTGAACACCGACATCATGTTGGACGCGAAGGAGTACCGGGCCATCGTGTGGATGCGGTTGACGCGGGCGTCGGAGGTGGTGACCTCGCCCGCGACGGGCGTGGCGACCTGCAGGCGGATGCCCTTGATCAGGTCCTTCGCAGGGGTGTAGCCCTCTGGCAGGCCGGTGACCTGGATCCACTGCATGCCGAAGTAGTTGAAGTCGGGGTGCCAGGTCTCGCCGCCGCGCAGTCCGGCCGTGGTGTAGGTGTTGAACAGGTCGCGGCCTCGGGAGCCGCCTCCGCCCATGAGGGAGGCCTGGTCGACGGTTCCGTCGGCGGCGAGTGACTCGGCGGGGGCCATCCGGATGGTGACCCCGGCGGGCATGGTGCCCTTGAGGTTGAGCTGCGGCCACCCGCTGATGTTCTGGCCGAGGTCGAACACCCAGGTGCCGGGGACCGGGTTCGTCATGGCGACCGGCGTGAACGTCTCGACGGCCTTGACCGGCTCGGCCGTACGGGCGACGAGCTTGGTGGCGAGGTTCGGGGGTGGCGCGATCCCGGCGTCCGCCCATCCCATGTCCGAGCCGTCGCGGCGCTTGGCGGTGGCCGACAGGTCGGACCCGGGCTGGTCCCAGCCGGGCTGGTCGCGCCGGGCGTCGTAGTCCGAGCCGGAGTACCAGGCGTCGGTGACGAGGGCGCCGAGTGCGGTGCGCCAGCTTCGGTCGGAGACGATGACGTCCGTCGAGCCGTTGCCGTAGGTGATTTCCAGGCGGGCGATCAGGCGGGGGGTGACCGCCGCGCCGGCGCTCGGGTCGCTGGCGGCGATGTTGTTGCCCGATCCGGTCACCGTCGCGCCGGAGGAGTGTGGCTTGGACAGGCCCGGGGTGAAGGTGATCCCGGTTCCCCCGGCGCCCGCGGTGCCGATCGCGGTGATGGTGCGGGATTCGAGGGTGTCGCCACCGTTGCCGGTGTCGACGTTGACGGTGCCGCCGACGTGGTAGCCGGCGACGTCGTTCAGTTTCACGGTCGTGGCGCCGGCTTCGGCGTCGGCGGCCAGGGTGCCGCTGCCTTTGAGCTGGCTCTGCCACCACGAGTAGGGGGCCGTGCGGCCGACGGCAGGGTTGGTGACGCTGCGCCGCACGTAGGCGGGGCCGTTGCCGAGCCGGACGCCGAGGGTGTTGGCGCCGGCGCGCAGGTCGTCGGTGATGTCGTAGGTGCGGTACTCGCTGGAGAGCTGGTAATTGGAGTAGCCCGGTGCGAGCACCTCGTCGCTGAGCTTGCGGCCGTTCAGGGTCGGCAGGTGCAGGCCGACGCCGGACAGGTGGAGACGGGCACTGGCCATGCGCTTCTTGCGGTCGACGTCGAACTGGCGGGCGAAGATCGGCATGGGCTGCGTCTCGGCGCGGCCCGGGTAGTCGATCCAGCGCGCGGGACCCCAGTCGCTCTGCTGGAGCAGGCCCATCTCCCAGGAGGAGGGTTCGCTCCAGGCCGACGGCCTCTTGTCCGCGTCCCAGACGCGGACGTGCCAGACGACCTTCTGGCGTGAGGTCAGAGCCCGGCCGGCGTAGCGGATGCCGGACTGGACGGCGGAGTTCACCTTGCCGGAGTCCCAGATCAGCCGGCCGCGCCCGAGGTTCTCCTCGCTCGTCGCCGCTTGGACCTGGTAGGCGGTCTGCGCGTCAGCCGGGCAGGCCGCCCGCGAGAGCGGCCTGCGGCAGGGGTGAGCCGCGGCTTGCCGGGTCTCCTTCATCCGCCACCCCAGGGACGGGGTGGGGTTGTCGAGGCCGAGCGGTTCGTCGTACCTGCCGTCCATGGTGAGGTCGACGACCTGGACGGGCGATGGCGCGCCTGCGGCGACAGCCGGTGGAACGCCGAAGGGCTGCGAGAGCACGAGGGTGAAGGACACCCCAAGTCCTGCGAGCATGCGGATCCGACGACGTAATTCGGACACAGGTCACTCCTTTCCCGGGCGGCCTCGTCGAGCCGGCCGGTACTGCTTCGCCTGCTGCTGCCCGGGATTGCTCCTCGTCGTCGGCGCCCTTCGCCGCGGGGCCGTCTTCAGCGGCGATGCGCGCACGGTTTTCACAATGCGCTCCCGGAACTATAAATCGATTTAACCGAGGTCATTGTCGTCAACGTAAGCGTTACACCCGCTGCCGTCAAGAGGTAATTCGAGCAACGGTTCCCGGCATTGACGCACGTGCAGTCGATATAGCCAACCGAGAAATGAATAACGTTACTCGCCCTGATGCGGGCTTTGACCTGGCGGAACCACGTCGCCCCCGCCGAACTCACGCCCTGGCTGACCGACGGCATGCTGCGCCGACCGTGGCCCAGCAGGATCCTTTGACCTGCTCATTCACCAGCGGTCCGATTCGGGCCGGACGACGAACACCCGCCCCGCGATCCCTCTTATGATCTGATGGATTAAAACGTTTTGCCTCAATTTCGTTGGTAGAGGGTACGTGAGCGACTCTCCGCCCCTCTCGGAGTCACGGAACGTCAGCAAGTCTTTCGGCGCCGTGCAGGCAGTGGGGAACGTACGCCTGGAGCTGCGCGCCGGCGAGGCACACGGCCTGGTGGGCGAGAACGGGGCAGGCAAAGCTCACGCACCACGTTACGGCTTGCCCCGAACGGAGCGGCGAGCTCACGCTCGGAGGGGAGTCCAGGAGCGTGCGCGACACCGATTCCGGTCCGTCGCGCTCAGATTCCTCCCGTCGGCGGTGACGGGTGATGTCGCCCAAGGTGGGCATCGCCCTGAGCTCATACAATCGGATCAGCCTCGGGAGATGGAGTTTCATGGTCACGTCTGGTCGACGACGAGTGACGATCTCCGATGTGGCGAGCCACGCCCAGGTCTCCGTCACAGCGGTGTCGAAGGTGATCCGCAACGCCACCGGCGTCAGCCCGGCCATGAGGGACCGGGTCAAGACCGCCATCGAGGAATTGGGCTATCGACCGCAGGCCGTCGCGCGCGGGATGCGCGGGCGCACCTACACGATCGGCCTGATGCTGCCGCACATCAGAAATCCCTTCTTCGCCGACATCCTCGACGGTCTCACCGACTACCTGGACAGCACCGACTACCAGGCGTTCATGATCCAAGGAGGCGCCACCCGCAAGGTCGAGAGGCGGGCGGTCGACGCCCTCATGGACCGGCAGGTGGACGGCATCATCATGGTCGCCCCGCTCGCCTCGAAGGCACGGCTGGAGGAGGTGGCGAAGGAGAAGCCCACCGTGGTGCTGGCCCGGCACGAGGGGTCGGGGTTCTACGACTCGGTGTTCGACGACGACGAAGCGGGCGCGGAGCTCGTCGTGAAACACCTCATCGAGCTGGGGCACCGCCGGATCGCCCACATCACGCACCAGGACGACAGCCAGGCGCGCCCTGCCGACCTGCTGCACAACATCCGGGCCGCGACCTATGAACGTGTGATGCGCGAGCACGGCCTCGCCGACGAGATCGCCATCGCGACCAGCTTCTACAACGAACAAGGCGGCTACGACGGGGCACGCCAGTTGCTGGGCCGTTCTCCGCGCCCCACGGCGATCTTCGCGGGAGCCGACCAGGCGGCGCTCGGCACACTCGCCGCGGTCCACGAGATGGGCCTTTCCGTCCCGGCGGACGTCTCGGTCGCCGGCTACGACAACATCCACCTCGCCGCCCTTTCCAACATCACGCTGACAAGCGTCGACCAGGACGGCGCCGTGATGGGCCGCGCCGCGGGGAAGCTGCTGCTGGAACGCATCGAAGGCCGGATGACCTCGGTGCGCTTCTCCGTGACCCCCACTCTGGTCGTCCGCGGCTCCACGGCCCCGCCAGAGGGCTCGGTGGATGCTTCGCCTTCGACGGCGAAGCGGTAGCCGGGGCAGGGTCGTCTTCCCCCGACGGGGTCAGGCCGCGCAACACCTGAAGGGCAGCTGACCGGTCGGTCTCACCCGCGGCGCGTCTGCTTTGTCGGTCGCTGTCTTCCGCAGGCACGGCCAAGCAGGGAAACGTTGCATTAAAGATCTTGGAATCAGCGATCTAAGCTGGGAAAAGTCTGGGTACCGTTACCCAAAAAGTATCTTGACACTTCTTCGTGTAAAGCCTACGTTAACCGCATCGGGGAGTCGCTTAAAACGATTCAATAGCCCTGGAGGGGTGTGTGAAGACCTTCCACCGCACGATCGCGACGGCTGTGGCCGTGCTCGCGATGGCGGCCCTGACCTCCTGCGGCTCCAGTTCGGAGCCCGCCACCAACGGCACCGTCACCCTGTCCTTCATGACGGGCAGCGACCAGGCGGTCGTGGACACGTCCAAGGCGCTGGCGAACGCCTTCATGAAGGCCAACCCCACCATCAAGATCGAGATGGAGCACCAGCCGGGAGGCAGCGAAGGCGACAACATCGTCAAGACCCGCCTGTCCACCGGCGAGATGACGGACGTGTTCTGGTACAACTCCGGCTCGCTGCTGCAGGCGCTCAATCCGGCCCAGACCCTCGTCGATCTCACCGGCGACGCCGTCCTGACCAACGTGCAGCAGGACTACCTGCCCGTGGTGACGCAAGAAAGCAAGGTGTACGGCGTCCCGGCAACCACGCTCGCCGGCGGCGGCATCCTCTACAACCGCAAGGTCTACGACAAGCTCGGCCTGGAGGTCCCCAAGACCTGGGACGAGTTCATGGCCAACAACGACAAGATCAAAGCGGCCGGGATCACCCCGGTGATCAGCACGTTCAAGGACACCTGGACGTCCCAGATCTTCGTGCTCGCCGACTTCTACAACGTCCAGGCCGCGGTGCCGGCCTTCGCCCAGGACTACACCGCCGGCAAGGTCAAGTACGCCACCACCCCGGCCGCGCTGGGCGGGTTCCAGCACCTCGCCGACGTGCACGCCAAGGGTCACCTCAACAAGGGCTTCGGCTCGGCCACCCTCGACCAGGGCCTGAAGATGCTGGTCGAAGGCAAGGGCGCGCACTACGCGATGCTCAGCGCGCTCCTGCCGCCCCTGCTGGCGACCTATCCGCAGACGGCGACCGACGTCGGCTTCTTCGGCGTCCCGGGCACCGACCCGGCCACGCATGGCGCCACCGTCTGGGAGCCTCCCGCCATCTACATCCCCAAGACCACCAAGAACCTGGAGGCGGCGAAGAAGTTCCTGGCCTTCGTCGCCTCGCCGGCGGGCACCGAGGCCGTCACCGCGGCCGTGCGGCCGTCGGGGCCGTACCGCATCAAGGGATCCAAACTGCCCGAGGACTCGATCCAGGTGGCCAAGGACCTGCAGGCCTACATCGACAACAGCGCCACGTCGCCGGCTCTGGAGTTCCTGTCGCCCATCAAGGGGCCGTCGCTGGAGCAGATCACCGTCGCCGTCGGCTCCGGGCTGACCCCGCCCGCCGAGGGCGCCGCCCAGTACGACAAGGACGTGGAGAAGCAGGCCAAGCAGTTGGGCCTGGCCGGGTGGTGATCAAGCAGCAGGCCGGGTCCCGCATGGGGCCCGGCGTGGCGCCCGGACAACGGCACGCCCGCCCGGGGGCCAGGCACAAGTCGGCCTACCCCTATGGGCTGTACCTGCCGGCCGCCGTCGTCTACCTGGTGATCTTCCTGGTGCCGACGGTGATGGCCTTCTACTTCGCGCTCACCCGCTGGACCCTGTTCGACAGCACGTTCGTCGGGCTGCAGAACTTCCGGGACTTCCTTGACGAGCAGAATCTGCGCATCGGCTTCGTCAACACCGTCTTCTACGCCGTCGTCACCAGCGGTCTGAAGGTGGTGCTCGGACTGCTGCTGGGTGTGCTGCTCACCAGCAGGCTACGGTTGCGCGGCTTCCTGCGCTCAGTGGTGTTCTTCCCGGTGCTGGTCTCCACCGTGGCCGTCGGCATCACCTTCAGCGCGCTGCTGCGGCCCGACACCGGGCTGGTCAACAGGACCCTGGCGGTGGTCGGCATCGACGGTCCCGACTGGCTGGGCGAGGCGAACACGGCGCTGCTGTCGGTGGCGCTGGTGGACGTGTGGAAGGGCGTGGGGCTGGCCACCGTCATCTACATCGCCGGGATCATGTCCATCCCCCGGGACTACTACCAGGCGGTGGCGGTGGACGGCGGCACCGCCTGGCACCGCTTCCGGCACGTCACGCTGCCATTGAGCTGGCCGGCGACGTACTCGGTGATCATTCTGTCGTTCATCGGGGGCCTGCGGTCGTTCGACCTGATCTGGACGATGACCCGTGGTGGTCCCGGCTTCACCAGCGACACCATCGCCTCGATCATCTACAAGCAGTACCAGGCCGGCTTCTTCGGCCTGTCCACCGCAGGCAACGTGCTGCTGTTCGTGATCGTCACGGCCATCGTGGTCCCGCTCAACTACGTCCTCGGCAAGAGGCAGGTCGCCGTATGAGAGCGCTCAAGAAACTCGGCGCGGAGACGATCGCGTTCGTCCTGGCCACTGTGATCTTCCTGGTGCCGTTCTCGTTCATGCTGCTGACCGCGGTCAAGGATCAGGCGAAGGCCGCGGATCTGGACTTCTCCTGGCCGGGCGAGTGGCGGATGGTGGACAACATCATCGAGGTCGTCGAGGCGCGCGACTACGTGCTGCTGCGCGCCTTCGTCAACTCCACCGTCCTCACCGTCGCATCGGTGGCGCTGATCGTCGTCTTCGCCGCGATGGCCGCGTTCGTGCTGCAGCGCCGCGCGGGGGCGATCGGCAAAGTGGCCAACTTCCTGGTGCTGTCCGGGCTGATCATCCCGCCCGCCATCGTGCCCACGATCTGGCTGCTGCAGGCGCTCGGCCTGTTCAAGACCATGCCGGGGCTGATCCTCGTCGAGGTCGCGTTCGGCCTGTCGTACGCGGTGCTGCTCTTCCGGGCGTTCATCGCGGCCATCCCACGCGAGCTGGACGAGGCCGCCATGATCGACGGCTGCGACGGGCTGCGGTTGTTCTTCCGCGTGATCTTCCCGCTGCTGCGGCCGGTCACCATCACGGTCATCCTGACCACGTCGGTGGCCGTCTTCAACGACTTCGTCAACCCGCTGTACTTCACCCCGGGCGACGACAACGCCACCGTGCAGGTCACCCTCTACAACTTCCAGAGCCAGTACAGCACCCAATGGAACCTGCTGTTCATGGACATCGTCCTGATCACCATTCCGCCGCTGCTGGCCTTCGTCTTCTTCAACCGCAAGATCGTCGCAGGCATGACCGCCGGCGCCATCAAGGGATGACATGACCTTTCTGAACGTCGAACCGGTCACGTTCGAACACCATCAAGACCCTCTCGGCATCGGGGAGCGCGCCCCGCGCCTGTCGTGGATCACCCTGACGAACATTCCCGGGTGGCTCCAGCGGGCGTACGAGATCGAGCTCACCGACGGAACTTCGACGGGCCTCATCGAGTCGGGGGAGTCGGTACTCGTGTCTTGGCCGGGCGAACCACTGGGTTCGCGGGAACGGCGTGGCGCCCGCGTGCGGGTCCACGGACGCGACGGCTCGATCAGCGACTGGAGCCCCTGGTCGTGGGCCGAGGCGGGGCTGCTCGGCCCGGGGGAGTGGCAGGCGCACGCGGCGGCACCACCGCGTGAACTGCTGTCCGATCCTGACGGCCCGGCGCCGCTGCTGCGCCGCGACTTCGCCCTTCGCGCGCCCATCGCCTCGGCCCGCCTGTACGTCACCGCCCACGGCCTCTACGACCTCGAGATCAACGGCGTGCCGGTCGGCGACGATGTGCTGGCACCGGGATGGACCAGCTACCACCATCGGCTGCGCTATCGCACGCACGACGTGACCGGGCTTCTGCGTGAGGGCGGCAACACCATCGGTGCGTCCTTGGCCGACGGCTGGTTCCGGGGCCGCATCGGCTTCGCCGGCGGCAGATCCGCCGTCTACGGGGATCGCATCGCGCTCATCGCTCAGCTGGAGATCACCTACACCGACGGCACCAGTGACCTCGTGGTCACCGACGATCAGTGGCGCTGCGCTTCCGGCCCGGTCACCGCCGCGAGCCTGTACGACGGCGAGAAGCACGACGCCCGCCTGCTGCCGCGCGGCTGGTCGCAGCCCGGCTTCGACGCCGCCGCCTGGCTGCCCGCCGACGCCCTGCCGCATGATCCCGCCAGGCTCGTCGCGCCGACCGGCCCGCCCGTGCGCCGCGTGGAGACCCTGGCTCCCGTGGAGATGCTGACCGGCCCGTCCGGGGAGACCATCCTCGACTTCGGCCAGAACATCTCCGGCCGGCTGCGCATCCGCGTCCAGGGCCCGGCCGGGCACACCGTCACCCTCCGCCACGCCGAGGTCCTGGAGGACGGCGCGCTCGCGCTGCGCCCGCTGCGCCACGCCGCCGCGCTCGACGCGTACACACTGCGCGGCGACGCCGAGCCCGAGGAGTGGGAGCCGCGCTTCACCACGCACGGCTTCCGCTACGCGCAGATCGACGGCTGGCCGGGCGAACTGGACCCCGCCGACGTGCAGGCGGTCGTCTGCCACACCGACATGCGGCCCATCGGCGCCTTCGACTGCTCCGACCCGCTGCTCAACCGCCTGCACGACAACGTCCGCTGGAGCATGCGCGGCAACTTCGTCGACCTGCCCACCGACTGCCCGCAACGCGACGAACGCCTCGGCTGGACCGGCGACATCCAGGTCTTCGCCCCCACGGCCGCCTTCCTGTACAACTGCGCCGGCCCCTTGACGTCCTGGCTCGCCGACCTGGCCGCCGAACAGGCCGAACACGGCACCGTCCCCGTCTTCGTGCCATGGATCGAACTCGAGCCCATCAAGGACGTGGTGGCGACGGCCGCCTGGGGCGATGCGGCCGTGGTGGTGCCCTGGACGATCCACCGGCGCACCGGCGACCTCAACCTGCTGCGCGAGCAGTACCCGAGCATGAGCGCCTGGGTGGACCAGATCGCGGGACTGGCCGGCGAGACCTTCCTCTGGGACACCGGACCCCAGCTCGGAGACTGGCTCGACCCGACCGCCCCGCCCGAACGGCCCTTCGAGGCGCAGACGGACCCGGGCCTGGTCGCCACCGCCTGCCTGGCGTACTCCACGCGGCTGGTCGCCGAGACCGCCGAGCTGCTCGGCCGCGCCGACGACGCCGTGCGCTACCGGGAGCTGGCCGAGCGGGTCAGGGCCGCCTTCGACACCGCCTACGCGACGCCCGACGGCAAAGTGAGCAGCGACTCCCAGACGGCGTACGCCCTCGCTCTGCGGTTCGAGCTCCTCGACGGCGGGGAACGGCGCGCCCGCGCCGGGGAACGCCTGGCGGAGCTGGTGCGGGAGAACGGTCACCGGATCGGCACCGGTTTCGTCGGCACGCCGCTCATCTGCGACGCGCTCACCGAGGCCGGGGCTGTCGACGACGCCTACCGGCTGCTGATGCAGACCGAGTGCCCCTCCTGGCTCTACGCGGTCACCATGGGTGCCACCACGATCTGGGAACGCTGGGACAGCCTGCTGCCCGACGGTGGCGTCAACCCCGGCGAGATGACCTCCTTCAACCACTACGCCCTGGGGGCGGTCGCCGACTGGATGCACCGCACCATCGCCGGCCTGGCCCCGGCTGCTCCGGGCTACCGCCGCCTGATCGTCCGTCCCCGCCCCGGCGACGGTCTCAGCCATGCCCGTGCCAGTCTCGCCACTCCTTATGGCCGGGCCGAGGTCGGCTGGAAACGTACCGATGAGCAGTTGACCCTGGTCGTGGTGGTGCCCCCGAACTGCACCGCCGCCGTTCATCTGCCCACCGACCCGGACAACGCCATCGAGGTGGGGGCCGGACGCCACGTTTTCGCCTGTGTATCCGGAGGCGCGGCCTGATGATGATCCACCACCACGACTGTGGTCGCCGGCGGTTCAGCGCGGCCGTTCGGTCGATCTGGCACCCATTCCGCGTTCGATGGCCTCGATGATCTGGGGTCGCAGCTCCGCGGCGCTGATGATCGCGTCCACCGAGCCGACCTCCACAGCCCGCTGGATGCTGTGCACCCGGTCGAACTCCGCGGCGACCTCCCCCAGCTTCTCAGCCCGCACAGCGGACTGCACCTCCACCAGCTGAGCGTTCAGCGCCGCACGCTCGGCCCCGCTGGCCGCCGAGATCCGCGTCTGCAGGCCGGTCACCCGCGGGTCGGTCGCCGTGCGGTGGTTCACCTCGCCGGCGAAAACCACGGCAGCGGCCGGGGCCCCGCCGAGCACCGAGGCGAACGAGCCCTCCAGCGCGAGCACGGTCATGTTCGGGTTGAGCGCCTTGGAGAACACCACGAACGCCCCACCGTGATACCGGGAGATCACGCAGAACACGATCGGCCCGTCGAAGTTGACGATCGCCCGGCCGATCTCCGCGCCGTACTCCAGCTGGAGCTTGCGCATCGACTCCGGTGAGCCGTCGAATCCGGACAGGTTCGCCAGCACCACCAGCGGCCGGTTGCCGGACGCGGCGTTGATCGCCCGCGCGGTCTTCTTCGACGACCGGGGGAAGAGCGTGCCCGCGGTGTAGGTGTCCGGCCCATCGGTGGGCGGGAAGCCGCGCCGCGGCACCGACCGGGACTCGATGCCGATCAGGCAGACGGGCCAGCCTCCGATGTGCACGTCCTGGACCGCGGACGTCTCCGCGTCGGCCATGCCCGCCCAGCGTTCCAGCACCGGGTGGTCCTGGTCGGACAGGGCGCGCATCACCGTACGGATGTCGAACGGCTTCTTGCGGTCCGGGTTGTGCTCCGCGGAGAAGATCTCACCGACGGTGGTGAAGTCGCTGCCCGCGATCGTGTGCGGGAACGACGAGACGTCGCGGTCGGCCGGGTCGCCGGTGAGGGCCCGCCGCGGCGCCGTCTCGCCGGGCACGATGTAGGTGTGGTCGTAGTGCGTCATCAGCACGTCGCGGGCGGCCTGCAGGTTGGGCGCCCAGTATTGCGCCTGGCCGTTCGGACCCATGACGCGGTCGTAGCCGCCGATGCCGAAGTTGTCCTCGGCCGACACCCCGCCGGAGAAGTCCAGCGACTGCTTGCCGGTGAGCACCATCGCCGAGTCCGGCGTCATCACCAGGATGCCCTTGGTGTGCATGAGCATCGTCGCTTCCGCGTTCCAGTACGGCTGGGCGCCGACGGTGATCCCGGCGACCACGATGTTGATCTCGCCACCCGCCTGGGTGAACGTGACGATCCGCTTCAGCGCGGCCGCGACCCAGTCCATGTTCTCGGTGCCCGAGGTCATCGAGATCCGTGCGCCCGCTGACAGCGCGAACCACTCCAGCGGGACCCGCATCCGCTCGGCGAGGTCGAGCGCGGCGATCACCCGCGAGCACTCCGGCTCCGACAGCGCGCCCAGCGCCTTGATCGGGTCGCCCAGCAGGACCACGCGGGTGACGCCCTCGGGGTGCCGTTCGGTCGGCGTCGTGACGACCCCCGCCACGATCGCCGCGGTGTTCTCCCCCTTCGGCCGGTCGACCGGCACGAGCGCGCCGTGCTCGTCGAGGTCGTGCTCGACGAAGTGGCCGAGCATGCCGGTCAGCTCGTACGGGTAGACGTTCCCGCGCCGGGCCGCCCGCAGCACCTTCTGGCGGTAGTCGTCGAGCGGCTGCACCGGCTCCGTCGACGGCTTCTCGACGTACAGGCTCGCGCCGTGGCCGGCGTCGAGGGTGATCCGCACGGCGACCTCGCTCAGCTCGCCCGCGGCGTTGCGCTGGCGGGCCACGAACAGGACCTCCTCCAGCCCCGCGCCCGCCGTGGTCGGCAGAATGCGCTGGACCAGCGCGTTCAGCTCGTCCTGCGACATCTCGGTCGACGGCCAGACGTACATCATGATCCGGTTGGTGTCGAACCGCTTGTTCTGGGGCCGTTGCGCCTGGATGTTGCGGATCGCGTCCAGGCCCGCGATGAGCGCGTCCTCCACCGCGGGCAACGCGACCAGCCTGCCGTCGGCCTCGCGCAGCGGCGTCAGGTCGCGGACCTGGCCCATCGCGATGAGCCGTTCGTCGGCCGGGTTGCTCTTCGCGACGGCCTTGAACAGGTAGATCTCCTCGTCGACGGACGGCAGCCGGGTGAGGTCGAACTCGCGCCACCGCTGAAGCTGCAGGCGCCGCGCGATCTGCGGGTGCAGGCCTCGGATCAGCCGATCCTCCGCGAAGCCCGCGCCGCGAGCTCCGTCGGGCCGGAAGGTGAAGTGGTGGTGCATCACGGCGCCGCTGGTGCCCGCGACGATGATGGTGATCCGGCGAACGGCCGCGGGTCGCGTGTGCTGGGCGAGGAGTTGCCCCAGCCGTACGGCCATGGCGTCGGCGTCGGGCTGGTCCTCCCAGGTGACGTAGAGGTCGGCGACCAGCCCGCGCTCAGCGGCTTCGGCGGCGAGCGTGCCGACGGCGCCGATGGCGCCGGGCAGAGCGGCGATGTCGACGGCGGTGGCGACCACGCACGTCGCGCCGCTCGAGCCGGCACGCTCGGCCGTGACGAACTGGCAGCCGTCGGTCTCGCGTACGGTGACCTCCGACAGCCCGCGGTTGCCGTAGTAGCGGCGGGTCAGCACCTCCAGCAGCGGCGCGTGGTCGCGCCCTGCCCGGCCGATCCGCTGACCGACCAGCCGGACCAGCGGCTCGGGGCAGGCCACCATGGCCTGGATCCGCTCGGCGCGGTCCGGCGCCTGCGGGTTGCGGTCCAGGTGACGCAGATGGCCGCGCACCGCGGCGTACACATTGGCGCGGTTACGCCGCAGCAGCGGCTGGGCGAACCAGCGGAACACCACGCCGCGGGCCAGGTCCGACACCGTGGGGAAGCGCACCTGCGTGGCCTCGATCAGATGCTCGAGGGTGAGCCCGGCGGGCTCGCTGAGCGACTCCAGCGGTGGCGCGCCGGCCAGCCACTGGCGCAGCAGCTCCGACACGATCGCGACGTCGGTGCTCATCCGCTGCTGCGCCAGGAAGATCCGGAATACCGCGGCCTCCAGCTCCGGAGTGCGGTCGAGGCCGGCGACGCCGTAGTGGGCCAGGACCTTGGTGAGCTTGGCCTGGAAGCTCTCGCTGAGGCCGGCGCGCTCCACGTCAAGGCTTTGCAGGTAGGTGTGGAAGAACTCGCGCGGGCTGCGCACCGCGCTGTCGGCCGACGCGGCGTCGAGGTCGCCGCCCGGCTTGTTGCGGCTCAGCTCACACAGGTCGGCGAACACGGTGAGCAGGTCCAGCTCGCCCTCGAGCAGCTGCCCGCCCAGCTCGGCACGCGCGCTCAGATAGTCCGACAGCACCCGCTTGTGGTCGTGCGGATCGACGTCGAAGCCCATCAGCAGGCTGCGAAGGTCCTGCAGGCCGCGCTCGACCCGGTCGGCCGCGGACACGTCCGCCGGCTCGGCGGGCAGGTCGATCTCGGCGGTGCCCGCCTCCTCCTGCGGGCCCTCATCGGCGAGCGGCTCCAGGCGCATCAGCGGCGCCCCGGTCCCGACCTGGCTGCCCACCGACACCGGGCACTCACGGACCCGGGCGCGGAACGGCGCGCGCAGCACCGTCTCCATCTTCATGCTCTCCAGGACCAGGATCGGCGTGCCCGCCTCGACCTCGTCGCCCACCGCCAGCGGCGCCGCCACGACCAGCGCGGGGGCCGGGGAGCGTACGACACCGCCCTCGTCGCGGCTGATCCGGTGGGTGACGCCGTCGACCTCGACCAGATGGATCGGCCCGTGCGTGGCCGACACCAGGCGGAACCGGCGGCCGTTGACCACGATCTGGCCGCTGTGCGCGTCGAACCGGTCGACCTCGACGTCAGCCGGGTGTACGGCACCGCCGCCCGAGACTCCGACGCGGAACCGCTTCTGCCCGACCCTGGCCACGCTCACCCGGTAGCCGACGCCGCGGAGCTTGAGGTCCAGCGGGCGGCCCGGGTCGTGCTGCACCTGGGGGCGCCCGCCGTACGCGGTGGAAAAGAGCCGGCGGCGGCTCAGCTCCTCCTCGTCGCGGTGGGCCTCGATCGCGGCGGCGGCCAGGGCGATCGCGGAGTGCCGGTGGCTGACCAGGCGGCCCTCGGTGCGCACGCGGTCGATCCAGCCGGTGTCGGCGCTCGCGGCGATGACCTCGGGCTGGTCGAGCAGGTCGAGGATGAAACTCTTGTTGGTGGCACCACCCTCAATGATCACTGTCATGTCGGCCATCGCGCGGCGCAGCCGGCCGAGCGCCTGCTCGCGGTCGCGGCCATAGGCGATGATCTTCGCGATCATCGAGTCGAAGTCGGCCGGGATGACATCGCCCTCCCTGACGCCGGTGTCCACGCGGATGCCGGGCCCGGCGGGCAGCACCAGGCGCGCGATGCGGCCCGGGGACGGAGCGAAGTCGCGGTCGGGGTCCTCGGCGTTGAGCCGGGCCTCCACGGCGTGGCCGGCCTCGATCGGCTGGGGACCGTCCAGCTTCCCGCCGCCGGCCACGTGCAGCTGCAGCCGGACCAGGTCGGTGCCGGTGGTGATCTCAGTGATCGGGTGCTCGACCTGCAGCCGGGTGTTGACCTCGAGAAAGGCGAACAGCCTCTCGCCGGGGTGGTAGAGGAACTCGACGGTGCAGGCGCCGCGGTAGCCGACCGCCATGGCCAGCCGCTCGGCCGCCGCCTTCAGCTCGGCGGCCTGCTCATCCGTCAGGACCGGAGAGGCGGACTCCTCGATGATCTTCTGATTGCGCCGCTGCACCGAGCAGTCACGGACACCCAGCGCCCACGCGGTGCCCTGGCCGTCGGCGATGACCTGCACCTCGACGTGCCGCGCGCCGGTGACCAGGCGCTCCAGGAACACCACGCCGGAGCCGAACGCGCGTTGCGCCTCCTGGCGGGTGCGCTCGTAGGCGTCGGTCAGCTCCTCCTCCGAGGAGACCACGCGGATGCCGCGCCCGCCACCGCCGGCGGTCGCCTTGAGCATCAGCGGGTAGCCGATCTCCTCGCCGGCGCGCAGCGCCTCCTCCAGGGTGGCGACCTCGCCGCGGCTCCACGGCGCGACCGGGACGCCGGCCTCCTCGGCTATCAGCTTGGCGCCGATCTTGTCGCCGAGGCTGCGCATCGCCTCCGCACTCGGCCCGATGAAGGTGATGCCGATCTTCTCGCACAACTCGGCGAACGCCGGATCCTCGGCGACGAACCCCCAGCCGACCCACGCCGCGTCCGCACCGGTCTCGATGAGCGCGCGCTCCAGGACGGCATGATCGAGGTACGGCCGGGCCGAGGCGGGACCCAGTGGGTAGACGATGTCGGCCTCACGGACGAAGGTGGCGTCGCGATCGGCGTCGGTGTAGAGGGCGACCGTCTCGATCCGCACCCCGGTCTCCGCTGAAAGGTCCCGGACGGCGTGGATGAGCCGCATCGCGGCCTCTCCACGATTGACGATGGCGACACGACTGAACACCGACTGAATCTCCCAGCTATCAAGCGCAAAAGGCGACCTTCATCCCAAAGCGTCGCCTCCACCTGTTCTATACCCTGCTCGATCACCGCCGGGCACACCAATGTCCGCATCGCCCATGGCCGGGCCGTTGCGTTGTAGGGGACCCACAAAAGGGCGCTCACCGGAATCCGCGGGGCGGCCCGTCAGCACGTGTCTCAGCAGGCCCTCCGCAGGCCGTTAACCAGCGGTTTTATGGGTAGCGGCCCAGGGACATGGTCAGCATCGCCGCCTGTTCCCGCCGACTTCCCGGCGCGGACACGGGGGCCGCTGCGACGCCGGATTCCTTGGTGACACGGCACAGCGCGGTGCTGAAACAGGCATGCCTTCGGGGGCACGCCGACGAGTGTGAGCGCCGATTCTTTACCGAATCGAGAGGGGTGCATATGTCTTCCGACCTCCCGGACTCACGTGTTCCGCCCGAGGCGGAGCCCGCGTCGGCGCTGTCCCGGCGCACGTTCGTCGCGACGGCGACGGCGGCGGCTGTCGGCGGTGTGGCCGTGGCGTGCGATCTGGTGCCGGAGCCGTCTCCGCTCGGAACGGAGCCGGCGGGGACGGGGGCGAAGGCGCCGCTCGGCGGTCGCGTCTCGCTGACGGTCAACGGTAAGAGACACACCACGCTGATCGACAACCGGACCTCGCTGCTGGATCTGCTGCGCGAGCAGCTCGGGCTGACGGGCACCAAGAAGGGCTGCGACGCCGGCGCCTGCGGGGCCTGCACTGTCCTGGTCGGCGGCCTCCGGGTCAACGCCTGCCTGACGCTCGCGGTGCGACTGGAGGGCGCCGAGGTCACCACCGTCGAAGGGCTCGCCCCGGGCGAGGACGACGAACTGCACCCCTTGCAGCAGGCATTCATCGACCAGGACGCCTTCCAGTGCGGCTACTGCACCCCCGGCCAGATCATGTCCGGCATCGGCTGCATCCGAGAGGGCCGCACCGGCTCCCGTGAGGAGATCCGGGAGTGGATGAGCGGCAACATCTGCCGCTGCGGTTGCTACGCGCAGGTCGTCCGAGCGGTCGAGCAGGCCGCCAGTGTGAAGTGAGGTCCGGCTCCGATGCACCCCTTCTCCTACACCAAGGTCTCCGACGTCGCCGGCGCGCTCGCCGCCGGGCGTCGTGGCGGCCGCTACATCGCGGGCGGCACCACCCTGGTCGACCTGATGCGCGAGAGTGTCGAGCGTCCCGCCACGCTGGTCGACATCAGCGCCCTTCCGCTGCGCGAGATCACCACCACCGCGGGCGGGGGCCTGCGCATCGGCGCACTGGTACGGATGGCCGACGCCGCCGCCCACCCCAAGGTGCGGGCCACCTTCCCCGTCGTGGCGCAGGCGCTGGAGATGAGCGCCTCGCCTCAGCTGCGCAACATGGCCACCATGGCGGGAAATATCATGCAGCGCACCCGGTGTACGTACTTCCGCGACGTGACGGCGCGCTGCAACAAGCGCCAGCCTGGGTCGGGATGCGCGGCGCAGAGCGGATACAACCGCACCCACGCGATCCTCGGCACCTCCGACCACTGCGTGGCCACCCACCCCTCGGACGTCGCCGTGGCGTTCGCGGCGCTGGAGGCGAGCGTGCACCTGCTGGGCCCGGACGGGCGGCGCAGCGTCGCCTTCGCCGACTTCCTGCTGCCGCCGGGCAGCACCCCGCACCGGGAACAGGCCGTGCGGCCCGGCGAGTTGATCACCGCCCTTGAGATCCCGTCCTTTCCGCGCCCGCTCAGGTCCGGATACCTGAAGGTGCGTGACCGGCAGTCGTACGCATTCGCGCTGACCTCGGCGGCGGTCGCCCTGCACGTACGCGGCGGGGTGATCCGTGAAGCGAAGGTCGCCGCCGGAGGCGTCGGCACCGTGCCGTGGAAACTGCCCGCCGTCGAACGCCGGCTCATCGGCGAACGGCCGTCGGAGGCGCTGTGGGCGGAGGCGGCCGAGCAGGCGGCCGACGGGGCCCGCCCGCTGCGGCACAACGGGTTCAAGGTCGAACTGCTCAAGCGCACCGTCGAACGTCAGCTGCGCATCGTGGGAGGCGCCGCATGAGCCGGCAAGCCGTCGGGGCGCCGCTGTCCCGGGTGGAGGGGCGCCGGAAAGTGACCGGACGAGCGAAGTACGCCGCCGACCACCCCACCGGCGGGGTCGTTCACGCCTTTGTCGTCGGCAGCACCGTCGGCCGCGGACGCATCACCGGCATCGATGCTCGCGCCGCCCTGGCCCTGTCCGGCGTCCTGAAGGTGATCAGCCACCTCAACGCGCCCAAACTGGCCTACAGGCCCAACCCGAGCTCGAACAACCCGGAAGGCGGCCGGCGGCTGCGCGTCTTCCAGGACGACAAGGTCCTCTTCCACGGGCAGCCGGTCGCGGTCGTGGTCGCCACGACGCCGGAGGCGGCTCAGCACGGCGCGAGCCTGGTCGAGGTCCGCTACGACGCCGAGAAGCCATCGACGAACCTCACCGGCGCCCCCGCGCACGACCCCGAGACCTATGCGCGCGGCGACGCCGACCAGGCCATGCAGTCCGCCGCCGTACGGCTGGAGATGACGTACCGCACCGCCCGCAACCACCACAACGCGGCGGAGCCGCACGCCACCATCGCCCGCTGGGACGGCGACCGGCTCACGGTGTGGGACAAAACCCAGTGGGTCGTCGGCACGCAGAGGGAACTCGCCGCCGTGTTCGGCATCAAGCGGGATGCGGTGCGTGTCATCTCGCCGTTCGTGGGCGGGGGGTTCGGCGGCGGCCTGCGGGCCTGGCCGCACGTCACCATCGCGGCCCTCGCCGCGCGCGAAGTGGGCCGTCCGGTCAAGCTCGTCCTCACCCGCAAGCAGCTGTACTCCGGGACGGGTTACCGGCCCGCGTACGAGTACCGTCTGCGCCTGGGCAGCGACCGGCGCGGCCGGCTGACCGCGATGGTCCACGACATCAAGGCTGAGACCTCGTCGTACGAGGACTTCCAGGAGAGCGTTCTGACGGCGGGGCAGATGCTCTACAGCATGCCCCACGTCCGCCAGGCGTACCGGACGGTGCCGCTGGATGTGAACACCCCGCTGTACATGCGCGGCCCGGGTCACGCCACCGCGGTCTACGTCATCGAGTCGGCCATGGACGAACTCGCCCACGAACTCGGCATCGACCCCATCGAGTTGCGCCGGCGCAACGACCCGTCCGAGGACGAGTCGAACGGGACGCCGTTCTCCACCCGGCGGCTGCGCGAGTGCTGCACCGTCGGCGCCCGCGAGTTCGGATGGGACCGGCGCGCCCCCGAACCACGTTCCACCCGCGACGGCGACTGGCTGATCGGCATGGGCATGGCCGCCGGCGTCCACCGCACCCTGCGGAACGCGGCCCAGGCCCGGGTCCTGCTCGACGCACGTGGCACTGCTCTGGTCGAGGCGGCGACCAGCGACATGGGCCCCGGCACGTACACCTCCATGACCCAGGTCGCCGCCGACGCCCTCGGGCTGACCGTGCGGGACGTGGAGTTCCGGCTCGGCGACTCCGCCATGCCGCCGACGCCGGCGCACGGCGGCTCACAGACCATGGCCAGCGTCGGGTCCGCCGTCCAGGACGCCTGCGACAAGCTGCGGCGCCAAGCGATCGAGCTGGCCGTCGGGGACGCGCGATCGCCGCTGCACGGCGTCGACGCCGCGGACGTCGCGGTCAGCGGCGGCCGGCTGCACGTCAGGGACGACCCCGCGCGCGGGGAGACGTACCAGCAGCTTCTGGCCCGCGACAACCGCCCCCACCTCCGATCGCTGGGCTCCTTCACCCCGGCAGAGAGCCGGTTCTCCCTGTTCGCCTACGGCGCGACGTTCGCCGAGGTCGCCGTGGACCACCGCCTCGGCCTGGTCCGGGTCCGGCGGATGCTCGGCGTCTACGACGCGGGACGGATCATCAGTCCCAAACTCGCCGACAGCCAGGCGCTCGGCGGCATGGTGGGCGGCATCGGCACGGCCCTGCTGGAGCAGACGGTCACCGACCACCACGACGGCAGGATCGTCAACGCCAACCTCGCCGACTACCTCGTCCCGGTCAACGCCGACGTCCCGGACCTGCGGGCGATCTATCTGGACGGCGAGGACCGCGAGGCCAGCCCCATCGGCGTCAAGGGCCTCGGCGAAGTGGTTCATGTCGGCGTGGCGCCCGCCATCGCCAACGCCGTCTTCCACGCCACCGGCCGCCGCATCCGCGAGCTGCCCATCACCGCCGAAGCCCTGCTTTGAACGCCGGGACACGCACGAGCTGTGCCGCCCCGCCCGACCAGATCGGCGACCGGCAGGGCACCGGTCACCGGTCGACGGCGCAGGTGTCTCTGTTGAGGGAGAACCGGCTCGGCAGGGACGCGTCGCCCGTGTGACCGGCGAGGTAGCCCATGGTGACGCTCTGGCCGGGGGCGATGGAGCCGTTGTGGGTGGCGTTGACCGCGGTGACGATGTCACCGCTCTGGGTGAGATCGGTGTTCCAGTCCGAGATGATGCGCTGTCCCCGGGCGAGGGGGAATCGCAGTGCCCAGCCGTTGATCGGTGTGGTGCCGGTGTTGGTGATGGTGAGGTCGACGGTCATGCCGCGACCCCAGATCTGTGTGGAGTACCGGATCTGACAGGTCGGCTTCGCGTGCTCGAACGAGACGCGGTGCAGGCCGCCGGGAAGATCGTTGACGACGTAGATCTCGCCCTCCGGCGTGGTGCCGAACGCGGTGACCTGCGTGGGCGTCTGGCCGATCTCGGCCGCAAGGTAGCCGCCCGCGCCGTCCTCGCGCAGCGCCCACACGGTGGAGGAGCAGTAGTCGGTGGCGATGTAGGTGCCGCCGACCAGGTCGGCGAATTCCTCGCCGTGATACACCACTCCGCCGATGACCGCGCAGCCGCCGGTGTGCGGGGAGTAGGTGAAGACCGGCTTGGTGTACTCGGCGCCGGAGCGGCACTGGGCCTCGTCGAACACCTCCAGTCCTTCAAAGCAGGACCAGCCGAGGTTCGCGCCGGCCTGCCGTCCGGCCTTGATGTGGTTGATCTCCTCCCACCTGCCCTGGCCGACGTCGCCGACCCACATCGAGCCGTCCGCGGGGTCGACGGAGAAGCGCCAGGGGTTGCGCCCGCCGTACATCCAGACCTCTTCCCGCGCACCCTCGACGCCGACGAACGGGTTGTCCTCGGGAACGCAGTAGGCCAGGTCGCCGCACCTCCGGCTGACGTCGACGCGCAGGATCTTGCCCAGCAGAGTGTCCAGGCGCTGCCCGGTGTCGAAGGGATCACCGGCGCCGCCGCCGTCGCCGATGCTCATGTACAGGTTGCCGTCGGTGCCGAAGGTGATCTGGCCGCCGTTGTGGTTGCTGTGCTCGGCGTGCTCCTGGGAGAGCAAGGGCTCGAGGCTCGCGTCGTCCAGCCTGTATCGGGCCAGGGTCACCGCGCCGTCGGGCAGCGCGGTGTAGGCCAGGTACAGGTCCTGGCTCTCGGCGAAGTCCGGCGAGACAGCGATGCCGAGCAGCCCCCGCTCGTTGCCGGATTCGTCCACCGACGCTGTGATGTCGATGATCGGGTTCTGTCCGAGACCGGTGTCCGGGTGGTAGACACGCACAGTCCCGCGCTTCTCGGTGATGAACAGCCTGTTCGTCCCGTCGTCGGGGGCGGCGATGGCGGTGGGACGGCGTAACCCGAAGGCGACTTGGGTGGTGGTCGCGTTGATCTCTTCCAGCGGCACCCTGGAGGCATTTGCCGCCTCCGCGCCGCTGTCCGCGACGGACGACGACGGGAACGTCACGGCGGCGGCCGGTGGGGTGAGTACGGTCAGGGAGGTGAGCAGCGGCAGGGACAAGGCGAGCAACGCGGGGGCTGCCCAGCGTTTTGCTGGCATGTCGGCTCCAGAGACGGGGCTTCGTCGGGGTCCGGAGGGCACAGGGTCCCCGGGACCGGAGCGCGTCGGGGCTCGCAACACGCCCGGAAACGAGCGGAGTACGACACCGGCCGGGCAGGTTCCGCGCCCTGACGTGCCCGACCGGACGGTATCCGCTCACCCGCCGTCACAACCAGGCCCGCGACGCGACTTCCGTTCTGAGAAGTCCCATCAGGCCGTTGTGGCCACTCTTTCCCTCTCTGACCAGGGGCGATATGAAAGCGCTTCGGCGAGGCCCGCCGCAGGCCCATGAAACGTACATCGCCACGGGCCCCCTTCCCCACAGCGTCGCGCTGCTTCGCAGCGGGGCGTGAAGCCGTCCGTTCCTTTCCTGCGATGGATCAATCCCGGAATTGGCGGGTGATGGAGGGGTCGGTGATGGCGGTGTCGTTCGCCAGGAGGAAAGCCTTGCTGAGGATGAGCGCCAACCGGCCGTCTTCCTCGAAGGGGAGGAACAGATCGGCGTGGGGGACGCGTGTGGAGACGATGCACAGGTAGGCGTCGTCAGGTTCCATCAGGATGTTCGCCGACCCCAGGTGGATCTTGTAGGTGCGCAGATCCCCCCGAACCACCAGGAAGCGCTCGGTCATGGTGCACCGGTCGGCGATAGCCGTACGCCCGATCAATCGGGACAGCGCGTCCCTGCGCACCTGGGCGGAGGGCTGCAGCGCCGCGAACGAGCCGGCCCGCCAGTAGTCCCGCATCCGGTCCGGCCCGTGGTCGGCCCACCGGGGATCGGCCGTGATCGAGGCGACGGCCACGAACAGGTCGACGTCCCGCATCGCCTCGCTGAACACCAGCGCCGGCACCTCCGTCAACGGCGCCTGGTGCCACCTGCCCTCGGCCAGCCGGTGGAAGCGGACCTCGCCGGTGGCCGCGTAGTCCTCTTCGTACAGACCATGGCTCAGTGACACCCGCCACCGTCCGCCCGCCATCACCCGCTGGGCGTCCCCGTCGTGGCCGCCGTCCCACGGCCCCAGGAAGTCGGACGCCCAGCCCCGCTCTTTGAACAGCGCACCGAGCCTGCGTCGGTCCACCACGTGCCCGGCGAACCGGTTGGAGTAGGTCCCGGTCGCCTCCTCGGCGGGAGTGAGCAGGTACAGCTCGCGGAAGGCCTGCTTGAACGGCTGGCGCAGCTCCTTGCTCTGCACCACGTCCCGCCAGGCGCTCACCTCCTCCACTGACGCGCGGGCCGGATGCCACAGCCGCACCGGCACGTCCGGGACGGTCAACCCCAGCTCGCCGCGCCACACGCCGGGCGCGACCTCGAACTCCCAGATCAGCCGCTCGGTGACCGAGTGCCCCTCCAACTGCCGGTACGGCGGAGCCGTCTCGCCGGCGTATCCGGCCTCCAGGGCCCTGATCAGGGTGGCCCGCTGCTGCTGGGTCTGCTTGGCCAGCTCGCGTAGCCGCTTGACCTCGTCGGGGTGTTCCCGCTTGACCGCCGCCGGGACCGCCTTCAGTTCCTTCTCTCCGTGCCACCACGACAGCTTCACCTCGCCGTCGGTCGAGATCACCGCCGTGTGCTCGCCGACGGCCTGCCGTACCCGGCCGTCGGGCAGCCGGAACGCCACCTCCAGCCGGTTGCCCAGGGCGGGTTCGATGCGCTTGAACATGCGGTCCAGCACCTTGGACACCGCGGGGTTCCGGGTGGCCCGGCGGGCAGCGCGCAGCGCGGAGATCGTCTCGGGAGTCGGGTGTTTCTCCGCCGCGCGGGCGATCTCGAACAGCACTCCTTGGGAGGGCAGGGTCTTGGCCTGGGTGGGTGCTACCGCGATCCCGCGCACCAGCGTGTCCAGCAGATCGGGCAGCCAGGGCTCGTCCCGCAGGAGTGCCAGCCGTACGGCCCGGCCGATGCTCGCCTTCTCCCCGTCCCCGAACGCCTTCTCCGCTCGGTAGGGGATCTCGCCGGCGTGGATCGACGCGACGCGGGCCGCGGCCGTCTCCAGAGCGGTCCGGGCGAAGTCCAGGTAGCCGGGCAGGCCGCTGAGCCATTCGAGCACTGCGAGTGGCAGCGGGTCAGGATGGCCCGGCCGCTCCCGCACCGCCTCGGCGAACAGCGCCCGCCGCTCCACGTCCCAGCCGAGCAGCACGTCCATCTCGGCGACCGCGATCGGCCCGAGCACCTCGGCGTGCCGGGCGCGCACTTCGGCGTCCATTCCCGCCAGCCCCGCCGCCACCAGCACGGAGAAGGGCTCGCCCGATCGTCTGCCGTCCTGCAGCAGGTATTCGACCAGCTCGCGGGCCGGTGCGACCAGCCGCTGCCTGGCCTGCTCGTCGATCGCGTACCGCGCCGCCATCGGGATGCCGTCGCCGGCCTGCACCGGCGCGCCGCTGCCCAGCCCGACCAGCCCGACGCTCAGCTGGGAGGCGTCGGGCCAGTAGGTGGGGTCGTTCGCCGTCCCGGCGAGCAGCCTGAACAGGCGCTGCGCCAGGGGGGAGAGGGTCACTAATGCCATTTGCGCGCCCTGTTTCGTGAAATGTCAGGTGGTGGCGCAATCTATAGCAGCAGCGAACGACAAACATCGGTGGCCGCCGGCATTGTGCCTGCCGATGATGCGTCGGCTGATCTCGGCCCGGGCTGCCACCGCTGCGGTCGTGAGCGCCTGCGGGCCGCCCTCCTCGAGCAGGGCATATCCCGCCTCGAGGATTTCCTGCCGCGAGCGGCGGCTGCGTTCGTGCGGTGCCGGAGGCAGACGATGACGTTCGCTCACGATGGCCCCCGGACGAGTGCCACCATGCGCTTTGACCAGCCCGGATACGACACCCGCAGGTCAAGGATGCTGGGAGCGCTCCCAAAAAATGACGAAAAGGTTTCCGACTTGTCAAGGGTTCGAAAAATAGAAAGCCCTGAAACGGGGGTGTGACGTGCGCACATCGCGAATTGTTCTTGTTAGATCACGATGGGCAGCGGGAAATGCCGATCTGGGCCTTGACCTCGGTGGGGCCGAAACCTAGCCTCCCTCGTGGGAGCGTTCCCACGGCCTGCACAGGCTTAGCCCTTCCGGCTACACCGATCGCACTGCAGCACATCCCGGTCTGGAGCGTCATCGCCGCGGACCTCGTACGTGTACGTGTACAACCGTGTGTTCCGAGGAGAAAGACGCGTGACCAAGAGCTCCCTTTCGCCGGCCAAGCAGGCTCTGTTGGAGCGTCGCCTTCGAGCGCGCGCCACCAAGGTCAGCGTTCCCCGCCGTGATCCCGGCACCGCGCCGCCACCCTCGGCCATGCAGGAGCGATTGTGGTTCCTTGAGCAGTACGCCCCCGGCACGGCCGCCTACACCGTGCCGTTCGCGGTCCGGCTGACCGGCGAACTCGACGAGGACGCGCTGGCCAGGGCGCTGACGGAGCTCACGCGGCGGCACGAGAGCCTGCGTACCAGCCTGGTCACCACCCCGGACGGCCGCCCGGAGGTGCTGATCGCCGAGGAGCCGGTCGTGGAGTTCCGCGTCACCGCCGACCCCGGCGAGATCGACGGGGAACTGACCCGGCCGTTCGACCTGGCACGCCCGCCGCTGCTGCGCGCCCTGCTGGTGCGGCCGGCCCCAGAGGAAACCACGCGTGAGCACGTGCTGCTGCTCACCATGCACCACGCGATCACCGACGGCTGGTCGTGCGACATCCTGTTCCAGGAGCTGCTGGCGCTGCACGCGGGCCGGGAGCTGCCGCCGGTGCCGCTGCAGTTCGGCGACTACGCCCATTGGCAGCGCGGCCGGACCTTCGACGACGACGTGCGCTACTGGGTGTCCCGGCTGGACGGGGTGCCCGCCCTGGAGCTGCCGACCGACCTGCCCCGGCCCGCCGAGCAACGCTGGACCGGCGCCGCCGTGGACGTCATCGTGGACCCCGCCCTCACCGCGTCGATCGCGGAGCTGGGCAAGGCGCACCGGGCCACGCCGTACATGACGCTGCTCGCCGCCTTCCAGGTGCTGCTCGGCCGGTTCGCCGGGCAGGACGACTTCGCGGTGGGGTCGCCGGTGTCCGGGCGGGAGCTGCCCGAGCTGGAGGGGGTCGTCGGGCCGTTCATCAACACCCTGGCCATGCGGGCCGACCTGCGCGGCGATCCGACCTTCGGCGAACTGCTCGGCCGGGTCCGCGACGCCACCCTGGACGCCTTCGCGCATCAGGCGCTGCCGTTCGACCGGCTCGTCACCGAGCTGGCCGTGGAGCGGGACGTCAGCCGTACGCCGGTGTACCAGACCATGTTCGCGCTGCAGAACTATCGCGGCCGGACCCTGGACACCTCCGGGCTGGGCGCGGAGCCGTACCCGATCCCCACCGTGGCCAGCCGGTTCGACCTGGCGCTCTATCTCTTCGAGGGCGGCGGCGGGCTGCACGGGCAGCTCGCGTACAGCACCGCGCTGTTCCGGGAGGACACGGCGCGGCGGCTGGTGGGATGCCTGGAGACGCTCCTGCGGGCGGCGGTCGCCGACCCCGATCTGCCGATCTCCCGGCTGCCGCTGCTCGGCCCGGACGAGCGGCGGCGTGTGCTGGCCCTCGGGATCGCCGAGCCGGCGCCGCCCGCCGGGATCCGGCTGCTGCACGAGGTCGTCGCCGCGCGGGATCCCGAAGCGGTGGCGGTGGTCGCGGGGGGCGTCTCGCTCACGTACGGCGAGCTCGGCACCCGCGCCGATCGGCTGGCCCGGCGGCTGCGGGCCCTCGGCGCCGGGCCCGGGGAGCGGGTGGCGGTGTGCCTGGAGCAGTCGGCCGGACTGGCCGTGGCGGTGCTCGGTGTGCTCAAGGCGGGGGCCGCGTATCTGCCGCTGGATCCGGAGCATCCGGGCGAGCGGCTGGCGTACGTGGTGCAGGACGCCGGGGTGCGGATCGCGGTGGCCGATTCGTCCTCGAGGGGGCGGTTACCCGATGGGCTGGTCACAGTCGGCCTCGACGGCTCCGGTGACCTCGACGAGCCCGATGGGGATCCCGGCGGCCACGTGATGCCGGTCTCCCGTGACGTGACCCCCGACGACCTGGCCTACGTCATCTACACGTCCGGTACCACCGGGAGGCCCAAGGGCGTCGCGATCCAGCATCGGCAGGCGCTCGTCTATCTCGCGGGCCTGCGGGAGCGGCTGGAGATCGAACCCGGCGGCTCGTACGGGCTGCTGCAGTCGCTGGCCTTCGACTTCGGGGTGACGGTTTTCTACGCGTGCCTGATGACCGGCGGGACGCTGCACATCATCGCGCCGCGCACGGCGGGGCATGAGCTGGCCGAGTACGTCCGGGACGCGGGCATCGACTACCTCAAGATCACTCCGTCGCATCTGGCCGCCTTACAGGCCGATGTGCTGCCGCGCAAGCTGCTGATCCTCGGCGGTGAGGCGTCGCCTCGCGACTGGGCCGGGGAACTGGCCGCGTCCGGGCGCTGCCGGGTCGTCAACCACTACGGGCCGACCGAGGCGACGGTGGGAGTCACCACATACGCGGTCGAGGGCCCGGTCGAGGGCACGGTCGAGGGCGGTGGCGGCACGACCACCACGCTGCCCATCGGCAGGCCGCTGCCGGGGGCTCGGGCGTACGTGCTGGACGAGCGTCTGGAGCCGGTGCCGGTCGGCGTCGCCGGGGAGCTGTACCTCGGCGGGGATCGCCTGGCCAGGGGGTATCTCGACCGTCCCGCCCTGACCGCGGAACGATTCCTCCCCGATCCGTACGGTCCGGCCGGCGCGCGCATGTACCGCACCGGTGATCTGGCCCGTCACCTTCCGGACGGGAACCTGGAGTTCCTCGGCCGCCGCGACCTGCAGGTGAAGATCCGTGGCTACCGGGTGGAGCTGGCCGAGGTCGAGTCGGTGCTCGGCCGGTGTCCCGGCGTGGCGTCGGCGATCGCCGACATGCGCGGCGGTGTGCTCGTGGCGTACCTCGTCGGCGGGTCCGGCGCCGAGTCCGTCGCCGGGGCCCGGCCGGAGGCCGCCGAGGTGCGGGCGTGGCTGGCCGAGCGGCTGCCCGACTACATGATCCCCGCCAGGTACGTGTGGCTGGACGAGCCGCCGCCGCTGAAGTCGCACGGCAAGGTGGACCGGGGCGCCCTGCCCGACCCGGCGCCGGAGACGACCGGCCGGTTCGAGCCGCCGCGGACCGCCGCCGAACAGACCGTCGCCGCCGTGTGGGCCGAGCTGCTCGGCGTCCCGGAGGTCGGTGCCACGGACGACTTCTTCGAGCTCGGCGGGCACTCCCTGCTGGCCATGCGGGTGGTGGCCCGGCTCAGGCAGGTGGCGCCGGAGCGTACCGTCACCGTGCTCGACCTGTTCAAGCACCGCACCGTGCGGGAGCTGGCCGCGCTGCTGGAGTCGGGCGGAGACGGCCCGCACCGCCTGCTGCACCGGCTCACGCCCGCCAGGACGGCCGCCTCGACGTTGATCTGCGCGCCGTACGGGGGCGGCAGCGCGGTCATCTACCAGCCGCTGGCGGACGCGCTGCCGGCCGACTGGGCGCTGTACTCGATCGCCGTGCCCGGGCACGAACTGGGCGAGGAGGCCCGGCCGCTGGACGAGGTCGCCGACGGATGCGTACAGGAGATCCTCGACGGCATCGAGGGCCCCGTCACCCTGTACGGCCACTGCGGCCTCGGCGTGATGCTGATCGCGGAGATCGCCCGCCGGCTGGAGGACGCCGGCCGCGAGGTCGAGGCGGTGTACCTCGGCGGCGTCTTCCCCTTCGCCCGCCCTCGCGGCCGCCTCGCCGGCCTGACCGAGCTCATGGAGCGCGTCCGCGGCGACCAGGCCTGGATCGACGACCTGCGGTCGGCCGGCCTGGACGTGGAGGAAGTCGGCCGCGACCAGCTCGACCTCATGGTCCGCAACCGGCGGCGCGGCACCCGGCAGGCGGAGCGGTACTTCACGCGCATGTTCGAGGAGTCCGCGACCCCGCTGCGGGCGCCGGTGATCGCGCTGGCCGGCGAGCGCGACCCGGCGATGGAGTTCTACCAGGAGCGGTACCGCGAATGGCACGTGCTGTCGGAGCTGACGGCCCTGGTCGTGCTGGACGAGGCGGGGCACTTCTTCCTGAAATACCGGGCCGAGGAGCTGGCGGCCATCGTGACCGGCACGCACCGCGCCATCGCCGAGGGGCGGGCAGAGCGGCTGGCACGCACACCGCGATCCACGTGGTGGCTGGAGGGTGTGTCCTCTGGAGATTCGCCGGTCTCCGACACCTCCGACACCTCTGATACCTCCGACACCTCCGGGGCTCGTCGGGTGCGGCCGAGCATGGGGCGGTTCTCGCTGGTCGCGGCCGGGCAGCTGGTGTCGATCCTGGGATCGGCGCTGACCGAGTTCGCCGTGCCGCTGTGGATCTACACGACCACCGGCTCGCTGGCGAACTTCGCGCTGTTCGCGGTGCTCGGGCTGCTGCCGGGCATGCTGGTCGCGCCGCTGGCCGGGGCCATCGTGGACCGGTACGACCGGCGCGTGGTGATGCTCGTCGCGGACGTCGTCGCGGGTGGCGTGCAGCTGATCCTGGGGGTGTTGCTGTGGACCGGCAACCTGGAGATCTGGCACGTCTACCCGCTGCTCTCGCTGCTGTCGGTCGCGCTGACCTTCCAGCGGTTCGCGTACGGCTCGGCGATCCCGCAACTCGTCCCCA
Source organism: Nonomuraea sp. NPDC049480 (assembly GCF_044465905.1). Classification (NCBI taxonomy): domain Bacteria; kingdom Bacillati; phylum Actinomycetota; class Actinomycetes; order Streptosporangiales; family Streptosporangiaceae; genus Nonomuraea; species Nonomuraea sp. NPDC049480. The sequence goes on from NZ_JBITMD010000013.1 coordinate 141,799, forward strand.
AGCGGTTCCTCGGCCACGCCAACGGGGTGGTGCAGCTCGTCACCGGTACGGCCCAGGTGGTGGTGCCGCTGGTGGCGGTCGGGCTGATGGCGGTCATCGGGCTGGAGGGCATCCTCGTCATCGACGTGCTGTCGTACGCGTTCGCGGTCGCGGTCGTGCTGGCGGTCCGGTTCCCCCGGAGCATGGCGTGGCGGCGGCGCGAGACGGTCATGGCGGAGATCGCCGGGGGCTGGCGGCTGACCTGGGGAAATCGGAGCTTCCGCGGGATGCTGGTGTTCTTCGCCGTGCTGAACGTGTTCCTGTCGCCGCTGTTCCTGATGATCTCGCCGCTGGTGTTGTCGTTCGCGACGCTGCAGGACGTCGGGCAGGTGTCGCTGGCGGGGGGGATCGGCGTGCTGGCCGGTGGGGCGCTGATGGCCGTGTGGGGCGGGCCGCGCCGGCGGCGGCTGCGCGGGGTGCTGCTGTCCACGCTCGCGCTGGCGGTGTTCTGCGTGGTCGTCGGCGTACGGGCGGATCTGGCGGCGATCACCGTGGGGGCGTTCGGGATGTCGCTGTGCCTGACGCTGCTCAACGGGGTGTACGCGACGATCATTCAGGTCAAGGTGCCGCAGCGGTTCCACGGGCGGGTCATCGCGCTCAACACGCTCGTCGCCTGGTCCACGCTGCCGATCGGGTTCGGGCTGGTGGCGCCGTACGGGGCGGCGGTGTTCGAGCCGCTGATGGCGCCGGACGGGCCGCTGGCCGCGACGGCGGGGGCGTTGCTCGGGACGGGGGACGGGCGCGGGATCGGGCTGATGTACGTGGCCTTCGGGCTGGCCATCGCGGTGATCGCGGTGTGCGCGATGCGGGTGCGGGTGCTGGCACGGTTCGACGGCGAGGTGCCCGACGCGCTGCCCGATGATCTCGTCGGCATCCAGGAACTGCGGCGGCGCGCCGGGGGCGAGTCATGATCGTTCCGGAGTTGCTCGCCAGGCGGGTCGCGGAGGAGCCCGAGCGGGTCGCACTGGAGGTCGCCGGGGGCGGCACGCTGACCTTCGCGGAGTGGCAGGCGCGGGCGGACTCGCTGGCGCGCGGGCTGGTCCGGCGCGGGGTGCGGCGGGGCGATCGGGTGGGGCTGCTGTTCGGGGCCGAGAACTGGACCGACTTCGCCGTGGCCTACTGCGCCGCGCAGCTCGCCGGCGGGGTGGCCGTGCCGATCTCCGATCGGCTCGCTCCGGCCGAGGTGGCGTACATGCTGGGCCACTGCTCGGCGACCGGCGTGCTGCACGCCGGCGAGGGGCCGGCCGCGCCGCCGGACGGCGGGTACTGGAGCGCCGTACCGGCCGAGCTGGAGCCCGGTTCGTGGGAACCCGAGCCGCCGGGGCCGGGGGATCTGGCGCAGATCCTCTACACCTCCGGCACCACCGGCCGGCCCAAGGCGGTGGCGGCCACCCACGCCAACCTCACCTACGGCAGCGCCACCCGGGCCAACCGCCGGAGGTTCGGGCATTCGCGGCTCCTGCTGCACGCGTTTCCGATCGGCACCAACGCCGGCCAGGCCATGCTGATCAACGCGCTGGACGCGCGGCCGGCGGTGCTGACCCTGGCGCGGTTCACCCCGGGCAGGTTCGCCAGGCTGATCGAGTCGCGGCGGGTGGGGACCGTGTTCCTGGTGCCCGCGATGGCACTTGAGCTGCTCAACGCCGGGCTGCATGAACGGCACGACTTCTCGGGCGTGGTCCTGCTCGGGTCGGCGGCGTCGGCGCTGCCGGCGGCGCTGTGCGCGCGGCTGGCGGCGGCGTTCCCCAAGGCGACCGTGACGAACTACTACACCTCGACCGAGGCGGCGCCCGCCCAGACCGTCATGATCTACGACCCGTCGCGGCCCGCGGCCCTGGGCCGGCCGGCGCTCGGCAGCGGACTGAGGATCACCGGCCCCGACGGCCGGCCGCTGCCTGCCGGGGAGACGGGGGAGATCTGGCTGAGGTCCCCCGCCGCCGCGCGCTCGTACTACCGGGACGAGCGGGCCAGCGGGCACACCTTCCGGGACGGGTGGGTGCGGATGGGCGATCTGGGTCACCTCGACGCGGACGGCTACCTGTACCTCGTCGACCGGGAGAGCGACGTCGTCAAGTCCGGGGCGTACAAGGTGTCGACCGTGCAGGTGGAGGACGCGCTGCACGAACACCCGGACGTGGCCGAGGCGGCGGTCACCGGCGTGCCGCACCCCGTGCTGGGCACCGTGCTGGCCGCCGCCGTCGTGCCCCGTTCGCGGGCGCCGCGCGTGACGGAGCTGCGGGCCTTCCTCATGACACGGCTGGCCCCGCACGAACTGCCGGCACGAGTGATTTTTGTGGACCGCCTGCCCCGGAACCACTCGGGCAAGGTCGTCAAGTCCGACCTGCGCGACCTCCTGAAGCAGGAGCAGGCGGGCCCCGTAGAGAAAGCGAGCTCTGTGGAGAAAGAAGGCGGAAGATGACCGGATCGTGGCCGGCCTCACCTGCGCAGCAGGGGATGTGGCTCACCGAGCGGGCCGGGGTCGCCGGGCGGGCCTTTCACATGCCGCTGGCCGTGTGGCTGGACGGGCCGCTCGACGTGGTGGCTCTGGGAGAGGCGTGTGAGGAGGTGGCGCGCAGGCATCCCGTGCTGGGCGGCGTGCTCGCCGAGGACGGCGGTGAGCTGCGGGTGGTCCCCGATGCGGTGCCGCCGATGCGTGAAGGCGGCGATCTTCAGGAGGAGCTGGCCGGGCCGGTCGATCCGGTCGACGGGCCCGCGGCGCGGTTCACGCTGATCCGGGAGGACGCCAAGCGGCATGTGCTGCTGTTCCAGGCCCATCACGCGGTGTTCGACGGTGAGTCCAAGGACATTCTGCTGCGGGATCTGGCCGCCTGGTACGGGGGCGCGGCGCCGGCGCCGTTGGGGGCGACGTACCCGGAGGTGGCGGTCCAGCAGCAGGTCAGGCTCGCGGAAGCGCTGCCGGGCGCGCGGCGGTACTGGGCGGCCCAGTGGCAGGCGCAGTGGCAGGACCAGCGGGAGCTGTGCCTGCCCGGCTTGACCGGTGTGTCCGTGGCCGCGGCGCCCGGCTCCGCCCTCGACTTCGTCGTCGAGGACCTCGGCGGGCTCGCCGAGCGTCTGGAGGTCACCCGTTTCGAGGCGGTGCTGGCCGCGTTCGTGGCGCTGCTGCGCGCGTACGGCAACGCGCGGCCCGCGGTCGGCGTGGATCTGTCCACGCGGACCGATGGGAGCAGGGACCACGTGGGCGCCTTCGTCAACGAGTTGCCTGTGATCGGGGCCCCCGAGGGGGGCACGTTCGGCGAGTTCGCCCGGAGCCTGCGGGGCGATCTGCGGCGGTTGTACCGGCATCGCGAAGTTCCGCTGGCCAGGGCCGTGGACGGGATCGGCCCGCGGGCGGCGCTCACCCCCGTGTCGCTCAGCTACCGCCGGCGGCCGGAGACGAGCCCGCTGTTCCCCGGGCTGGGCGCGTCGGTGGAGTGGATGATGTTCAACGGCTGGGTGCGCAACACGCTCCACCTGCAGATCGTCGACGACCAGGCGGGTACGGCGGCGCGGCTGCAGTACAACCCGGCGCTCCTCGACCGGTCGGGGGCCGAGCGGATCCGGGAGCACCTTGCCGCGCTGCTGGCGGCGGTCGCCGCGGATCCGGAGGCGCCGCTGGACCGGCTGCCGCTGCCCGGTCCCGTTCCGGCGGCGTCCGTCACCGCGGCCACCGCCGCTTCCGTCGCCGTCAAGGACGGGCCGGTGGACGCCGATCTCGTACGGGAGATTCAGGCGATCTTCGCCAAGGAGCTCGAACTGGACGACGTGGAACCCGACGAGGACCTGTTCGATCTCGGCGGCCACTCCCTCACGATCACCCAGATCATGGCCAGGACCCGGGAACGGCTCGGCGTGGAGCTCTCCTTCGAGCTGTTCATCGACGACGCCACCGCGATGGGCATCGCGGCGGAGGTCGCACGCCTGCGGGAGCGGACATGCTGAGGGAGCGCGTGGCCGCGCTGGTGGCCCAGGCCAGCGACGGCGAGCTCACCACGGCGGAGGTGCTCGCGGCCGGCTGCTCGCTGACGGCGCTCGGCCTCACCTCGCTGGGCTACATCCGGCTGATCGACGCGATCGAGGACGAGTTCGGCTTCGACGTCGAGATCGACGGCAGCCTCGACACGCTCGACGGGCTGGTCGACCACCTGTCCCCGTTCGTGGGCCGCCTGTCATGAACAACGATCCAGCCGCCCGGCGCGCCCTGATCGAGGCGATCGAGGCGACGCCGCGCGAGGCCCGGACGCTACTGGTCAGCGAGGAGAACACGTGAATGCCGAGATGCGGGTGGTCGTCAACCACGAGGAGCAGTACTCCATCTGGGCCGCCGATCGCGAACTGCCGCCCGGCTGGTCCGACGCCGGGTTCGCGGGCACGCGGGAGGAGTGCCTGGCCCACATCGAGACCGTCTGGACGGACATGCGCCCGCTCAGCCTGCGAGACTGAAAGGCGATATCGACGTTGAGTGACGACACGACGCCGCCCCCGCCGGGGGCGGACAACGGCGGAGCCGGCACGATATGGCGGTGGCTGGACAAGGCGCCCGACGCGGTGGCCGTGACCGGCTCCGACGGTCAGGTGACCTACCGGGAGCTGCATCGGCGCGTCGAGGACCTCGCCGCCGTGCTGCGCGGACATGGCGTCGGCCCCGAGGTGCCCGTGGGGCTGTGCGTGGAGCGGACCACCGGGATGCTCGTGGCGATGCTCGCCGTGTGGACGGCGGGCGGGGCCTATGTGCCGCTGGATCCGGCGTTCCCGGCCGAACGGCTGCGGATGATGCGCCAGGACGCGGGCATCGGCCTGGTGCTGACCCAGGCGGGCGTCGACCCCGCACTGCTGGACGGCGTTCCCGCCGTTCTCACGCTCTCACCCGGGGGCCGGCCGCTGAACGGTGCTCCCCTCTCGTCCGCGCGGGTCCCGGCCGTGCCCCCGGCATCCCGGCTTGCCGCCGACGCCGCGCCGCCGGCGGTCGCCGCCGGCGTGGATCGGCTGGCGTACCTGATGTTCACCTCGGGTTCCACCGGTCGCCCGAAGGGGGTGGCGGTGCCGCATCGGGCCGTGGCGAACCTGCTGCAGGCGTTCGCCGAGCTGCTGCCGATCGGGCCGGAGGATCGGTGGCTGGCCGTCACCACGCTGTCGTTCGACATCTCGGTTCTGGAGTTGCTGCTGCCTCTGTTCACGGGCGGTCGGGTGGTGATCGCGGCCACCGCGGAGGTCTCCGACGGGTGGGCGCTGCGCGAACGGGCCGCCGCCGAGGGGGTCACGATCATGCAGGCGACACCGGCGGGCTGGCGGATCCTGCTGGAGTCCGGCGGAATACCCGCGACGATCAGGACCCGGTTGTGCGGTGGTGAGGCGCTGCCCCGCGATCTCGCGGACACGCTGCTCGCGGACGGCGCCGAACTGTGGAACGTGTACGGCCCCACGGAGACCACCGTGTGGTCCACGGCCGGCAGGGTGCGGCCGGGACCCGAGGCCGTGGATCTGGGGTCGCCCATCGGACGGACCTCGGTTTATTTGCTGAACGAGAACGGGACGCCGGTCGCCGACGGGGAGGTCGGCGAGTTGCACATCGGCGGCGCGGGGGTCGCCCGGGGATACCACGGGCTGCCCGGTCAGACGGCCGCGCGTTTCCTGCCCGACCCGTACGCCGGCATCCCCGGCGCCCGCATGTACGCCACGGGTGACCTGGTCAGAATCACGCCCGCCGGCCGGCTGGAGTACCTGGGCCGCGCCGACCAGCAGGTCAAAATCCATGGATTCCGCATCGAACTGGGCGAGATCGAGGCCGCCCTGCGAGCGGCCGCCGAGGTCAAGGACGCCGCGGTCGCCGTCCGCGACGGGCGTCTGGTGGCCTACCTGGTCCCGCGGGAGCAGGCCGTGGACTGGGGAGCGCTGCGGGAACGACTGCGCGCATCGCTCCCCGACTACATGATCCCGGTCCGGCACACGACCCTGACGTCCCTGCCGCTCACCCCCAACGGCAAGCTCGACCGCGCGGCCCTGCCCACCCCGTCGTGGACGCGCCCCGGCACCGCGGCCTTCCGCGCCCCGGCCACCACGGTGGAGTCCGACCTCGCCGAGATCTGGGCGGGGGTGCTCGGCGCCACCCAGCCCATCGGCGCCGACGACGACTTCTTCGAGCTCGGCGGCCACTCCCTCGCCGCGACGCAGATCATCGCCAGGGTCCAGGCCAGGTACGGCCTGGAGATGCCGATCGTCGTCCTGTTCGAGCATCCGACCATCGCCGGACTCGCCGCCCGGCTCGACGACATGGACGACGCCGATCTCAGCCTGGCCGACGTCGCCGCGCTGCGCGACCAGCTGGACGGCCTCAGCGCCGAGGAGCTCGACGGGCTGTTCGACGACCTGGCGGCCGGGTCATGAGGGCACCGCTGTCGCCCGCGCAGGAACGGCTCTGGATGCTCCAGCGGCTGCTGCCCGGCGACCCCTCGTACACGATGTACCTGGTACGCCGCCTGCGCGGCCCGCTCGACCGCGACGCGTTCACCGGCGCCCTCGGGGCGCTCGTGGCCAGGCACGAGAGCCTGCGGACCGCCTTCACGGAGGAGGACGGCACGCCCTGGGCGGTGGCCGGGCCGGTCGGCTGGGCGCCGCCGATCGAGTGGCTGCCGGCGGCCGGGGAGCAGGTGGGCGCGCTGGTCGCCGAGCGCATCAACGCCGCCTTCGACCTGGCCGCGGGCGTTCCGCTGCGGGTCGCCGTCATCGAGATCGCCCCGGACGATCATGTGCTGTGCCTGACGCTGCACCACATCCTGGCCGACGGGCATTCCCTGGAGATCATGCTCGACGACCTGGGGGAGTACTACGCCGCCGCCGTGGAGCGCCGCCCCGCCCGTCTGCCCGGCCTGCGCATCCTGCCCAGCGACTACGCCCGCTGGCAGCGGCGCAGGGCGGACAAGGCCATGCCGTACTGGACGGAGGCGCTGGCCGCGCCGCCGGTCACCGAGCTGCCCTTCGCCCGTCCCGGGGCGCGCGCGGCCGTCCGTGAGGGCGGGTATCACTGGGTACGGCTGGGCGCGCGTCACCTTGCCGAGGTGGAGCGGCTGGCCCTGGCCCACCGGGCGACCCCGTTCATGGTGCTCATGGCGGCGTACCAGGCGCTGTTGTCCCGGCACAGCGGGCAGCACGACATGGTGGTCGGCACTGTGGTCGCCGGGCGGGACCGGGTCGAGCTGGAGCGGATGGTCGGGTACCTCACCCAGACCCTGCCGCTGCGCGGCGACCTGACGGGCGATCCGACGTTCGCCGAGTTGCTCGGGCGGGTCAAAGGGGTGGTGCTGGACACGATGGGCCGGCCCGCGCCGCTGCTGGAGCGGCTGGCGCGCGGCGTCGAGACGCTGCTGCCGACCGTGTTCATCATGCAGGACTACGCCGCCGGGCAGGACCGGGTGTACGGAGGAGTCCGGGTGTCGGACTTCGAGGGACACCGCGAGCAGATCGTGGTGGATCTGCGGGTGGAGGTCTGGCCGGCGGGGGACGAGCTGGCGATCTGCTTCGCGTACGACGGCGCGGTGTTCGACGCCGGCGAGGTGGCGACGATCGCCGAGCGTTACCTGACGCTCCTGTCCGGGGCCGTGACCAGGCCGGACACGCCGATCTCGCGGCTTCCCGCGTGGACCGGACGGGACGAGGAGACGATGGCCGAGCTGGCCGCCGGGCCCGCTGAACCGGTCGTGGACGGGGTGCTGGAGCTGGTGGCGGGCGTGGCGCGCCGGACGCCGGACGCCGTCGCCGTGCGCTGCGGTGATCAGGTGGTCTCGTACGCGGCTCTCTGGGACCTGGCCGGCACGCTCGCCGGCACCCTGCGGGAGAGCGGCGTCCGGGAGGGCGACGTGGTGGCCGTACGGCTGGCCCCGTCCGCCGGGATGATCGCCGCACTGCTGGGCGTGTGGCGGGCGGACGCCGCGTACCTGCCCCTGGACCCCGCCGACCCGCCCGCCCGGCACGACGACTCCATGGCCGCCGCGGGCGCCGCCTGGCTGATCGGCGAGGACGGGGTGCGCGCCGTGGGCGAGGGGAGCGCCGCCGAGGGAGCGGCGAAGGGAATCGCCTATGTGATGACCACCTCGGGATCCGCCGGGCTGCCCAAGGCGGTTCTCGTCGAGCACGGTTCGGTGGCGGCCAGGGTCGGGTGGATGCGGCGGGAGTACGGCCTGGGACCGGGGGATCATGTGGTGCAGTTCGCGTCGCTGAGCTTCGACACCCACGTCGAGGAGATCTTCCCGGCGCTCGCGTCCGGAGCGGCGGTGGTGCCGCTGCCGGACGGCCCCGCGAGCCTGCCCGATCTGCTGGCCGGTCCGGACGGAGGGCGGATCACCGTGCTGGATCTGCCGACCGCGTACTGGCATCGGCTCGTCGAGTCACCGGCGGAGGTCGCGTGGCCTCCCGCGCTGCGGCTCGTGATCCTCGGCGGTGAACAGGTCGACGGGGCGGCCGTGGCACGGTGGCAAGCGCTGTGGCACCGAGAGGGGCCCGGGGTCCGGCTGGTCAACACGTACGGGCCGACCGAGGCCACGGTCATCGCCACCTGGGCCGAGCTGGACGGCACCGGCTCCGGCGGGCGCCCGCCGATCGGCCGGCCGCTGTCCGCCACGTCGGTGCGGGTGCTGGACGCCCGGGGGGAGCCGGTGCCGCCGGGCGCGGCGGGCGAGCTGGCCATCGGCGGCGCCGGGGTCGCCCGCGGATACGCCGGGCTGCCCGGCCGCACCGCCGCCGCCTTCGAGCCCGACCCGTACGGCGATCCCGGGGCCCGGCGCCTGCGCACCGGTGACCGGGCGCGGTGGCGCTCGGACGGGCTGCTGGAGTTCCTGGGCCGCCTGGACGACCAGGTCAAGGTGCGCGGCGTGCGCATCGAGCCCGGCGACGTGGAGGCCGCCCTGCGCGAGCACCCCGGCGCCGGGCAGGTGGTCGTGGCCGCGCGCGGCGAGGACCTGGTGGCGTACTTCACCGGTCCCGCCGACCCGGCCGAGCTGCGCGCGCACGCCGCGGGCAGGCTGCCGAGGGGATTCGTGCCGACCCGGTGGTCATGGCTGGCGGAGCTGCCGCTCACCTCCCGAGGCAAGGTCGACAGGGCCGCGCTGCCCGAGCCGGACCGGGTCACCGGGACGGACTACACGGCGCCGCGCACCGACAGCGAGGCGCTGGTCGCCGAGATCTGGGCCGAGGTGCTCGGCCTCGAACGGGTCGGCGTGCTGGACGATCTGCTGGAGCTGGGCGGGCATTCGCTGATGACCACCCGGGTCGCGGCGCGGCTGCGGGCGATGCTGGAGGTGGAGGTGCCGATCCGGGTCGTGTTCGGCTGCGGCACTGTGGCCGAGCTCGCCGAGGCCGTCGAGGACCTGCTGATCGCGGAGATCGACGCGATGAGTGAGGACGAGGCGCGGCGCGCCCTGACCGCGCAGTCCGGGTGACGTGCGTCTTGCCGCTGCTCAGGCGGTGATGGCCTTGCGCACGGCGTTGAGGAACATCGCCGCCTCGCGGCCGTTGACGACGCGGTGGTCGAACGCGAGCCCGAGGGTGACCGTGGTGCGTTTCACGATGTTCCCGGCCGGGTCGAGGGCGAACTCGTGCTGCGGCGCGCACAGCGACAGCGCGCAGGTCTGCCCCGGGAACACGATCGGCACGGCGAGGAGCACGGCCGCGTCGGTGTGCAGCGTGACGACGATGTTCCCGCCCGCCAGGTCCTCCTCGCGGAACGCGCCCCGCAACGCCTTCGTCCGGTACGCCGTGAGCCGCTGCGCGATCTCCGTGAGGGACAGGCGGTCGGCGCCGCGCAGCACCGGGACGTACAGGCCGTGGCCGACGTCCACGGTGACACCGACGTTCGGCGCCGGCGAGGGGCGTACGGCCAGTTCGCCGCCGGGCCCGTCCGCCACCACCGGTTCGGCGAAGCACATCGGGAACTGCTCGTGCAGCGACGCGACCGCCGCAACCAGCAGCTCAGGCAGCCCGATCAGCGCCCTGGCCTCTTTGCTGAGGGCGCGGGCCCGGGCGATGGCGGGGCCGGCGTCCAGTTTCACGGCGGTGAAGGCGGCCGGGATCGTGTGGTGGGAACGGGTGACCGCGGCGGCCACGGCCCGCTGAACGGCCGGCAGCGGCCGCGTCTGCGACGATGACGACGCGCTGCCGGCGCCGGCATCGATGCCCGCACCGGTGCCGGTTTCCAGCAGGGCCGCCACGTCGGCGCGCTTGATCACCTTCTTCCCCAGCGCGCGGATCCGCGCCGGGTCCACGCCGTGCTCGTCGATCAGCGCCTGGGCGGGTGCGGTGATGACCGGCCCGGAGGACCCGGGCACGCGGGCAGCGGTCTCACCGGCGTCGGTCGCACGCCCATCGGCTTCATCGACGCCGGCCGCGGACGCCGCACGGAGGCCGGCGGCCGCCGGCGGAGGTGCCGAGCCGTCGGAAATGTGCGCGATCACGTCCCCGGGCACGCAGGTCGCGCCGGTCTCCGCCGTCCGCCGCAGTACGCCATCGGCCTCGGCCACCAGTTCCTCGGCCGCCTTGGAGGTCTCCAGGACCACCACCGGATCGCCCTTCAGCACCCCGGCGCCGTCCTCGGCCAGCCACTCGACCAGCACGTACTCGGTGTCGTTGTTGTTGAGTTTGGGGACGCGCAGCTCGGTCAAGGCAGGAGCTCCTGTACGGCGCGGACGATCGCGGTGTCCTGCACCAGCACGTCACGCTCCAGATGGACGGCCGCCGGGATCACGCTGGCCGCCGAGTGGACGAGGGACACGGGACACCGCAGGCGCCCCCAGAGCCGGCTGTGCACCTGCTGCGCCACCTCGGCCCCCCAGGTGCCGCCGGCGGTGCTCTCCTCGGCGACGACCACGGCGCCGGCCCGCTCCAGCAGCGGCGACAGCGGGGCCACGTCGAAGGGGTACAGGCGCCGCGGCACGAGCAGCAGACAGGTGATCTCCCGCTCCAGCAGCAGCGTGCGCATCGCGGCCAGGGCCCGGTGCGCCATCCCGCCCGGCGCGATGATCACACAGTCGGCCTGCTCGGGATCGTCCAGGTACACCCTGGTCACCTGGTCCGCCGCGGCGGACCGCGGCAGCACGTCGTACCGGAAAAGATCGTCCGCGACCCCGCCGCCGAAGATCTGCCGGGTGTAGAGGATCTTGTCCTCGAACAGCAGGCACGGCTCGCCGCGCGCGAGCATCTCGCCGAACAGCTCGCGATGGTCGTCGAAGGGGGACACCTCGTACACCGCGAGACCGGGGACGCCGATGAAGTGCTTCTGCAGGCTCTGGCTGTGCGTGGGGCCGTAGCCGCGACCGCCCCCGGACGGGCATCGCACGACCAGCGGCAGCCGCAGCGGTCTGCCGTACATGGAGACCGATTTACTGGCGAAGTTCACGATCTGATCGAAGGCCAGGGTCACGAAGTCGGAGAACATGATCTCGACGATGGCCTTGCCGCCCGCGAGGGCCAGGCCGCCCGCCACGCCGACGATGCCGTTCTCGCTGATCGGGGTGGCCAGCACCCGGCCGGGGAACCGGCTGGACAGCCCTTTCGTGATCTTGAATGCCCCGCCGTACGGATCGAGCACGTCCTCGCCGAGCACCCGGACGGACGAATCGCCGGCGAGCACCTCGTGCAGCGCCCGGTTGAGGCTCTCCGCGACCCGCATCGCCCTCAGCCCTCCCGCGCCGACAGCGGCCGTCCGAGCACCTCACCGGCCACCACCTCGACGAACGCGCGCGCCTCCGCGTCCATGCGGGCGAAGCGGGGGGACACGGCAGCGCCCTCGCGCGGATACCAGTCGTGGTCGCGGGCGCGCCGGATCTCCTCGGCGGAGCGGGTGTCGTCGCCCTTGCTGTGCGGCCCGAGCCGGTGCGTGGCGAACTCCACCACGAGCGGCCCCGCGCCCTCCCTGGTCCGCTCGACCAGCGGCCGCAGCCCGTCCCGGATCTCGCCGATGTCCCGCGAGCCGACGTGCAGGAACCGGCATCCGAACGCCCGCGCCCGATCCCCGATCGTGCCCGCCATCTGCGCCGACGTCGGCGTGGTCTGCGCGATGCCGTTGTTCTCGGTCACCACGACCAGCGGCAGCCGCCAGAGCGCGGCCATGTTGAGTGCCTCGTACACGGCGCCCTCTCCCCACGTCCCGTCGCCGACGTACGCCAGCGCCAGCGCGCCCGGCTCGGCGTCCCGCAGCTGCAGGGCCACGCCCGCGGCGACCGGCAAGCTCTCGCCCTGGATCCCGGTGGACAGGTAGCGGCCGGACAGAATGTGCTGACTGCCGCCCACGCCACCGCAGACCGCGCCCTCCCGCCCCATGATCTCCGCGAGCAACCCGTACGGATCCCGGAATCGTGCCAGGTAGTGGCCGTGCCCGCGATGATTGCTGAAGACGAAGTCCCGCTCGTCCAGCAACGGCGCCAGCGCGACCGGGACGTACTCCTGTCCCAGACAGGTGTGAGTGGTCCCCTGTACCAGCCCTTGGCCGAACAGGTCGAGCAGCTTGCGTTCGAAGTGCCTGATCAGCAGGAGCAGCCCGAGGTCGTCATCGGACAGGTCCTCGGTGATCTCTTCCAGCAGTCCTTCTGTCACGACCGGCACTCCTTGGTGAGTGTCGAGGAATTGGGAGCGCTCCCAAAGAATTTTATTCGATCACTGGGATGTTCGTCAGCATCAGACGGAGAAGTTTCCAGGCTGTCAAACGCGGAGAATGGAGCGAGCGGAAATGACCTCCACCACGTGCGCCGATCGCCTAACGTCCGCGTCTGGTCACATTGAGCCGCGGCGAACGGCAGAGGAAGATCTTGACCTGCCCAGAGGCGAAACCTAGCCTCTTGGGAGCGTTCCCAATACTGGCCCGCACCACGTTCCGCCGGCGAACACGCGAACCGGAGACGCTGCCGATCAACGAGGAGGGCTCGTGAGCCCCGAGATGTGGGTGGTCGCCGACCACCAGGAGCAGTACTCGATCTGGGCCCCGCGCGGTCTTCGAGGTGGGGGCCGTTGACCACCCAGGACCCGGGCACGGCCGAGCGCGAGGAACTGCGGCGGCGCCTGGCCGCGCTGCCCCCCGAACGCCGTGCGGCGCTGCGCCGGTCGCTGCTCGGCGGCCCGGACAAGCGGACCTGGCCGCTGTCCACCGGGCAGGAGCGGCTGTGGTTCCTGCAACGCTTCGACCCTGACGACTGCGCCTATCACATCACCTGGCCGGTACGGCTGCGCGGCCCCATCGACGAGACCGGCCTCGCCGCGGCGTTCACCGCGATCGCCGCCAGGCACGAGGTGCTGCGCACCCGCTTCGTCCTGGACGGCGACCTGCCCGCGCAGGTCGTGGACGAGTCCCGCGAGGTGCGACTGGACCGGCTGGATCCCGCCTCCTCCGGCATCGAGCCGGCGATCGCCGCCTACGCCGGGCGGCCGTTCGACCTCGCGGCGGCCCCCGCATGGCGGGCGGGCCTGCTGCGCCTGGCCGCCGGCGACGCCGTCCTGTGCATCGTGCTGCACCACATCGTGGCCGACAACTGGTCGCTCGACGTGCTCATGCGCGAGCTCGGCGAATGCTACCGCGCCCACCGCGAAAGCCGTCCGCCCCGGCTGGAGGACTTGCCCACGCAGTACCGCGACCACGCCGTCACGGAGCGGCGGCGGGCCGAGGAGGACCGGGACCACCTGGGCTACTGGGTCGAGCGGCTCGCCGGAGCGCCGCCGCTCGACCTGCCCCTCGACCGCCCCCGCCCCGCCCGCTGGACCGGCCGTGGCGCGAAGATCGGCGTGGCCGTGCCGGACGCGGATGTCGCCCGCCTGGAACTCGTCGCGCGCGCCCACCGGGCCACCCTGTTCATGGCGCTGCTCGCCGCGTGGCAGGTCACGCTCGGCGCGGCCGCCGGGCAGGACGACTTCTGCGTGGGCGTGCCCGTGGCCGGCCGGGACCGGCCCGAACTGGCCCCGCTGATCGGCTACTTCTCCACCACGCTCGTCGCGCGGGCCGACCTGTCGGGGGATCCGGCTTTCGGCGAGCTGCTGCGGCGTACCCGGATCAGCACCCTGAAGGCCCTCGCCCACGCCGGAACCTCCTTGGACCGTATCCTCGGCGGACTCCGGCTGCCTCGCGATCTGAGCCGCCCGCCGCTGTGCCAGGCGATGTTCAACCTCACTCACAACCTGCCCACCGGCGACCTGCTCCGTACCGAGCTGGGGGACCTGACCGTGGAGGTGTGTCCGCCGCCCGACCTGGGCCGGTCGCGGGTGGAGGTGTCCCTTGACGTGTACCGGGAGCCCGAGGGGATCGGCGGCTGGCTGGAGTACGCGACCGACCTGTTCGACGCCGCCACCGCGCACCGCCTGGCGGATACGTTCGCCCGCGTGGTGACGCTCGCGGGCGGTGACCCGGAGCTGCGGCTGTCCGAGCTGGGAGCCGCGGACCCGAAGTTCCGGAGTTAGAAGTGTCTGACAGCCGAAGGAGGGCCATGCGGCTTCCGGTGGATTTCGCTTCCGACCGTTCCGGCACGGCGGAGCTCGCGTGGGGACAGCGGAGCATCTGGAATGCCATCCGCGACGTGGGGCCGGACAGCGCGCACTACTTCAACGTGCCCCGGCTGCTCGCCGTCCCCCGCGCGGGCGGCCCGCGCCGTCCCGAGGCCGTGGCGGCCGCCCTGGCCGAGGTGGTGGGCCGGCACGACGCCCTGCGATCCGTGGTACGGCTCGGCGCGGCCGGACCATACCAGGAGGTGGCGGCGGCCGGGACCCTGTCGGTCGAGACGGTCGAGGCGGCACGCGGCGACGCGGACGATGCCGCGGCGGACCTGGTCGCCCGCCTGGCCGGACGATCCTTCGGCGACGGCGAGCAGCCGCTGCGCGCCGGATTCGTGGTCTGCGACGGCGCCGCCACCCACGTGGCGCTCGTGCTCAGTCATGTCGTCGCGGACCGGCGCGCGGCCGACGTCGTGGTGCGCGACCTGCGGATGCTGCTGCTGCGCGGGGTCATCGGGCGACCGCCATCGTCGCAGGTGCTCGACCTGGTACGGGAGGAGGAGACGACCTCGGCCGGTTCGGACCGGGCGGTCGCGCACTGGGAGGCGCTTCTTCGGACCGTACCGTCCGCCATGTTCCCGAGTGTGGTCGGGCCGGGCGCGACGCCGAGGTTCGCGCGGGCCGTGCTGTCGTCGCCCCGGCTCGACCACGCCGCACATGTGCTCGCCCGCCGTGCCGGCGTCAGCACTGCCACGGTCCTGCTGGTGGCGGTCACCATGCTGCTGCGCGAGCTGACCGGGCACCAGGTGTGCGCGATCACCCCGATTGTGCACAACCGCTTCGACGGCCGGACCCGGGACCTGGTCACCAGCCTGAATCAGCTGGGACTGTTCACGCTGGGCCCGTGCGGAAGCCTTGCCGAGACCCTGGTGAGCGCGTATCCGGCGGTTCTCACGACCTACCGGCGCGCCCGCTACAACCCGCTGGTCAAGGACGCGATGGTCGACCGGATGAGCGCCGATCGGGGCGTCTCCGTCTTCCCGTCGTGCTGCTTCAACGACCTGCGCCCTGGTGAGGATCCGGGTGGCGCCGACCACGCGGACGGGGAGTCCGAGCTGGAATGGCTGCCCGGCGTGGACCGGCGCAACTGCCCCTTCTGCATAGCCCTGATGCGCTGGAAGGGCACGCTCGGCGTGGAACTGAGCGCCGACACCACCCGCCTGCCCGAGGGCGAGATGGCCGCCCTGCTGCACCGGCTGGAGTCCTTCGTGGCCGAGTCGGCTCGCCGGGAATTCGCCACATGAGTCAAACGAGATCATCGAGATCGCACCATGGCCTCGATGGCCTCGATGGCCTCGATGGCCTCGATGGCCTGATCGCCGGCTCCTGCGCCGCCACCGCCCAGCCGGCACCGGCACGCGGTGCCGGTGCCGGTGCCGGTGGGGGAGGCGGCGGGAGGGCTGTCCTCTGCCGCCCGCCCTTGCCTCAGAAGCGCTTCTCGTAGCGCTTGCTCCGGTAGTAGATCTTCACGGCGTCGGGCTTGGAGGCGTCGTGCCCGAAGGACAGCTTGCCGATGTTGCGGAAGTGGGTCTTACCGCGGGCGACCGCCACATAGCCGAAGTCGGACTGCCGGTCGCGCACGATCGCGTACTTGATCCCGCGGGAGCAGTTGTTGACCACCCGCACCTGCCACTTGGGATCGGTCCAACCGCTGTTGTTCAGCTTGATGCGGGTGGCTTTCACGCAGGAGGGCCAGGCGGCGGCCGCGAGCTGGGCGCTCGAGCTGGCGGCCGGGGTCAGGCCGGTGGCCGAGCCGGTGGCGGCGTGCGCGGCCACGGGGGTGGCGAAGAAAGTGGCGCCCGCAGCCAGGAAGGCGAGGACTCGCATCGGGTTCCTTCCGGAGTGGTGAGTTTCGGCGGGATGCGGCGTAGACATGTGGATATCCTCAATCAGGTTGAGTGAGCGCTGCTTTCGAGGAGATTCGTTCCTGCTCCGCGCCCCCGGACGGGCAGGAACGAATCGCCGTCGGCCGGGACGGGGTCAGCGGACGTGGAAGTCGGGGTTCCGGGCCTTGAAGGTGCATTCACCCACGAACTTGACCGTCTTGCCGGGCTTGATTTTCTTCCAGCCGGTGGTCTTCTGCTGCGAACCATTGCCCGCCAGGTTCTTGCACCAGTACACCAAACGCGCCTGACCGGTCTTGTTGCCGTTGTTCCAGCACTTGCCCCAGACGGTGGTGTTTCCGGTGCCGGGGGCGTTGCACCGCACCTTCGCGGCCTTCGCCGTGAAAGCGGACGCGTCCGCGGCGTGGGCGACGCCTCCGCCGAGAGACACGGCCATGAAATCGTGCCTGCCGCGACAGCCAGCGAGCGCATTACCTTGGACATTTATATTTCCCCTCTGTCATCGATATCCGCACGCCCCCGAACGGAAAAGCGTTCGTGGCGCGTGCCTCGATCAACATGCTGGCACGCGGCTTTCCGGCGGGCCAAGGCATCTTTGTCCAGAGGTCGTCCAAACGTGGCGCCCGCCCCCGTTGGACAAATGAAACCGCAGGTCAGAGAGGTTCGACTTGAAGACCGAGAACGCCGGGCGCTTGTCCGGGAGCGGCACTCTGACCTTCGGCGCCGGTCATCTTCCAGGAGAACCCGGCATTTTCCTGGTTTCTCTGCGGCCTTCACCTGGCCCGAGACGTCCGGGCACCGTGGCCGACACGGACTTTCGTTGAGCAAGGGAGATGGGACTTCCTTGCAGGCCATCCTCGAACAGGCGACAGAAGCGGGCAAAAACGTGACCGCCACCACCATTGGGGAGCCGCGAACAAGCGTGCGGCAAAATCCGGCTGACGTTACATGTGGTGGGCGTTGATCGTGCGGGGCACCTCGTTCTCGGTGCCGGGCTCCACGATCACGAACTGCCCCATCATTCCGGAGTCCTCGTGCCGGAGGATATGGCAGTGGTACATGTACGGCGTGGCGGGATCGGTGAACCGGCCGAACTGTACGGCGAGCCGTACCGTGCTCTTCGGTGGCACGTAGACGGTGTCCTTGTGGCCGCTCGCGTACGCGGGAGGTTTCTCCCCGTTCACGGCGAGCACCTGGAACGCCACCTCGTGGATGTGGAAGTTGTGGGCGTAGACGGTGTTCTCGATCTCCCAGATCTCGATGGCGCCGGCGGGGACCACCTCGTCGATGCGCGACATGTCCATTTCCTTGCCATTGATGGCGTCGTGGCCGTTGAGCCGGAACCGGCGCACCTTGGCGTTCGGCGGGGCCACGATCGGAGCGGGGCCGGCCAGGCGGGCCGGCGGGCGGGGGGAGGCGGTGAGCCGCCGCGCCGCGACGATCTTCATGATGTCGAAGTCGCCCTCGTCGATGTCGTCAGCCCCCGAGAGCGTGCGCAGGAGGACCTGCTCGCCCGCCGTGAAGGTCACGAGGACCTCCACACGCTCGCCCGGCGTGAGCGAGACCTGGTCCACCTGGATGGGGGCGGGCAGCAGGCCGGCGTCGTTGCCGACGATGTGGAACGCGCGGCGGTCGGCGAAGGAGAGGTGGTACATCCGGGCGTTGGAGCCGTTGAGGATCCGGAACCGCACGCGCTCGGTGCGCACGTTCAGGAAAGGCGCGTGCGTGCCGTTGACCAGGATGTGGTCGCCCAGGATGCCGAAGGTGCCCTTCAACGGGTCGCCCGTCGGCGAGCCGTTCTCGGCGAACCTCTTGTCCTGCAGGATGAGGGGGACGTCGTCGATCCCGTACGTGCCGGGAAGCTCCGCTTCGGTCCGGTCGCCGACGATGAACATGCCGGCGAGGCCGCGGTAGACGTGCTCGGCGGTCTCGCCGTGGGGGTGCGGGTGATACCAGGACGTGGTGGCGGGCTGGTCGATGGTCCAGTGCGGACTCCACGTGGCGCCCGGTTCGATCGTCTGGTGCGGCCCGCCGTCCATCTTCGCGGGCAGCCGCATTCCGTGCCAGTGCACGGTGCTCGCCTCGTCCAGCCGGTTGGTGACCGTCATCCGGATCCTGTCGCCGCGGGCCGCGCGGATCGTCGGCCCGAGGTGCGGGCCGTTGAACCCCCAGGTCTCGACCGGCTTGCCGGGTAGAAGCTCGGTCCGGCCGCGCTGCATCGTCAGCGCGAATCTCCGGGTCCCGTCCTTGTCCACCTTGGGTTGGAGCAGCGGTGGCACGCGTAGCTCGGTGCGGAAGGCGGCCGGATCGCTCGCGGCGCCCGAGGCGCTGGAGCCGCAGGCCGAGGCCAGGCCGGAGAGCGCGGCGGTCGCGAGGAACTGTCGACGATTCATGGTCCCCGGTGATCTTTGGTGTCAGTGTGGCGGACTCACTGTGAGGTACCGGGCCCTCCCCGGCACAGTCGCCGGGTTCACCTCGTGGGCGTGAGATCCTCATGATCGACTGGCGTGTGGGCGAGGAGCTCGAAGCGGTCGCCGGTCCGGGTGGTGGTGAGCTCGCCGCCGATGGCGGCCAGGCGGGCACGCAGGCTCCGCAGTCCTGTGCCGGGCTCGTCGGATGAGGGGGCTGCTCCGTCGTTGGCCACCCGCAGCCGTACGCGACCGTCCTCGACGGCGACCTCGACCAGGCACTCCTCCGGCGTGCTGTGCCGCAGGACGTTGGTGACGGCCTCGCGCAGCACCACCGCGAGAACGGACGCGGCCGGCCCGGCCACGGGAGCGGCGTCGATGCGCACGGCCGCTCCCGTCGATTCCAGCACGGCTTCGGCGGAGTCGACCTCGGCGGCCAGTGACAGGCGGCCGTCCGGTTCCCTCAGCCGGGCGATCTCCGAGAGCGCGGACTGGGCGGCCTCCACCAGGCGGGGGAGCTGCCCCATCGCCTGCCTCGGGTCCGCGTCGAGCACCCGTAGCGTGAGTTCCCCGTGCAGGACGATCGTGGTGAGACCGCGGCCGAGCAGGTCGTGCACGTCCCTGCCCACCTTCAGCCGCTCACGCAGGGCTGTCAGCTCGACGAGCTCCGCCCGGGTCCTCCTGAGTTCGGTGACGAGAGCGACCAGCCGGGTCAGGCCGTAGACCGCCAGAGCAGTGGCCAGGACACTGCACAGCTGGTAGCAGGCCAGGAACGGGCCATCGGCGAGCCAGCCCTCCACCCCGGCGATGCCGGAGATCGCCACGCACAGCGGCCACGACATCGGCGCCCGTGCCCAGAGCAGCACGACGCCGGCGAAGAACCCCGACACGAGGAGCCCGGACGCCTCCCCGTCCGCGAGAGGTACGAAGATGGTCATGGCCTGAACCGCCAGCGTCCAGCCCAGGCCTCTGGGCCGCCTGCCTTCACGCAGGGCGGTCAGGTGCCAGAACTGCAGGGCGAAGGTCACGGGCAGGAGAGCCAGATAACCGACATCTCCGGAGCCGCGGTCGAGCTCCTCGTCGGCGGCGAAGTTGAACAGGGACTGCCCGATGAACAAGACGTGCGTGACGACGAGGATCGGCGTGGCCAGCCGTACGATCCGCGCGTCGTGATCGCGAGGCGGGACCGGGATCGGGTCGTCGGCGGGTGGCAGGGACCGTACCCGGTTCAGCGCCTCCCGTGCGACGGTGACGGCCTGGGAGACCCCTCTTCGCACCGCCTCCTCGTCGCCCTGCCGCCGCGCCCGCATCGCCAGCCGCTCGACGGCGGACACGCTGCTCACGACCAGGCCGTGGATGTGCCGCCACAGCCGTAGCCGCTCGATCTCCCTGGCCCTGGCGGCCAGCTCGGATCGCTCCCGCCGTACCTGGTCCAGCAGGTTGGCGAGCCGGCTGAGGCCGTACAGCAGCAGGCCGAGATTGAGGGGGGCCACGACCGTGTAGTAGACGAGCTCGGGTGCGAGGTCCAGCGCGGACGCCACGGCTCCCTCGGCGACCGCGATCAGCGCCAGGACCAGCCACGCGGCGGGACCGCTCATCGTGAGGAGCGCGGAGGCGGCGACGAAACCCGAGCCGCCGGCCCGCCAGCTGTCGGTCTCGGCCAGCAGAGGCAGATAGTTGAGTACGGCCTGCGCCGGGAAGAGCACGGCTGACAGGCGCCGCCGGCCCGGCAGCGAGATCGGCAGCTGGAGCGCGGCGACCAGGACGATGCACGCCACGGTCAACGGCCCGGCCGAGGCCTCGCCGACGTGGAAGCACACCCGTACCACGCCCATCACGCAGATGAAGGCGACGAGCAGCCGGGCCGGGCTCAGAGCCAACCGGCTTCCTGGGCGATCCGGACGGCGTGCAGCCGGTTGCGGGCGTGCAGCTTGACGACGATCGTGGTGAGGTAGTTGCGTACGGTGCCCACGGACAGGAACAGCGCCTCGGCGATCTGCTCCACGTCCTCGCCGTCGGAGAACCTCCGGAGCACCTCTAGCTCCCGCGGCTTGAGCGGGCTCTCGACCACCTCCAGAGCGGCCAGGGCGAGCGCGGGATCGATCACCCGCTCACCTGCCGCGACCCTCCTGATCGCGTCGGCGAGCTGGTCCGGCGGGGCATCCTTGACCATGAAACCGGACGCCTGCGCGGCGAAGGCCTTGCGGACGCTTCCTGGGCGGCCGAAGTTCGTCACGATCAGCACGCGGCATCGCGGCAATCGCCTGCGCAGCTCGGCCGTGGCGGTGAGGCCGTCGACGCCGGGCAGCTCGACGTCGATCACCGCCACGTCCGGCGCGTGCTCGAGTGCCATGGGCACGATCTCGTGGCCTGTCGCAGCCTGCGCGACCACCTCGATGTCGGGTTCGAGATCGAGCAGTGCGACCAACGCCCCTCGGATCATGTGCATGTCCTCGGCGAGCAGAACCCGGATCATCCATCGCCCTTACTCCCATGACCTCATTTGCGCCCCATTTCTACCATCTCGTGAGATCTTCATTTTCGATCATGAAGAATTCACTCCCTGAGCGAGCCGGGACTGGTCCGATGGCGATGTTCTCCACAGGACGCGACAGCTCAGCGGGGGAAGGGGGCGGTCTACATGTCGTGTGCCGCTCGCCTGGGCGGAACGATGCCCGCTCGTGGCCCTGATATACTGATCATCACTGTTTGAGCCTTCTCGGCCGGAGCCACTCCGCACGGGGAGGCTTTTTTCATGCCCGGATTTCGGCCAGACCCGATGACCGAGGCACTCTCACAACCTCTCCGGCAGCCTCCTAGGCAAGGACATACACCTGATCATGACCCCACCGACGAACACCGCCGCGGCGGCGGGCACCTGGGACCTCGGTAACCTGGCCGTCAACCGCATCGGGTTCGGAGCGATGCGCCTCACGGGCAGCGTCGCCTTCGGCCCCGGCATCCCGGGTGACCGCGATCGTTCGATCGGCGTGCTGCGGCGCGCGATCGAGCTGGGGGTCAACCACATCGACACCGCCGCGTACTACTTCTCGCCGCACCTGTCGGCCAATGAGCTGATCAACCGGGCGTTGGCCCCCTATCCGGACGACCTCGTCATCGCCACGAAGGTGTGGCCGGCGCGTGACCCGTCGGGTGCATGGTGGTGGGCCACGCCAGAGCAGTTGCGCGGTCAGGTTGAAGAGAACCTGCGCCAGCTGGGGCGTGACCACCTCGACGTGGTGAACCTGCGCGTCCCCCCGAGCCGGAAGACCGGCTCGATCGCCGGCCATTTCGGCGTGCTGGCCGAACTTCGCGACGCTGGGCTCATTCGCCACCTGGGGGTGTCCAACGTCACGCCAGAGCAGCTGGCAGAGGCGCAGGCCATCGCGCCGGTGGTGTGCGTGCAGAACTCCTTCGGCATCGGCGCGTCGGCCGGCGAGCAGGAGCTCCTGCGCAGCTGCGGCGAGCAGGGCATCGCCTTCGTGCCGTTCTTCGCGATCGCCGGCGCCGGGCGCGAGGCGGGGGCGACCGCCACGGACCACAAGGACGTGCTCGCCATCGCCCGCGCGCACGGCGCGACGCCCGCGCAGATCCGGCTGGCCTGGACGCTGCGGCAAGGACCGCATGTGCTGGCCATTCCGGGCACCGGGAATCCCCGCCACCTCGCCGAGAACGTGGCCGCCGGAACGCTGCGGCTGTCCGACGAGGAGATGGCCCGCCTCCAATCCCCCGGCTGACCCGGAAGATCCGAGCGCGGAATCCCGGCTGAAGAGCTTGCTGACGGCCCGGCTTCCGGGGGCGACCCGGGCCGGTGGATGTCACAAATCGGGCCGTTACGCGGTCTTGTTTCCGGAATCGCTTTCGTCGATGCGTTCAAAGGAGCACCATGCATTCGCCGGAGAACCGGATCGCCACGTCCGTCCTGGTCATCGGCACGGGAGGAGCCGGGCTGCGGGCCGCGATCGAGCTTGCCGAGCGTGGGGTCGACGTCCTGGCGCTGGGCAAGCGGCCGAAGGCGGACGCGCACACCTCGCTGGCGGCGGGCGGCATCAATGCCGCGCTCGCCACGATGGACCCCGAGGACAGCTGGCAACAGCACGCTGCGGACACCCTCAAGGAGAGCTACCTGCTCGCCGATCCGCAGACGGTGCGGGTCGTCACCGAGGGGGCGGCGCGGGGGATCGAAGACCTCGAGCGCTACGGGATGCCGTTCGCGCGTGAGCAGGACGGGCGGATCTCGCAGCGTTTCTTCGGCGCCCACACCTACCGGCGAACCGCCTACGCCGGGGACTACACCGGCCTGGAGATCCAGCGCACCCTGATCAACCGCGCGGCGCAGCTCGCTGTCCCCATCCTCGACACCGTGTACGTCACGCGCATCCTCGTCCGCGACAACGTGGTCTTCGGCGCGTACGGGTTCGACGTGACCGACGGCAGCCGCTACGTCATCCACGCCGACGCGGTGATTCTGGCCGCCGGCGGCCACACCCGGATCTGGCGGCGTACCTCCTCCCGGCGTGACGAGAACACCGGCGACTCCTTCCGCCTCGCCGTCCTGGCCGGCTGCCGCATCCGCGATCCCGAGCTGGTGCAGTTCCACCCGTCCGGTCTCATCGCGCCCGAGAACGCGGCCGGCACCCTCGTGTCCGAGGCGGCACGGGGCGAGGGCGGAATCCTGCGCAACCAGCTCGGCGAACGGTTCATGTCCCGGTACGACCCGGAGCGGATGGAGTTGTCCACGCGCGACCGTGTCGCGCTGGCTGCCTACACCGAGATCAAAGAAGGCCGCGGGACCCCGGACGGCGGTGTTTGGCTGGATGTGTCGCATCTGCCGAGGCAGACGATCATGACGCGACTGCCTCGCGTCTACCAGACGCTCCTGGAACTGCAGATGCTCGACATCACCAAGGAGCCGATCGAGATCGCGCCGACCGCGCACTACTCGATGGGCGGGGTGTGGGTGCGGCCGGAGGACCACGGCACGGGGGTCGACGGCCTGTACGCGATCGGGGAGGCGGCCAGCGGCCTGCACGGCGCCAACCGGCTCGGCGGCAACTCGCTCATCGAGCTTCTCGTCTACGGTCGCATCGTCGGGCAGGCGGCGGCCGAGTATTCGGCGGGCCTCGAGGCCCAGCGCCGCTCGGCGGAGGCGCTCGGCGCGGCACGGGCGGAGGTGGACGGACTCCTCGCCGCCGACGGCCCCGAGAACGTGCGGGCACTGCAGCGAGCCCTCCGCGACATCATGACGGAGCATGCCGGGGTGGTGCGTGACGAGAGCGGCCTGCTGAAAGGCCTCGCCGAACTCACCGCGGTGGAGGCGCGCATCGACGACGTCGGCGTGCACCCGGACCTCGCCGGTTTCCAGGACCTGGCGCACGCCTTCGACCTGAAGTCCGCGGCGCTTGCCGCACGCGCGACGATCGAGGCGGCACTTGAGCGCCGCGAGACCCGCGGCTGCCACAACCGTTCCGACTACCCCCATCTCGACCCCGCACTGCAGGTCAACCTGGTGTGGTCCGGTCCAGGATCAGTGGAGAGGGAGACCATCCCCCCGATTCCCGCCGAGATCGCGGCGCTCATGCGCGAGGTCTCGACCGCCGGAAAACTCGTCGAATAGCACCCGCCGGCGATGCGGTCGCCACCGCGCTGCTGCACCGTTACACCGACGACGTGCCCTACCGGTTGTCGGTGTCCCCGTCGCGGCCGCCCACGCCGATTTCGGCGTCGTCACGCTGGGCTACATCATCATGAGGACGGGACTCGTCGCCCAATGGCTGCGGGCCGGGCTCGAAGCCGCGGTCGAGCAGAGCGGGCACCAGGTGGAGGCATCGTCGCCGGCATCTTGTCGCTGCCGCTCGCGTCGGCCCAGATCGGAGTGGCCGCCGTGGTCGCGGGGATCGCGGGAATCTGCGTCCTGCTGGTTGCCGTCACGATCGCGGCCCGAGCCCGTCGGGCTCGCGCCGGAAAGCGCCGTCCTGGCCCGGTAGCCGCAGACTACGGCGACGGGTCATGAGGTGGCGAGAGAAGCTCCCGGAAAGATTTCGCTGAATGTGTCACAAAGTTTGAGGGCTGTCTTGTCTTAGCTGGCGACCGGGTGGCGATGAAGTGCCCCGGGGGACAGAGAGGAAGGCTTGCTCATGAAGGTCGTGGTTGTCGGCGGGACCGGTCTGATCGGGTCGAAGCTGGTG
This sequence comes from Nonomuraea sp. NPDC049480, assembly GCF_044465905.1. NCBI lineage: Bacteria > Bacillati > Actinomycetota > Actinomycetes > Streptosporangiales > Streptosporangiaceae > Nonomuraea > Nonomuraea sp. NPDC049480. The sequence continues at coordinate 166,792 of NZ_JBITMD010000013.1, forward strand.
GCGAAGCTGGCGGAGCACGGTCACGAGGCGGTGGCGGCGGCGCCGAACACCGGTGTCAACACGCTGACCGGGGAAGGGCTGGCCGAGGTGCTGGCCGGTGCGCAGGTGGTGGTGGACGTGTCGAACTCGCCGTCGTTCGAGCGGGCTGCGGTGCTGGAGTTCTTCCAGACTTCCACGCGTAATCTGCTGGCGGCGGAGGTGGCGGCGGGTGTCGGTCATCATGTCGCTTTGTCGGTGGTGGGTACCGAGCGGATGCCGGAGAACGGCTATTTCGCGGCGAAGATCGCTCAGGAGGAGTTGATCGAGAAGTCGTCGATGCCGTTCTCGCTGGTGCATGCGACGCAGTTCTTCGAGTTCGTGCGTGCCATCGCGGACGAGGCGACGGTGGGTGGCAAGGTGCATGTGGCGCCGGTGCGGTTCCAGCCCATGGCGGGCGAGGATGTGGCTGCGGCGGTCGGCCGGGTGGCGGTGGGGCCGCCGTTGAACCGCCGCCTGGAGGTGGGCGGGCCGGAGCAGTTCCGGATGGATGAGTTCTTCCGTCAGGCGCTGGCGGCGTGGGGCGATCGGCGTGAGGTGGTGACCGATGCGCAGGCGCGCTACTTCGGCAGCGTGCCGGGGGAGCGGACGCTGGTGCCGGGCGAGGACGCCCTTTTGGGGCAGATCCGTTACCGCGACTGGCTGAGCCGGAACGCCTCCGGCAAGTGAATCAGCGACACACGCGGTCAGCCCATCTGCCGGAGATCCACTCAAGCCACGTGCGGAGGAAACATGAGCGGTGAGAACGATTTTCTGGACGGGCTCAAGGTCGAGGTCGAGGTCGAACTGACCGTGGCCGAGGCCAGCCGTCCGGAAGAGATGACCGATCTGCCGGTCACCGACTGGCTGTTCGATCCGACGGATGTCGAGCGCGAGGAAATCGGCCTGCGGGGTCTGCTCGACGCGGTCGAGGTGCTGGAGGACGACCGAAACGAGAAAGCATGAACCACCTGGAGCCGCACGAGACCGCCGTCGCGCCGGCGCCGATCGCGACGCTCGACAGCCTTCGTGAGCACCTCCAGTGGGCGATCGAGCTGGAACACGCGACCTTGCCGCCGTACCTGTGCGCGCTGTACTCGCTCGACCCGGAGCGCAACCCGGAGGCCGTCGAGGTAGTGGGCAGCGTCTTCGCCGAGGAGATGCTGCACCTGGCGCTGGCCGCCAACCTGCTCAACGCCGTCGGCGGGCGGCCGCGCCTGGACACGCCGCAGATGTTGCCGCCGCACCCCCGGCGGCTGCCCCACGGAGATCTGGAGCTGTCGCTGCTGCCGTTCGGGGCCGAAGCACTGGAGATGTTCCTGCGTCTGGAACGGCCGGCGCCGCCCGGCGCCCCGGCGCAGAGCGACGGTTACGAGACGATCGGGCAGTTCTACGACGCGATCGAGCAGGGACTGCGCCATCTGTGCGACCGGCTCGGCGAGCGGGCGCTCTTCCGCGGCGATCCCGCTCGCCAGGTGAGCGGCGCCCATTTCCGGCACACGGCAGGACGGCTGATCGCGGTCGATGGCCTGGCCTCCGCGCTGGCGGCACTGGAGGAGATCGTCGAGCAGGGCGAAGGCACCTCCCGCGCCGAGGTCTGGGACGGCGACCAGAACGTCTTCCACCCCGATCGGGAGGAGGCCGCGCACTACTACCGCTTCCAGGAGCTCAAGATCGGACGGCGGTACCAGCGGGGCGACACCCCGCAGTCCGGGCCTACCGGCGAACCGCTCCGGGTCGACCTGGTCGGCGTACGTCCGATGCGGCGTAACCCGCGGCTGTCCGACCATGCCCCGGGCAGCGCCATCCGCACCGCGCAGGAGGAGTTCAACCACACCTACTGCGCCGTCCTGCACCTGCTCGAGAAGGCCTTCAACGGCAGCCCGAAACTGCTCTCGGTCGCCACCGGCACCATGTACGCGCTCAAGGCCCAAGCCCAGGCCCTGATGCTGATGCCCGGCGAAGACGGCACCACGGCCGGGCCGACCTTCGAGTACGTGGCCCCCGAGCAGCGCCGATGGAGCGTCGGCGACCGGCGGCGGATCGTCGTGCTGCGCGACGGCCCGTACGTCGTGTACGGCGGCGTTCCACTCCGGCGCAAGCGCAAGATCGTCTCTGCCGAGAACAACGCGCTGACCTGGCAGACCGGCGACCCCCTGGAGACCGAGGAGACCTACGCGCTGTGCCGCTGCGGCCAGTCGGGCTCCAAACCGTTCTGCGACGGGACCCATGCCGTGATCGGGTTCGACGGCACGGAGACCGCGGGCGTCCGGCCGTACGCGGAACTGCAGCACGTGCACGACGGCGTGGGCATCTCGGCCCAGCGGGTGGGGGAGCTGTGCATCCACGCCGCGTTCTGCCTCGGACGCACCAGGCCGATCGCCGCGATGCTCGCCGACACCGGCGACAGCGACGTGCGCTCCAACGTCATGGGCCGTATCGACCACTGCCCGTCAGGGTCGTACAGCTACGCCCTCCAGCGCGGCGGTGACACGATCGAGCCCGATCTTCCGCAGGCCATCTCGGTCCTGGAGGAAGAGGACGGGCTGGCCAGCGCGCTGTGGGTCACCGGCCGGGTGCCGGTCCTGAGGGCGGACGGGCGCCCATGGGAGACGCGCAACAGGATGACGCTGTGCCGCTGCGGCCATTCCGGCAACAAACCGCTGTGCGACGGGACCCACCGGGAGATCGGCTTCCGCGAGGAAACACCGGTCGACGGCCATCGGCTCACCAGGAGCGAAGCAAGCACATCATGAGCGGGCACATCCGGGAGCCGGCCGCACCGAGGTCACTCAGCCGTCAGCAGACGTCGCTTCATGCGGTCAGGGCCGTCACTCTGCGGATGACTTCGCGGCAGAAGTTCCCGACCTCGGCCGGATCGTCGATGAACTGGGACGGCTTGATGCAGAAGGTGGTGTATCCGGCGGCCATCCGCTCTGGGATGTGTTCCAGCGCGGGCGCCAGGTCGGCGCAGGAGTCTTCGTCGCGGAAGGTCGCCCGGGTGCCGCCGATCAGTTCAAGGGTGGAGGGGTCCCGGCCTGCCCGTGCCATTCCGTCCGCCAGTTTGCGCATGTCCTGTTCGGTGGGGAAGCCCAGCGGGTTGAATCCACGGCCGTAGCGGGCGAGCCGGTTGAGCAGGGCGTCGTGCATCCCGGCTCCGCCGAACCAGAGCACCGGCCCCTCCGGCCGGTATGCCTTCGGCTCGAAGTAGACGTCCTTGAACCGGTAGTGCTCTCCGGAGTAGCTGACGGGGGAGGAGCGCCAGAGCAGGTCCCAGATCTCCAGGTGCTCGTCGAGCAGCCGGCCGCGCCGTTCGAAGGGGACGCCGAGCGCGGCGTACTCGTCACGGCTCCAGCTCACGGTGGGCAGCACGATCAGGCGGCCTTCGGAGAGCAGGTCGAGGGTTCCCAGCTCGCGGGCCAGCAGGAGCGGATGGCGGAGCGGGGCGAGGACGGCCGCGGCCGCCAGCCGGAGGCGGGAGGTGACGGAGGCGACGGCGCTGAGCAGCATCAGGGAACTGGGCCAGGGGGTGAGCGGGTCCTGATTGCCCGGGAGCGCGTACTCGCGGGGATTCGGCATCCGGCCGGCGGCTCCCGCGTCCGGTCCCAGGACGACGTGTTCGCTGATCATGGCCGAGTCGAAACCGGCGTCCTCGGCCTCCTGGGCCCAGCGCACCAGCGTGGGCAGGTCCCGGCCGCAGGTCATGGTCCAGTTCTCGCTGAGGACCAGCTGCATGCGGGGCGCGGTCATCGGCGGGGGCCGACCGGGATCCCGGTGACGACGGCGGTATGTGCGGGCATAGACATAACCTCAGATCGTTTGATACCAAACAAACTAAGGATGCGCAGCATGCCAGTCAAGGGTTGGCTTGGATTGTTTGGATCCTAACAAGGAGTCTTCTAGTGATCGACTATCCGGCTTGGAAAGCCTTGGCCGCCACGATCGCCCCGCCGACCGGTCACCACATCGACGGTGACCTCCACTCGGGCGGCGGGCTGTTCCCCGTGATCTCGCCCCGCGACGGCACGGTGCTGGCGGAGGTGGCCGACGCCGGCGCCACCGAGGTGGAGCTGGCGGTGCAGGCCGCCAGGCGGGCGTTCGACCACGGGCCGTGGCCCCGGCTGCCCGCCTCCGAGCGGGGTGAGATCCTGCTGCGGCTGGCGGACCTCGTTCAGCGGCATCGCGCCGAGCTGGCCCTTCTGATCAGCCTGGAGATGGGCAAGCCGATCAGCGACTCCTACGGCATCGAGCTCCGTGCGGTGATCAACACGCTCCGCTACTACGGACACCTCGCCGACAAGCTGATGGACGAGGCCCCGCAGACCCCGCCGGACGCGCTGGCGCTGGTGACCAGGGAGCCGGTGGGCGTGGTCGCCGCGATCGTCCCGTGGAACTTCCCGCTCACCCTGGGCACCTGGAAAGTCGCGGCGGCGCTGGCCACCGGCTGCACGGTCGTGCTCAAGCCCTCCGACCAGACTCCGTTGTCGGCGCTGCGGCTGGGGCAGCTCGCCTCCGAGGCGGGCCTGCCGCCCGGCGTGTTCAACGTCGTCGCCGCCAGGGGCAGGACGGCGGGCACAGCCCTGGGCGGGCATCCCGACGTGGACGTACTCGCCTTCACCGGCTCCACCGAGGTCGGCAGGAACTACCTGCACTACGCGGCCGACTCCAACCTCAAGCGGGTCTGGCTGGAACTGGGCGGCAAGTCGCCCAACATCGTGCTGCCCGACGCGCCCGACCTCGATCAGGCCGCCGCCACGGCGGCCTGGGGCATCTTCTTCAACTCCGGCGAGATGTGCACCGCGCCCTCCCGGCTGCTCGTGCACGCATCGGTGGCCGAACGGGTCGTGGACGCGGTGGTACGGCGCGCCCGCGCCCTGCGGGTGGGCGACCCGCTGGACCCGGCGACCGAAATGGGGCCGATCGCCACCGCTCGCCAGCTGGCCTCGGTCAAGGACCACATCGCCTCGGGCCTTCAGGAAGGAGCGCGGCTGCGAACCGGCGGCCGCGGCATCGACGGGCTCTATCTGGAGCCGACGGTCTTCGACCAGGTGAGCCCCGGCATGCGGATCTGCCAGGAGGAGATCTTCGGCCCGGTGCTGTCCGTCCTGACCTTCGACACCGTCGAAGAGGCCATCGCCCTGGCCAACGACAGCGTGTACGGGCTGGCGGCCGGTTTGTGGACCGCCGACCTGGCCACCGCCCACCGGGTCTCCCGCCGGCTCAAGGCCGGAACCGTCTGGGTCAACTGTTACGAGGAGGGCGGGCTGAACGTGCCGTTCGGCGGCTTCAAGCAGTCCGGCAACGGGCGGGACAAGTCCCTGCACGCGCTGGAGAAGTTCACCGAGCTCAAGACCACCTGGATCCAGCTGTGAGACCCCTGATCGCGATTCCCGCCCGGTTCTCGGCAACCGCGGCGGCGCTGCGCTTCGGCGCGGAAGTCAATGCCCGAGCCCTGATCGAGGCGGTCTACCGGGCGGGAGGGGAGCCTTTCAGCATGCATCCGGCCGACGACGGGGAGGCGGCCGCCCGGCTGGCCCGCTGCGACGGGCTGCTGCTGCCCGGCGGCGGCGACCTCGCCCCCCACCACTACGGCGTCGCCGACATCCATGAGAGCAGCTACGACGTCGACGAGGAGCAGGACCTCTTCGACCTCGCCCTGGCCCGCCACGCGATCGGCTCCGGGCTGCCGGTCCTGGCGATCTGCAGGGGCCTCCACGTGGTCAACACGGTGTTCGGCGGCACCCTTCACCAGGACATGGGCGGACACCGGCACGTGATCCACCCAGCCACGGTGGAACCGGGCACGCTGCTGTCCGGCATCACCCGCTCCGACAAGCTCCCGATCTCCTGCTACCACCACCAGTGCGTGGAGCGGCCGGGAGCCGGCCTCGCCGTTTCGGCCCGGGCGGCGGACGGCACCATCGAGGCGATGGAAGCGGCCCGGGGCCGGCTGGTGGCCGTGCAGTGGCATCCCGAGGACCTGGCCGCCACGGATCCGGCGCACCAAGCGATCTTCGATGCCCTCGTGGCCGCCGCGAAGCGGAGCTGATCAGCGGGAGCCGTTGTTCTCCAGGTGCTGGACGATGGTACGCAGAGAGCCGGCGAGCTCCTGCCGCTGCGTGCTGTCCAGCTCCTTGACGACGAACGCCTCCTCCTTGTTGAACTCCGGGAACAGGTCGCGCATCAAGCGCTCGCCGTTGGACGTCAGCGACAGCACGACCCGGCGCTTGTCCGACGGATGGGCGGCCCGCTTCAGGTAGCGATAGGACTCCAGGGTCTTGACCACGCCGGTGAGCGTTCCCTTGGAGATGCCGGCCTCCGCGGCCACATGCCTGCTCTCGCTCTCCCCCCAGATCCACACCACCCACATCACCACGAAACCGGTCCAGGTCAGTCCGGTGTCACGCAGGACCGACTGTTCCAGATGGTTACGGATGGCAGCGGAGGCCCGATAGACGTTGGACACCGCCCACATCGCCTCGAAGTCGAGGTTCAGTTCGCCGAGGCGGCCACTGATGGCTTCTTCGGTCTGTTGGATGGTGTGCGGTTGGGTCATGGAGGGCCTCGTCACGTCAGAGCTGCCAGGTGTACTCATTGAACTCCCAGTCGGTGACCGTCCTCGACCGGGCGCCCCGGCCGGACGCTGTGCCCGCGGCGACGTGATCAAGACGCTCCGAACCCGGTCAGCACCCGCTCGGCCTGCTCCATCATGTCCTTGACGATCTCTGCGGCGGGCTTGACGTCGTGGACCAGGCCGACGCCCTGCCCCATCAGCCAGGGCACCTCTTCCCAGTCGGCCTCCGTCTCCGGAACCGGCAGCAGCAGGCCGAACTTGCGCATCGCCGTCTCCTCCCCCTGGACGACCGTGCTGCCGACCCGTTCCAGGGAGTCGAGATCGGCCGGAATCTCCGCCAGCCGGTCGTCCCACTCCGTCACCACGCGGTTGCGCTGAACCCGCATCGGGTTGAATCGCGGGAACTCCGGTCCGAAGATCGACGTGAGCACCGAGGCGCTTCCCGTGGCGGCGACCAGCCGCCGGTGGTGCTCGGGATGCACGCGCGCCTCGCGCGAGGCGACCATCCGGGTTCCGACCCACACCCCGTCCGCCCCCAGGCACAGGGCGGCGGCGACCTAGAGCGTTGCCGGCGAACTCGCCGGCCTGGAGCTGCCGGTCGAGCGGGGCTGCCCGTTCGCCCCGCCCGCCGAGTACGAGCGACTGCGCGAGCAGGCGCCGATCAGCAAGGTCCGCCTGGTGAGCGGCGCCGACGGGCCACCGGCCGGCGCCCGGTCGACCTGGTGCAGGCGCTGTCGCTGCCGGTGCCCTCACTGGTGATCTGCGAACTGCTCGGCGTTCCCTATGCCGACCACGACTACTTCCAAAGCCGCACCACCGTGGCGGTGCGCCGGACCTCCTCATCGGAGGACCGCCGGCGAGCCCTCGGCGAACTGCGCGCCTACATGGACGATCTGATCACCCGCAAGGAGACCGAACCCGGCGACGACCTGTTCAGCCGGCAGATCGCCCGGCAACGCCAGGAGGGCACCCTCGACCACGCGGGCCTGGTGAGCCTGGCCTTCCTGCTGCTGACCGCCGGACACGAGACCACGGCGAACATGATCTCGCTCGGCGTGCTGGGGCTGCTCAACCACCCGGAGCAACTGGCCCTGATCACGGCCGATCCGGGCAAGACGCCCATGGCCGTGGAGGAACTGCTGCGCTACTTCGCCATTGCGGACATGGTCGCCGCCCGGGTGGCCACCGAGGACGTGCAGATCGGCGGGGTGAGCATCAAGGCCGGCGAGGGCGTCATCGTCTCGAGCCTGTCGGCCAACTGGGACCCCTCGGTGTTCAAGAATCCTGCCGAACTGGATGTCGACCGCGGGGCCCGCCACCACCTCGCCTTCGGATTCGGCCCGCACCAGTGCCTCGGCCAGAACCTGGCCCGCATGGAACTGCAGATCGTCTTCGACACGCTGTTCCGTCGCATCCCCACCCTGCGGCTCGCCACACCGGTCGAGGAATTGCCGTTCAAGACGGACGCCGTCATCTACGGCGCCTACGAACTCCCGGTCACCTGGTGAGCAGGACATGATGCGGATCAAAGCGGACGCGAGCGCGGCAGTACACCCGGGCGGATGACGCGTCCGTGCCGGTGGCCGGGAACGCGCGCACGCGAATACATAGGGGGACCACGGGGAACCGTGGTCCCGTGTCGTTGTTTGACGTATTCGCACCCCACCGAGCACACGCGGACACCCGCCTACGATGGAGCGCCTCACACCGGCAGGCGCGGTCGGCTGATCGGTCTGGCCTATCACCCCTGAGGCGGGGACCGCGCCGTTCCCCGGCGGCGTTCGTGCGCCGGCCCACCGTCGCAGAGTCGAAATAATCCACCCGCCTGTCGGCATATGATCGTTTCATCTGATATCCGCCCGATTGTCGGAAAGGCCTCCATGACCCACCCCCTCAGCCGGCGATCCGCCCTGCTAGGCGCCGCGGCCGTGGCGGGCCTCGCCCTGCGGGACCGGCCGGCCGAGGCGGTCGGCGCCGCCGCGTTCGACGCCGCGCGTGAGCGATGGGTGAGCCTGCTGGCCGGCGGGTCGTACAACCCCGCCTACACCGACAGGACGCAGGCGGTCGAGGGCTCGGCCAATGCGGTGCTGCGCAAGCTGAAGCCCGCCCCCGATCGCCCGAGCCTGTGGCCCGACCTGCCGCTTGATGACCCCCGGACGGGCAACTTCAACCGCGCCTACAACCGCATGCGCACACTGGCGCTGGGCTGGGCCACGCCGGGCACCGCCATGCACGGGGACAGACAGGTCGCCGAGACCGCGGTCAGGGCGCTGGACTTCCTGTACGAGCACGCCTACCACGAAGGGCTCGACCGGCGGGGCAGCAACTGGTTCTGGTGGGAGATCGGCGTCCCCCGCTCGCTGACCGACACCTGCGCCCTGCTGTACGACGGCCTGCCCAAGGACCGCCTCGAACGCTGGCTGCGCCCGTTGCGCCACTGGTGCCCCGACCCGGAGCGCCGCGTCAGCCACCCCGGCGTCGTCGAGACCGGTGCCAACCGGGCGGGCAAGGCCATGGCGGTGGCGATGCGCGGATTGCTCACCCACGACGCACGTCTCATCAAGCGGGCCAGGGACGCGGTCTCCGACCTGCTGCGGCCGACCAGGGGCCCAGGCGACGGCTTCTACCGTGACGGGTCGTTCATCCAGCACGACGTGTACCCCTACACCGGCAGCTACGGCGTGGACTACCTGGAGAGCGTGGCCAAGCTGATCGCCATGCTCGCGGGGTCACCATGGGAGATCACCGGAATCGGGAACGTCTACGACCTCGTGGACCGCTCGTTCGCGCCGTTCATCTTCGACGGGCTGATGATGGACTGCGTACGCGGCCGGCAGATCTCGGTGCAGGGTCACCGCGACTACCACTCGGGGCAGAAGGCGGTCGAGGCCATCCTCAGCTTGCTGGAGGCGGCGCCCGAGCGCCATGCCAGGCGCTGGCGACCGCTGGTGAAGGGCTGGCTCACCCGCAACCAGGCCATCCCCTACGACACGCTCGCACCGCTGGCGAGCATCGCGAGGGCCAAGGCCCTGCTGGAGGACCCCTCGGTGCCGGTCGGCCCGCGCATGACGGGCACGTACGTCTTCGCCGACATGGACCGGGTCGTGCACCGCCGTCCCACCTGGGCCTACGCGATCGCGATGAGCTCGGAGCGCATCGGCGCGGCCGAGGCCATGAACCGGGAGAACCTGCGCGGCTGGTACACCGGCGACGGCATGACCTACCTCTACACGGGCGACCTCACCCACTGGAACGATGACCTGTGGCCCACGATCGACCCGTACCGGCTGCCGGGCACGACGGTCGACACCCGCAGACGCGCCGATCTCCCGCACGGCAAGCGTCGCCTCCCGCCCACCCCGTGGGCGGGAGGCGTGGCACTCGACGGCGAGTACGGCGTGGCGGCCATGAAGCTGATCGCCGACGGCTCCTCGCTGCGGGCCAAGAAGGCGTGGTTCCTCCTCGATGACGCGGTGATCGCCCTCGGCACCGGCATCGCCGCCTCCGATGGCCGCCGCATCGAGACCATCGTGGAGAACCGCAACACACACGACGGGCATCCGCCGCTGACCCGGGGCGACGGCTGGATCCACCTGTCCGGTGTGGCCGGCTACGCACTGCTCGACGGCGCCGACGCGAAGGTGATCCGCAAGAAGCGCACCGGCCGCTGGCGGGACATCGACAAGGGCGCCACCACCGGAGGCGACAAGACCCCCGTCACCAGGCACTACACGACGATCCTCATCGATCACGGCGTCGATCCGCGCAAGGCACGCTACGCCTATGCCGTAGTGCCCGAGGCCTCCATCGCGCAGACCGCCGCCTACGGCCGGCAGATCGAAGTCCTCGCCAACTCCGGAGCGGTGCAGGCCATTTCCCGCGACAACGTGCTCGCCGCCGTCTTCTGGCGCGCGGGAACCGTCGAGACCGCGGATGGACCGCTCGCCGCCGACGGCCCTTGCACGCTGCTGATCCGCCGCGACCACGAGGGGGTACAGCTCGCGGTCTCCGACCCGTCCAGGACCGCCGACGAGGTGAAGATCACGCTGCCCTGGCCGGTGAAATCGGTCAAGGAAGGCGACCGCAGCGTGCGCAAGGCCAAGAGGGCGGTCAAGGTGGAGGTCGGCGGCAGCCGCGGGCACGCCCACACCGCGGTGGTGCACGTCTGAACCTCCGAGGCTCAGGCGGATCGAGCCGCCGATGAGGTTATCGTCCTGTGCCGTGACCGAATCGACCTATCTGCATGCCACCCGAGTGGCCTACGACACCGTCGCTGCCGACTACGCCGAGCTCCTCCGCGACGAACTGGACACCAAGCCGCTGGATCGCGCCATGCTGGCGGCGTTCGCCGAACTCGTGCAGACACCGGACACCGGGGAAGTCGCCGACCTCGGCTGCGGCCCGGGCCGCATCACTGCCCATCTGCACTCTCTCGGGGTGAACGCTTTCGGCATCGACCTGTCGCCGGAGATGGTCGCCGTCGCGCGCCGAAACCATCCGGGTCTGCGGTTCGAAGAGGGCTCGATGACCGCTTTGGATCTGGCGGACGAGGCTGTCGGTGGCGTCGTCGCCTGGTACTCGACCGTCCACACACCGCCAGAGCTGTTGCCGAGGGTTTTCGCCGAAATTCATCGGGTGCTGGCCCCGGGCGGCCATCTGCTGATTGCGTTCAAGGTCGGTGATGAGCGCCGCCACCTGAACAAGGGCTACGGCCACGAGCTGTCGCTCGATGTCTACTGGATGCCTCCTGAGCACATCGCCGAACTGGTGAGCAAAGCCGGGCTTGTCCTGGAGGCTCAGCTGATCCGCGCGCCGGATGAGAGCGAAAAGCCCCGGTCAGGCCGACAAGCCTTCTTCCTGGCCCGCAAGCCCCACGAGTCCTAGCCCGCCCCCAGAGCACCTTGAGCGCCCGGCGCCGGCCGACGGCGAAGGCCATCGTCAGCATGGATGGTGTGATTGATGCGCGTGCGTGTCGGTCCAGCCTGACACGCACGCGCCTGTCAACCCAGCTTTTTCACCCTGACGGCCTGCTTGAGGAAGACGACGCCGTCGATCATGTCGAGCCGGCCCGGGTCCAGTGGGAAATAGGCGAAATCGTGGGAGATGCGCGGGGCGGGCTTCGTGATGGCCTCGGCCAGGCGGCGGGCGTCGATGAGAGAGTGGTCCCACGGGAGCGTGGACAGGAGTCCCTCGACGGTGTCCGGGGACGGAATGTCGTCGCCGACCGTGCCGAGGGCCGAGGCCAGGAAGGCGTACCGGTCGCCCAGGTGCGTCGCGGTGATCGCTCCTGCGCTCCACCACTCCAGCTGCTGGTCGCCGAACGACATGAGGCTCTTGTTCCGCTGCAGGTGGAGGTTGGAGGCGAAGACCAGGGCCGGGCCGTGCTCGGCGACGGCACGCAGGTTGGCGGCCATCATCGCGTCCCTCAGGGCCGACAGCCGGGTCCACCGCACCGGGGACGCGTCGGCCATCCAGTAGTGGTAGCGGAGCAGGCCGGTGGCGGAGCGCCCGTACAGCGCCGCCCGCTCCCTGTCCTCCGCGCTCAGCTGCGGCGCCTGCGTGTCGAGCAACGCCACCAGGTCGTCGGCGATCAGTCGCAGCCGCTGGGCGTCGGCGGACTGGCCGATCGACTGGGACGGATCCATGGCCGTGGCTTCGTTCGACCACCGGTCGTCCGGGCCCAGCAGCGTGTCGAGGGTTTCCCTCGTTACGACAGTGCCAAGGAGCGGGCCGTCGAGGAGCGCGTGGAGGGCGGTGAGCGCCTGGCGCGGGCTCGCCGCCCAATACTCCAGAGGGCCGTCGAAGCCGAAGAACCGGAGCTTTTCGTCATGCTCCTCGTTGTACGCCCGCATCCAGCGTACGAGCTCGCGGTTGGCCGGGAAGGCGCCGAAGCCGTGGCTGAAGCCGCGTTCCATGACGTCGTCGAGCGTGCCCGCGCCCGTCGTGATGTAGTCGTCCACCACGAGGCCCATGAGGCAATCGCTCTCGATGGCGAACGACCGGTAGCCCTCGTGCTCGACCAGATGCCGGAAGATCTCGTTGCGCAGCTCGCCCAGCTCCTCCACGAAGTGCCTGGCCTCGCCCAGGCCGAGCAGCAGGGGCCGGGCGGGCAGCGACCGGAGGAACGCCGATACGCCCGTGCCGTCGATCGGACGGGCTGTGTCCTTGATGTCCATGGCTTAAACGGTATCGTTGAACTTTCGGTGTAAACTTTTCCGGGGAAAGCCCCATTCCCTCGCGTGAACCTTCAATCGGCGATGCATCCACCAGGCCGGTGGACCTTGATCCGAAGTCGTGCAGGCGGTTCTGCGTCGCCCGATCGGACGCCTGCGGGTCCGGCGGCTCCGGCCGGCGCTAGCGACCTTTCCTTGTGCGTGTGACGTGGCGGAACGGCAGTCCGCCCGGAACGGCGAGGATCCCGTGCGCGTCAATGTCGCCGGCGAACCACACCTCGTCCTTGATGCCGGGGCCTGGGACAGGAAAGGTGCATTGGGACTGGCCGTCCGGCTTGAGCAGGACGAGACGGCCCTCGGAACTCCATCGGCGTCCGTTGGCTCGATCGCCTTCCGAGGAGACCACACGAACCTTCTCGCCGCGGCAGGGCCAGACCTCCCACGGACTGGTCTCGAGGATGCGCACCTCCTTGCGCCGCGCCCGCAGCCACATCACGACGAGGCCGAGCGTGACCGCAGTGGTAACGGCGAGCATCAGGCCCAGAAAGCTCGCCGGTCCTCCCTTCGGTATCAGCCATACGCTGAGGCAGAACTGGGCCGCAAGCACAGGCAACCCCCAGAGCAGGCCCGCTCTCGTCTCTTTCCGCACGACGTCCAGCGCTCCCGGCGTCTGCGCCGCGGTGCCGGGCAGGATCTGATATCCGTACTCGCGAGCAGTCATGCTGGTCTCCATCGAGAAGATCCGTCGACGGGATCGGGAAGGGCGCGTAGCGGGTTGCGGCCGCTCCCCTTGAGTATCGCCGAGCCGCATGACGATGACGCCCGCACCGGCCGATCAGGCGCGGGGCCGTAGCTATGATCAACTCATCACAACGCCGTGGGGCATCCGGAATGGAAACGTTCTGCTCAACCCTCCGGCCGCCGGCCTACGGGAAATGGGTGCCGATGCTGACAGGGTTCTTACGCGACCAGTTCTTCACGACGGCCTGGTTCGGGCTGATGGCCTTCGTGTGGTTCGGCTGGGCACAGGAGGACCCGCCCCGGAACTGGCGGATCTGGCTGGGCGCGGGGTCGGTCCTGGGTGTCGGGCTCGCCGTGGCCTTCGGCGTGTTGACCGCTGCGAACTGGGACCAGCCGAGCGCGTTGGAGGGAAAGTACGCCTGGTTCGGCGTCCTGGTCGCGGCCGAGGTCGTCGCCGCAGGAGCCGGATGCCTCGTACTGGCCAGGCGTGGGGCGTCCCGGTGGATGGCGTGGTGGGTCGCGGTCGTCGTGGCGGCGCATTTCCTGCCCCTGGCACTGCTGCTGAACGACATCGGTGTGGCCGTCGTCGGCGTCGTCCAGCTGGTGGCGCTCAGTGTGGTGGTACCACGCCTGCGCGGCAGCACCACACTGAGCAGCCGATCGGCCGGACCGATCATGGGCGCGACTCTGCTGCTGAGCGCAGCGATCAGTGCGGTGATCGCGGCACCGGAACTGTGAGGTGATCGTGGCCGCGGCCGGCACCCGCAGGCGGGGTCAGCCCGACGACAGGCCGTTGGCCTTGGCCCACTCGGCGGCGACCTCGTCAGGGTCCCGGTGGTCGTTGTCCACGAGTGAGTCGAGCTTGGTCAGCTCCTCGGTGGTGAGCACGGTGTTCAGCTTGGCGAGGGCGGACTTGACCGTGTCGGTGGCCTTGTCGGTGCGGATCAGCGGGACGATGTGCTGGTCGGGGATGAGGCGCTTGGGGTCGGCCAGGACGACCCAGCCGTTCTTGACGATGTCCACGTCGGTGCTGAAGAGGTTCCCCACGTGTACGTCGCCGCTCTTCATGGCCCCCTTCACCAGCGGTCCGCTGGCGTCGAGGGATTTGAACGCCTTGAACTCGACACCGTAGACCTCCTTGAGGCCGACCAGGCCGACCTGCCGGGTCTTGTCCTCGGGGGGTCCGCCGAAGACCAGCTTGCCGTTGTGCTTGGCCAGGTCCGCGAGGGTGGTGAGGCCGTACTCGGTCGCGGTTTCCTTGGTGACGGTGAAGACGTCCGCGTCCTCGGCGGCCGACGGCGGCAAGATCGTCAATTCCTGCGGCAGCTTGGCGGCGAGCGCCTTCTGCAGGGCGTCGGAATCGCTCTCGGTGGCCTTGGGATCGAAGTGCAGCAGGAGGTTGCCCTGGTACTCGGGCAGCAGGTCGATGTCGCCGTTCTGCAGCGCGGGCACGATGATCTCCCGCGAGCCCAGGTTGGGCTTGACCGTCGCTTTCACGCCCGCGGACTCCAGGACGTTGGCGTACAGGTAGCCGAGGATCTGGTTCTCGGAGAAGTTGGCCGTACCGATCACGATCGTGGAGTCCGCCGCGGCGGCGGTGGACCCCGCGGCGGATGGCGCGGTCAAGGTGGTCGTGCCTCCGCCGCAGGCGGCAAGCACGGGCAGTACGGCGAGCGCGAGCGCGCCCGCGACGAAGTTCCTGCGCTTCATGCGGTTCATTGGGGGGACTCCATCAGGTAAGGCGGTGGCGGAAGAGGATTCGGTGAATTCCGGCGAGGACGAGGTCGACGGCCACGGCGAGTGCCGCGACGAGGACGGCGCCGCCCAGCACCTGGGTGAGGTCGCGCTGGGCGAGCCCGTCGAAGATGTAGCGGCCGAGACCGCCGAAGCTGACGTAGGCGGCGATGGTGGCCGTGGCGATGACCTGTACGGCCGCCAGACGCAGCCCTGTCATGATCAGCGGGGCGGCGAGTGGGATCTCCACCCGCCACAGGGACTGGAGCCCGGTCATCCCCATGCCGCGGGCGGCGTCCTTGATGTCCGCCTCGACCGCGGCCATGCCCGCGTAGGTGTTGGTCACGATCACTGGGATGGCCAGCGCGACCAGGGATACGTACACCGGGGTCATGCTCAGGCCGCTGACCAGGAAGACCAGCGTGACGATGCCCACGGTCGGGAGGGCACGGCCGAAGCCCGAGAGGTTGATGGCGAAGAACGCGCCTCGCCCGGTGTGGCCGATGAGCAACCCGACGGGGAGGGCGATGAGAGCGGCGACGAGAGTGGAGAGAAGGGAGTACTCCACGTGCTCCAGCAGCCGCCGGCCGATGCCCTCCGGGCCGGCCCACTGGCCGGCGGCGGTCAGCCAGGAGACCAACTGGGCGAAGAGATCCATCATGCGCCTGCTCCCTTGCGAGTCCAGGGGGTGCAGAGCCATTGCACGAGGACGAGCACCGCGTCGGCGGCCAGCGCGAGCACCAGCGTGAGGACGACTCCAGCGAGCACGGGGGTCGGGAAACTGCGCTGGAAGCCGTCGGTGAACAGCTGCCCGATGCCGCCGTAGCCGATGTAGCTGGCCACGCTGACCAGGGAGATGGTCATGACGCTGGCCACCCGGACCCCAGCCATGATCACCGGCAGGGCGAGCGGGAACTCGACTTTCACCAGCGTGCCCAGTCCGCTGATGCCCATGGCGAGAGAGGCCTCCCGGACCTTGACGGGCACGCTGTCGAGTCCCTCGACGGTATTGCGGAGCAGCACGACCAAGGTGTAGACGGTCAGGCCGGCGATCGCCGTGGTCCTGGTCAGTCCCGTGATCGGCAGTAACAGGACGAACAGGGCCAATGACGGCACCGTGAACATGATGTTGGAGATCCCGAGCAGGATTCCGCGGAGCGGACGGATCCGATGAGCGATCACGGCGAGCGGCAGCGCGATCAGCAGGCCGAGCAGTACGGCGGGCACCGCCGTCGCCAGGTGGTCCAGCGTGAGCGCCAGCAGGTCATCGGTGTGCGTGGCGAGCCATTGCCATTCGATGATCATGCGAGGCTCCGCTGATGGGCGTGCACGACGTCATCCCTGGAAACCCCGACGAGCACGCCCGCCGCGTCCACCCGCACCGCCATCCCGGTGGGGGAGGAGACGGTCTCGTTGAGCGCGGAGAGCAGCGAGTCGGAATCGGTCAGGCCGCGTACCGGTGTGAGGGCCGCCTGCCCGATCGAATCCGACCCGTCAAGCGCGTGGACGTCCAGCCAGCCCGCGGGTTTGCCGTCGGGGGACACCACGAGCAGCCACCGCCCCGTCGCCTCCGCGCGCGCCTGCGCGGCCGTGTCCGTGGTCCGCACCGTTGTCGCCGGCTCGTACGGCACGTCCTGCAGCGATATGAGGGAGAGCAGTTTCAGCCCGCGTTCGGCCCCGAGGAATCCGGCCACGAAGTCGTCGGCCGGCTGGGCGAGCAGTTCGGCGGGCGGGGCGCATTGCACCATGTGCCCGCCGGTGCGGAAGACCGCGATGCGATCGCCGAGCCGTACGGCTTCGTCTATGTCGTGGGTGACGAAGACGATGGTCTTGCGCAGCTCGGCCTGGAGCCGGATCAGCTCGTCCTGGAGCAGGGTCCGCACCACCGGGTCGACGGCGCCGAACGGCTCGTCCATGAGCAGGACGGGAGGGTCGGCGGCGAGTGCTCGGGCGACGCCTACACGCTGTTGCTGGCCGCCGGAGAGCTGGTGGGGGTAGCGCTTGCCGGAGTCGGCGGACAGGCCGACGACCTCCATCAGCTCGGCGGCGCGGAGGCGAGCCTTGCGCCGGCCCCAGCCGAGCAGCGTCGGCACGGTGGCGATGTTGTCCAGGACCGTACGGTGCGGGAACAGGCCTGCCTGCTGGATGACGTATCCGATGCCGCGCCGCAGCTGGGCCGCGGGCAGCTCGCGCACGTCGCGTCCGCCCAGACTGACCGTTCCCGAGGTGGGATCGACCATCCGGTTGATCATCCGGAGCGTGGTGGTCTTGCCGCAGCCGGACGAGCCGACGAGCACCGTGATGTGTCCCTCGAGAAACTCCACGGAGAGGTCGTCAACGGCTGTGGCGCCGTTCGGGAACCTCTTGGTGACGGACTCGAATCGAATCATGGACACCCACCCTTGCCGAGTCTGCATGTAGTCATGCAGACTCATGGACGAATGAAGATATGTCAAGCATTTTGATTTGCGCAGGTTAAGGGCGTGTTACGAGGAGTTGAGAATGTGGAGTCTCGGATAGTAGGCATCGATGTCCCACAGATCGAACTCGACGGACACGGTCTCGACAGCGAGACGGTTGCGCTGATCGCTGACGGCGAGGCCTGTGTGGAGGTGTCCCCGCACGCCTTCTGTCAGGTCGAACAGTCGTGGCGGAGGGCGTGCGACCTCGTCGCCACCGGGCGCGTCTACGGGCGCAGCACCGGCGTCGGCGCCAACCGCGTCCTGGATGTCGATCCGGCCGACCTCGG
Source organism: Nonomuraea sp. NPDC049480 (assembly GCF_044465905.1). Lineage (NCBI taxonomy): Bacteria > Bacillati > Actinomycetota > Actinomycetes > Streptosporangiales > Streptosporangiaceae > Nonomuraea > Nonomuraea sp. NPDC049480. The sequence goes on from NZ_JBITMD010000013.1 coordinate 184,778, forward strand.
CCTGCACGGTCTGCGCCTGCTTCGCAGTCATGCCGGCGGGATAGGGGAGCCCCTGCCGGCCAGGCAGGTCCGCGCGATGATGATCGTCCGGCTCAACCAACTCCTGGTGGGAGGCGCCGGGCTCCGTCCCGAGGTGGTCCAGGGGCTCACCGCGGCGGTCAAGGCCGGAGTGCACCCGCTCGTGAACGAGTACGGCGCGGTCGGCACCGGCGATCTGGCCGCGCTGTCCCAGCTCGGCCTGGCCCTTGCCGGAGAGCACCCCTGGCAGGGCGGCCGTACCCCGCCGCCCGCGATCGGTCTCGAAACCGGCGACGCGTTGGCCCTGATCAGCAGCAACGCCCTCACCCTCGGACAGGCGTCGCTGGCCCGCCACAGCCTGGACCGCCTGCTCAGGGGCGCCCACGTGGTGGCCGCGCTCTCCCTGCTGGCCGTCGACGGCTCGCTGGAGGCTTTCGCCGAGCCGGTGCACGCGGCGCGGCCGCATCCGGGCAACGTCCGTGCCGCCGCCGAGCTCCGGCGGCTCGTCGGCGCGCCGGCCCGGCCCGGCCCGCCGACCGGCCGCATCCAGGACCCGTACGGCTTCCGCTGCTTTCCGCAGATCCACGGGCCGGCACTGGAGGCCTGCGACGCGCTGGAGCGGGTGCTGGCCATCGAGCTCAATGTCGGTGCGGAGAACCCGCTGATCAGCGCGGACGGCCCGGACGGCAAGCCCGCGGCCTACCATCACGGCGGCTTCTATTCGGCTCACGTGGCGCTCGCGCTCGAGTACATGGTCCTTGCCCTGCTCCCGACGGCGCGGTTGTCCGCGGCGCGGCTGGCGGCCCTGAGCGAGCCGGGCATCACCGGGCTGCGCCCGTTCCTCGCCGGTGGGGCGTCGGCGGGATCCGGGGTGCTCATCCTCGAATACAGCGCGAACGCCGCCATCGCCGAGTTGCGGAACGCGGCGGCTCCGGCCTCGGCCGGCCATGCCGTACTGTCGCGGAGCGTTGAGGAGGCCGCGAGCTTCGCCTCGCAGTCCGCCCGCCAGGTCCTGCGGGCCGTCGAGACGTACCGGCTGGTGCTCGGCTGCGAACTGGTCGCCGCCGTGCGCGCCCTGCGGCAGCGCGGTCCGGACGGCACGAAGCGGGCGGCCTGGGGTGACCGATCGCTGCCGGTCGGCCGCGCGTACGCGCTGGCGGACGCCAAACTTGATCTGTCGATGGAGGACCGGCCGCTCTCGGCGGACGTCTCGGCGGCGGCCGGTCTCCTCGACACCCTGGCCGATCTGTAAACCTCTTGGAGAGTAGTCATGAGCACGGACGATGTCGCGCCTCAGGCCCGCTTGCTGCGCCTGTTCGAAGGGCACCGGCTGACCCCTGCACAGCGGCGGATCGCGCATTGCCTGGTGCAGCACGCCGGCCAGGCGGCCTTCCTGTCCAGCGTGGAAATCGCCGATCTGGCGGGGGTGAGCCAGCCATCGGTGACCCGGTTCGCGATGACCCTCGGGTACGACGGCTACCCCGCGCTGCGTAAGCAGATCCGCGAGCTCGGCCTGCCGGACTCGGCGGCGCCGAGCGGGACGAGCGTGGACGCGGCCCTGAGCGAGCCCCAGCGAGCGGTGCGCGCCGAGATCGCCAATCTCCAGCATCTGGCCGCGGTGCTGTCGGACATGGGGGCGATCGACAAGGCCGCCCGGTTGCTCGCGCCCTCGCGGCCGCTGCTCGTGCTCGGCCTGCGCGCGGCCGCGGCGCAGGCTGCGGGCTTCGCCTACTTCGCCGCCAAGGTCCATCCCGACGTCCGCCTGCTCAACGAGGGCGGTTCCATGCTCGTCGACCGGATCGACCAGGCGGCGGGCGCCGGGGCGACCGCCCTGCTCTGCTTCGCCCTGCCCCGCTATCCCACCGAGCTGATGGACGCCCTGTCCGCGGCCAAGGAGGCGGGGCTGAGCGTGGTGACCATCGCCGACAACGCTTTCGCGCCGTCGGCCGACCTCTCCGACGTGCTGCTGCCGGCGGCGGTCGGCACGGAACTGGTCTTCGACACGGCCTGCGCTCCCATGATGCTGGGCCACGTCCTGCTTGAGGCCATGGTCGACGAGATCCCGGGCGCGGAGGCACGCCTGGAGGCGTTCGAGCACTCGGCGGCCTCGCGTGGATTGTTCACAGAGTAGCTATTGACTGAATCTATTCATTCTCGATAAATATGAATGAATAGATGCCATAGATGGGGAGGGTCAGGAACATGGACCAGAGCAGCGGTCCGCGCCCGGTCCGGGCGCCGCGTGGCACGACGCTCCACACCCGGGGGTGGCAGCAGGAGGCCGCCCTGCGGATGCTCATGAACAATCTCGATCCCGAGGTCGCCGAGCATCCCGACAAGCTCGTCGTGTACGGCGGCACCGGCAAGGCGGCCCGCGACTGGCGCTCCTACGACGCGATCGTCCGCACGCTCGGCACGTTGAAGGCCGACGAGACGCTGCTCGTGCAGTCGGGCCGCCCGGTGGGCGTGATGAGCACGCACGAATGGGCGCCGCGGGTCCTCATCGCCAACTCCAACCTGGTCGGCGACTGGGCCACCTGGCCGGAGTTCCGGCGGTTGGAGCACCTCGGCCTGACCATGTACGGCCAGATGACGGCCGGCTCCTGGATCTACATCGGCACCCAGGGCATCCTCCAGGGCACCTACGAGACGTTCTCGGCCGTGGCCGCCAAGAAGTTCGGCGGCACGCTGGCCGGGACGATCACGCTGACCGCCGGGCTGGGCGGCATGGGCGGCGCCCAGCCGCTGGCCGTCACCATGAACGGCGGGGTGGCCATCTGCGTCGACTGCGACCCGCGATCGATCGACCGGCGCATCGAGCACCGCTACCTCGACGTGCGGGCGAAGGATCTCGACGAGGCGCTGCGTCTCGCCTACGAGGCGCGCGACCAGCGCAGGCCCCTGTCGATCGGCGTCGAGGCGAACGCCGCGCAGGCCGTGCCGGAGCTGCTCGCGCGCGGTGCGGAGATCGACGTCGTCACGGACCAGACGTCGGCTCACGACCCGCTGATGTACCTCCCGATCGGCGTGGCGTTCGAGGACATGGCCGCCGAGGCGGCCAAGGACCAGGAAGGCTTCACGGCCAAGGCCCGCGAATCGATGGCCAAGCACGTCGAGGCCATGGTCGGCTTCCAGGACGCCGGGGCGGAGGTGTTCGACTACGGCAACTCGATCCGGGGGGAGGCCCAGCTCGCCGGGTACGGCCGCGCGTTCGACTTCCCCGGTTTCGTCCCCGCCTACATCAGGCCGTTGTTCTGCGAGGGCAAGGGCCCGTTCCGCTGGGCGGCGCTGTCGGGCGACGCCCAGGACATCGCGAAGACGGACCAGGCGATCCTGGACCTCTTCCCGGAGAACGAGTCGCTGGCCCGCTGGGTCCGGATGGCGGGGGAGCGGGTCCACTTCCAGGGCCTGCCCGCGCGCATCTGCTGGCTGGGGTACGGCGAGCGCGACAAGGCAGGCGACCGGTTCAACGACATGGTGGCCCGTGGCGAGATCTCCGCTCCGCTGGCCATCGGCCGCGACCACCTCGACGCCGGCAGCGTCGCCTCGCCGTACCGCGAGACCGAGGCGATGCTCGACGGTTCCGACGCCATCGCCGACTGGCCGCTGCTGAACGCCATGGTGAACGTGGCCTCCGGGGCGTCGTGGGTGTCCATCCACCATGGCGGAGGCGTCGGCATCGGCCGTTCCATCCACGCCGGGCAGGTCACGGTCGCCGACGGCACACCGCTCGCAGGCGAGAAGATCCGCCGGGTGCTCTCCAACGACCCGGGGATGGGCGTCATCCGGCACGTCGACGCCGGCTATGACCGGGCCGCCGAGGTCGCCCAGGAGCGCGGCGTGCGGATCCCGATGCGCGAAGGCGACGACGCGTGATCGATCTCGAACAGGCCGAGGGAAACTTCCGGGAGATGTGGCGCGAGCTCCTGCCCGTCGGCCGATATGCCGCGACCGGCGGGTATCGCCGCCACGCCTGGACCGCCGCCGACGGCGAATGCCGGGCCTGGTTCAGGGAACAGGCGCTCAAGCGGGGATTGACCTACGAGGTCGACCGGAACGGCAACCAGTGGGCCTGGTCCGGCGACCACACGGCGGGAGACGCCATCGTCACCGGCTCCCACCTGGATTCGGTGCCCGACGGGGGAGCCTACGACGGGCCGCTCGGCGTCGTGTCGGCGTTCGCGGCCCTGGACGTGCTCCGGGATCGGGGCGTCGCCGCCGGCCGCCCGCTCGCCATCGTCAACTTCGGCGACGAGGAGGGCGCCAGGTTCGGCGTGGCCTGCATGGGATCCCGGCTGATGACCGGTGTCCTGGACCCAGGCCACGCGCGGTCTCTCAGGGACGACGGCGGTGTCACGCTCGCCACCGCGATGGAGCTCGCGGGGCAGGACCCCGCCGCGATCGGCCGCGATGACGAACGGCTCGCCCGCATCGCCGCCTTCGTCGAACTCCACGTCGAGCAGGGCCGGAACCTGGGCGACGCGCCGGTCGGCGTGGCGTCGGCGATCTGGCCGCACGGCCGCTGGCGCTTCGACTTCCACGGAGAGGCCAACCACGCGGGCACCACCCGCCTGGAGGACCGCCGCGATCCGATGCCGGCCTACGCCGCCACCGTCCTGAACGCCCGCGAGCAGGCCAAGCTCGCCGGGGCCCTCGCCACCTTCGGGAAAATCTCCGTCGAGCCCAACGGCACCAACGCCATCGCCTCCAGGGTGACCGCCTGGCTGGACTCACGCGCCGCCGACTCCGCCACCCTCGACATGCTGGTGAAAGAGATCATTCACGAGTCGGGGGCGGAGGTCACCCGCGAGTCGTACACCCCGGTGGTCGAATTCGACGGGCCGCTCAGGGACCGCCTGGCCGTGCTGCTCGGCGGCGCCCCCGTCCTGGCGACCGGTGCCGGGCACGATGCCGGCATCCTCGCCTCCGCCGTTCCCACGGCCATGCTGTTCGTCCGGAACCCGACCGGTGTCTCGCACTCTCCGGCGGAACACGCCGAGGACGCCGACTGCCTCGCCGGAGTCGCCGCCCTGGCCGCCGTCCTGGAGGACCTGCTGTGAACGGCCGGTTCTGGGCGAGGTACGCGTGGACCGGCGCCCTGGAGTCCGGCGTTCTCATCGACGTCCGCGCGGGCCGGATCGTGTCCCTTCGAGCCGGCTGCGCCCCCGGCGACGCCGTCGTCCTGGACGGCCTGGTCATCCCCGGGCTGGCCAACGCCCACTCGCACGCCTTCCACCGGGCGCTGCGCGGAGCCACCCAGCTCGGCGGCGGCACCTTCTGGACCTGGCGCGAGACCATGTACCGGGTCGCCGCAGCCCTCACCCCCGACCGGTACCTGGAGCTCGCCCGGGCGGTTTACGCCGAGATGGCCCTGGCCGGGATCACCTGCGTCGGCGAGTTCCACTACCTGCATCACGCTCCCGGAGGCGTCGCCTACGACGACCCGAACGCCATGGGAGAGGCGCTCATCGAGGCGGCCGCCCAGGCCGGCATCCGGATCACGCTGCTCGACACCTGCTACCTCTCGTCGGGGTTCGGCGCCGCACCGGACGAGACCCAGCTCAGGTTCACCGACGGCTCCGGCGGCGCGTGGGCCGAGCGGGTCTCTGGGCTGAAGGAGCGCGGTCACGCCCGCGTCGGCGCGGCCGTCCACTCGGTCCGCGCCGTTCCCGCCGATCAACTCGGCGTGGTCGCCGCGTGGGCGGCGCAGCGCAACGCCCCGATCCACGCGCACGTGTCCGAGCAGCCCGCCGAGAACGAAGGCTGCCTCGCGGCGTACGGCGTCACGCCGACGCGCCTGCTGGCCGATCACGGGGTGCTCGGGCCGCGTGCCACCGCCGTGCACGCCACCCACCTGACCCCGGAGGACATCGCGTTGCTCGGCGGCTCCGCCACCACGGTGTGCATGTGCCCCACGACCGAACGCGATCTCGCCGACGGCATCGGACCCGCCCGTGAGGTGCAGGCCGCCGGGTCGCCGCTGTCGCTCGGCAGCGACAGCCAGGCCGTCATCGACCTGTTCGAGGAGGCTCGCGCGGTGGAGCTGAACGAACGGCTGCGCACCCGTCGCCGCGGCCACTGGACGGCGGACGCGCTCCTGCGGGCCGCCACCGCCGACGGCCACGCGTCGCTGGGATGGCCGGAGGCGGGCAGGCTGAAGGCAGGCGCGCTCGCCGACCTCGTCACCGTCTCCCTCGACTCGGTCCGCACCGCCGGACCGCTGCACGGTGCCGAGACCGCCGTCTTCGCGGCCACCTCCGCCGACGTCAGCGACGTCGTGGCGGGTGGCCGGGTGATCGTACGGCACGGCGTCCACCAACTCGTCCCCGACGTCGCGGGCGCGCTGCGGCAGGCTCTCGCGTGGCCGGGTGAGCGGCAGCTGTGCTGACGGGAGCGAGTCAGTCGATCCGCTGGAAGGGCTCCTTGCCTTCTTCGTCCGGCGCGACTGTGAAGACGACCTTCTCTAACCTTCCGGTGAACGCGAATTCGCCGTCATAGCTGGACGAGGAGGGCGACAGGGTGTCCCGGCCGATGTCGAGGCCCTGCCATCCCAGGAAGTGCGGGAGGACCCGCGGGATGGCCTCGGTGCCGACCGGCTTTCCTGACACGTACAGGTGTCCGACGCCCCGCATGTCACCGGTCTTGACGAATTCGAAGGTCAGCTCCGCCGGGCCGATCGGGAGTTCTTCCGCCGAGGTCACCGCGTACCGGGTGCCGAGGAAGTTGTACTCGTAGACCAGCCGGTTGTCCTTGACGTACAGGACGTATCCGCTGCTGATGTTGCCCAGGGACACCAGGACACCCTCGTCCGACGCGGCGGCCCGGTCGACGAACGCGGTGATGCGGTGCCCGCGGTTCATCACCGGTGGCACCGCGGCGCCGGGCAGATGCGCCATGCCGGGGTAGTAGGTGAACGTGGTGCGCATGCGTGGAGAGCCGGGACGCGGAATCTTCGCCCGGTAGGCGAACCCGTTGTCGTCCAGCGGCAGCACACCGTATTTCCCCGCTTCCACCCAGAAGCGGGAGACCATCTTCTGCAGTTGCCCGGGCCGTGCCTTCGCCAGGTCGTCGCATTCCGAGAAGTCGGTGTCGTGGTGGTAGAGCTCCCATCGGTCCGCGTCGAAGGGCGTTCCGCGTTCGTGGTAGGCGACGGCCTTCCAGCCGTCGTGCCAGATCGCGCGGTGCCCGAACATCTCGAAGTACTGGGCTTCCTTGCGCGTCGGCGCGGCCGGCGAGCCGAAGGTGTAGGCCATGCTGACACCGTGTATCGGCAGTTGCGGGATGCCGTTGTAGACCGCGGGAGCCTGCAGGCCGAGCAGTTCGAAAAGGGTCGGGACGATGTCGGTGACATGGTGGAACTGCTGCCTGATCTCGTCGGTGCGCGGCAGCCCGCGGGGCCAGTGCACGATGAGCGGGCAGCGGACGCCGCCTTCGTGGGTGTTCTGCTTGTAGCGCTTGAACGGCGTGTTGCCCGCCTGTGCCCAGCCCCAGGGGTAGTTGGAATGAGCTCGTGTCGTGCCGATCTCATCGATGCGCGCGACCATCTCCTCCAGGTCCTCGGGGACGCGGTTCTGGAATGCGGTGGGGTTGAGCGAACCCTTCTGCCCGCCTTCCTGGCTGGCCCCGTTGTCCGAGAGCAGGACGGTGATGGTGTTCTCCATCCGGCCTGTCCGCTCCAGGAACTCCATGAGCCGGCCGATGTGGTGGTCGGTGTGGTCGACCATCGCCGCGTAGGCCTCCTGGAGGCGTACGGACAGCTTCTTCTCGTCGTCCGGCAGCTCGTCGAAGGGGACGACCCCGGGGTTGCGCGGCGCCAGTTCGGTGCCGGGCGGCAGGATGCCCCGTTCGATCTGGCGGGCGTGCCGGGTGGCGCGCTCGGCGTCCCAGCCGTGGTCGAACCGGCCTCGGTACTTCTCCAGGTATTCCTGGGGAGCCTGGTGCGGGGCGTGCGCCGCGCCGAACGCCAGGTACAGGAAGAAGGGCTTTTCCGGAGTGACCGAAGTCTGGTCCGTGACGAATTGGATCGCCCGGTCGACCAGGTCCTCACTGAGGTGATAGCCCTCTTCCGGGCTCTTCGGCGGAGCCACGGCGTGGTTGTCGTAGAACAGTTCCGGATAGAAGCTGTCCGTCTCGGCTTCCAGGAATCCGTAGTAGCGCTCGAACCCGCGAGACAGCGGCCACTGGGTGTACGGCCCGGACGCGGTGGTCTCCTCCATCGGCGCCAGGTGCCACTTGCCCACGGCCATGGTGTTGAAGCCGCTGTCGCGCAGCACCTCGGGCAGTGTCGCGGCGGCCTTGGTGATCCGTCCGCGGCCGCTGGGGAAGCCGGTGTCCAGGTTGGACAACATCCGCATTCCGACGGAGTGGTGGTTCCGGCCGGTCAGCAGGGAGGCACGGGTGGGCGAACACAGCGTGGTGGTGTGGAAGTTCGCGTAGCGAAGGCCGCCGGCGGCGAGGGCGTCCATGGCCGGGGTGTCGATGTCCGAGCCGAAGCAGCCGAGGTCGGAGAAGCCGACGTCGTCGAGCACGATCACCACGACATTGGGGGTGTCCTCGGGAAGCGGCTGCGGCTCGGGCCACCACGGAGTCGACTCCTCGTAGGTCATGCCGATCTTGCCGTGGAAAGTACCGCTCGGGGACGGCGGATGCGGAGAGGCGTTGGTCACCCAGGACGCTCCTTTGCGTGGACATTCGAACGTGCGCTGTGCCGGCAGCGGGGGTCCGCACTCATCGCATCTGCTGGGCGGCGCGGCGGTCGGGCGGGCGGAATCCGAAGGCTGGCGCGGCCGGCAATCCCTGGAGGTTCCGAAGAAGATGTCAGTTAACTGGTCCTACCAGTAGCCTGAGTGCAAGTTTGGCCTGCTCCTGTTGCCGTGTCAACCACAGCCATCACCCCACGCCTGCGCGCGGTCCACGGCTTCGGCGAGCCGGCCTCAGGGGAAGGCGACCGCCACGAATGCCCCGCGCCGATGGTGCGACCTGTCGTCGGTGAGGCGGACGACCTTGACGACGTCCAGTGACCGGTTCAAGAACTGAACGAGCTGCCCCAACCTGATCTCGTCTGCCGTGTCCACCTCGACGGTGATCCTCCGCAGCCCGTCGACGGGCGCGGCGACGTTCATGGTGAGCACTTCGAACCGGCGATGCGCCAAGATCGATGCGATTCGAGCGAGCGCCAAGGGCGTGGCGACGGCATCGATGTGCAGCACGGTACCGACATGGTGCGCGTCCGGCTTCACAACTTCAGAGGGGGCAGCGCGTGTTGCTGGTCTTGTCGCGGCTGGCATGAGTGACACAGTTTCAAGGGCCCGATCCGTCCACAACAAAGGTGCGCATGCGATGCGAAGCAGGCTCCTTTCGAGCAGTCCATTCGGGGTGAAGTGAGCATTGAGGGAAGTGCTGCTTACACTTGCGGCATGCCGGCACCCGTACATCTCGACTCGGTCGATCTGCAGATCTTGGACTTGTTGCGAGCCGACGGGCGGCGCACCGTTCGCGACATCGCACGGCTGGTGCAGCTCACGCCGGCGCCGGTCCGCCGGCGCATCGCACGCCTCGAGGAGTCGGGAGTCATCACCGGCTACACGATCACGACGGATCAGGCCAAGCTCGGTCAGGGCCTTCAGGCGGTCACTGAGCTGCGCTTCACGGGCGACACGGACATCCACGACATCGTGGAGTTCGCGTCGACTCTGCCGGAGGTCGACGAGGTGCTGACGCTCACCGGCGACGTGGACGCACTCGTCCGATTGCATGTCGACAATGTCGATGAGCTGCAGAAAGTGGTCAATCGTCTACGTCGTAAGGGTGCCGGTGTGCTGCAGACGAAGACGCTGATCGTCATCGCCTCCTGGCAACGCGGAACTCCCGTGCCCTGAGATCAGACGTGACGAGTCACCGCGTCGGCGTTGTCCGGCGGACACGACGCGGCGATCACCATGGTGGCGGTTCAGGCCTCTTCGTCCAGGAGCGCGAGCAGCAGCCCCTGCTCGTTCTCGGAGACGTAGCCGGCGTAGTAGTCGTAGAGATTGCGCCGCGAGATGCGTGATGCCGCCAGGCCGTCCCCTGCCCGGATCGCCTCGAGCACCTCCTGGTGGTGGTGGAGCGACTCCCGCATGAGCGCCGTGCTGTTGAGCGCATGGGCGACCTTGTCCGAGATCAGCGAGAGGACGGCGCCCCGGACCACCTGGTTGCAGACCTCGATGAGGGAGTTGCGGCTGGCCCGGGCCACCACCTCATGGAATGCGACGTCTGCCTTGCTGAACTCCTCGTACCCCGCCTCGATCGCGTCCGACATGGCGGCAATCGTCCGTTCCATGGAGGACAGCTCCTCCTGGGACCGCAGCCGAGCCGCCAGCAAGCTCGCCGACCCGTCGAGAATCATGCGGAACGAGATCAACTCGGCCATCGACATGGTGTCGAACCGGACGAGCCGGGTCATCTCCTTCGTCAGGCCGGCCGACGAGAACGGCAGGATCTCCGGGCCGTTCGGGTCACCCGGGCGCGAGCGGACGAGGCCGTTGCTCTCCAGCACGCGCAAGGCCTCCCGGACTGTGGGCCGGCTCGCCCCGAACTGCGTCACCAGCTCTCGCTCGCTCGGCAGCCGTTGACCGGGCTTCAGATCACCTCGCGCGATCGCCTGCTCGATCTGCTCCACAATGCGCTGGTAGAGCCGTACCGGCGTGACCTGCCGGAATTGTGCCCCGTCACTCATGGCTTCTTCCCCTCGAGTGTGGTCCATGTCGTCTTCTCCCCGGTGGGCGCTCCGGGGGCGCTGTCCGGCCAGCGCGGGACCGCATCGGCAGGCCGGTTCCGTTCGTACCACGCCGCCGCCCTCAAGACGCCGAGATCGTCGAAGCGGCGGCCCGCGATCTGCACCCCGACGGGCCGGCGGTCCGCCGTAAAACCGCAGTTGACGGTGGCCGCAGGCTGCCCCGACATGTTGTACGGCGCGGTGAAGCCGATGTGGGACATGGTCTTCCCGTCCCCCATGAACGGCATCGGCTGTTCAGCGGGAAACGCCGCCACCGGAGCCACCGGCGAGAGCACCAGATCGTACGGGACGGTCGCCGCCACGGTCTGCGCCTGGATGCGCATGATCTGCTGGTAGCACTGGAGTACCCTCGTGCCCGGCAGGTCCGCGCCCCCCTGGCACCATTGGATGATGTAGGGATGGACGCGCAGCCTGGCCTCGGGCGCCAGCTCGCGGAAGTCGTTCCAGGACCGCACCCGCCAGAACAGATCCAGGTCGTCCAGGAGATCTTGGCTCATGAACGGCTCGACCGGCTCCACGACGGCTCCCGCCGCCTCGAAGACCGCGGCGGCACGGTTCACCGCGGCGAGGATCTCGGCGTCGCACGGCTCCCCGCAGCCGGCGTCCAGGTGCACTCCCACCCGCAGTCCGCGTACATCCCCGTCCAGCGCCGGCCAGTCGATGTCCTGCGGCGGCAGGCTCGACCAGTCCCGGGGATCCGGTCTGCTCAGGACACGCATGAACAGGGCCGCGTCCGCCACGGTGCGCGTCATGGGACCGGCGTTGCGCCCCAGGTACGGGGTGTCCAGCGGGATCCTCCCGTAGCTGGGCTTGAGCGTGGCGAGGCCCAGCCAGGTGCCCGGCAGCCGGATCGATCCCCCGATGTCGGTGCCGACGTGGAGCGGGCCGTATCCCCCGGCGGCCGCGGCCCCCGCACCGGAACTGGAACCGCCCGTGGTCCAGGCGGCGTTCCAGGGGCTGCGCGAAATGCCGTGCCGGCTGGAGACCCCCGAGGAGAGCATGCCCCAGTCCGGCATCACGGTCGACCCGAGTATCACCCCACCGGATTCGACGACCCGCGCGGTGATGGGCGCGTCCACCTCGGGGATGACCGGCTCGACCCCCGCGTTGCCCGAGGGCATGGGGACGCCCTTGCGGGCGATGTTCTCCTTCAGCGTCACGGGCACGCCGTCGACGGGCCCGAGCGGTTCCCCCGCCGCCCATCGGGCCTCGCTGGCCAGGGCCGCCTTGCGGGACTCGTCCGGATCCCGCGCCCAGAACACGTTGAGCACACTCTCGCGCGCCTCGATCACCGACTGGACGGCGTCGTGGACCTGGACCGGCGACAAGGTGCGGTCAGCGAATCCGGCCACCATCTCGACGGCGGGCATGGAGGCCAGGCCGTGTTCCGTGTGCACCCGCACTCTCCTTCGGTCGGATAGGTGAAGCATTCGAACCCTTGACAAGGACGGCTTCAGTCGCCACGGTACCTGCAAGTGAGCTTACTGGTCAGGCCAGTCATAGCGGAAGGTGGCGTCCATGACGCGGGACACCAAGGTCGTGCGGCTCGCCGTCATACCGGGCGACGGAATCGGCACTGAGGTCGTCGCGGCGGCCGTGCCCACGCTCCAGATCCCGTCGCGCCGTCGAGCGGGGCGCGCACCTTTCGAGATGCCAGGCACCGCACGGCCGACCTCGGCGGCAACGCCACCACAGCGGACGTGACATCCCCCGTCCTGAACACGATGGAAGCCAGGGGTAGAACAGATGAGATACAACAAGCAGCTGACGCGGCACACCGGGACGGTCGCGGCCACGCTCGCATGCCTGCTGCTGACAGCGTGCTCGGCCGGGTCCACGGCGGCCGGGAACAACACCGGCAGCACCGGTGGCACCGCCGGCGACACCCTGAGCATCGGCCTCATCGCCGAGCCGGCCAACCTCGACTTCACCAAAACCGAAGGTGCCGCCATTCCGCAGGCCCTGCTCTACAACGTCTACGAGAACCTGGTGAAGCTGGACCAGGCCGGGGAGATACAGCCCGATCTGGCCACGTCGTGGAAACTGTCCGATGACCGCAAGACGTACACGTTTCAGCTGGTGAAGGACGCGAAGTTCAGTAATGGCGCACCGTTCACGGCCGAGGACGCCAAGTTCTCCATCGAACGCGTCAAGTCCGACTGGACGATAGCGCTGAAGTCCCGGATGGACCCCGTCGACACGGTGCAGGCGGTGTCGCCCACCGAACTGAAGGTCACCCTGAAGGAGCCGAGCAACAACTGGCTGTACGGGATGACCACCCGCGTCGGCGCGATGTTCAGCCGGACCGGCGTGAGCAAGCTGGCCACCGAGCCGGTGGGCACCGGCCCGTACACGTTGCAGAAGTGGACCCGCGGCGACTCGATCACGCTGGCCCGCAATGACGGCTACCGGGGGAGCAAACCGCACTTCGCGTCGGTCACCCTCAAGTACTTCAAGGACCCGACGGCCATGCACAACGCGCTGCTCACGGGCACCATCAACGTGATCGGCAACATGCAGCCCCCGGATGCTCTGGACCGGTTCCAGAACAACCCGAAGTACACGGTCACCGAGGGCTCGACCAACGGCGAGGTGGTCCTCTCCTTCAACAACGGCTCGGGCCCCATGAAGAATCCGAAGGTCCGCCAGGCGGTCCGCCACGCCATCGACCACAAAGCCCTGGTGGACACCTGCTGGGCAGGCCGCGGCAAGCTCATCGGCAGCATGGTCCCGCCGACCGACCCGTGGTACCAGGACCTCACCAACGAGTATCCGTACGACCGCAACAAGGCCAAGACGCTCCTCGACGAGTCCGGCGAAGCCGGCAAGACGCTGCGGCTGAGGCTTCCGACGCTGCCTTATGCCACCGCGTGCGGCACCGTGGTCAAGAGCCAGCTCGAACAGGCCGGGTTCAAGGTAGACCTCGACCAGCTGGAGTTCCCCGCCGCCTGGCTGACCACCGTGTTCAAGAACGCCGACTACGACATGTCCATCATCTCCCACGTGGAGCCCCGCGACATCCAGACGGTGTTCGGGAACAAGACCTACTACACCCGCTACGACAACCCTGAATTCCGCGCGTTGCTGAAGAAGGCGGACGAGGGTACCCAGGAGGAGCAGATCACCTCCATGCAGGAGGCCGCCCGGCTCCTGTCCAAGGACGCCGCGGCCGACTGGCTGTTCCTGCTGCCGAACCTGATGGTGGCGGAAAAGGGCATCACCGGCCTGCCCGTGAACTACATCTCCGAGTCAATGGATATCACCGGCGTGGGCAGGTCATGAGAGGCGGCCTCAAGCGATGATCGTCCGTCTGGTGCAGCGGACCGCGATCCTCCTGGCCAGCCTTGTCGTGAGCTCCGTGATGGTGTTCGCGTTCATGGCGGTGCTGCCAGGGGATCCGGCCCGCGTCGCCCTCGGCGTCAACGCGTCGGACACGGCGGTGGCGCAACTACGCGAGGAGTTCGGGCTCAACCGGCCGCTCGTGGCCCAGTACCTCAGCTGGATACAGGGACTGGTGACCTTCGACCCGGGGAACTCCTACGTCTCACACACGGCGATCGGCCCGCAGATCGCCGACCGCCTCCAGGTCACCCTGTGGCTCGTCGGCACCTCGACGGTGGTCGCCTGCATCCTGGCGGTCCCCATGGGCATGCTCATGGCCATGCGGCACCGCAGGCCGTCCGGGCTCATTCTCTCCGCCCTGTCCCAAGTCGGCGTGGCCGTCCCGGCTTTCCTCGCGGGCATCCTCCTGATCACCGTGTTCGCGGTGGAGCTCGGGTGGCTGCCGGCGAACGGCTGGACACCCCCGGCGCAGGATCCGGTCCTGTTCCTCAAACAGCTGGTGCTGCCCGCGTTGTCCCTCGGAGTGGTGCAGGCGGCAGTGCTCACCCGCTATGTCCGCAGCGCCGTGCTCGACGTCCTCCGGGAGGACTATCTGCGCACCGCTCGCGCCAAAGGACTTCGCCCGGCGCAGGCGCTGCTGCGGCACGGCCTGCGGAACGCGGCGGTGCCCGTGGTCACCGTCATGGCGTTGCAGCTCGCCACGCTGCTGGTGGGCGCCGTCGTCATCGAACGGGTCTTCGTCATCCCCGGGCTCGGGAGCCTGCTGCTGGACAGCGTCGCCAACCGGGACCTCATCATGGTGCAGGACGTGGTCATGATCATCGCAATGGCGGTGCTGCTGGTGAATTTCCTGGTGGACGTGATCTATCTGATGATCGACCCGCGGCTCAGGGCGGGTGCGTCATGAGTGCTCCGGACACGGAAGCCGCCGTCGCGTCCGCGGTGCCCGACGGCCGCCGGCGGCGCCGGCGGATGACGGGCAGCCTCCTGGCGGGCGGTCTCATCGTCTCGGTCGTGCTCGGCATGGCGCTGCTGTCCTTCGTGTGGACCCCGCACGACCCGACCCTGGTGAACCCCTCGGCGCGGCTGCAGAAGCCGTCGCTGGAGTACTGGTTCGGCACGGACAAATTCGGCCGCGACGTGTTCAGCCAGATCCTGGTGGGCTCGCGCACCACGCTGTTCGTCGGCTTCGTGGCGGTGGGGGTCGCCGCCCTGGTCGGAGTGCCCCTCGGCATCGTCGCCGGCATGGCCCCCCGCTGGTTCGGCGAGTTCCTGATGCGCGGCAACGACCTGATTCTCGCCTTCCCGGCGCTCCTGCTGACCATCATGTTCGCCGCCGTGTACGGCGCCAGCACGCTGGTCGCGATGGTCGCCATCGGCATCGCGTCCATCCCCCATTTCGCCCGGCTGACCCGCAGCGGCACGCTGCAGGTCATGAAGACCGAATACGTCATCGCGGCGCGCGCGGCGGGCCGCAGGCCGTTCTCGATCGGCCTGCGGCATGTCCTGCCCAACATCAGCAGTCTCGCCATCGTGCAGGCGTCGGTCGGTTTCGCCATCGCCGTACTCGCCGAAGCCGCGCTGTCCTTCCTGGGCTTCGGAACCCCGCCTCCCATACCGTCCTGGGGCCGGATGCTGCAGGAGAGCCAGGAGATGTTGTGGTCCGCCCCCCGGCTCGCCGTGTTCCCGGGCATCGCGATCGCGGTGGCGGTGCTCGGATTCAACCTGCTCGGTGACGGCCTGCGCGACCGTTTCGACCCCAAGCTGGAGGACCGCCGATGACCGCGGCACCTGACACGGCACCGGCCTCCGGGCCGGACGACGTCCTGGCCGTGCGGAAACTGGACGTCGCGACAGGCGGTCTCAAGCTCGTCGAAGACGTCGACTTCACCATCCGGGCGGGCGAGCGGGTCGGCCTGATCGGCGAATCGGGGTCGGGCAAGTCGCTGACCGCGCTGAGCGTCATGGGGCTGCTCCCTGAGGGGCTGCGGGCCACGGGTTCGGTGCGGCTCGCCGGAGTCGACCACGACCTGGTGGGTGCCGACGAGGCGCGGATGTCCCGGGTGCGGGGCAAGGAGATCGCCATGGTCTTCCAGGAGCCCATGACCGCTCTGAACCCCACGATGAGGGTCGGGCGGCAGATCGCCGAGGTGTTGCTGGTCCACCGGACCAGGCCCGACCGCGCGTCCGCTCGAGCCGCCGCCGTGGAACTGCTCGCCCAGGTGGGGCTTCCCGATCCCGCGGCCGCCGCCCAGGCGTACCCGCACCAGTTCTCCGGAGGCCAGCGGCAGCGGGTGGTGCTGGCCATCGCCCTCGCGAACGACCCCGCGCTCCTGGTCTGCGACGAACCCACCACCGCGCTCGACGTCACGGTACAGGCGCGGGTGCTCGACCTGATCGTGCGGGGCGTCCAGGACCGCAGGTCGGCCATGCTCTTCATCACCCACGACCTGGCCGTGGTGGCCACCGTCTGCGAGCGGGTCATGGTCATGTACGGCGGGCGGCTGGTGGAGTCCGGCCCGGTCCGGGAGGTGTTCACGCGCCCCCGGCACCGCTACACCCAGGGCCTGATCGGCGCGTCCGATCTGACCGTGGTCGACGACCGCGGCCGGCTCGCCACGATCGCCGGGTCGGTTCCGCCGGCGGGCCGGTTCCCCGCCGGATGCGTCTTCAGAAACAGGTGCGCTCAGGCGACCGACGTGTGCGCCACCAGGCCGGAATGGGTCCCGACCGGGCCTGACTCCGGCTACGCCTGCTTCCACCCGGTACCCGAGAGCGGCGCACGCGGGACCGGCATCCCCATGGACCAGGAGGCCGGCCGTGGCTGAGCAGCCGACCAGCGCCCCTCTCGCACCCGAGTCGCAGACCGGCTCCGTGGACGCCATCAGCGTCCGCGACGTCACGCGCGACTACCGGCGGCCTCGTACCTCGCTGCGCCGCCCCAGCCCGCCGGTGCACGCCCTGCGCGGCGTCAGCTTCGCCATCCCCCAGGGGCAACGGTTCGGCATCGTGGGCGAGTCGGGGTGCGGCAAGTCGACCCTGCTGCGCATCCTGGCCGGGCTCGACCGCCCCACCAGCGGCAGCGTCGCGATCGACGGCCGGGACATCACCGGGCTCCGGGAGAGACGACTCCGGTTCGTCCGCGAGCGGCTCCAACTCGTGTTCCAGGACCCGATGAGTTCGCTGGACCCGCGCATGCGCGTCGGCGACATCGTGGCCGAGCCGCTCGTCGCGCAGGGGCACGGGAACCGCAAGGAGCGGGTGGCCGAGCTGCTCGAGGCCGTCGGCCTGCGAGCCGACGCGGCGGACCGGTATCCGCACCAGTTCTCCGGCGGCCAGCGGCAGCGCATCTCGATCGCGCGCGCCCTCGCCCCCCGTCCGAAGATCATCGTGGCCGACGAGCCGGTGAGCGCCCTGGACGTGTCCGTACGGGCCCAAGTGCTCAACCTCATCGCCGACCTCGTCGACGAGTTGTCCCTCACCCTGGTCTTCGTCTCCCACGACCTGTCCGTGGTCCGTCATGTGTGCGACCGGGTAGCGGTCATGCATGACGGGAAGATCGTGGAGATGGGATCCACGGAGCAGGTGTACGAGGAACCGCAACATTCCTATACACGCAGGCTCATCGCCGCCGTTCCGACTCTGGGCAAGGCACTGTCCGGAGTGTCGGCGGCCGACCTCAACCGGGAGTACGAACCGTGACCACCCACGTCGAACCCGCCGGCGGTGACAGCCCCGTGGTGAGGGAGTTTCCCGAGGGTCTTCCCATCGGCGACACCTGGGTGGAGGCACCCGCCACCGAGGACGTCCGCTTCCCCTACGACGGGACGCTCGTCGCGCGGGCGCCGGTCGGGGACACCGGCCTCGCACGCCGTGCGGTGGACGCGGCCGTCGCGGTCCGCGAGCGGGTCGGCCGGCTCCCCTCGCACACACGCAGGGCGGCGCTGCTCGCCACGCACGAGGCGGTCGCCTCCCGGCGCGCGGACTTCGAGCGGCTCCTGGTCCTGGAGACCGGAAAGCCGCTGGTCGACTGCCGTGTCGAGGTGGAACGCACCCTGCTGACCCTGCTGACGGCGGCCGAGGAGGTCGCCCGGCTGCACGGGGAGACGGTGCCGCTGGACCTGCTGCCGTCGGGTGAGGGGCTGCTCGGCTTCTGGACCCGCAAGCCGATCGGCGTGGTGGTCGGCATCGCGGGCTTCAACTACCCGCTGCTGCTCGCCGCGCACAAGATCGCGCCATCGCTGGCCGCCGGCTGCCCGGTCATCGCCAAGCCCGCCCCGCAGACGCCGCTGGCCACCCTCTGGCTGGTGCACCTCCTGCGCGAGGCCCTTCGGTCCGCCGGCGCACCGCAAGCCGCGGTGCAACTGGTGACCGGAGGCCCCGAGGTGGGCGCCGCTCTGACCGCCGACCGCCGGATCGGGGCGGTGTCCTTCACCGGTTCCGCCGCCGTGGGCCACCAGATCGCCCGGGACGCCGCACCCACCAAGGTGCTGCTCGAACTCGGCTCCAACGCCGCCTTGGTGGTAGCCGCCGACGCCGACCTCGACGCCGCCGCCGACGCGGTGGTGCGCGGCGGGTACTACGCGTCGGGCCAGGCGTGCATCAGCGTGCAGCGGGTCATCGTGGTGGACGCCGTGCGGAAGGAGTTCGTGGCCCGCTTGACGGAGCGAGTGGCCCAGGTGGTCGTGGGCGATCCCCGCGATCCGGCGACGAGAGTCTCGGCACTCATCGACAAGCGGTCGACCGAGCGGGTGTGCGCGTGGCTGGAAGCGGCGGTGGACGCGGGGGCGTCGCTGGCGGCCGGAGGCGGGGTCACCGACGGGGTGATCGAGCCCGCCGTGCTGCTCGACGTGGACCGCGGCCTCGCCGTCTGGGACGAGGAAGTCTTCGGCCCCGTGGTCGCGGTACGGTCCGTCCCCGATCTGGAGACGGCCTTCGACCTGGTCAACGACTCGCGCTACGGACTGCACGCGAGCGTCTACACCAGCGCCCTCGACACGGCGTTCGCCGCTCTCGACCGCCTGGAGGTGGGGGGAGTGGTCGTCAATGAGGTTCCCGGCTTCCGTTCCGACGTCATGCCGTACGGCGGCGTGAAGGACTCCGGGGCCGGACGGGAGGGCCCGAGGTTCGCCATCGAAGAGCTCACCGTAACCCGTATGGCAGTGATCCGTCCGACTACAACGAAGCCGTGAGGACCATGCAAGCAGAGGACCGCACCGATGCAGTGGAGGCGTACTCCCGCCTGTTCAGGCTCGACGGCCGCAGGGCTGTCGTGGTGGGGGCGGGCAGCGGAATCGGCCGCGAGAGCGCCCTGGCCCTCGCCGCGCACGGCGCCACGGTGGTGTGCGCCGACCATGACCTGACGGCGGCCACGGCGTCGGCGTCGATGGGGCCGGGCCTTTCGGCGTACGCCCTCGACGTGCTCGACGGCGAGGCGGTCGCGCGTGCCGCCGAGGAGCTCGGACCCGTCGACGTGCTCGTCTTCACCGCCGCCACGAACGTGCGCAAACGCCTGCTCGACTACACGGCGGAGGAATTCGAGCGCGTCGTGGCGCTCAACCTGCGCGCGTCCTTCGACCTGGTGCGGGCGTTCGGCCGTGGCATGGCCGAACGCGGCAGGGGAAGCATCATAGGCTTCAGCTCGATCCGCGCGGTGGCCGTCGAGCCGGGACAGGGAGTGTACGCGGCCACGAAGGCCGGCCTCGTCCAGCTGCTGCGTACCGCGGCGGCCGAGCTGGGCCCGTCGGGCGTGCGGGTGAACACCATCGCCCCGGGCATCGTGGACACCCCGCTGACCGCACAGATCAAGGCAGTGCCGGAATGGTCGGAGGCCTATGCGACCAAGAGCGCCCTGGGCCGCTGGTCCCGGGCCGAGGAGCTGGCCGGCGCCGTCGTCTACCTCGCGTCGGACGCGTCATCCTTCGTCACGGGGAGCCAGCTCTTCGTGGACGGAGGCTGGACGGCGATCGACGGACGCTTCACGCCGCCCAACTGACCGGACGTCGCGCGGGCCCTTGCCCACTTGTGCCTTTCCCCGGCCCATCTGACCGTCAGGCAGGGCTGTGCCGCGCTGTGGGCTGCCGCCGGGCCGGTCAGGACTGGTGTGGTACACCGCGCAGCAGCCGCTCCATCACCTGGTCGGCCCGGCCCCGGGCAGCGGCCAGATGACACAGCCGGTGCGCGTCGAAGGTGCTGACCGGCCGGGCCAGATGCAGGTTGAGCTCCAGTCCCTCCGCGGCGCCCAGCGCCTGAATGAGGGCGATGCGGGCCGGCGCCTGATCGCCCCACCAGCCGGCCATGGCCTCGGCGGCCGTCGGGCCGGGAACCCGGCCTTCCTCCGGGGCGAGCTCGAAACCGCGCCAGACGATCTGCACATTTTCCCGGTCGGTGACCTGCTCCAGTGCCGCACTCATGCGTCTCTTGCCGATGTAGCACCACGGGCACAGCACATCGGCGTAAATCTCGACCTTCATGAACGTCCTGGGTAAGAGTGACATTTGGCTGCGGCTGTTCGCTTCGGCCCCGCACGGCGTCCCCGCCAGGTGGCTCATCCTGCAACCTCAACCGCAGTTGAGATCAAGGGCTCCTGCACTGACTTTTCCGCGGCAGGGGACTCCTCTGTCATCGTGCTGCACCAGCCGTGCCGGCGGATCTCCTCTGTCAGCCGAGGATCGCCAGGTCCAGAGGCCGCGTCCGGCGCCAGGGGGCGCCATATACACATTCGCAATACATGAGCGTGCCTCACAACACTGCGTGAAGGCGTCTTTCTACATGTTCCACGATCATGTGATGCCGCCTAATTGATCGGGCGCAGGCGACCGAATCCGAATCGGTCCCGGCATTACCTGATCAACTACCGGAAAGGCACGAGTGACATGCGTAAAGTCACATTCCTCATGACCCTGGCCACGATCGCCATCGGCGCGCAGTTAGCCCTGGCACTTCCCTCGCACGCGGACACCCGCGTCGAGAACCCCACGGGCCACATCAGTGTGTCCGCGAACCCGGGCAAGGTCAACAACATCACGATCACTCCGCTGGACCCCGCCGATCCCGGCGCCGACGTCATCATCAGAGACTCCGGCGACGTGGTCAAGCCGGGCCGCAACTGCGTGGTCCACGGCAACGGCGTGCGCTGCAATGGTGTCGTCCAGTACATCCAGATCTCTTTGGGGGACATGGATGACTTCGTCACCAACCTCAGCACCATCCCCGTCCGGGTGACCGGCGGAGAGGGGAACGACCACGTCAACGGCGGCGCCGGCGACACCCAGTTCCGCGGCGGGCCCGGTGCCGACACGCTCAACGGGGGCAAGGGCGACGACGTCATGCAGGCCGAGATCCTCGCCGACGGCAAGGACACCTTCATCGGCAGGGGCGGCGTGGACTCCGTCGACTACACCTCGCGCATCGGCAAGCTGTCCGTGACACTGGACGGGAGCGCCAACGACGGCCTGGCCGGCGAGGGCGACAACATCGCCGCCGACGTGGAGGACATCTTCGGCGGCAAGGCGGACGACACCCTGACCGCCGTCGCCGATGCCGTGGTCCACCGGATCGACGGCCGCGCCGGCAGCGACACCTGCGCCGGCGGGGCCGAGGACGTCGAGATCTCCTGCGAGTTCTGATCCGAGCGCACGGCCGCCCTTGCCGGTCCGGACAGGGGCGGCCATGCCGGCCTGGGCGTACGCGAACCTGCAGAACCGCTACGTCGCCGAACGCAGGTTCGCCGAGGCGGACAAGTACACCGACGAGGGGCTCGCGTACTGCGGCGACAACGACATGACCTCCTACCAGAGCTGCCTGCGCCTCAGCCGGGCGGCCTGGGGAACAGCGCACGCCGGCGGCGGGCTTAGGGGCGCGCCTAACGGACGTGTGCGGGGGAAGGGCGTCGGTTATGGCATCGCTTCCAGGAGTGCCCGAGTCGTACTGGGTTGAGTCGACGGCCGCGACGTCGTTCCCGTCGCTTTCGCAGGACATCGCCGCCGATGTTGCCGTTGTCGGTGGCGGGATCGCCGGGTTGTGTGCGGCCTGGGAGTTGTCGCAGACCGGCCGCTCGGTCGTGGTGCTGGAGGCAGACCGGATCGCCGCCGCCGTCACCGGTTACACCACCGCCAAGCTGTCCGCTCAGCACACGCTCATCTACGACCGGTTGCGCAAGTCTCATGGGGAGCAGGCCGCCTGGCTGTATGCGAGTTCGCAGCAAGACGCGGTCGAGCACGTGTTCGCCACCGCGGCCGATCTCGATATCGACTGCGACCTGGAGCGCCTGCCCGCCTACACCTATGTCGAGCCCGGCGAGCAGACCGAGCAGATCACCGCCGAGGTGGACGCGGCCCGGCAGGCCGGCCTGCCCGCCTCGTTGGTGACCGAGACGGGTCTGCCCTTCGACGTCGCGGCCGCCGTCCGGGTGGAGAACCAGGCGCAGTTCCATCCCCGCAAATATCTGCTCGCCCTGGTCCGGCAGATCACCCGCAGCGGCGCCCGGGTGTATGAGCGCACCCGGGTGATGGGGCTGGAGGAAGGCGAGCCGTGCCGGCTGGCGTGCGAGAACGGCACCACGGTCACCGCCGCTGATGTGGTGGTGGCCACGCACTACCCGGTGTTCGACCGGGCGCTGCTGTTCGCCCGTCTGCAGCCGCGGCGTGAACTCGTGGTGGCGGCTCCCATCCCAGCTGAACAGGACCCTGGCGGTATCTACATCACTACGCAGCACAACACTCGGTCGATCCGCACCACCCCCTACCGCGATGGGCGGCGCCTGCTCATCATCACCGGTGAGATCGCCTCCCCAGGCTCCGGCGACGCAGGCGAACGATTCCACCGGCTCGCGGCCTGGACCCGCGAACACTTCACCGGTGTGAACATCAGCCACCGATGGGCGGCCCAAGACAACGCCACCACCGACCACCTGCCGTATGTGGGGCACTTCCACCCCGGAGCCGAACACGTCTACGTCTCCGCGGGATTCAGCGGCTGGGGCATGAGCAACGGCGTCATGTCCGGCAAACTCCTGGCCGCCCTCATCACCGGCCAGGACCTGCCGTGGGCCAAGCTGTACGACCCCCGGCGGCTCCACCCCCTGCGTGAGGCCGGCCCCATCGTGAAACTCCAGGCCAAGGTCGCACGCCACTTCATCGGAGATCGCCTGCGCTCCACCCACGCCGATTCGGTGGCCGACATCCTCCCGGGGGCAGGTGCCGTGGTCCGCATCGGCGGGCAACGTTGCGCCGTCTACCGCGACACGGCCGGCGCCGTTCACGCGGTCTCCGCCACCTGCACCCATCTCGGCTGCATCGTGGCCTTCAACCAGGCCGAACAGACCTGGGAATGCCCCTGTCACGGATCCCGCTTCGCCACCGACGGAGCGGTTCTGCACGGCCCGGCCACCCGGCCACTGGAACCGATCGACCAGGACGAACCGACGTGAGCTTCCTCCTGCTCCACGGGATCAGGCCGCCCGTCAGTTGACGATCCGAATCTCGGCGGTGAGGGCTCGGCTGGTTAGCTCGTCGAGCTTCCGGGTAGGCGCAATCTCGTACAGAGATGTTCGAGTTATGTGACGGAGGTCGGCATGTCGGAGCGGACCGCGATCGTGATCGGTGGTGGGATCGGCGGGCTCGCCGCGGCGGCAGGGCTGTGCCGTGCCGGGTGGCGAGTCACCGTCTTCGAGCAGGCGCCGCGGTTCGCGCCGGTCGGGGCGGGGATCGCCCTTGCTCCGAACGCGGTCCGGGCGCTGGACTGGCTCGGGGTCGGTGACGCCCTGCGGGAGTGCAGCGTGGCCACCGGCGCCGCCGGGGTACGCACACCCTCCGGGCGGTGGCTGCTGCGTACCACCGTCGAACAGCTCACCGCCCGCCACGGCGTTCCCGCGTACGTGCTGCACCGGGCCGACCTGCACCGGATGCTCGCCGAGGCGTCCGCGCGAGCGGACCTGCGCACCGGGCACCGGGTCACCGGCGTGGGAGGCGGGGAGGTGCGGTTCGTCGCGGACGGGCGGTCCGGGACGGCCTGGGCCGATCTGGTGGTGGCCGCCGACGGGGTGCACAGCCTCACGCGCCGGGTGCTGTTCCCCGGCCATCCTGGTCCGGCGTACGCCGGGGAGATCACCTGGCGCGGCCTCGCCCCGGCGGACGCGGCCCCCGCCGGCCTGCCCGGAGCGTTTCAGACCTTGGGGCGCGGCCAGGGGTTCGGGGCGCTGCCGCTGGCGGACGGCCGGGTGTACTGGTTCGCCGACCGCACCGCCCCGGAAGGTGCCCACACCGGCGACGACCTGGCCGCCGTGGCCGCCCGGTTCGCCGGCTGGCACGATCCCGTTCCGGCCCTGCTGGCCGCCACCCCACCGGATGCGCTGCTGCGCCACGACATCTACCACCTGGCCACGCCCCTGCCCAGCTACGTCGCCGGGCGGGTCGCGCTGCTCGGCGACGCCGCCCACGCCATGACGCCCGCCCTCGGCCAGGGCGCCTGCCAGGCCCTCGAGGACGCGGTCGTGCTCACCGCGCTCGCCGCCGGCTCGGCGGACCTGGCCACCGCGCTGGCCGCCTACGACCGTGCCCGCCGGAGGCGTACCCAGGGGCTGGTCCGCGCCTCGGCCAGAGCGGGCCGCCTCCTCAACCCCGGGAACGCGCTGGCCGCCCAGGTGCGTGACGTGGTGACGTGGGCGCTGCCCACCGCCGCGTTCCTGCGCGCGACCAGCGGCACTTTCGGCTGGCAGACGCCCGCCCGGCCCCACCTGACGAGCCCGACCGGCTCCACCCCTTGACGGAGACGCCGGAGCGCCCACGTCGCGCCGCCCGGGCGGCTCTGGCCGCGACCGCCCCGCTCAAGTGAGTACTTCGCACCCGTGCCTGACTGTCCCGCGTGCGATTTGAGTGAGTTGAGAGGCGTTTGTGCGCAAATTGGCCAACGACCGATATGTCGCCCTGCCGTAAAGATTCCTCCAAGCCCAGGTCAAGTCATGCGTGCCGCTCTGCAAGCGACGAACTTGCCCGCGAAATGGCGGATCCCTTGCCGGAAGCGGGGTTCCGGAGCCGCCTGGAGGGGCGAACTCGGCGACTGCCGGTTTGTCCACTTGTCAGTATTTTGGTTGATGCATTATGTTGTGCACCATACGTCCGGTTTATCTGGTCGTTACTTTGACCTCGCATACATCACAGGTCTGTCTGTGACCGCTGAATCCGCCTGTGGGCGGAACCGGGGACCCAGTCGTTTCACTTGGGGTGAATTGGCACCGAGGTGCCATAGGGCAGCTTCCATGTCCGAACCCGTCAGCTAACCCGGTAAGCGGTATGGAAGCAAGGAGAACTCCCTACCGATGGCCGCCCATCGTCTTACCCCTGCCCCGAAGACCGGCATCGCCCGAACGGCCACTCCCGGCATCCTGGCCAAGTACGCTGCCGCCGCGCTGCTGGCCGTGACCACCGCCGTAGCCGGTGTGTCCGTCGCCGGTCCCGCGCACGCCGACAATGACAAGCTCGTCTACGGCCAGGACGTCTCCAACTATCAGCCGGCGCACGACTGGGCCGCCAGTGACGCCAAGTACGGCATCGTCAAGGCGACCGAGGGCACCTCTTTCATCGACCGCGCTTTCGTTCGTCATTGGGATGAAATGGCCCGGCTGAACATCGTCCGTGGCGTCTACCACTACGGTCACCCGGGCAACGACCCCGTCGCCGAGGCCGACTTCTTCCTCTCCGTCGTCGACAAGCAGCCGGGCAAGACCGGTGACCTCCTGGTCCTGGACCTGGAGACCACCGACGGCAAGTCCGTGGCCGAGGTCAACGCCTGGGCCAGGAAGTGGCTGGAGCGGGTGAAGGACAAGACCGGCATCACCCCGCTGTTCTACTCCGGCTGGAACTTCGCCGGCACCTACGGTCAAGGCCTCGGCCAGTATCCGCTGTGGGTTGCCCACTACAGCAAGGCAAGAGGCGCGGTCACGCCGCCCGCACCGTGGAAGACGTGGACCATCCACCAGTACACCGACAGCCCGGTGGACCAGAACGTCACGTCTGTGAGCCTGGACCAGCTCCGCGCCTTGGGCCGCAAGTAACGGAGTCCCTGGTCGCGCGGCACGCTCGTGCGTGCCGCGCGCCGCCCCCCAGTGCTGCGTACGCATTGCGCCCGACCGGTCTTCTCAAAAGTTCCGTCATCCGGGAATACCCCTAGGGGGTATGGATGCTTGAGGGGGCGTCAGGCCTGCTGGAGCGGGATTCCGGACAGGCGCTCGTCTTCTTCAAGGAGACTGCAATGAGAAAGCTGCCATTGGCGATCTGGGCGATGGTCGTCGGAGCGTTCGCGATGGGCGCCGACGAGTTCATCGTCGCGGGAGTCGTCCGCGAGATCGCCCAAGCACTCGATGTCACGATCGGTGCCGTCGGCGCCTTAGAGAGCGTGTACGCCCTCGGCGTCGCGATCGGCGCCCCCGTGTTCACCGCGCTGGGCACCAGGTTCGGCAGGCGGTCGATGCTCCTGACCACCACCGGGGTGTTCCTGCTGGGCAATCTGCTGTCCGCACTCGGACCGGCGTACGGGACAATCATGGCCGGCCGGATCGTGTCGGCCATGGCCCACGGGGCGTTCCTCGGCATCGCCGCCGTGTACGCCGCCGAGCTGGTCGAACCCTCACGCAAGGGACGCGCGGTGGCCATCGTCTTCTCCGGGCTGACCGCCTCCACGATCCTCGGCGCGCCGATCGGGGCCGCGGTCGGCCAGGCGCTCGGCTGGCGGTTCACGTTCTGGACCCTCGTGGTCTTCGGCGGGATCGCGCTTCTGGGCCTGCTGGCCTCGCTCGGCCGTGCCGCTCCCGCGACGCACGCTCACCACGACCACGCCGCTGAGGCTCACGAGGGGCATCACGGGCCAGGTCACGGCACTCAGAACGCCGCACAGCACGGCGGGGACCACGGTCCGCAGCATGGTGCGGAGTTCGAAGGGCTCGACGCCCACGCGCTGGCCCACCTGGGCGGCGGCGGACAGGGGCCGACCATGCGGGAGCAGCTGGCCGCGCTACGCCGCCCCGCCGTCTGGGGCGCGCTCCTGACCACGATGCTCGGCTACGGAGGCGTCTTCACCAGCTACGTCTACCTTGCTCCGCAGATCACCGAGGTGACCGGGTTTGAAGCGGGATGGGTGACGCCGCTGCTCCTGCTGTTCGGGATCGGCCTGTTCGCCGGCAACCACCTCGGCGGCAAGCTCGCCGACCGGGCCGTCATGCCTTCCGTGATCGGTACCGTCGCCGCTCTGGCGGTCACCTTGTTCGCGATGACGCCGGCCATCGAGAGCAAGCCGGCGACTGTCGCCATGATGCTGGTCTTCGGCACCGCAGCCTTCGCCGTGGTCGCCCCGCTACAACTGCGGGTCATGACCGCGGCGGGCCACGCACCCGACGTGGCGTCAGCCGCGAACATCTCCGCTTTCACGCTGGGCAGCGCCATCGGCATCTACCTGGGCGGCGAAGCGATCGACGGCGGTCTCGGCCTGAGCTCGGTCAATTGGGTCGGCGGCCTGCTCACCACGGCCGGGCTGGCGACCGCTCTGGCCACGTGGGCGCTGCTGGACAGGCGCCGGCAGCCTGATCACCACGATCACCAGGCACCGGTCACGACCACGCACCACCACCACTGAAGGCACGACACGAAGGATCTCCCCGCGCACGGCTGCGGGGAGATCCGCCGTCCTGCCCATCACCCGGGAGCGCGGCTCTTCAGCGCAGCGACTGGGCGAAGTGGAACAGGCCCGCGGGGTCGTAGGCGGCCTTGACTTCCCGCAGCCGCGGCAGGTTGCTCCCGTAGTACGCCTGCGCCCAGTTCTCCAGGTCGGCGTCGGGGTAGTTGGGGTAGACCGCGCCTGAGGCCCACGGCGACACCTGTTCCCACGACCGGCACAACCAGGCGTGCGCGTCCCGTCTGCGGCTGTCAGTGGCGCGGAATCCGACCTGGACGGCCTGCTTGAGCAGGAAGCGCGGGGCGCGGTGGACGAAGGCACTCGCGTCGGGGGCGACACGGGCGATGGCACCCGCCCAGGGCACGAATTCCAGATCCCGGATCTCGCCGTACACACGGTCGGCGGCCAGCCGTCCCAGCAGGTCCTCGATGGCCGCCCGGGGCAGGTGCCCGTCGAAGAAGCCCGACTTGTTCAGCCGCAGCCCGGGCCGCTCGCCGTACGGCAGCTCCGTGACGGCGCCCGACCCGCCGTCGGCGTAGGCGTGGTGACAGGCGGCCGCGGCGCCCTCCAGGCGGGTGAGCCGGAGGCGGTCCAGCGGCACGAGGTCGCCGACCAGCTTCCTGGCCTGCTCGTCCGGGCCGGCGACGATGCCGAAGAGCACGGCGTAGGGCGGTTCTTCCGGCAGGTCGCCGGAGATGACCGCGATTTCCAGGTTGACCTCGTCCGGCGCCTCGGGCGCCCATTGCTGCCATGCGTCGACGAGATCGGCGGCGCGGCCGAAGTCGCAGATGGCCTGGACGGCGGTGAGCGGCACGATGGGCCGGGTGCGCAGCGTCATCCGCGTGACCACGCCGAAGTTTCCGCCGCCGGCTCCGCGCAGCGCCCACAGCAGGTCCTCTCCCGCCTCGACGCGCCGCCCGTCGGCCAGGATCACACGCGCCGCCAGCAGATGGTCGGCGCCGAGCCCGTACAGGCGGCTGAACACGCCGTATCCGCCGCCCAGGACCGCTCCGGCCACGCCGACCGAGGGGCACCAGCCGCAGGGCACCATACGCCCGCTTTCGGCCAGGCGCCGCGCCAGCTCGCCGATCAGCACACCGGGGCCCACCCGCACGCTCTCCGCGCCGACCTCGATCTCCTTCATCGCGCTGAGGTCGACGAGCAGCCCGGTCGTGGAGGAGTGCTCGGCGAAGCTGTGGCCACCGCCACGCAGGGCGAACGGCATGCCGCGGGCACGGACGAGCTCCAGAACGCTCATCACGTCCGCTTCCGAGGCGCAACAGGCCACGGCCGCGGGCAGTTCCTCGGTGAGCGTGCCGAGGAAGGCCTTGCGCCGGGCCTGGTAGCCCGGCTCGCCGGGATGGATCATGCGCGGGCCGGTCATCGGCGGGCGGGCTTCCCGGTCTGCAACGCGTACAGCTCGGCGTAGCGCCCCTGCAGTGCCAGCAGTTCGTCGTGCGTGCCCTCCTCGGCGATGCGCCCCTGGTGCAGCAGGTAGATGCGGTCGGCGTGCCGTACGCTGGTCAGCCGGTGCGTGATGAGCAGGATGGTCCGTTCCCCCGCGATCTTGCGGAGCGTTTCGTAGACGGCGTACTCCGCCTTGGCGTCCAGCGGTGCGGTCGGCTCGTCCCAGATCAGCAGGGACCCGTCGCGGAATAGCCCGCGGGCCACGGCCAGGCGTTGCCACTGCCCTGCCGACAGTTCGTGACCGCCCCTGAAGTGTTTGGACAGCAGGGTGTGCCATCCGGCGGGCATGCCGGCGATGACATCGTCGGCCGCGGCGAGCGAGGCGGCCTCGCGCAGGACGTGGTCTCCCGGGTCCGGGCGGTCGTGGCGGCCCATGCGGACGTTGGTCCTCGCGTCGTGCGGCCAGCGGACGGGGTGCTGCGGAACCAGGACCACCCGGTCGGCCAGGGTGTACGGGTCCAGGTCGGCGCTGTCGAGCCCGTCCCACCGCACCGTGCCGGCGGTGGGCGCGTAGAGCCCGGCCAGGAGCCTGGCCAGCGTGGTCTTGCCGGATCCGTTCTCGCCGACCAGCGCGATCGTCTGGCCGGCGTGGATGGTCAGGTCGATCTCGCGCAGCGCGGGGCTCCGGCTGCCGGGATAGGTGAAGCCGACGCCGTGCAGGGTGATGCGTCCGGGAGAGCGCGGTGCCGTCGTACCTCCCGCCGGTCGCTTCCTGACGTCGGCGTCGGCGAGGAAGTCGTGGTAGTCGGCAACGTACAGGGACTGTTCGAACAGGTGGTTGGCGGCTTGGGCGAGCTGTCTCAGCGCCGCGGCCGCCACCCTGACGGCGATCACCGCGGTGCCCGCCCCGGCCAGCGCGATCCAGCCGGCGTGCAGCATCAGCCCGAGTACGGTCAGCACCCCGGCCATGGTGAGGCCGGCCACCGCGCGGCCCGCGGTTCTGACCCGTGCCATGGACAGCCCGACCTGCGTCTCCTTCTCCTTCAGCACGTCCGCCACCTGGCGGTATTCGGCCAGCACGTACGGCTCGGCCTGGCAGGCCCGCAACTCGCCGGCCGGCTCCCGCTCGGTGGCCAGCTCGGAGAGCATCTGCACCCGGCGGTTCAGCGTGACCATGCTTCTCATGCCCGCGTATCCGGCCTGAGCGGCCTTCAACACCGCCCAGGCCTCCGGGATCACGCCGGCCACGAGCAGCGGCACCAGCAGCGGGTGCAGGACGGCCAGCCCGGCCGCCGCGGCCGTCACCCCGCAGGTGGCGCCGAGCAGGTCGATGGTGTTGCCCACCGCGCGGTCGAGGTGGAACAGCCCGCGGTCACGTGCCCGGTGCAGGCCGTCGTAGAAGTCAGCGTCGTCGAAGTCGGCCAGCTGCACGTCCAGGGCGGCGGCGAACAGCCGCTCCTCAGCCGCCCGCCGCAGCGCGGGCTCCAGCCGCGCTCTGGCCAGCTCCACTGCCGCTTCGGCCGCCCCGCGCAGCGCCAGGATCGCGGCGACCAAGGCCAGGCTGGGCACCGCGGCCAGGAGCCGATCGGGCGCCGCTCCCGCGGCGAGCAGCTCGTCCAGCACGGCCGCCGTCGCCAGCAGTCCGCTGGCCGTCGCGGCGCCCGCGGCGAGCTGAAGGACGAGGATGGTGAGCGCGGGCCGGCGCCCGCACTGCCAGATGAGCCGCAGCACCGGGATGGTGATCGCCGACAGTTGCCACGGCGTGCGCCGAGCACCGTCCGGCCGGTCCAGGTGCCAGTACGGAGTGACGACGAGCTCCTCCTCCACGTGCTCCTTCACCGTGCTCACTCCAGGTCCGGGAGCAGGACGGAGGACAGCGTGCACTCAGGGTGCATGCGGAGCAGCTGGTAGGCCACCCCGCCCAGGCCGGGCAGCAGGCCCGGTGTGAAGGCGTCCCTGGCCAGGCCGCTGATCGGGCCGTTGACCTCCAGGCTGCCCAGGATGTGGGCGTCCAGCCGCGCCCGGTCCACCGGCGCGACCCCGGCCGCTCGAGCCTGCTCGATCGCCTCCCAGCATCCGAGATCGCCGTGGCAGAGCGTGTGGTTCCAGCCGATGCCGTCGGACCAGCAGGAGGCGGCGGCGCGCGCCAGCTTGTCGCGCCATCGGGTGCCGCCCTCGCGGGCCAGCCGGTCGGCGGCGACGATCCCGATCCCGCCCGCGCCGTGGCACCATGCCTTGGCGGTGAAGCCGTCGTTGCGCAGATCCAGCCAGCCGCGCTGGTCCGGGTCGTAGAGGGTGTCCTCATAGGCGAACGCCGCCTCGGCGAGCTCCCGCATGCCCTCGGGGCCACCGGGGGATTCCGCCAGCCGCGCCAGCGCCCAGCCGATGCCGGTGGCGCCATGAGCCAGCCCGCCGAGCCCCTGGGGGAAGCGCGGGCTGGGCCAGCAGACCCCTCCGGAACGGCGCTCCGCCAGCCCTGCGAGGCGTGCTCCGATCGATCGGGCCAGTTCGGCCCACCGCGCTTCCCCGGTCTCCTGGCTCAGCCGCAGAAGAGGGACGATCGCCCCCGCCATCCCGGAGAGCAGGTCGTAGCTGTCGTCGGCCTCGATCGACTCCGGGAGCAGCTCGGCCAGCGCGCGGGCGCGCGTCAGCGCCTCCTCTCCGGCCACGCCGAAGGCGCGCAGCAGCAGCCAGCCCCACACCTGCGAGGCGATCCCGAGGTAGGCGCCGGGGGGCTCCGGCCGGATCCGTATGCCCTCCCGCCGCCTGGCGGCGTCGCGGTCCTCCGAAACGCGGATGGTGCGCAGGACGGCCTCCAGGAGTCCGGGCAGTTCCTGGATCTGCTCGGCCCTGCCGCCCGCGGCCTCCTGGGTGTAGGCGCTCAGCAGGATCGCCACGCCGTGGGCTCCGCCGTACACGTCGAGCGACAGCGGCTGTACGGCCCAGCCGGTGAGGTTGAGCACGGGCGTGATCCAGGTGACCGAGCCGTCCGGGCCGCGCACGACGCTGTCCAGCACGGCGCGCAGGATGCCGGCCGCGGCCGCGCGCCGCCGGGGCTCCAAACGGTCGGTGCGAACGAGGCCGGGCGAGAGCCGATCGAGGTCCGGCATCCAGCCCTCGTTGAGGTAGG
Organism: Nonomuraea sp. NPDC049480; assembly: GCF_044465905.1. Lineage (NCBI taxonomy): Bacteria > Bacillati > Actinomycetota > Actinomycetes > Streptosporangiales > Streptosporangiaceae > Nonomuraea > Nonomuraea sp. NPDC049480. The sequence goes on from NZ_JBITMD010000013.1 coordinate 217,114, forward strand.
CGCTGACCAGGGCCGCCTGCGCCACCCCGCGGTCCAGGCCGTGGTCGCGCGCCCGCCAGCGGGCCACGGCGTCGGCGATCAGATCGTTTTCCGGGCCGCACCTGGTGTCGGCGGGGCCGCGCAGCATGCCGACGCGCGGGGTGGTGTCGAACATCGGGATGTCACCATGGCACAGCTCGTCCACCTCGGCGGCGATGATGACGGGGTCGCCGGGAGCGCCCGGCACGTTCTCCGACATCTTGGCCAGCAGCCTGGCGGCCTTCGCGCGGGCGGGCGCCTCGTCATGGAGCGCGGCGGGATGCCAGAGCATGCGGCCCAGCTCGGCGTACGCCTCGGTGGCGCGCAGCACCGCGCGGACCGGGCAGTCGGCGAAGGCCGCCAGCAGCGGCTCCAGCTTGCCCGACCGGTCCAGTTCGGTCAGGCGGTCGTCGAGCTCGTCGAATCCGGCGATGATCAGGTCCCAGTACTGGCCGAGCACCGGCTCGGGGCTGGGATGGTTGGCCGCCGGGGGCAACTCCACCCGTTCGGTGCCCATCCGGGGGCTGTCGGTGCCCGCGCCGAGCACCACCGGCAGTTCGATCTGCGGCTGCTGTCCGGGCAGCGCGCCCGTCGCGGACATGTCCACACCCCGCCAGCCCAGGGCCACCCCTCGTCCCGGGAGCAGCCCGGTGCGCATCACCGAGGTGTTCACCAGCTCCACCGCCAGGTCGAAGGCCTGGCCGTACCCGGAGGGACGCGCCTTGGCGTGCGGGGTGAACAGGCTCTCACAGTCGACGACCACGGGGTGCGGCCCGCTGGCGATGAGGTTCTCGGCATGCAGGTCGCTCCCGCCGAGCAGGCGCATGAGCGCCAGCCAGTGGCCCATGCCGCGGTAGAACGCGCGCAGCTCTCCGGCGTCGGCGCAGTGGCGGTGCTCGATGTGCTCGGCCCAGCCGTACCCCTGCCTGGTCACGACGGCGGGCACGCGCATGGTGGAGTCGCCGAGGTGGGTGAGCAGGTCGGCGAGCGCCGCGTCCACCGCCAGTGAACGTGGCTTGTAGATGACCCGGCCGTCTTCGCCGTGCAGCACCGCGACCGTCTGCCCGCCCCGGTGGCTGTCGCCGGCGCCGAACTCGACGCGTTCGAGCTCACCTGACGGTGCTCCTGGCAGGGTGGCCAGCACTGAGCGGTCCTCGGCGAAGCGTTCGGCCAAGCGGTTGGCGGCCTCGCATCGATGGCGTATGACCGTCGTGAGCCTGCCCATCATGCCGGGGTACGGCACCGCCAAGTCGTGCCAGAACGCCGGTTTAGCCACACTTTGCTTCCATTCGTCCCATCGTGCGGCGGAGTCGGCGGCGGTCAGGCGTCCGGACAGGCGGGCGGCGTTCAACTCCAGCACCAGCACCCTGGTGATCTTGCGGCGGATCTCCTCCTCGAGGGACAGCGCGGCGCCCGCCAGGATGGCACCGCGCTCGGCCGGGGCAAGGCCGGTGAGCGACCCGAGCCGGGCCTCCAGGTCGGCCAGAGCCGGTCCGATCAGCGGGTCCAGTGGAGGGTCGAACTCACCGGCCATGCGCTCCGCCCCGCTCAGCAGCACTGATAGGTTCTGGAGCCCGAGCAGGCGGTCCCGCATCTGCCGGAGCCACCGGGCCCGGTCATGGTGATCTCGGACTCGGCATACATGCCGGGCAGCAGCGGGCCGACCGGACTGTCCGAATCGTCGCCCGTCCTCCAGGCGGCGATGATCTCCTCGGCCCTTTCGAGGGTGATGGTCATGCTTGCTCCCTTCTCTAGCTTGACGCCATGATCCATTACGAGAACAACGGCCGATAGACGCCATAACTGCGCACTTGACACAACATGCCGAATATGAGAAAGACAGGCGTGATCACCGTATCTGCGGTAGACGATGACCGGATGCTCATCGACGGGCTGGCCGCCTGGCTGGCAGGTGTGCCCGACGTACGGCTGACCGGACGGGCCGCGACCGTCGCCGAGTTGCTCAGAACGGAGCCGTCACCGGCCGACGTGGTGCTGCTCGACCTGCTGCTGGCCGACGGCTCCGACCCGGTCGAGAACGTGCGCACGCTGGTACGGCTACGGCGGAGGGTGCTCGTGGTCAGCGTGGTCACCACGGGTGACATGGCCAGGCAGATGATCGGCGCGGGAGCCGGAGGATACCTCACCAAGGATCACGACCTGGCGGCCCTGGTGGCGAAGGTCAGGGAGGTGGCGAAGGAGGAGGTGGCCATCTCACCTGAGCTGGCGCTGGGCTGGCTGGCCGACCAGGACGACGATCGGCCCGTCCTGTCCCCGCAGGAGCACGCGGTGCTGCTCGCCTACGCCTCCGGCATGACGCTCACCGCGGCGGCGCGCAGCGCCGGCGTGCGGCCGGGAACCGCCAAGAACTACCTGGAACGCGTCAAGGACAAGTACCGGAAGGCGGGCCGTCCCGCCTACACCAAGCTGGACCTCGCCGCCCGGGTCAGGGAGGACGGACTGGCCACCTGAGCTCCACGCACACCCCATCGCCGGGAGCCGTGATGATCTCCGCGTCGCCGCCTGCCTCGCGCATTCGCCCGATGACCGAGGAACGCAACCCGTAGCCGGACTCGACCCCGCCGGGATCGAAGCCCCTGCCACGGTCGACCACGCGGACCGTGACCACGCCCTCCACCGCGACGGCGGTGAGCCACGCCTCCCGCTCCCCGGAGTGCCTGGCCACGTTGTTGAGCGCCTCCGCCACGGCCTCCGCCATGGCCACGCCCACGTCGGCGGGCAGATCCTCGGGCAGCGCCTCGGCGGCGTAGCGCACGCACAACCCCAGCCCCGTCGCCCTGGCCACGGCCCTGGCCAGGCCGTTGGTCAGCCCGGTGGCGGCACCCGAGGCATCCTGCCTGATCAGTGCCCGCACGTAGGCCGCGTCCGCCGCGCACCGGCGCCGCACCTCCTCCGCCTGGTGATCCAGCCCTCCTCGGGCGATCGCGGTCAGCGTGGCCAGGACCGTGTCGTGCAGCTGCCGGTAGTGCGCCAGCCGGGCCTGCTCGGCGATCCGCTCCGTCTCGACCGCCAGCCGCTGCTCGGCCAGCCCGTCCAGCCGCGCGGCCTGGCCGGCCAGGTAGCGACGGATGAAGAAGACGACGATCGCGAACCAGACGTAGCTGTTGATCTGCACGGCCAGTTCCAGCATGGGCGGGAGTCGCTGACCGAGATCGTCGGCGTGCGCGATCACGTAGACCACGATCGGCGGCAGCAGGGCGGCGAACCGGATCGGACGCTCGATGACCGCCCCGATCAGCGCTCCGGTCGCCAGCATCGCGTGCGAGGACCAGTCGGTCACGCACGTACCCGATTCGGGCAGGCAGGCACCGGTGACTCCGATCATGAAGGCGCAGGTGGCCAGGACGTCGATCATCACAGCCGTGGGCGCGAACCAGCCGCGCCGTGCGACCCAGTGGAACAATGTCACGTTCCAGGTCAGGGCCAGGGCCAGCAGCACCGCGTTGCGGCCGCGGCCGGAGAAGAGCGCCTCGTCGGCTAACAGGCTCGCGCACGCCGGCAGCAGATAGCTGAGCCGCTGCAACATCAGCAGCATCGCCACGAACCGGCGCACGCGCTCGCCACTGGGCCTGGACGCCAGGAACAGCGGATCTCGCCAGCCGAGCGAGCCCCGCGCGCCGCCTCCCGTGGCTTGCTCGGCGAGGTCACGCGCTGGTGGTGGCTGCATGTGGAGTGACGCCCCTTCTGACGACCCGGCTTCAAAGATCCATCGAGCTCGACGCGATCTCAAGCGCAGGCCGTAAACGGATGTCCCCGTTGCCGGGATAGCGCATGACCAGTCCGGCGTTACGCCACACCACGAGGTCAGGCCCACGCGGCCCCTGCGCGACCGAGGCGGAGATCCACGGCATCGAGCAGCGCACCGTCACTCCCTCGAACTGCGAGCATGGCTTCGCGCACGTCGCGCCACCTGGCCCGGCACACCCAACCGGAGCGTCCTGATCTCCAAGGTCACGTCCGTGGACGTGACCTGAATGGCCGTGAGTTCCCTCAGCTCGGGAGAACGCGCCGGCGTCGAGCGGTTGTACTCCGAGCCGGCGGCCGGCACTCATGTGCGGCCCGTTAGCCCCGCGATCAATGCCGAGCCACAACATCGGCACTATCCATGATCGCGGCACACACGTTGCGCCAGAGCCGCAGGATCGGGACTGAGTTGTACGAGCGGCCGGCCCGGTCGCCGGCGGCGAAGTCGATGCTGACGGTGATCGTGCCCGGCACGGAGTCGCCGACGGTGTCGTGCTCCAGGGCGAAGGTCACGGCCGAGGGTGTGTCGTTCCCGTCCGGCCCTTTTCCGAGGCGGCGCCCGCCCTCCCCGGGAGGAGGGCGGGCCGCGGGCCCTGATCAGCCGAAGCGTAGCGGTAGCGCATCCGGGCCCTGGATCCCGATGGGGCCTTGCCAGGTGATCGGCCCCACAATGGAGGGCGGGCCCAGCCGCGCGGCGAGGATGGGGAGCGCCTCCCCTATCTCGACGCGGGCGAGAGCGGCGCCCAGGCAGTGGTGCGGGCCCGCGCCGAACTGCAGCGGGGGATTGTCCCTGACGGCCGTGATGTCGAATCGATCGGCGTTCTTGTGCGCACGCGGGTCGCGCTGGGCGACGTTCACGCACATCATGAGGAACGTGCCGCGCGCGATGTGCAGTCCCTCGTAGTCGAAGTCCTCGGCGGCGAACCGGTAGATGGTGCCCGCCGAGGGAAGCCAGCGCATCACCTCTTCGACGGCCTGGGCAGCCAGCTCCGGCTGCTGCCCCAGCAGGGTCCACTGGTCGGGGTGCTCGGAGAAGACGACCATGGCGTTGGCGAGCTGGTGCCGGGTGTTGTCCTGGGCGCCGAACACGAGCGTGACCAGGAGGTTGCGCAGCTCGTCCTCGGTGACGCGGCCGTCGTCGGTCTGATGGGCCGCGACCAGGGCGGAGGTGAGGTCGTCGGCGGGCCTGGCCGACTTCTCCTCGATGAGGAAGTCGGCGTAGCCGTTCAGGCCGCGTACCGCGGCTTCCACCCTGGTGACGACATCGCCCCCGGCCGCGAGGCTGAAGACCAGGCCGATGTCTCTGGTCCAGGTCCCGAAGACGTCGTAGTCCTCGGGCGGCACGCCGAGCAACCGGCACATGACCGCCAGCGGCAGCCGGGCGCCGAAGTCCTCGACGAACTCGCACACCTCGGCCGACGCCAGGCCCTCGATCAGCTGCTCGGTCTGCGCCCGGATGAACGGCCGCAGATTCTCCACGGTGCGCGCGGTGAACGCCTTGCTCGTCAGGCGGCGCAGGCGGCGATGATCCTCTCCATCGTGGTTGACGATCATCGGGACGAACCACTCGTAAATCGGACCGTCGAAGATCCCGTTCGTCTCCAGGTACCGCTTGCCGTTGTGGTCCAGCGTCTGCAATTCTCTATATTTACCTGAGCATTTCCGGCAAATCGGGCGGGCGTGGCCGGGGCGGGCCGTCTGCGTACGGTCCCAGGGGGAGTACGGGGGTGGCCGCGACGCGGTGGAAGCCGGTCCGGTGCTGAGAATCGCGTACAAGCCCTGTACGTCCCGCGGGCGGGCGGGTCGCCTGGGGTGCTTGGCCCGCCGGACGCTGCCCACTCCCGGCGGGGAATGGGGCGGGCACCGTGCGCCGGTCGGGCACACGGCTGGAGGTCTTTGAGGTGTTCTTCGCCGTGCGGGTGGGTCGTTTCGGGGTGGGCCGGTCCTTGGATCGGTCCCGCGCGGCCGGTCGGGGGTGCAGGTCGGTTCGGGTACGGCGGGCGCGGCGGGCGGCCCTGGTGGGTTTGCGCGACCGGCGGGCTCGGGCCACGTTGCCCTCCACCACCTGCGCGATGCTGCGGGTGCCGGTGGCGCGGTCGGTGCGGGTCGCCTGCTGGCCGAGCAATCCGCGGGCGAGGATGCGTTCGGCCGCCGCCCAGTCCCGATCACACGACAGGCCGCAAGCAGAGCAGTACGCCCAGGTCCACCCTTTCTCGGTGACCCGATCGGGGGCCGGGCAATGCTGCAGCAGCGAGGTGCCCTGGCCGCAGCGGGGGCAGTACTTGGAGGTGCCGCGGGCCGGGACCGTGACCACGGCGATCGCGCTCTTGGCCGCCAGATGCCGGATCGCCTCGGTGACCTGCCCGCGCACCTGCCCCGACAGCCGCGCATTGGCCCGTCCCCGCCGCCCACGCGCCTCCAAGGTGGCCAGATCTTCCAGATAGACCACCGTCAGGTTGCGGATGCGCGCGCACACCCGCTCGTGCTCCACCCCGAGGACCTCACAGGCAGCGCTCAGCGCCGCGAAGCGGGCATCGGCGGGCGTGATCCCGGCCAGCAGCCGCTCCTGACGCGTCCGCTTGGCGGCCAGGTGTTCGCGCTCGGCCCGCAACCGGTGCAGCTTGGCCGACACACCACTCGCGTCGTAGATCAACGCCCGCCCATCACCGATCACCCGGCCCTCGGCCAGACGCCCGACCGCGCCGGTCAGCACCGCGTTCAGGCCCCAGTCGAAGCCGCACCCGATCATGTGACCGGTCGCGGGCGCGAACGAAACCGGGCTCTGGAACGGCAGATCCACCCGCACCCGGCCCTTGGCCACGCGCAGGGTAGGGCTGCACACTTTCGTCTGCGCCGGCACGGTCGGCGGCAGGGCGAGCGGCAGCACGTGCCAGGCCCAATCCCGGCCGGAGGCGGGGGATTCGACCAGGGGCAGCTTCACCCGCAACCGCGCGCCATGCTCGCCGGTGCGCTCCCCGGTGCGCTCCAGGGCGGCCAGTTGCCGGTCAGCGGCGGCCAGCACGACCTGCGCCGCAACGTTCGGCGGATCCTCCAGCTCGGTCACATCGCCCGGCAACACCCCGTCGTGCTGGTCGAAGTCGGCGCGGATCTGCCTGCGCCGGTGGCGGACCTGCGACTGCGGTCCATGCCGGCCACGAAGGACAGCATGACCCCCGGCCCGGTGCCCGATCTGGACAGCGTGTTCACCCGTATCGCCCGGGAGTCCGAGGCCGTGTGAAGGGCTCCGGCTTCGCCGCGATCGTGAAGCGGTGGCGGATCGGCCGTACCGGCCGTCCTGGCGGCCCCTGAGCGAGGCGGCGACGGCACGACCGGGCGGCACCTGATACGCGGCAAGACGTTCAAGACCGCCACCGACGAGCAGGGAAACCACGAGTCGCCGGAGCAGACCGGGACGTTCCCTGGGTGGCGATCACGCCGGTCGTCAACGCCATCCGCGTCCTGGAACGCATGGTTCCACCCGGCGGCCTGCTGTTCGACAAAGCCGCCCATGACGTCGCCGGGCGCCACCCGGGCACGGGATCGCTCAAGTTCGACGTACACAGGCACGTACGCGCAGACGTACAAGCTTGGCGCGGTGGCTGGGCAGCGCTGTCTCGTCAACAGAGCCGAGACAGTTTCATAGTTACGAGCCGGCGCATGGCTGGCCTCGCGTATGGTCGTTCGGCGGGAACTAGTCGGCCCCGGCGCGGATCACACCGTTCTCGTACGCGAACACCACTGCCTGCGCGCGGTCACGCAACCCGAGCTTGCCGAGCACGCGTCCGACGTGGACTTTCACGGTCGCCTCGGAGATGTGCAAGCGCGCGGCGATCTCGGCGTTCGAGCGGGCGCGGGCGAGCTCCATCAGCACGTCTCGCTCGCGTGCGGTCAAGGCGTCGAGCGGCGTCGGTGTGCCCGATACCGGTAGGTGGGAGGCGAATGCCGAGATCAGCCGTCGCGTCACCGCCGGGGCGACGGCCGCGTCGCCGGACGCGACCACGCGAATGCCGCTCAGCAGGTCCGCCGGCAGCGCGTCCTTGAGCAGGAATCCGCTGGCGCCGGCGCGTAGCGCGGCGAACACGTACTCGTCCAGGTCGAACGTGGTCAGCATGAGGACCCGGGCCGCGGAGCCGGACGCGACGATCCGCCGCGTCGCCTCGATCCCGTCCATGGCCGGCATGCGTACGTCCATCAGCACGACGTCCGGCCGCAACGCCCTTGTCTGGGCGACGGCCTGCTCGCCGTCGCCGGCCTCTCCGACCACCTCGAGGTCGGGCTCCTGCTCCAGCACCGCCCGGAACCCCAGCCGCAGCCATGCCTGGTCGTCGGCCAAGAGCACGCGGATCGTCATGGCGGTACCGGCAGTCGTGCGTGCACGCGCCAGCCGCCGCCGGGCACCGGCCCGGCGTCCATGTCGCCACTGTAGGAGGCGACTCGCTCGCGCATGCCCGCCAATCCATGTCCGCCGGTCCCCGGCCGGGCGAGCCGGTCGCCGCCGTCGTCGACGACCTCGACGTCCACGTCGGCCTCGCCGTAGCGCAACCGCACCGTGGCCGTGGCCCCTGGTCCAGCGTGTTTCATGGTGTTGGTGAGCGCTTCCTGGACGATCCGATACACCACCAGGTCCAGCACCGTACGGGCGGGACCGTCGCGGATCAGCGTAACCGGCAGCCCGGCACCGCGGACCTGATCGACCAGCGCGTCGACCCGCAGATCCGGAGCGTCGCCGTCGCGCAGCACGCCGACCAGGCGGCGTACCTCCGACAGCGCCTCCCGGCCGGTCACGGCCACCTTGGCCATCAGGTCGGCCGAACGCTCGGGAACGGCGGCGGACGCGACCGCCCCGTCGGCCAGCGCGACCATCACCGCGAGGTTGTGTGCCACGACGTCGTGCACCTCGCGTGCGATCCTGGCGCGCTCGGCCGCCGCGCTGAGCAGGGCCTGCTGCTCACGATCCCGTTCGAGCCAGCGAGCACGCTCCTCCAGCGCCGCCAGATACGCGCGCCGGGTCCGAACCGTCAGCCCCAGCAGGAGACATCCGCCGAACAGCACAGCGACCACGACCGCGTCCCACCAAGGCCCGCCGTTGGACAGCCACCCGATCATGAACGGCACCGCCGGTGACCAGGCCAGCCACAGATGGCGTCTGGGCCCGTACCGGGCGACCAGGTATGCCGCGATCATCGGGCCGATCAGCTGCACTGGGGTCAGCACACCGACCAGCGTCAGGGCGAACGCCACCGCGATCACAACCCAGAAGACCGCAACCGGCCACCGGCGCCGCCACTGATCCGGCATGGACATCATCGTAAGGTCGCCCAGCTCCACGAGAGGAAGCCGGCGATCTGCGCGATCGCCATCCGGCTTTCCGGCGCCTCGTCCGCCACGAGCGGCCACGCGTGCATCATGCCCGGCCAGACCTGTGTCTGCCCGGGCACACCCGCTGCGCGTAGCCGATCGCCGAGCCGGGTCACGTCGCTGAGCAGGACCTCCTGGCTGCCGGCCAGCAACAGCGTCGGCGGGAGTGCGGCGAGGTCGGCGAGGTCGGCGTACAGCGGCGACAGCAGCGGGTCGCGCAGGTCGATCGTGCCGTTGCGGGTGTAGCTGTCGAACGTGAGCTTGCGCGTACCGGGCGTCAGGACGGGGTCGCGATCGGACAGCGTACGGAAGGTCTCGCCCCGCAGCGTGAAGTCGGTCACCCCGGAGAGCGACACGAGCGCGGCCGGCAGCGCGTCACCGCTCCCGCGGAGGGAGAGCGTGGTCGTCAAGGCGAGGTTGCCGCCCGCGGAGTCACCCATGATCGCCAGGCGTGACGCCGCGATGCCCTGGCCGCGGAGCCAGCGGTAGGCGCGCACACCATCCTGCATGGCGGCTGGATAGGGGTGTTCGGGCGCCAGGCGGTAGTGCGCCAGCAACACGCACGCGCCGGTCTCTCGCGAGATCGCCGCGGCGAATCGACGAGGCCCGTTGCCCGCGATCTCGATGAACCCGCCGCCGGGGAGATAGAGGATCATCCGTTCGGTGCCGGCGTCGCCGGCGCAGATCCGTTCGGACGGGACGCCGCCCGCATCGATCCGCTCCATTGTCGCGCCGGCCGGGAGCTCGGGCCGGGTGTCCAGGTCTCGCCGGCGATCGGCGCGCAGCTCCGTCTCGTTCGTCGGCAGCGGCAAGAGCGCCGGCACGGCCATCGTCACCAGGTAGAAAGCCGACCCGATGGCACTCGGCACGGCTGGAGCGCCGTTACCACGCGGTGCCGGGGCGAGGCCGATCGCGGCCGTGGCGTACCCGACAAGGAGGATCGGCGCGAGCAACGCGGAGAGGAGCCTTCGGGTGGTGCCCATGCGGGCCAGCCAGGCCGGCCAGAGCGGGAACGTGAGCAATGCGGCGACGGTCAGGATCGCCGAGGTGAGGTGGAAGCCCCGTTCTGGCGGCAGCATCGCGTTGAGCGCCCACAACGCCGAGCGCGCGGCGGTCAGCAGCAGGCCGGCCGCACCGAGCACACCGAGCACACAACCGCGACCGTCCTGCTTGACGACGCTCATCGTCCAGCCCGCCAGCAGCACCGGCGCGATGATGGCCCCGGCGACGAAGGCGATCCACGACAGAACGGGCACCCCGGCGACCACGTCATTCGCCCACAGCGGGATCAGGAGCAGGCCGAGGACCGCGCTCGTCCCGCAGCACGCTCCTGCGGCGGTGCCGAGCGAACGCACGCGGGTGGCGCCGGTCCGGCGCGAGAGCACCACGAGCACGGCACCTGACGCCAGCAATCCGGCAAGGCTCAGGATGGCGCCGATGGTGTTGCCGGTGACCAGCGTGACCGCGAACGAGCGCGGGTCGAGCAGTATCTCCGGGAAGCGCAGCGTCGCGGACAATCCGACGGCACTGACGATGACGAGAAGAAACAGCACGCGGAGCAATAAGCCCACGTCTTGGGCGGAGACTTTGTCGATCATGGGATCGACGCTAGGACCCGGACCGCCCGCCGCATATTAGCCGGGAAGCGAGCGCTCATCGGAGCGCATACGACTTGAGTCGTATGCGGGATCAGACTCGCCGCTTGTGGACATGAGCCACAGGCGTCGTTGACAGGCCCGCCTATTGACCGGTGAGACCGGTCCCGTCCATGACCTCATCGGCATCGAGACCGCCCGCGCCGTCGCCGACACGGTCATCGGCCTCAACGACCACCTGGCCGGCGGCGGCGGCGTGTCCGGGCCCCGCTGCCCGCCGCGCCCTCAAGGCCGCCGCGTTCCGCTGGTCGTGTGAGGGCGGCGGGTTGGATTTCCGGGGCGATCGGCAGTGGTTTCTCATTGCCCGATTCCGGTGAGCACGGTGGTGACGACGGATTCGACGGAAGGTGGCGCCGCGGCTGTCGCATGGTGCTGGAACAACGCGGGCAGCACTGTCTCGTGACAGACGCCCACGATCATCGCCGCGGCGGCGTCGAGCTGGGCGTCCGCGGCGAGCCGGCCCAGGTCTCGTTCAGCGTGCAGGTAGCGGGCCAGCCGATCGCGCCAGTCCTCGCCGTGCCCGCCCAGCTCCGCGAACTTGGTGAGGACCGCGGGCTGGGTGAGCAACCCGGCGAAGGCGGGCAGGATCGCCCGGTGCAGCGCCAGGCCGTAGGTGAGGTAGGCGCGCAGATTGGCTTCGACGGTGCCGGCACCGGGTTCGGGGAGTTCGCCCAGCTCTCGTTCGACGGTGCGGACATGCGCGCGTAGGGCGTTGGCCAGCAACTCCTCCTTATCGGCGAAGTAGTTGTAGAGCACACCGTCGGCGACACCCGCCTGCCGAGCGATCGCGCGCACGGTGAGTCCCGCCGTACCCCGCGCGGAGATCATGCGTTGGGTGATGGCGATCAGATGCTCACGCAGGCTTCGCCCATTCGCACCGTCACGCAGTACCGCCGCTCTTCTCGGTGACATCCGGCCTCATCGTGGTCAGTCGAACACAACAGAGCATGAGAACGTTACGGGACGACAGCGGTGACCAGCCACGCCGTGCCGCGCAGCCGGACGGCGCCGGGCTGGGCGAAAGGGCCCAGCGCGGCGGTGAGCGCGTCCCGAGCGTGCGCCGCGGCCTCGGGGCCGGCGTGCGTCATGTGGTACCTGACCGGCCCCCAACCGGTGAGGAACTCGGCCGCGTCGGCGACATCCCGGCCCCAGATCTGGTCCGCTTCGACGTGTGTGCAGGTGACGTCCTGGAATCCGGCATCAGCGAGCACGCAGCGGATGCGCGCGGGATCAGCAAACGACGTGGGTCCGCTGCCATCCGCGCCGGTAGGGCTCGGCAGGTACGGAGCCATCGCGCCGAACACGGCGCCCAGGTCGGTGCCGGCGATTTGGGTCAGGCACACGAACGCGAGCCGACCTGCCGGGCGCAGCGCGCGGCGGATGTTGGCGAAGGCGGCGACGGGGTCGGCGAAGAACATGACCCCGAACCGGCTGAGCGCGACGTCGAAGGCGCCCTCCTGGAACGGGTGGACCTGCACGTCACCCTGCTCGAAGGACACATTGGGAACATGCTCGGCCGCCGCGCGGGCACGCGCCTTGGCGAGCATGGGACCTGACAGGTCGACACCGGATGCATACCCGCGCGGGGCCTGACCGGCGGCCAACCGGGTGAGCTGACCGTTCCCGCAGCCGACGTCGAGTATCCGGTCGCGTTCGCCGATCCCGGCCGCCTCGAGCAAGAACCTGTTGAATCCGCTGTTCACCGCGTCATAGCGGTCATCGTGGGCGGCCCAATGCTCGCCCTCGTAGCCGTTCCACGCCTGTGCCTGCGCGGTGTTGACGATGCCTCCCACCGAAACCCTCCCTGTCATCGGGATGAACGTATGTTCATGAATGTCTGTTCATAATCGCCTGTCAGAAAGCACGCGTCAACCCGGCCCCCGGCAAAGGATCCGACGGCAGTGATGTGAATCACCGTCACCGACGCCTCCTCGTTGTCACATTCCCCGCCCCGATGGCGTCATGTGAGTAGGCAAGGTCAGGGGGCCCAGATGCGTTCGTTGCCGGCCAAGCGCCGCTCGTTTCAGTTCTCCCATTGGTCGTTCATGTTCGCGGAAATCGCCGTCTGGTCGTTCGTCGTTCTGGCGGTGACCGGGGCGGTGCTGATGGTGTTCTACGACCCCCGCATGTCCCAGGTGACCTATGACGGTTCGTACGGCCCGCTGCGCGGACTCTTCGTCAGCAAGGCCTTCGACTCGACCATGCATCTGAGCCTGGAGGTGCGCGGCGGACTGCTCATACGCCAGGTCCACCACTGGGCGGCGCTCGTCTTCGTGGCGGCCGTCGTGTTGCAGCTGCTGCGCATGTTCCTCACCGGCGCCTTCCGCCGCCCGCGCACCGGACAGTGGCTGATCTGGGTGACGCTGCTGGCGCTGGGCATGGCCGCGGGCGAGACCGGCAACGCCCTGCCTGACGACATGCTGTCGGGTGGGAGCCTGTGGCTGATCATGTCGGTTGTGCAGTCCGTCCCCGTGGTGGGAACCTGGGCGCTGTCGCTGCTGTTCGGCCCGGACTTTCCCGGTGACAGGGTCATTCCGGTCATGTACGGCGGACACCTGTTGATCTCGATCGTCATGGCCGCGCTGCTGATCGCCCGTGAACTGCTGGTGCGGCGGCACGGCCACACCCGGTTCCTCGCCTCGGTGCCGGCATGGCGGAGCGTGCGCCCGATGATGGCGCTCGCGACATTCGGCATGCTGATCATTCTCGGGTTGGGGTTCCAGATTGCCCCTATATGGCTGTACGGCCCTGCCAAGCCGACGCAGATCTCGGCGGGCTCGGTTCCCGACTGGTACATGGGGTTCCTCGACGGCGCCCTCCGGATCATGCCCGGGTGGGAACTCACCATCGGGGACTACACGCTCAGTCTCGCGGTCCTCGTCCCCACACTGGTGATACCCGGGGTCTTCTTCACCGCCCTGGCCGCCTATCCGATGGCCGAGCGCTTCCTCCTCTCGCGGCGCAGCCGCCGCGACGGGCTGGGCCGGCCCAAGACCACGAGCCGCATGGCCCGCGAGACGCTCGCGCGTGACCTGCTCGATCGGCCCCGCGAGACGCCGGTGAAGACGGCCGTCGCGGTCGCCGGCGTCACGTTCTACGGCCTGCTGTGGGCGGCCGCGGCCAACGACCAGATCGCCCACCAGTTCCACCTCACCGTCGACGCTGTGACGATCTTCTTCAGGTTCGCCGTGGTCATCGGCCCCGTCGTCGCCTTCATCCTCACCCGGTGGATCTGCCTCGCACTTCAGCAGACGGATCGCCACGAGGCCGAGCACGGAGTGGAGACCGGGATCATCACGCGGTCCCCGGACGGCGGATTCCACGAACGGCTTGCACCGGCGCGGCAAGAGCGCCGCGAGCCGGCGATCACCTCAGGCAGACGACAGTGATGGATCATGCGGCCTGCCTGACGTGCGTGGATGAGGTTTCCGGCGCAGGGGCATCCGGCGGCGGCCTCCGGACGTATCACACGCAAGGGGCCCGGGACCGACGCCAAAGATGGAGCTGCGTGATGACCGCGGATGACCGCTTCGGGCAAGGCATTGGAGAGGCACGTAAGAGTCGGTTGCTGGGCACAGCCAGCGAGGTCGTGATCGATCCGGTCTCGGACTGGGCGACCGACTTCTCCCATGTCGATCCCGTCTGGGCCGCCGATCCCTATCCGATCCAGGACGAGCTGCGGCAGCGTTGCCCGATCGCGCACACCGAGCGGTTCGGCGGCGTATGGCTGCCGACGCGATATGAGGACGTGGCGGCCGTCGCGTACGACACCGAGCGTTTCTCGTCCCGGGCGATCATCGTCAGCAACAACAAACCGCCGCTCGACCTGGCCCCGGTAGGCGACGCCCCACCCATCACCTCCGACCCGCCGTTCCACCGCGACGCCCGGCAGTTGCTGCTGCCGATGTTCACCAAGTCGGCGGTGGCCCAACAGGAGGAGGCGACGCGGGCGTACTGCCACGAACTCATCGACGCGATGCGGGGGCGGGAGATCGTGGACGCCGCCCGTGACTACGCCCAGCACATTCCGATGCGAGTGATCGCCGACATGCTCGGCTTCCCGCCCGAGGACGGCCCGCGGTTCCGCGAGTTCGTCGAGAACGTCCTGGAGAGCATCAACCAGTCACCCGAGGAACGTCTCGGACACCAAGACGAATTGGTTGACTACCTCGTCGCGCAGATCCACGAGCACGTCGCCAGGCCGCGCGACGACCTGACGACGTACCTCGTCAACGCCGAACTCCATGGGCAGAAACTGGACCCCATGCACGTGGTGGGCACGATGATGCTGCTCCTCATCGCCGGCATCGACACGACGTGGAGCGCCATCGGGGCGTCCCTGTGGCACCTGGCCAAGACTCCGGCCGACCGCGAGCGCCTGGTGGCCGAGCCGGGGCTGCTGCCGACCGCGATCGAGGAGTTCCTGCGCGCCTACGCCCCGGTCACCATGGCTCGCCTGGTCAAGCAGGACATGCACTGGAACGGCGTGGACATGAAGGCCGACGACTGGATCCTGCTGTCCTTCCCCGCCGCCAACCGCGACCCGGCCCAGTTCGAGCGCGCGGATGAGGTGCTCATCGACCGGGAGGTCAACCGGCACGCCGCCTTCGGTCTCGGCATCCACCGCTGCGCGGGCTCCCACCTGGCCCGTATGGAACTCCGGGTCGCCCTGGAGGTCTGGCTGGAGCGCATCCCCGCCTTCGCCCTGGCGGAGCCGGCGGCGGTGACCTGGGCCGCCGGCCAGGTGCGCGGCCCCCGTGCCCTCCCCATCCGCCTGCCATGAACGCGCCATCGGCCTTCTCTGGTGCCGGACACACGGTGTCGGGTCAGACAAGGACCGGCTTTCATCGCGCGAAGACCGATCGCGACATCGGACTGCCCTGACCGATCATGGTAGCCGAGTGGCGCGTCCGCAGTTTGCTCCATGCCGATGAGCCTGTTCAGGAACACATCCGTGGCCGAGGAAGTGTCAGGCGAGGATCCTGACGATGCCCGTGAACAGGCCGGGCAGCCGACGGGCGGCGGGCACCACCAGCCGGGCCGTGCCGGGGCGGCGCGCGGCCTGCACCAGCGCGCCCGTCAGCAGCCGGTGCGTGCGGGACAGCCGTAGCCACGCGCCCTCGTAGTCTTCGGGCCGGTCCTCGGCCAGGCACCTGACCAGTAGTTCGGCCGAGCGCACGGCCAGCGAGACGCCCTCGCCGGTGAGCGCGTCCACGTAGCCTGCGGCGTCCCCGACCAGCAGGACGCGTCCCGCGCGGCGGGCGCGCACGGCCTGGCGCAGCGGGCCCGCGCCGCGCACCGGGGTGACGGCCGGGCCGCGCAGGCGGCGGCTCAGTCCGGGGAAGCCGCGCAGGTGCTCGTCGTAGCCGCGCCGCACCGAGCTGAGTATCGCGACGCCGATCAGGTCCCGGGCGACGGGCGTGACGTAGGCCTCGCCGGTGCCTGACCAGTGGACCTCGACGAAGTCGGTCCACGGCTCGATCCTGTAGTGGCTGCGCTGGCCGTACCTGTGGGGTCCGCGCGCGGGCAGACCGAGGCCGAGGGCGCGGCGCAGCGGCGAGTGCAGCCCGTCGGCGGCCACCAGCCAGCGGGCCCGCAGCCCGGCGGCCTCCACGCCGTCCCGGTCCTGCTCGACGCGGGTGATCTTGCCGGTGATCGTCTTGACGCCCAGCTCGGCGGCCCGCCGCGCGAGCGCGGCATGCAGATGCGTACGACGTACGCCCAGCCCGGGAGCGGCGGAGAAGGCGGCCCGCACTTCTCGCCGGCCGTCGAGGTAGTGGATGCCGCGGAACCCGCGTCCCTCGACCTCCACCCCCATCGCCTCCAGCGCCGCCACCCCGCCCGGCATGATGCCCTCGCCGCACGCCTTGTCCACGGGCGAGGCACGCGGCTCGACGACGACCGCCTCCATCCCCGCCAGCGCCGCGTGAACGGCCGTCGCCAGTCCTGCCGGGCCCCCGCCCGCGACAAGCACGTCGATCACGCTGTCACCGCTCGGAGGCGAGGAGGAGAGCCGCGTTCTCACATCGGATCCGCACCACCATCAGCGCGGCGTTGAGCACCGTGAACGCCAGCGCGGTCACCCAGGCCGTGTGCACCAGCGGCAGCGCGAGCCCCTCCACCGCCACCGCCACGTAATTGGGATGCCGTAGCCACCGCAACCGGTAGGGGCCGCGCGTCACCAGCGACAGGCCGGGCACCACGATCACCTGCGTGTTCCAGCGCGGCCCGAGCGAGGTGATGCACCACCACCGCAACCCCTGGGCCGCCACGACGAGGGCGAGCATCGGCCACCCGAGCGCGGGAAGGAAGGGCCGCTCCGCCAGCGCGGCCTCCAGCGGCGCGCAGACGAGCAACCCGGTGTGCAGGGCCACCATCCACGGATAGTGGCCCTGGCCGGTCACGACACCGCCGCGCGCCATGCTCCACGCGGCGTTGCGCCGGGCGACGACCAGCTCGGCCACACGTTCCAGGCCGACCAGCAAGACGAGCACCAGATACCAGGTCATAAGGCAGTCACCAGCAGTCGGGTCATGGGCGCGGTCACCAGCGGATCAGGACGAGTTCCGAGCAGAAGCCCGGCCCCATGGCGATGATCAGTCCCCAGGTTCCAGGCTCGGGCGACCGGGTGGCGAGGGTGTCACCGAGCACGTGCAGGACCGAGGACGAGGACAGGTTGCCGTTGGCCGCCAGCGAGCGCCATGTCACGTCGAGCGCGTCCGCGGGCAGGCCGAGCACGTCCGACACGGCTTCGAGCACCTTCGGCCCGCCGGGATGGCACACCCACGCCGTCACCTCCCCGGCCGTCACGCCGTGCTCGGCGAGAAAACCGTGCACGTCGTCGGCCAGGTACCGCCGCACGACCGCCGGGACGCTCGCGTCCAGCATCACCCGGAACCCGGTGTCACCAACCTGCCACCCCATGACGTGCTCGGAGCCCGGATACAGGTGGCTGCGCGTGGCCACCACGGTGGGACCGGCCGCGCCGCGTCCGCCGCCGCAGGCCACCACGGCGGCCGCGCCGTCGCCGAACAACGCGCTGGCGATCAGGTTCGCGGGCGAGGAGTCGCCCCGCTGCACGGTGAGCGAGCATAACTCCACCGACAGCAGCACGGCCACGTGGTCCGGCCAGCCGCGCAGGTAGTCGTGGATCCTGGCGATGCCCGCCGCTCCGGCCACGCAGCCCAGGCCGAAGACGGGCACCCGTTTGACGTCGGGCCGCAGGCCGAGCGCCGTCGCCAGCCGGGCGTCGACGGAGGGCGCGGCGATGCCGGTCACCGACGTGAACATGATCATGTCCACGTCGGTCGGCTCCAGTTCGGCCGCGTCCAGGGCGGCCTTCACACTCTCGAGCCCCAGGTCCACGGCGACCGAGACGAAGGCGTCGTTGGCGGCGCCGAAGCCGTTGAGCTTCTCGTACTGCTCGATGGGCAGGGCGAGGTTGCGGTAGTCCACTCGGGCGTTGCGGTGCAGGCGGTCGAGGAGGCGCCGGTCGGCGTTCTCCGGCAGGCACACGCGGGCGGCCATGTCGGTGAGCGTGGACTGTGGGTACCGGTGGGGAGGGAAAGCACAACGGACTGCGGCGATACGGGTCATGCAGTTCTCCCTCGCCAGCCGACAACTCTTACTCCCCGCACGTTTCCCGTCCAAATGGTCATTTAAGCCACATGTGGAGCATGGGAATTCTCCGCGGCGATCGCCCGGTCTACGATCACCTTGTGACTGACCCCGGCCCTGCGCCCACCGCCGTCGTACGCGATGGGCCGGGGCGGCTGGCCGTAGGGCTCGCGCGCGCGTGCCATCCCGGCCCGACCGCGGCCGTGACCGCTCTGGTCACCGCGCTGGCCGTGGCCACGGGGCGCGACGTGGTCGGGTGCGTGCTGGCGGGCGCTGCCGTGCTGACGGGACAGCTCTCGATCGGCTGGTGCAACGACGCCATCGACGTCAAGCGGGACGCGGCGGCCGGACGCGCGGGCAAGCCCGTCGCGGGCGGCACGGTGAGCGCGCGTGCCGTCTGGATCGCCGCTCTTGTGGCACTGGCCTGCTGCGTGCCGCTGTCGCTGGCCTCCGGCTGGCGCGCGGGCGCGCTGCACCTCACGGGGGTGCTGGCGGCCTGGGGGTACAACTTCGGGCTGAAGGCGACACTCCTGTCGTGGGCACCTTACGCCGTGGGGTTCGGGGTGCTGCCGGCCTTCGTGACACTGGGCCTGCCCGGTGAGCCGTGGCCCGCGTGGTGGGCGGTCCTGGCCGCCGGACTGCTCGGTGTGGGCGCGCACCTGGCCAACGTGCTGCCGGACATCGCGGGCGACCTGGACACCGGCGTACGCGGCTGGCCGCAGCGCATGGGCGCCTCCCGCGTACGGCTCCTGGTCCCCGTGCCACTGCTGGCCGCCACCTGCCTGCTCGTCTTCGGCCCTGGAGGCGCCGCCCCCGGCGTGGCGGGCTGGCTGGCCGTGGCCGCCGCCTCCGCCCTCGCGGCCACGGGGCTGCTGCTGGCCGCCAGGTCCTCACGGGTGCCGTTCGTCACCGCCGTCGCTGTGGCGACCGTGGACGTGATCCTCCTGGTCGCCGGCGGTGCCTCGCTCACCGCGTGACCCGCATGGCCCGCGTGACCCGCATGACCCGCATGGCCCCACGCCCCGCTCACCGCGTGATCCGCGTGGCCCCACGCCCCACGCCCCTCTCACCGCCCGGCGCGCAGGGAGCCGCGCAGCCAACGCATCCCCACGGCCAGAGCGAGCGGCGCGGGCACCGTCCCGGCCCCGAGCCCCACCTCCACCAGCAGGTCGAACACCTCCTTGCGGCGCACGGCCGTCTCGATCGCCGCGTCGATGAAACCGGGGGACTGGGCCAGCCGGGCCAGCACGTCGGTGGTGCGCAGGTGTCGTCCGAGCGCCCCGCGCAGCTTGCCCCGGTACAGTGCCAGCGGGTCGCCCGGCGACTCCACCGCCGCCTCGGCCGCCAGCCGCCCGGACAGCAGCGCGTAGTAGATGCCCTCGCCGGTGAGCGGGTTGATCAGCCCCGCGGCGTCACCGGCGAGCAGGACCCGGCCGGCGCCGGGCGTCGGCCGCCCGGTCGAGAGCGGCAGGTGATGGGCGCGCAGATCGCGGGCGGGCCGGTCGGGCAGCAACTCGGCGAGCCTGCCGTGCAGCACCTGACGTCCGGGTGCTCCCGCCGCGCGCAGCCGGGGCAGCAGCATGCCGAAGCCGACGTTCGCGGTACCGTCGCCGATGGGGAACGACCACGCGTAGGCCGGCCAGCCCGCCTTTTGCATGGCGATGAGCTGGACATCGTCCTCCTCGGGCACGTCGGCGTAGCCGCGCACGGCGATGGCGGTGTGCTTCTCGGCGGCGGCGGCCAGGCCGATCAGGCGGCGCACGACCGAGCCGGCCCCGTCGGCGGCCACCACCGTACGGGCCCGCAGCCGCCCGTCGATGACCACCCCGGACCCGTCGAAGACGAGATCCTTGACGCGGTGGCGGCGTACCTCGACACCCCTGGCCCGCGCGGCGGCCACCAGGCGAGCGTCGAACACCCGGCGCGGCACCACGTGATTGGGCCGCGCGGCCTCGGCGGAGACCCGCACCCCGCCCGGCGAGACCACGGTCAGGCGGGGAGTGGGCCGGTAGTCGTCGATGAGCGCGGGCAGCCCCAGCAGGGCCAGCTCGTCGCGCCCGTGGGCGGCGATGCCGTCGCCGCACGGCTTGTCACGGGGGAAGTCGGCCCTGTCCAGCAGGAGCACGCGCAGGTCCGGGTCAAGTTGCGCGGCCCGCAGCGCCGCCGCCGAGCCCGCCGGTCCCGCTCCTACGATCGCCACGTCCCACATGTCGTTCATGCGAGGTCTGTCCCACCGCACGCACGATCGGAAACGCATCACGTTCCACTCCGCGACCCACTGCCGACGGCCGGCGCCGGACGTTCCCAGGCCCCTTGGCAAGGGTAGGGCTGCGGTATTGCGTACGGTAGGACGGCGACGACCGCGTGTTGGGCGGGACGAGCCGGCGCCCTGACGCTCCCGCACCCAGGGTTTGGGTACGTCGAAGCCCTGGTCAGAGGATGACCGGCAGAAGAGGTGCGGGAGTTCGTAAGGAGTTTGCGATGACCATGAACACATCCGGCGGCGAGGCCACCTTCGCCGATCTGAACCTCCGATCTGAGCTCCTGGACGTGCTGTCCGCTCTGGGTTACGAAGAGCCCACTCCGATCCAGAGAGAGGCGATCCCCTCGTTGATTCAGGGGCGTGATCTGCTCGGGCAGGCGGCGACGGGCACGGGGAAGACCGCGGCGTTCGCGTTGCCCGTGCTTCAGCGAATGCCCCACCCCGGCGGTGGCGCCGGCCCTGTGACGCTGGTGCTTGTGCCCACGCGTGAGCTGGCCGTTCAAGTTTCGGAGGCGTTCCACCGGTATGGACGCGTACTGGGTACTCGCGTCTTGCCGATCTATGGCGGAGCGCCCATCGGCCGGCAATTGCAGGCGCTCAAGCGCGGGGTGGACGTCGTGGTCGCGACACCGGGACGGGCCCTCGATCACATCGGCAGGGGGACGCTCGACCTGGAGGGGTTGCACACCGTCGTGCTGGACGAGGCGGACGAGATGCTCGACATGGGGTTCGCCGACGACATTGAGGCGATCCTCGCGGCGACCCCCGAAGGTCGCCAGACCGTGCTGTTCTCCGCGACGCTTCCGCCGCGCATCGATGGAATCGCCCGCCGTCACCTCCACGACCCGGTACGGATAGAAATGGGGCACGCGGCGGCAGAGGGCAGCCAGACGACCCCGTTGGTGGAGCAGAGCGCGTACCTGGTCGCCAGGGCGCACAAACCGGCGGCGCTCGGACGCCTTCTCGACATCGAGGCGCCGGCAGCCGCGATCATCTTCTGCCGCACCCGGGACGAGGTCGACCAGCTCACGGAAACCATGAACGGACGCGGCCACCGCGCCGAGGCCCTGCACGGTGGGATGGAGCAGGAGCAACGCGACCGAGTGATGTCACGACTGCGGGCAGGGACCGCCGACCTGCTCATCGCGACCGACGTAGCCGCGCGTGGCCTCGACATCGAACAACTCACTCACGTCGTCAACTACAACGTGCCGTCCGCACCCGAGGCGTACGTGCACCGCATCGGCAGGGTGGGCCGCGCCGGCCGCGAAGGGGTGGCTCTGACCTTGGTGGAGCCACGCGAGCACCGCATGCTCAAGGCGATAGAGCGGGTGACCAAACGGCGGATCCCGGTGGAGAGGCTGCCGACCGTCGCCGACCTCCAGACGCGCCGGATGGAGCTGACCCGTGCCGCGCTGGAGGAATGCCTCCTGCAAGACGACCTGGGGCCCTTCCACGTCGTGGTCGAGTCGCTCACCGATGAGTTCGACCTCATGGAAATCGCGCTCGCCGCCGTCAAGCTGGCGCACGAGTCCAGTGGGGCTGCGCTCGACGAGCAGGAGATTCCCGAGGTGGCCCCGCGGACCGTGGAGAAGCGGCGTGGGCAGCGAGAGGCGGCCCCGGACGGCGAGCGATACGCTCGCGCCCCGGCGGGTGGAATGGCACGCCTCTTCTTCAACCTCGGGCGAAATGCGGGAATCCGGCCACAGGACCTGGTCGGCGCGATAGCCGGCGAGTCGAGCCTGAGCGGGCGCGACATCGGCGCGATCGAGATCGCCGACCGATTCTCGCTGGTGGAGGTGCCGCAGGCCGCGGCCGACGAGGTGATCGCCGCCCTCCGCCGAACCACGATCAAGGGAAGGAGACCGATTGTCCGCCGTGAGCGGGACATGCGCAGCAGGCGAACATGATGATGCGGCGGCCACGGCGGGATGCCGGTGTGCCGCTCGGTCAGCAGCCGGTACTACCTGCGGCTTTGTCCTGTTGCCGCATAGGCCGCAGGGGTACTGAGGAGGCGCTGCACTCGGGGTGCCTGAGGAGGAACCTCTCCAGCGGAAAGACCACTCCGCTGCCGGGGGCACCGTCTCCCCGCTCGAACGCGAGGACCACGATCAATCGGGCACTCCTCCGTCGAAGACTGCGGTGAGGCGGGCGCCGAGGGCGGGGGGCAGGGCTGGGATGGCTTGGGCGATCTGCTTCAGACCAAGTGCGGTGAAGTGTTTCCGGTTCTTGAGCGCGAGTTGCGCTGCCCGGCCCTGGATGGCGTACGACTCGTGCTGGAACGCCATCGTCAGCGCCGGTCAGGCGGAGAAGTTCGGGCCAGTTGTTCTGCCAGGGGGAGCGGGGGATCTCCGAATGGTCGTCGCCGCGTGACCAGAGCTTCTCTTCCTCGGCCTCGGCGCGGGCACGCAGGACGGAGACGTGGTCGCGGAGCTCTGCGGCGACGAGTTCGCGTTCGGCGGCGTTGAGCTTGATCAGGCGATCGACGAGGTCGTCGGGGCTGTCCAGGTCGATCAGATGGCGGATCTCGTCCCACGCGGTGGTGGTCATTCGGTTTTCTTCCTCCGTCGGGACGGGTCCGGGGTATGGCTGTGTCAGGGACCTTAGTGATCGAGTACGACAAGTTCGGGCATGGCGGTTGGGGCCGGGGCCGAACCCTGGCCGAGTAGCTCATGCGGTCGCGTCCGCATGAGAAGAGCAGTAGGTCATCCTCGGTGCTCCTGCGTGCAGCAGGGCGCTGTGATCAGCGCCGGCTGTCCTGTGCCGTCGAACGTTGAGCCTGTGCCGTCGAAGTTCGAGTGGGATCATGGCGCCCCCGGTGCTGCAAGGGCGATGTCGTCCTCATCTGCCGATGACAGTGCGGTCCGCCGGGACGCGACGATGCCGGCGTGGCAATGGTCGGCAGGACTATGCGGATGACTCTGGCTTTCGAGCGGTCGCAGAGCGCGGGCCGTCGGTCGTCGACTCCGCGGGAACATTTGTCCAAGACTGATGGCCGGGCGTGCGTGCATCGTTTCCTGCATGAGTGAGTACGAGTTTGAGCGCTCGCATCGGATGCACGTGGTCCACGACGGCCCGCGGCAGGCGCCGCCGTTGTTGCTCATCCACGGATCGGGGGCCTCGGGCGCCTGCTGGAACCCGATGGTCCCGGAACTCGCCGGCCACCATCACCTCATCCGGGTCGACCTGCCAGGCTGCGGCCAGTCCCCGCCCGCGCTCTCGTACGAGGTGCCCGATCAGGCAGGCCGGGTGGCGGCGGTGCTGGACGACCTCGGCCTTGGCCGCGTCGCCGTCGTGGGGCACTCCAGCGGCGGCTACGTCGCCACCGCGCTGGCCGAACAGCGCCCCGACCTGGTGGGTTCGCTCGCGCTGATCAGCACCGGCCCCGGTCCCGATGCGCTGCTTGGGCAGCCGTTCATCCTGCGGGTCCTGTTGGGCCCGCCTTTCGGCCCGCTGCTGTGGTCGAGGCGTTCGGACGCGATGATCCGCCGTGGGATCAGGGCGACGGCCGCCGGCCCGGTGGACGTCCCCGATGACATGGTCGCCGAACTGCGGGGCATCACCTACCGCACGTTCAGGACGGTGTTGCGGCGCAACGGCGCGTACATCGCCGAGCGGAGCGTGCCTGAGCGTCTGGCCGTCCTCGGAGTCCCGGTGCTGGTGATCTTCGGCGGCGCCGACCCCCGCTGGGAGCCGTCGTCGGCGCACCGGTACAACGCGGTGCCGCACGCACGGGTCGAGCTGCTGCCCGGCGTCGGGCACCTGCCCATGTTCGAAGCGCCCGAGGCGACCAGCAAACTGCTGCTGGGCTTCACGGCAACGGCCGCTGACACCCGCCCGTGATCGGTGAGGCCTAGACTGGTCACGTGCCCTCGACCGGGACATCATTCGACTGGGCGCAGGTGCAGGTCGCCGTCCCGCGCCCGTCGGTTCGGCTGCCGGGGGTCAGCATGGCCGGGTTCCGCCACCATGCGCCCGCACTCGTGGACATCGCCATGGTCCCGCACCCGTCGGTCACCCTGCTGGTCGACCTGAGTGAGGGAGAAGCCATCGTCTACGACGCCCATGGCCAGCGCGGCAGTGTCGTCATCGGGCTTATCCCTGGCGATCTCCGGGTGGCCGGCAGGGGGGTCGGCGAGTGCCTGCAGATCCGGCTGGAGCCGGCCGCGGCGGCCGCGGTGCTCGGCGCATCGGCCGAGCTCAGCGGAAGGGTTGTATCGCTTGAGGATGTCTGGGGCCGCGACGCCGGGCGAGCCGAGGACAGGCTGCGCGCCGCCGCCTCGTGGGACCAACGGTTCACGATCGCGGCGGATATCCTCGGCCGGCGGCTGGGCGCCCGCCCGCCGGTCGATCCGGAGGTCGCCTACGCCTGGCGGCGGATGCTCACCAGCCGGGGGCGGGTGCGGGTCGACGGCCTGGCCGACGAGGTGGGCTGGAGCCGCAAGCGCCTGTGGTCGCGCTTCCGCTCCCAGTTGGGCATCACACCCAAACGTGCCGCACGGCTGGTGCGGTTCGACCACGCCGCCCACCTTCTGGCGGTGGGTCACGCCGCCGCCGGGGTCGCTGCCCACAGCGGCTACGTCGACCAGTCCCACCTGCACCGCGAGGTCAAGACGTTCGCCGGGATCACGCCCACGGCCGTGGCCGCCGCGCCGTGGCTCGCGATCGACGACGTTGCGTGGCCGCCCTGAGCTCCGTTGCGAAAATCGCAACGGAGCCGCTTCGGCATTGCCTCATCGGCGCGGCTGTCAGGCCAGGGACGTCGCCGGCGCAGGACCAGAGCGTCATCGAGGCGACATACTGGCGCAGAACCACTCTCCCATACACTTACCACTCAACCTGCAGGAACAGGATCACGCCAAGATCGATTCATGCACCACGTCCGTGGACTTGACCGATCGCATCCTCCGACCCCACGCGGGAATCGCGTGTGATCCTGACCAGAAACCATGCGGCGATGATTGAGGGGCTCGGGTGGATCGGCGGCAGCTTGAGTACTTCCTCGCGGTGGCGTCGCACGGCAGCTTCACCAGCGCCGCGTCCGCCCTTCGGGTCGCGCAGCCGTCGCTGTCGTACACGATCCGGACGCTGGAGCGCGAGCTCGGCACCACGCTGTTCCACAGGCTTGGTCGCGGGGTCAGGCTGACGCCCGAAGGAGAGGCCCTCGTGGGTTCCGCGCAGCAGGTGATGCGCGCCTTCGCCTCCGCACTGTCGTCGGTGCAGCAGGTCGCCTGGCTACAGGCGGGGCGGCTCGACATCGTCGCATTGACCACCTTGGCCGTGGACCCGCTGGCCGGTCTCGTCGGCACCTTCCGTCGCGCCTATCCGGGAGTCGACATCCGCATCGAGGACCCCGAGCACGCGGAAGCGGTCGCGGAAATGGTGCGGGTCGGTGAATGCGAGCTGGGTCTCGCGGATTTCTCTGTGCCGTCGGTGGGATTGCGTGCTGTGGAGCTCCGGGAGCAGGAACTGCTCGCGGTTCTTCCGCCGGATGCCGAAATCGCACCGGGCCGGGCGCTGAAGATGGCCGAGGTCGCCGCGATGGATCTGATCACGACTCAGCCGGGCACGGCGACGCGGATGCTGCTCGAGCAGTCACTTGCGGGGGCCGGCGTCCCTCTGCGCATCGCGGTGGAGACCCCGCATCGCGCGGCGATAGTCCCGTTGGTCCTTGCCGGTGCGGGTGTGGCACTGCTTCCGCGCCCGATGGCGGAGGACGCGGCACGTCAAGGCGCTCGCATCGGGGCGATCGATCCGCCCGCTGTGCGCCGTGTCCGGTTGTTGTGGCGTCGTGAGCCGCTGTCACACGCGGGGCGGGCGTTCGTCGAGATGGTGATGCGAGAGCACGCGTCCGGCCGTGTCAACGAGACCGCCGTACAGCCATAGAGCGCCTCTATAGGAGCAGTTAAAAGGCGGTCTGGCTTGCCCGGCCTTTTTTGTTGCGCCCGCGACCGCCGCGAAGAACCATTACCAACCAACGGTCACGCAATTCGTGTGATCAGGGCCTCTTGTTTCATCGGCATTTCGCCGGCATTTCCATTATGCATGCCCGAATTGTGCGACGGCGGGCGACGTGAGTTTCGGAAAGGCAGGACGTGGGCGGACAGCACGGCGGACATCGCGGCCACGGGTGCTGCGGGGTCGACCACCACACCGGGGAGTACACCGAGGCACAACGCGCGGATCTCGAGCGGGTGCTCGCCTTCAACAGGCGGATGGCGAAGGCGATCGAGGACTGCCGCGACGTGTCCGGCGTGGAGGCGCTGCTCGATCCGGACCCCTTGCGCTACATGTGGGTCGACGAGGGCGGCGGCCGGCTTCCCGAGTTCCTGGAGCGGGCCCATGCGTCGCTCTCCTCGGCACCACTTCTCGAAGGGCATCGCCGAGCGGCCGGCGCAAGCGTCCGGGCGTCGGGGACCGCAACGCGTCCCAGCGTCGCGACCACACCGGACGGTCGTGTCCTCCACGCCTGGATCGAGTGGGAGAAGGACGCCGGCGATCGCGTGATGGCGCTGCTCCTCGACGGCGCGGCGGCCGAAGGGGACCCGATCGTGCTCTCCGGCGAGCCCGCCGACTGCTTTCGCCCCACGGCGCTGTTCGACGCCGACGGCCGCCCGTGGGTCTTCTACGCTCGCGCGCAAGAGGGCGCCGTGTCGGTCTTCTGCCGCCGTCACGGGCAGGACGGCTGGACCGGTGAAGAGCTGGTCAGCACGACCGATCACCCGTCGTTCAACCAGGAGGCGGTCGCGCACGTCGACGGCGGCGTCGAGGTCTGCTGGCAGGGGCCGCTGGGCAACCGGTTCGGCGTCTACGCCCGCCGTTGGTGTGACGGCACCTGGGCAGAGCCGCGTCTGGTGAGTGACGGAGTCGAGGGGAATGTCTGGGATCCCGCGGTGGCCGCCGCGCCTGGAGGCGGCACGGTCTATGCCTGGTGCGAGTACCACCGGGGCGCCTACCGCATCGCGGTCCGCCACGCCGACCCCGCCGGCACTCTCGCGGATCCGCGTCCGGTGACCAGTGGGCGCGACTACGCGCTGCACCCGAGCCTCGCGGTCACCGCGGACGGCGCCGTCTGGTGCGGCTTCGACGTCATCACCGTCGCCGGCCACGGCGGCTCCGGTCCCACCCGTCTACGACCGGCCGGCGAACTGTCGGACTCGCCGAGGATCGAGGGGATGCGGGAGAGCGGGGAGTTCATCCCACCGGAGTTGCTGCCGGAGATCTCCGCCTCGATCCGGGTCGTACGCCTCGGCAACGACGGCCTGTACGAACCGGAAGGCCTGCTCGCGCCCGGCCTCGACGTCGTACCGAGTGGGCTGCCGCGCCTCGCCGCCGACCCTGCGGGCGGCTTGACCGTCGCCTATCGGATCCACCGGCGGCTGCCCCTGATGACCTACTACTGGGAGGTCGCCACTCAAACGCTCGGCCCGGACGGCTGGTCACCACCGACGACGCTCGCCGCCAGCGACGGCACGCTCGAGGAACCGGCGCTCGCCCCGCTGCCGAGCGGCGCCCTCGTGGCGTGGCAGACCGACAGTCGCCTGGAGCGTGCACTCACCTGGACCGAAGGCTTCGGCGGCCGGGAGTGCCCGTTCCTGCTGGAGCACCACGGTGAGGTCATCTGGCACGGGATGCACGGAACCGGTGCCATCAGGGCCGCGACGTTGACCGCGACGGGACGGGCGATCGCGACGCGCAGGCTCGACGTCGTTCACAGCGACGAACGACGCGAGGCACGCGGATGGGCCGACGCCGGCGGCGCCCGCTACCGGACGACCGTGAACGACAAGGAATATGCGCTGTACTGGGGGGACCTGCACCGCCACTCCCTCATCAGCCGCTGCACCTCCGGCGACGAGCCGTCTCTCGAGGACTTCTACCGCTACTCCTGGGACGTATGTGAATACGACTTCTGGGCGGTCACCGATCACTCCGAGAACAGCACCGACTACCAATGGTGGTCGATCCAGAAGATGGCCGACCTGTTCCGTGTCGACGGGCGTTTCGTACCGTTGTACGGCTTCGAGTGGACCGGGCTCATGGGGCACCAGAACGTCATCTACGGGGACGTGCGGCGCGGCGCACCGATCTTCTCGGCCTACGCGAAGGGATCGGAAACGCCCGCGGAGTTGTGGCAGGGGCTTCGCCGGCACCCGGAGTTCCCGGCGATCACCATTCCGCATCATCCCGGCTCGGCAATGGTGCCGTTCGACTGGGACTACCACGACCCGCAGTTCCTCCGCGTCGTGGAGGTCTTCCAGGCCTGCCGCGGCAACTACGAGGACGACGGCTGTTTCCGCCAGTACGCCGACGGCACGCTTCCCGGCACGTTCGTCCTCGACGGCCTGCGCCGCGGGCAGCGGTTCGGGCTCATCGCGTCCTCCGACCACGGGCACGGGGCCAGCTACGTCGGCGCGTACGCCGAACGACTCGATCGTGAAGCGGTGTTCGACGCGCTCTACAACCGGCGCGTGTTCGCGGCCACCCAGCGTGGCATCGTCGTTGACACGCGGATCGGCGACGTCTTCATGGGCGGCGAGGCCGAGCTCGACGGTCCGGTGGACCTGGACGCGTTCGCCCGTGGATACGGGGAACTGGCTCGCATCGAGGTCGTGCGCAATGGCGACGTCGTCCACAGCGTGCTTCCGGACCTCGACCTGCCTCGGCACTGGATCGCCGTCCCGCTGCGGGTCGAATGGGGTCAGAGCCCGGTGACGACGGACTGGAGCGGCTGCGTCAGCATCCTGGGCGGCGAGCTGTTGCTGACGCCGTACTGGAGCCCGGAGATCACCGAGGCGGACCGGCACCGCGTCTGCTGGGTGAACACCACCAAGAGCTTCGGCGAGCCGTACGGCGCGCAGCGCGGCGGCGTCGAGTTCACGTTGATCGGACCGGCCGGGGCCACGGTGAACGTGAAGACATCACGGGGCGAGGTCACCACGACCCTTGGCGCGCTCGACGGCAGCGTCGTCGATGTGCCGCTCAAAGGGCCGGGCCGGCTGCGGCTGCAGCCGGGCGTCGGCGGGCTGACCGGCCTTGGCGATCATGAACGGCGAGTGCGATGGACCGACGTGTCGGGCGCGCCGGCTTGGTACTACGTGCGCGTCTATCAGACCGACGGCGAGATGGCATGGTCCTCGCCGATCTGGGTCGGCACTCCTGTGGAAGAGAGGTATCGGTGATGTCGAGGAAATCGTTCGGCCCGATCGTGCTCGCGGTGCTCATCGCGTCGCTCGCCGGGTGTAGTGGTGCGAAAACCGAAGGGTTCGCAGACTCGTCCGGCGGCGGCGAGCACGTCGCGCGGTTCGTGCAACAGCCGTGGAGCGACCTCGTCGTGGAGACGAAGATCGCGACGCTGGTGCTGGGTCAGCTCGGCTATAAGACCAGTATCCAGGAGGTGTCGGTGCCGCTGGCGGGACAGGCCTTGTCGACGGGGCAGGCCGACGCCTACCTCGGCAACTGGTGGCCGAGTCAGCAGGCGGTGTTCGGCAAGCTGCTGGACGACAAGAAGGTGGAGGTCGCCGGGACTCTGCTCACCGGCACGCAGTACGCGCCGGCGGTGCCCGGGTACGTCACCGAGCGACTCGGGGTGCGTTCCCTCGCCGATCTGGACAAGCACGCGGACGAGTTCGGCCGGCAGATTCTCGGGATCGAGCCGGGCGCTCCCGGCAACAAGATCATCAGTGATGCGATCGCGAAGGACGCCTACGGGCTCGGTGACTGGAAGCTGGTGCAGAGCAGCACGGAGGCCATGCTCGCCGAGGTGACCCGCCACGCGGCGAAGCAGCGACCGGTCGTCTTCCTCGGGTGGAGCCCGCACTGGATGACCCCTGAGTTCAAGCTCCACTTCCTCGACGACCCGAAGAAGGTGTGGCCCGGGGCCGGTGAGATCCGGGTGCTGACCCGTCACGGCCTCGCCGGCGAAGATCCGAGCCTGTATCGGTTCCTCTCGCAGATCCGGGTCGACGCCGACACCGCGTCGCAGTGGATCTTGAGCCTGGAGAAGCAGAAGAAACCGGCCGAGACAGTGGCCCAGGACTGGATCCGCGGCAACCCCGAGGTGTTGCGGAAGTGGCTCGACGGTGTCACCAGCGTCGACGGCAAGCCCGCCGCCGACGTCGTCCTCGGAAAGGGGTGACCCGGTGATCGAGGCCAGTCACCTCAGCAAGGTGTACGGGCTGCCGCCGGACAGGGCGCTGCCGCTGCTGACGGATGAGCGGCGGCACGAGGCCGTACGAGACGCCGGGGGATTCCTCGGCGCCGACGACGTGAGCTTCACGGTCCAGCGGGGTGAGCTGTTCGTCATCATGGGCCTGTCCGGCTCGGGGAAGTCGACCGTGCTCCGCATGATCAACCGGCTGGTCGAACCGACCGGCGGACGGTTGATCATCGACGGGCGGGACGTCCTGGCCATGGCCGGGGACGACCTGCGGGAGCTGCGCAATCGCCGGATCAGCATGGTGTTCCAGCACTTCGCGCTGTTCCCGCACCGAACGATCCGGGAGAACGCCGCGTACGGCCTGAAGGTGCGCGGCGTCCCCGTCAAGGAGCGGCTGGAACGGGCCGACTGGGCGCTGGGGCGCGTGGGTCTCGGGGACCGCGGCGACACCCGTCCGGACGAGTTGTCCGGTGGGATGAAGCAACGCGTCGGCCTCGCCCGCGCGCTCGCGACGGATGCCGACATCCTGCTCATGGACGAGCCGTTCAGTGCCCTTGATCCGCTGATCAAGCGAGAGATGCAGGAGTTGCTCCTGACGCTGCAGGCCGAAGATCAGCGCACGATCGTCTTCGTCACCCACGACCTCAACGAGGCCATGCGGATCGGGCACCGCATCATGGTGATGAAGGACGGCCGCGTCGTACAGTGCGGCACCGGGCAGGAGATCCTGTCCTCGCCGGCGGACGACTATGTCAGCGATTTCGTCGCCGACGTCGACCGCTCACGTGTGCTCACCGCGGCCGCGGTGTTGCGTCCGCCGTTGCTGACCGCGGGATTGCCGGACAGTCCCGAGGACGTGTTGCGGCGCCTCGGGGCCGCCGAGATGAACGGCCTCTTCGTGCTCGACGAACTGGGCTGCCTCCTCGGCGTCGCCCGCGACGACCTGCTGGCGAACGCCGTGCGGAACGGCGAGGGAGATCTGCGGAACTGCCTGGTTCAGGAGTACGAGGCCGTGCCGGTGGACCGGCCACTGGTCGAGTTCTGCCACCTCGCCGGCCGGCACACGGTCCCGATCGCCGCGGTCGACGAACAAGGCCGGCTGCTCGGAGTGGTGCCGCGGGCCGCGATCCTCTCGTCTCTGGCGAGTCCGAAGAAGGTGACGGCTCATGCCTGAGCTTCCGGTGGACGCGTGGGTGGAGCGCGCCGTCCAATTCCTGCTGGACAACTTCTCCGGCGTATTCGACGTGGCCTCGAAGTTGATCCTGCAGCTCGTCAACGCGTCGTACTTCCTCCTGATCAGCCCGCATCCGCTCGTGCTGCTGGCCTGCTTCACCGCGCTCGCATGGGCGGCGGCGCGCCGGTGGCAACCCGCGCTCATCGCGTGCCTCGGCCTCTTGCTCATCCAGTCGATGGCGATGTGGACCGAGACGATGCAGACCCTCGCGGTCGTCATCGTCGCCGCCGTCGTGGCGCTCATCGTCGGCATTCCTGTCGGCATCGCCGCGGCGGGCAGCACACGGGTGAGCGTCGCGGTGCGTCCGGTTCTCGACTTCATGCAGACGCTGCCGGTCTTCGTCTACCTGCTACCGGCTGTCTTCTTCTTCGGGATCGGCGTCGTGCCGGGCGTCGTCGCCACCACCGTCTTCGCGATCCCGCCCGCGGTGCGGCTCACCGAACTCGGCATCCGCCAGGTCGATTCCGAGGTGATCGAGGCCGCGCAGGCCTTCGGATCGCGGTCCCGGCAGATCCTCCGTGACGTGCAACTGCCGCTGGCCATGCCCACGATCATGGCCGGGGTCAACCAGGTCATCATGATGGCGCTGTCCATGGTCGTGATCGCCGGCATGGTCGGCGGCGGCGGGCTGGGCGCGGTGGTCGTCGAGGCGGTCACCCGGCTCGACATCGGGCGCGGCTTCGAGGGCGGGCTCTCCGTCGTGATCCTCGCGATCTACCTCGACCGGGTGTCGGCCGCGTTCGGTGAGCGACGGGGCAGAAGCCGCCGCCTGCGAACGCGTCCGCCCGCCGGCACCGTTCCGACGCGCGGAGAAGGTCCCTTGGAATCCCTGACGCGATGAGCTTCGATGACGGGACGAACAAGGACGTCAGTTCTTCGCGGGCGGGCATTCGCCGCTCGGCTTTGACGACGTCCCACCAGCGTTCCCGCCCTTTGGCGCGGTCGCGCAGTTCGGTCACGAAACCGGTGACGCCGCCTTTGACGTACGCCGAAGAGACCGGCTCGGCGGCTCCACGAATACTCACACGCCGCCTGAACTGCATGGATCGAATTCCCGGCAGGCGCAGAGCAGCCGGCGTCGGGCGTCGGCAAGGCTCTGGGCGGTTTCTTCGGCGGCGGCGCGCTCGGCGGCGTAGGCGTGCAGGAGGTCATGAAGGCGGTAGCGGTCCGGGCCCTGGTGCTCGATCAGGTGAGCGGTGGCCAGCGCCTCCAGGACTTCACGCGTGCGAACGGGAGTGTCGCCGGTGAGCGCGACGGCGGCGGACGCGTTGATGTCCGGACTGTCGTGGAGGCCCAGCAGCCTGAACGCCCGCGCCGCCGACGCCGGCAGGGCTCGATAGGACCCTGAGAACACCGTCCGTACGGCGGTGCTGTCGTCTCCGGTGGCGAGCGTGTCCAATCGGCGGTGTTCGCTGGCGAGGTCGCCGATGAGATCTGTCATGGTGAGCGACGGGTGCACGATGAGATGCTCGGCCACGATGCGCAAGGCCAGCGGGAGATACCCGCACAGCCGCGTCATGCCGGCGATGGCCTGGGGTTCGGCAGCGATCCGTTCGACACCGGCAGCGGCTGCCAGCAGGTCGGCGGATTCGGCGGCGGTGAGGGTGCTCAGGGCGATGTGGTGAGCGCCGTCACGGGCGACCAGGCCACCCAGGCGGTGGCGGCTGGTGACCAGGACCAGACATCCTGCGTTGCCGGGCAGCAGTGCACGGACCTGATCGGTGGTGGCGGCGTTGTCCAGCAGGATGAGCATGCGCCGGTCGCCGATCAGGCTGCGGAACAGGGCCGCTAGCTCGCCCACTTCGGTGGGCAGGTGCCGGAGGTCTGGGGCGAGGGCCCGCAGAAACCGGGCCAGAGCCTCGGCGGGCGGCATGGGCATCTGCTCCGCGTCGAAGCCGCGCAGGTCGACGTGCAGCTGGCCGTCCGGGAACCGATCGGCTACACGGTGCGCGAAGTGCACCGCCAGCGCGCTCTTGCCGACGCCGGCGATCCCGTCGATCACCGCGATCGCGATGGCGTTGCCGGCGTTCGGCACCAGAGCCGTCAGGCGATCGAGTTCGGAGGAACGGCCGGTGAAGCCCGCCACGTCGTGAGGCAGCTGGGCCGGACGCTGCCACGCGGGGGGATTGGCCACGGCCAGCTCCCACAACGCCACCAGATGTGCGGTATCCCCGTTGCACGCTTTGCTGATGGCTTCGACAGCCTGGCGAGGCGGTAAAAGCTTGCCGTTGAAGTATCGCTCCAGCGAGGACTTGCTGCAGTGCGTATGGGCTGCCAACTGGACCAGCCCCAAACCCGAAGTGGCCTTGAGAAAACGCAGTTCGGCCGCGAGTCTGCGCGCATGTAACCCGTACACCGCCGCAGGGCTCATTCGCCCACCTCCCCTTTCCGGTGTTCTGTGACGTTTCAAGCGTTCGCGGGACAAGCCGGGGGAGGCCCCGGCCGAGTTCGAGACCGTCCACGGCCACGGCCCTCCGATCCAGGTCCGCCTGACCGCCGGTCAGGCCCTCGCGAAGTAGGCGTAGACGTCAACGTCGACGCTCACCTGCCCGGCGCCCTCGTTCTTCAGCACCACCGACCCGTCGGCACGCATGGCGGCGGCGGTGAAACCGATGGCGTCCTTGCCTGCCGGATAGGAGACCACGCGCGCGGTGGTCTGCCCGCTCTGGGGCAGCACCGAGACGACTCCGGTCGCCGCCCCCCTGGCTGCCACGGTCAGCGCGACCGCTGTGACGCCGGAGGCGGGCAGGCCGGTGAAACGCAGCGTCTTGGTGCCGCCGGCCGGAATCGCCAGGGCTCTGGCCGCGGGCGCGGGGCGGATCGCCTTGACGACCGAGCCTCGCTGGCCGGCGGAGTAGTAGCCGGTGACGTCCACAGAGATCTCGACATTGTCGAAGCCGAGGTTGTGCACGTTGATCCTCCCGTCGGGGCCGGGCTTGACGATCGTGTAGAACTGCGTGGCGATGCCCGCCGGGTAGTCGGCGTTGGCTTCGGCGGGGTAGACGTCTCCGGCGGCGTACATGCGCATCGTGCCGGTCGACGGGCTCTTCAGGATGACCGTGAGGGCGACCTGGGCGACGCCGGTCGCGGGCAGGCCGCGCATGTCGGCGATGGACAGCAGGTGGTTGCCCCACGCGGGGATGACGGTGCGGTCGGCCACCCGCGCGGGAGTGATCGGGACGTAGGTGCCGCCCACGACGGTCGCCACCTGGCTGAGGGTGTGGCCGTGTGCGTCGAGCGTCACTCTGACGGGGCCCGTGCCGCGATTGACGATCTTGATCTTCCCGTCGGCGCCGACCTTCGTGATGATCATCGTGGAGGCGTAGCGCGTGGTGTCGTAGGCGAGGGCCCTGCCGTCCGGTTCCTGCTCGTCAGAGGCGTGTACGGCGATCGCCCCCGTGCTGAGGAACTCGCCCTTGGCGCTGACATTGAGCGCGATGGCCCGGATGCCCTGCGCGGGCAGCCCGGCCACGCCCGCGACCTGCACGGTCATGGCGGAGCTCGCACTGATCTGGACGTTGTCCACGAGCCTGCCGCGCGAGTGGAAGTACTGGTCGGGCCCCGGCCGGGGAGTCGTGTCCAAGGCGGCGGCGTCAAGCTGGACGCGGGGTGTGATGGCACCGGTGTAACCGATGCCCCGCCCGGTCTCTTCGAGCTTGGCCTCAAGGGCCGCGGGGCCGAGCGCGGGGTAGGACTGGCGCAGGACGGCGAGCGCGCCGCTGACGTGCGGGGCGGCCATGGATGTCCCGCTCATCGGAGCCCAGCCGTCGCCGGGTACGGACGATACGACGTCGCTGCCGGGGGCGAGGAGGTCCAGGAGGGGGCCGCGGTTGCTGAAGGAGGACAGGGTGTCGCCGTCGGTGGTGCTGCCCACGGCGATGGCCGAAGAGACGCAGGCAGGAGCCGCGATCGCGTCCGGGTAACCGTTGTTGCCCGCGGCGATGACCGTGGCGACCCCGGCCGCCAGGAGAGCGTCGATGGCGGCCTTGCGCGGGTCGTTGTCGCAGGGAGCGGTGTGCCTACCGCTGCCCAGGCTCAGATTGGCCGCCACGATGGGCAGCGTGGCCTTCAGCGCCTGGACTTTCTCCAGCCCGGCGAGCTGGGCGCTGGTGAAGCTGAGCACGCACGGCGCGCCGCCGGAGCCGCAGAAGTCGTCGGAGTCGAACCTGCTGAAGATCTGGATGGCCACGATGTCGGCTCCGGGTGCGACACCGCTCCCGTCGTCGCCGTTGAGCCCTTCACCGTCACCGGCGATGATCCCGGCCACGTGGGTTCCGTGGGAGCAGTCCAGCAACTCGTCGGCGCACGCGCCGCTCTCGGCGTCGGCAGAGCCGGGTCCCTCCTGCCTGTCGGCGCCGTCCGGGCACAGGCTGGAGGCGGAGTAGTCGGGGTCGGCGGGCGAGAAGCAGGCCTCGGCCACGACGCGGCCGCCGAGGAACGGGTGGCCGGTGGCGACGCCGGTGTCCAGTACGGCCACGGCACCGCCCTCGCCGGTCAGCCCTGCCGTTCTGGTGCGGTCGCCGCCGATCAGAGGGACGCTCTGCCCGAGGACCGGAGGCACCGGCCGATCCTCGGACACGCTCAGCACGCCCGGCTGGCCGGTGAGCCGCTGGAGACCCGCCTGATCGGTCCGCAGGGTGACCACGGGGGAGCGCGACAGCGTCTGGAGCACCTGCCCGGCGCCGGACACGGCGGCCAGGTCGGCGCGCTCCCTGGTCACGACGTTGACCCTGATCTTGGCTCCGGTGGCGAGCTTTCCGGCCAGTCCGGGCTCCACCCAAGGTCCTGCCGCTGCGGTCGATGTGCCGGCCGTGGCGATGATCGAGGAGAGCAGGATCGCCACCAGGACGACCATGCGCTGGAATGCCGCCGTGACGATGGCTAATCGCCTCATGAGGCTCTCCTTTGCGGGCGTTTAGGCCAGATGAACGGTATTGAAGCCGATTTTCTTTGCACGTGGGCCGCCAGGCTTCATGATGTTTTCGACCGATATCGGGGTGGCTTTAGCGAGGAGGACGGATTATATGCGCCTGTCTTGCGGCAGAAGGTCCTGTCTCGTTGCGGGTCTAGGGCATCCAGTTTGCGCCCGGTACTCAATGGTTTGCTTGCGGTCGAGCACGAAGGAAGCGCGGAACGTGCCGCCGATCTTCGCATTGCGAACGTGAACGTAGCCGTTGGCTCCGGTGCAGTCCCATTTACCGTCCTTGACGATCGCGGACGTTGAGAAAGAGACGAGAACCAGCGTGAGGGTCGCCGCACACGCCAGGCCGGGGGAGCGGGGCCTTGATCGCGCGGGTGATGTGCATGGTCACTCTCCCTGTTGATCGAAGTCGCGATGAATCGAACGTCGCGCCGAGTCTGAGGCCTGCCGTGTTGAGGATTCGTTGAGGACGTGTTGAGGCGGCCAGCCCCCGGTGGAGCTGGGTGGTACGCACACCGGCGAGTTCCTCCACGGACTACTGCCCGCCCCCGGGGGCGATCCCCGGCCCGACGACGAAGCTACCGGTCAGTCGCTTGGCGGTCGTCAACCGCTGAATGGAGATTTCGCGTCCACCAACCGCTGTAGCGCCACCTCCGACATCAGCCAGCCGCAGTAGGTGAGCGTTTGATCCTGTCTGATCCCGGGTTCAGGTTTCGCGCCACGTTGGGGTTGATTCGCCGGTGAGGCGGCGCGTCATGAGGTCGATCATGGCGATGTGGATCATTGCTTCGGAGCTGGCGGAAAGGCCGGCGCGTACGGTGCGAAGTGGTGCACGTCCACGGCCATGGGGTCGATGCGCACTCCGTGGCGCGCTCCGTCGGGCCAGAACACCTCGGCCAGACGCTGGAGGGGGACCACGCGGTTGGCCGACAGGGCCAGGACGCCGAGCAGCAGCCGATGCTGGCACCGGGGCAACGCTACCGGCGCGCCCGCCTACCGGAACTCGACCGGGCCAAGCAGGCGGACGCCGTCCCAGGCCCACCCGATCACCTGTCCACGATTGACCGGGTGTCGACGAATGGTTTCAGCGACATGCGAGCGAGACGAATCCCTATTTTGTGAAAAAAGTTAGCGTGTCCGAGGCGTAGGCATTGGCGATATGCGAATGAGACGAACATGCGGCTCGGTGATCTGGCGAGTCGCATTCCGTGACAGGTGCATCACTGGAGCCCTCGGTCGATGACCTACCTGGACACACGGCAGGTCGAGGAGTGCAAAGCCCTCCGGATATATGCGGCCTGCGCTCTTTACGTGAGTACTACAGCTCGAGCCCCAAGGGTCGTCGTATCCTTGGGGATGATCGCCACTGCGATCACCCCCAGCTACAGACCCACTCCGCACCACCCTATCCCCCGACAAGGGACGGCAAAGGTGGTGGAACTCCGCCAGTCCGACGCGCCGGTCAGGCCGCCTGGCTGACCACCACCTGAAACAGGCACGTGATTGGGTCGCTACAAGAAGCGGTCACCGTCGCCTAGGTCGAGGCTAGAGTGACCACTCCCCGATCAGGGTAGGTGGAATCCCTTGGCAAATCGCCACCAATGAGGTTTCCAGATCGCCCTCGTAGACGAACAGGAAGTTATCTACTCCAGCGAAAAGCCTTCCGTCTCGACCGGCCATCAAGGTCATGTGCGACCTGTTCTCGCCCACCGGATAGAGATCTGTTCCAGCGAGATTCGTGTACTCGCGATGAACCGTCGGCCAGATTCCGCGGACAGAGTGAGCGGTATCGAAACGTGTGTGATCGAAGTGGCGCACATCAGCGATGTCCACGAATGGAGGGTGCTGAATGAACAGGCCATCGAATTCGCGCACGAAGCTCACAGGTCCGGCCGCCTCGTCAAGCCCCAGCGATCGCCACGCCATGAGGCACGGCTCCACCGCAACGGCTCGACCAGGGGTCCACCCAGCGGAACGCAACAGGCGTTCCACATCGGGCGGGAAGCGGCCATTCACGCTATTCTCCCCCAATGTCTCTCACTCCCCTCAGCACCAATGTGCTGAGGCATGACGGGCACGCTTGGCCAACTTCGCCCGTCCGGGATCGCACCACGACGTACTCGATGTCGCTGAGCGTCGCGCCTGGATTGTTTCGCAGCACCAGGCTACAGGCGCGCACTTCAGCGCAGTTCCCAGCGTCCCCTTCGAAGGATTGCCCGCCGCGCGACAGATCAATATCAGGATGAATCGCCACGCGGCCGGAACCGCCGGAGTATCCGACTTCCCATTCGTCGGGATTCGAACTTCCCCTGATCCGGGCCACCGCCGTCATGGTTGCGTCTTGGGGGGCGTCGCCGGCAGCCTCGCGAGCCGCGGCAATGAGATCACCATCCGTGGAATTGCCACAATTGTGCACGAGGACCGGGGTGGCCCCCGCCAGCACGTAATAGGTGTGGATGTCTGCGACGGTCAGGTTGTGGACACGGGCCTGGGCGGTCCGGGACTCGACGGCGGTGACTTGGACGTAGGTGCCGGCGGCGGTGCGCAGGAGGTGGCCGGGGCGCAGGTCCTTGGCGTCACGCCATGCCTTTTCGCTGTCTATCCAGAAGGGGTGGCCGTCGGTGGCGATGATGTCGCCGGTGGCCTTTCCGCTGCCGCCGTCGGTGTCCACGGTGATGCTGACGAGGTTCTTGGCGCCGTCACCGGCGATGGTGGCAAGAATCTCCTTGGCCTCGGTGCGGCTGGTCTCCGGGTCGGTGGCCAGGACCTTGTCGCCGGGCTTGAGCTGGTCGATGCGTTTGCTGGAGCCGTCGGCGAGCAGGACCTTGGTGTCCGGGGTGAAGCTGTTGGAGAGCGGGCAGGAATTGCCGCCCGAGCCGCGGGCCACCTTCGGGTTCTTGCTGCGTTTCGCCGCGCGGGCCATCAAGTCGTCCAGGGCGGCGATCTTCTTGTCGATGTCGGCGATTTTCGCGTCGAGCTCTTCGATCCGCCCCCGGGCCGCCTTGATGGCGCCCTGGACCTTCTTGTAGATCTTGATCCCCATCCGGACCCTGCTGGACAGTTTCCAGATCAGGCCGCCGATCTTCTTGGCCGGCACGAATTCGAGGATCAGGCTGACGCATTTGCCGACGCTGCCGCCGAAGCAGCCCTTGATGTCCTCTATCTTGAGGAAATCTTTGATGAAGCCTATGCCGGCGGCTTTTAAGGCTTCGAGCACGGCGTTCCGCTTGACGGTCTGCTGGTGCTGCTGGCGCTCGTTCTGCGCTGAGTCGCGTGCGTTACCCAGACTGTCCCTGGCTGCGCCCCGGTCGCAGGGGCCTTCGCACTCGTCGCTGTCGTACTGGCCGTTTCGGCAGGGGGGAGCGAGGGACTTGGTGCAGCCGATGCCGGTGCAGCAGGGCTCCATGCCGGTCGGGTCGGCGAGGGTGACGGGGTTGTTGTTGGCGTAGTTGTAGCCGTTCATCTGCTGGGAGTCGCCCATCCTGATGAGAGGGTCGACGGAGATGAAGCGGCCGGTGGCCGGGTCGTAACTGCGGGCGCCGAGCGTGGTCAGGTCCGTGTTGGTGTCGGTGATGCCGCCGACGAACCCGCGCTCGTGCTCCTGGGGCCAGGCGCCCTGGTTGCCGCGCAGCGCGCCGAACGGGGTGTAGCGGCGTTGGCTGAGTGCGCCGGTCTCGGCGTTGATGGCCAGTTCGGCCGTGCCGTGGTGGTCACCCAGGAGGTAGGTGACCCCCATAGTGGTGCGCATGGCGTTGCCGATGAAGCGGCGAGCCGTGGGGCTGGTGGCTCCCTTGGCCAGGTGGACCTCCAGGCCGGGCAGGTACAGCGTGGTGCCATCCTTGTCGCGGCGGATGAGGCGATCACCGTCGGCTGAGTAGAGGAAGCTGGTCTCACCCTTCTTGTCGTCGCTGACCTTGACGAGTTCGCCCTCGGCGTTCCAGGTCAAGGTTTGGTTGCCGTTCTGGGTCCGGCGTTCCGTGGTGTTGCCCGAGGCGTCGTAGGCGTAGGAGGAAGCCCCGGAAACCGTGGTGAGGCGGTGGGCCTTGGCCGGGTCGTAGATGTAGGTGCGGTCGGACTGCTGGACGCCGCCCGCGGGGCCCCCGCCGTAGAGGGTTTCGCTGCGGCGGTTGCCGGTGTCGTCGTAGGTGTAGGCAGCCCGGTAGGGGGCGGGGCCGTCGACGGTGGTGTTCGCGCCGGTTTCGGCGCAGGGTCCGTCGTTGTTCTGGGTCCAGGCTTCGGACAGGCGGGACAGCTCGTCGTAGCGGAAGCACTGGTTGTCGACGCCGTCCCGGGAGCTGTCCTTGATCTGGGTGATGTTCCCGGCGGGCTGATAGGTGTACTGGGCGCTGCGGTCGGTGCCGGGCATGCCGAAGTGCCAGGTGGTGGCCTTGGCCAGGCGGCCGGTGCCGAACTCGTAGTCGAAGGTCTGGTCGATCTGCTTTCCGGTGCCGCCGGACTGCATCCGCAGTCCGATGACCTTGCCGGTCTTGGTGTAGTCGGTGCCGATGAGGTAGGTCGACAGCTGGGACTTGGTGGAGACCAGGCGGCCGAGGTCGTCGTAGGTGTAGGCGATGTTCTCGGCGGGCAGGCGGCCGACGGCGGGACTGCTGGTCGCGGCGACGCTGCCGTCGAGGTTGTAGCTGGCGTCGAAGACGTAGCCGCCGGCGGGCGCCAGGGCCCCCTCACTGGCGGGCAGGGTCACCCTGGTGCTCTGGGGACGGTCCAGGTTGTCGTAGGCCTCCACCTGCGTGGTGTAGCGGTCGGTGCCGACGATGCGGGTGGAGCTGGTCAGCTGGCCCTTGCGGACGGTGTCGTACACCCATTCGGCAATCTTGGTGCCGGGCGATGAGCTGGTGGCGTCGTACTTGGCGATCGCGCGGCCCAGCCCGTCGTACTCGATCCCGATCTTGTGGCCCCGGGCGTCGGTGCTGAGCACCGGCCGGTCGAGGTTGTCGTAGGCGGTCTTCTCGACGCCGCGGTCGGGGTCGTTCGACTGCACCCGGCGGCCGAGCAGGTCATAGGAGTAGGACCAGACCTGGTTGCCCGGGCCGGTCACCGACTCCTGCTGGCCGCGGTGGTTGTAGCCGAACTTCGTGACGACCGGTCCGGCGGCGCGGTGCTGGTGCACTTCGCGGGTACGGCCGTGCACGTCGGTGTAGGTGGTGACCGGGGTGCCGCCGGTCGGCGGGATGACCTTGGTCCAGTCGCCGCCGTACTCGTAACGGGTGTTCCACAGCTCGTTGGCCGCGCCGTCGCTGTTGCCGGACAGCAGCCGTTCGGCCAGCAGCCGGCCGCGGCCGTCGTAGGTGTTCCACTCCTGGGTCTCCACCGCGCCCACCACCGCCACGCCGAACCGCTTGGGCTGCGGGTCGCCGTCGGCGTAGTAGGGCGCGAAGGTGTAGTGGACCTGCCCGGCCCCGTTGTAGACGGTGTCGGAGATGATCCGGCCCTTGGTGGTGCCGTTCTGGCCGGGGGCCTGCGACTGGCGGGGGCGCAGCCAGCCGTCGAACAGCGTGTAGGAGGTCTGCTGACCGCCGTCGTTGGTCAGGGTCTTCGCGGCCACGGCCACGATCGCGCCGGCGTTGATGAGGTACTGGTACTCGTTGTCCGGAACCTGACTCACCGTGCGGCCGGGCCCCCAGACCTTTGAGGTGCGGCCCAGCGCGTCCCGCTGCGCGATGGTCGTCTTCTCGCTGGGGCTGGTTTCCCGGATGGCCAGGCCCCAAGCCGGATCGAGCACCCGGGTCGTGCTCATGGCCGAGTCGGGGTCGGCGGCCCGGGCTCGCGGGGTGGTCGTGATCACCTGGGTGGTGACGCCGTGCGGTTCGGAGTAGTCGGTGGAGGTGATGTGCCCGGCGGCGTCGGTGATGGTCTTGGTGCGGCCCAGGGCGTCATAGCTCGACCGGGCCATCACCTGGTAGGAGGTGATCGCGGTCGCGCTCGCCGCCGTGGCACGCTCGGTCTTGGTCACGTTGCCGTGCACGGGCGCCGCTTTGAACGCCTTGTCGTCGTAGTAGGTGCGTACGTCGGCGACCAGGTCGTCGGTCAGATCAGGGGTGGCGGCGCACCGGCGGGCCACCGTGCTCACCCGGGCCGGCAGCCGCAGCACCCGCGCTCCGTCAGCCGTCTGTTCGGTCCTGGTGCATTCCTCGTCGCCGGAGACGCCGACCTCGCCTTCGTCATCGGTGGTCAGCGCTGCACCGGTGGTCAGGTCGAACTCGGTCACGGTGGAGCGGGTCTGCTGCCAAGTGGTGCCGACCAGGCCGAAGGTGCGGGTCGATTTGGTACCGGTGAGGTTGGCGGTCATCGTGCCCCAGGGGCGGGACTTGGCTGCGGTCTGGTGGTGCCACGGGGTGGAGACCGACTTGCTCACCGGCACGCCGCCGAGCTTGTCGTAGGTGACCGTGCGCAGGGTCATGCCCTGCAGGGATTCGTGGTCGGTGTGGGTGCCGCCCTCGCCGTCCTCGACGGTGACGGTCTTGGTGCCGCCGGAGGCCGACGCCCGGTCGCCGTGCATGCCCTGGAAGTACCAGTAGTCGGTCTGGGACGGGGTGCCGCCGCTGGCCGCGCTGGTCGCACCGCCGATCACGCGCACCTTGTCGTACCCGCGCCAGTTCGACCACGTCTTGAACTTCTCCGGCGTGATGCCGTCGTCGTCGGCGTAGTGCCAGGCGGGCTTGCCGATGCTGTAGTCGTAGCGGGTGACCATGTCCGAGCCGCCGCCGGTCAGGTCGGTCTGGATCAGCGCCCGCACGACGTACTTGTGGAACCAGTCCAGACTCGGATCGGCCCCGCCGTTGGAGTTCTGCCAGAAGGTTGGGAAGCAGAGCCGCCGGTTGCTCGCCGGTGCGGGCAGGTCGGAGGGGGTGCAGTCCATCTCCGAGTAGGTGATGTCGAGCTTGCCGCCGGTCTCGTTCTGGATGGCGGCCACCCGCTCCTTGATGAACGGGCCGACGTCGTCGCCGAGCTTGTCCACCCGGTTGGCCAGTTGCTGGTAGACGAAGCTCACCGGCGGCATCGTGACCGGCGTGGGCCCGGCGTGGCCGGTGTGGACGATGTCGGTGAGTTTGAGCTGCCGGTCCACGTCGGCGATGCCCCACAGGTGCTTGAACTCCCAGGAGTCCACGTCGCGGTGGCCGGTGCCCGCCGCGTTGACGACCTTGGTGGTGACCTTCGTCAGGCGCTTGCGGGTCCAGAAGCTCGGCGTCGCCGTACCCTTGCCGTCCTTGCACTCGGTGCCCTCGTTGCAGTTCATGTCCCAGGGCACGTCCGGCCAGCGGGCCGGATGGGCGGTGATGTCGGCGCATTCGTCCCCGGGACGCAGGCAACGTTCGGCGTTGGTGAAGTCGACCTGGGCCGGCGGTGTCGCCGGGAAGAGGTTGCCGCTGCGCAAGCCGTACTGGATGGAGGTCAGGTAGCCGCCGCGGATGTAGGCGGTGTCGTCGGCGGCGCGCAGGTTGCGGGCGTAGTAGTTCTTCTCCTTGGCGTAGTAGAAGGTCACCGCGTTGCCGTGGGTGTCCTCGATGTAGTCGAGGTTCCAGCGCCAGGTCTGGCGGCACCAGGAGTCCTTGAAGGCGTCCTTGTGGCAGGGCTCGCCGTTGTTGTTGCCGAAGACGGGAACGTCCCAGGCGGCGTTGGTCTGTGGTTTGCCGGAGGTCCAGCCCGGCAGGCGGTTTTTGCCGAAGTAGTACTGGGTGCCGTCAGGGGTGGTCACGCGCCAGTACTCGTTGTCGTCGTCACCGTTCCCGGTGTCGCCGTCGGTGCCTTTGAGACGCTGGACCCGCGTGCCGTTGTCCTTGGCCAGGACCCAGGTGTCGGCGCCGGTCGGGATGAGCTCGCCGCCCGATCCGCCCAGGGCGAGCGTGGCGTTGTCGTAGGCCCAGCACTGGTCCATCGGCTCGACCTGGTACGTCGGGTCCTTCGG
Organism: Nonomuraea sp. NPDC049480; assembly: GCF_044465905.1. Taxonomy (NCBI): domain Bacteria; kingdom Bacillati; phylum Actinomycetota; class Actinomycetes; order Streptosporangiales; family Streptosporangiaceae; genus Nonomuraea; species Nonomuraea sp. NPDC049480. The sequence continues at coordinate 262,028 of NZ_JBITMD010000013.1, forward strand.
CACGCCGTCGTCCTTGCACGGCTTGTACTTGCGCTCGATGAACCCGGGCGACAGCTCGAAGCCGTCGCCGAGCCACGACGCCTGGTTGTTGGTGCTCGACGTACGGCCGTCGATGGACGCCGCGGAGTAGTTGACAGCCAGGTTCGGGACCAGCCCGCCGGGCACCGGCGGTACCCGGAGCGGATAGGACCAGGAGAAGTCACCCGTCTGGGGGCTGACCTGCCAGGTGGCCGACGGCGAGAGCGAGGTGACCCCGAAGTCGCCCTTGTCGCCCGATGCTGCGGACGTCACGGCCAGCACCATCGGCTCGGCGCCGAGATCCACGTCGGCGCTGAGCGTCCTGGCCGCGGTGTCGTTGCGCCCCTTCAGCGGTACGGCATGCCGGCACTCGGCCTTGTCCGGGCTGGTCAGGGCGCATGCGGGCAGAGCCGCCAGGCGCATGCGGGAGCCGAAGCCGCCTCCGTAGGCTTCGGCGAAGGGGGCGTAGTCCACCTTCATCGTGATCTTGCCGGCTGATCCGGCTGTGCGGGCCGCGGTATAGATCGGGCCCCCGACCCCCGCGCGTTGCGAGGCGGCGCGGTCGTGGGTCTGGATCCGCACCCGGCCGGTGGACGACGCGTCAGCCGGTGCGGCCACCAGCGCACCGGCCCGGCGGGCGGTGACGGCGGCTGCCGCCAGGTCGACCTCGACCGTGCCTGGTACGGGCCAGGCCGCCACCGGATCGGGCGCCTTCGGTTCGGTGATCCGCGGTTTCACCGCAGCGGGCTTGCCGGGGACGACCCGTTCCCGGTCCACGGGTTTGGGCCGGTCCCGCTCGGACGCGGCTGTCGCCGGCCGGAAGGTCGCGGGCACGACCATCAGTCCGACTGTGAGCTGCAAGGTGAGAGCCGCCCGGAGCATCCGGGATAAGGAACGACGTCGGCGTGCGGCATGGACGCGCATGCCGTACCTCCCAAGGAAGAGAGTGGAAGCAGGAGGGGGATGGCGGGGTCGCCGCGATGGCGCGGCGACCCCGCAGCAGGGTCAATCAGGGGTGTTGTCGTTGAGCGCGTCTTCGGAGACGGTCGACATCTCCGACCACAGGGACAGCAGGTCGATCAGGCTTTCGTCCGCGGGGCCGCGCAGCACCCACAGGTCGTCGACGTGGCCCGACCAGTTGACCGCCGCCCCGCCGCGGCCGATCTGCGCCGAGGTGATGGGGCCGGAGAGGGTGACGTTGTGCCGGTAGGACTTGACCTCTGCCTCCGGAGCCGCTTCGAGGGTGCCGTTCACCCAGAACTCCAGCGTCTTGTCCCGTGCCTTGTAGACGATCGCCAGGTGGTCCCAGTCGCCGATCCCGGTGTGGAAGGCAGGATGTTCCACGGCGGGGCCGTTGGGGATCTCCACGACGTACCGGCCGGCTTCCCCCATGTCCGGGTCACCGCGGGTGGGATCGAACTTCACCGTCAGTGCGCTGCCGCTCGCCATGGGCAGGTTCAGCACGGTCATCGCCTTTCGCGCTTGGCCGCTGGTCTGCACCCAGGCCGAGAGGGTGAAGCTCTCCCGTGGATCCAGGACCGCCGACTCGATGCCGGCGTGGTCGCCCGTCCCGCCCGGCAGGCGCAAGGAACCGGGCACGACGCTGTTGCTCATGGGGGTCGTGGGCACGAAGCGGGCTCCGCCGTACAACTTCACCGGCGTTCTCATCCCCTCGCCGCTGTCGCCGGGAGAGTTGTTCAGGTGCCACTTGTGCGTCACCGTCAGCATCTCCTTCGACAGCGCCGCCGCTTCCTCGACGCTGACGACCCGGTCATAGACGCGGACGTCGTCGATCTTTCCGGGGAAGTGGTCGAGCTGCTGTTTGCCCCAGAGCACCCGGCCGATCGTGAGCGCGCCGTTGGCCGGCCAGGCGCTGGTGTAGTCCATCTCGGTGCCGGGCTCGCCGTTGACGTAGATGCGGACCTTCTTGGCGACCGAGTCGAAGACCCCCATCAGGTGCGTCCACTCGCCAGGTTTGGCCTGTTTCGCCGACCATGCGCTGGAGGAGGGGGCCGACGTCGAGTCGGCGTTCGTGCGCCAGAACACCCATTGGCGGGTTTGCGGGTCATAACGCAGGCAGAAGCCCGACACGTTGGCGCCGTCCTGGGCCAGCACAGTGGCGTACGACTGGGGCAGGGTGTCCGGCAGCTTCGCCCATGCGGTCACCGTGAAGCTGTTCGTGGTGTCCAGCACCGCGGAGTCGGTGCGGGCGAACGCGGTGGTGCCGTTGCCGGCCATCGCGGTGCCACGGGAACCGGCCACGCCGAGCTGCGGCGTGCCCACCGTACGGGCCGGGTAGCGGCCTCCGGTCTCCGCCAGGGTGGTGGAACCCGCGGGGTCGTTGAGCTTCCAGTGGGCCTTCGGCGCGCGGCCCGGAGCGACCCGGAACCGGTAGACGGCCGAACCCTTGGAATAGTTGCCCGCCTGGTCCTTGACACGTACGTAGAGGCTGTTGCTGCCGACGACCTTGGGGAGGATCTGCAGCGTCTCGGTGGCACTGCCCGCGGTCCGTTTGCGGAAGTGAGTGGGGTCCTCGTTCACCGCGAACGCCCACTCGGTCACGGACGGGTCGAAGGTGACGATGAACCTGCCGTAGCGGCCCATGCCGTCCTGCGGCACCTGCGTCGGATCCAGGGGATTCTCCGCGACGTACCCCTCGGCCCCCGGCGAGGTGATCGTCGGCAGCGGAGGCGCCTTCGTGTCGAAGACGAAGTAACAGGCCGTCGCCGCCCCGTTCGAGCTCCATGGCCCCTTGCCCTTGCGGCTGTCCTGGGCCCGGACCTGCCAGTTGATGACGGTGTTCTCCGGCAGCAGCCCGCGCGGAACGTGCGCCATGAAGCTGTTTCCCGCCTTACCCGACTTGGCGCTCTTCGGCGGTGTGAGGTGCCGCCATTCCCGGTGTTGCCCGGCGGCGTTCTTCCACGACACCAGGAACTCCGCACGCACCTTGTCGGCGGTGCGGTTGTAGGTGTCGGGGTCGCGGAGGTTCTTGGCGATCAGCTTCGGCGTGGACCAGTTGAACACCGACGGGTTGCCCGGCCCCTTGCACGGGCCGCCCGGCTCCATCTCCAGCTGGCTCATCTTCGGCTGCAGCGGCGGCCGGTTGTAGTGCACGCGCAACCAGGCGCGCGACTCGAACCGCTTCCAGGCCAGTTGATCGCCCTCGTCGGCGGCGCGCAGCCCGAACGTGGTGTCACGCCAGCCCTTCTGCGCCGCTTCCCTGACACCCGAGGTCACGTTGAACAGCACGTCCCCGGCCGGGCAGGACTTGTTGGCGCACCCCGACCAGCCCTTCGCCACATTGCGGCTGTCCAGCTTGCGCAGCCAGTTGTCGGTGGTGGAGTTCCAGGTGGAGTTCTTGCCGAACGCCTTGGCCAGATGGATGTTCACCGGCCGCTTGCTGCCCGAGGCCGCCCACACCTCCCGGACGTGGAACTCGGCGGACAGGACCTGCTTGCCGGCCAGCCAGCCGGTGGGGATGCGGTAGAACAGCCGCTTCTTGTGCGGAGAGCCGCAGCTTTTGCCGCTGGACGGCAGGCCGATCGGGCAACGGCCCATCCCCTGGTCCTTGGTGAACTTGTAGATCTCGAACCCGCTGCTGGCCACCATGAGGTTCGCCGAACTCATCGGCGTGCGGTACATCGGGTCGATGTACACCGGGAACGTGGTGTCGGCCGCGGTCAGCATGGCCGGGTCCGGGGTCAGCGTGAGCTGACCGTCGGACAGCTCGGTGCCGATCGTGGCGATCTTCGACGCGTCCCCGGGCGCCACGTCCGTGGCCTGGGTGGTCGGCGGGTCCACCGGGCCGTCCTCACCCACCGTCCCCCCGGTCGGCGCACCGGGCGCCGGTGCCGAGTCCCACATGATCGGTTTGGGCGCCTCGAAGATCACCGCTCCGTTGTCCGGGTCGACCGCCTCCTGCGTGCCGTCCGCGCTGGTGCTCACCGTCAGCGTCGGCGCGGACAGGCCGAGGGTCAGGCTCACCAGCCGAGGGTCCTGGGCCGCGGCGGCGGTCTTCACCACCAGCGTGTGCGCGAACCCGTCCGCGGTGGCCTTCACGCGCAGGTCCACGTCCGGCCCCATCACCCCGGCATAGACGGCGGTGTCCGCCTCCAAGGTCGGCGCGGGAAGCGCGCTCGGCCAGGTCAGTGACATCGTGTGGCCGGAACGGGTGAGCGTGGCCATCGGACCCGTCCCGCCGGGCGACAGCTTGAGGTCCACCAGTGAGGTGTACGGCCGGACCGCCCCGTCCTTGAGACGGAGGCCGTTGTACAAGGGGACCCACGTGTCACCCTGCTTCATCCGGATCGGGGTGAGCCGGTCATTGACGTACATCGTGCCCTCGGGGGTGGCGTACACCTCCCGTGCCTCACCGCGCTCGGCCAGCACCTCCACCAGTTGCCCCGTGGCCTCGGCCGCCGCCAGCGCGTCGGCCTCGGTCTGCTTCGGATCGGTGGAGACGGTCCACTTCTGTTCCACCAGCGATACGTTGTCCAGGAAGGCCGTCAGCTCGCCCTTGCCGCCGAACTGGAACGTGAGCGCTCCCTCGGCGGTGTCCGCGGTGGAGTCGAAGGTGTAGGCGAAGCGCTGCGGCTGATCCGGCAACTCCACGTCCGTGGCGAAGATCTCCGGGCAGGACTCGCTCTCCTCGCAGAGCACGGCCCGGATCGTCACCTCGGCCGTGGCGTGGGCGTCGAAGGACAGCGTGTACGTCTTCTTGGCCTGCAAGGTCCGCCCGCTCTGGCGTACGTGTGCTTGCCCCGGTTCGGTGGTGCCGTCGCCCACGATGACCTTCAGCGCGCCGTGCTCGACCGCCGCCGTGGTCGGGCCGGCGGCCTGCCAGGACGAAGTATCGGTGGTGAACTCCCCGTTGACCAGCAACTTCTTGCTGAAGGAACCCCGCCCGTAGAAGGCGACCTTCTGGTACGTCCAGCCTTCCGCAAGCGCGCGTGCCTTCTCCGCCTCACCCACGACGTACCGGTGAGAGGGCCCCTTGATCAGCTGATGGACCGGGAGCAGTCCCTCTCCGCCCGCCGCCTGTGCATGGAACCGAACGCCTTCATCCACGTAGCCTTGCGCAATGGCCTGATCGCGCTCGGCCATGTCGAGGGTGAAGATGCGATCGCCGCCCGTCTTGCGCAGACCGGATACCGGCAACAGGCCCGTCACCGCCTCGCGGGAAACGTGCAGAACCTGCCCCTCGGGGGTGTAGCCCCATTTCGTCACCGCGTTGTCGTATTCCGTCTCCCAGGGAGTGAACAGCGTATTGTCGTTGCCGGTGGTGCCCCGTAATCGATACAGCGGTTTGACCATCCACGCGGTCGCGGCATCCATTGTTCCGGCACCCGCCTTCGGCGGCATCCACACCGCGACGACCAGGCTCCCCATGGCCAGTGACACCGCAGCCAGGACGGCCATCCACCTGCGTAACTCCATGCGTACTCCCCTGGTACACGATCGGGATCGATTGTTCGCGTGGCATGTCTTCCGCCTCAGCATTGATCGGGTCCGGCCTGCTGGGTAGACCGCCGCCGTCGGTTGGGAAAACATGGGAAACCGCTACGGAAAGGAGTAGGAGCCGCATGGAGGTCCTTGATGGAGAAAGGCCTCGGGCGGGCTTCAGCGTGGCGGGATCGCCGAACTGTGCCGGAGTTGCATGACGCCGGGGGCGACGCCGCCGTCGCGGAGCATGGCAATCATGGGGTGCCGCTCAGTGTCGCGGGATGATGTTCTCTACCGCTCTGCCCGCGATCATCCCCATCTCTCCGCACGGCTATGTACGGCCAGGATTCAGTCTCATGGCGGCACCCGCGCATCGCGCTCACGACCGCCGGCAGCCAGCGCTGGAGCAGGCCCGGCCGGCGGTTCAGGCGGGCATTGATCGGCTGAGCGGGGAGAGCCGGTAACGGCGGGAGATCGTGCTTCCGGCGGGACGGGCGAGGCCCCGGTTCCGGCGGGCGCCGTGAACCGGGGCCGGGGTCGCCGTGAACCGGGGCCGGTGGGCGCTAGTCGGTGAGGAACAGTTCGATGACCGGTACGGCGACGTCGGGGCGTTGCACCGGCAGGTCGAGGGTCAGGGCGTCCGGGGCCAGCGCACCCATCGTGGTGTTCCGGGCCTTCTGGGTGGGGTCGATGACGCGCGTACGGATCTCCGACGCGTCGTGCAGGAACTGGGCGTACTTCACGCGCCCGGCCAGCCCCGGCAGGTGCAGGTGGCGGAACGGCCAGGCGAACATGTGCAGATAGAGCCGATCACCCCGCTGGGTGTAGCGGCAGTCGGGAGGCGCGGTGAAGCCGCTGGCGCCGCAGCCGTAGATGGAGCGGGAGTTCAGCCGCATCCAGGCGCCGATGTCGGCCAGGGTCCGGCGGGCGCGGGGGTCGATCTGGCCGCGTCCGTCAGGGCCCACGTTGAGCAGCAGGTTGCCGCCCTTGGCGACGCTGTCGATCAGCATGCGTACGAGCAGGTCAGGGGACTTGTAGTCGAGGTTGTCCCGGTCGTATCCCCAGCTGCCGTTGAGGGTCTGGCAGGCCTCCCACGGCACCTCGCGGCCGTCGACGGTCATCGGCCCGGCGGGCTGGTACTGCTCGGGGGTGACGAAGTCGCCGGGAATGTCCAGCCGGTCGTTGACGATGATCCCTGGCTGGAGCTTGCGCACCGTCTCCAGCAACTCGGGGGAGCGCCAGTCTTCGGAGCCCTTGCCGCCCCAGTAGCCCGGCCTGCCCCGGTAGGAGAAGTCGAAGAACAGGTAGTCGATCCGGCCGTACCCGGTGAGCAGTTCGTGTACCTGGGCGTGCAGGTAGTCGGCGTACTTGGAGATGTCGCGGCCCTCGGCGGCGGCCTTGAACGCCTCGTCCTCGCGCTGCGGATGGAGGCAGTCGACGGGGAACTCGGGGTGGTGCCAGTCGATCAGCGAGTGGTAGAAGCCGACCTTCAGCCCTTCCGCGCGTACGGCCTCCACGAACGGCGCGATCAGGTCCTTGCCCCAGGGGGTGCGGGTCGCCTTGTAGTCGGTGTGCGCCGAGTCCCACAGGCAGAAGCCGTCGTGGTGCTTGGTGGTGAGGACGATGTAGCGCATGCCGGCGTCCTTGGCCAGCCGCGCCCATTGCGCCGGGTCGTACAGGTCGGGGTCGAAGTGGTCGAAATAGCGCTGGTAGTCCTCATCGGTGAGCTGCTCGCGGTTCTTCACCCACTCGTGGCGGGCGGCCAGAGCGTACAAGCCCCAGTGCACGAACATGCCGAAGCGGGACTCGGAGAACCAGGCGTGGTCCAAGACGTTCCTTTCGGGAGATTTACCGGCCGCCGAGACCGCTGGTCGCGATCCCGCGTACGAGATGTTTCTGCAGAATGATGAGCAGCGCCACGGTGGGCGCCATGGAGATCACAGAGGCGGCCATGACGAGGTTCCACTGGGTGCCCTGCTGGCCGAAGAAGAGCTGCAGGCCCAGCGGGACGGTGGCCTTCTCGTCCACCGAGTTGATGATGATCAGCGGCCACAGGAAGCTGTTCCAGTAGTTGATGAACGTGAAGACCGCCAGCACCGCGAGCGCGGGCCTGATCAGCGGCAGCATGATGTGGGAGAAGATGCGCACCGCTCCCGCGCCGTCGATGCGGGCGCTCTCGGAGATCTCTTCGGGGATGGTCAGGAAGAACTGGCGCAGCATGAACGTCCCGAAGGCGGTGAACGCCCAAGGGAAGATCAGGGCTTGGAAGGAGTCCACCCATCCGAACCAGCGCATCAGCATGAACATCGGTACGACCAGCACTTCCTGGGGGATCATCAGCGTGGACAGGAAGACCAGGAAGACGCCGTCGCGACCGCGCCAGCGCAGCCGCGAGAAGGCGTACGCCGACATGGCCGACGCCACCAGCACCACGATCGTGCCGCAGACGGCGACGGCGAACCCGTTGAGCACGAACCGCCCGAACGGCAGGTACTCGAACGCCTCGCTGTAGTTCTGCCACCTGAACACCGATCCGAACAGGCTCGGCGGCGAGCCGAACACCTCGTCGGCGCGCTTGAACGACGTGGCCAGCATGTACACCAGCGGCGACAGGAACGCGGCGGCCACCAGGTAGAGCGCGACGTGCGAGACGACCAGCCTGACGCGGCGGACGGCGTGATCAGACATCGTAGTTCACCCATCTGCGCTGGCCGGCGAACTGCACCGCGGTCACGCCCAGGATCAGCACGAACAGGATCCAGGCTCCGGCGGACGCGAGCCCGAACTGGTAGATCGAGAACCCCTTGTCGTAGACGAACATCATGAGGGTCTGGGTGTCGATGCCGGGCCCTCCTCCGGTCATCAGGAACGGCTCGGCGAAGACCTGGAACGACGTGATGAGCGTCATGGTCGTGGCGAAGAACAGCGCCGGGGAGATCATCGGCAGCATGATGCGGAAGAACTGCCGCCACGGTCCGGCCCCGTCGATCTGCGCCGCCTCCAGGAGGTCCCGCGGGATGGCGTCCAGCGCGGCCGAGAAGACCAGCATGTTGTACCCGAACCCCTGCCACACGCTCATCGCGACGACGGCGAACATGGCCCAGCCCTGCTCGCCGAGGAAGTTCGGCGCGTGCACGCCGGTGGCGGCGTACAGCGAGCCGTCGATCAGCCCGTTCGGCTGGTAGACCATCCGCCAGACGATCGCGTTGGCCACCACCGGCGTGACCACGGGCAGGAAGAACACCACCCGCAGCGCCTTGCGGCCCTTGATGCGCGGGGAGATCCACACCGCCAGCCCCACCGACACGATGAGGTTGAGCGGCAGGTAGAGCACCACGTACAGCAGTGTGTTGAGCAGCGCCCGCCGGAAGACGGGATCGGTGAACAGCGTCGCGACGTTCTCCAGCCCGGTGAAGGTCCGCTCGCCCACCGCGGGCCACCGGAAGAACGCCATCACCAGGGACAACACGATCGGGAAGAGGGTGAACAGCGTCAACCCGATCAGGCTGGGTCCGGCGAACAGGGCCGCGGCCCGCCCATCACGGCGCAGGCGCCGGGGTTTGGCATCGTCGTGCACGTTGCTCCCTACGCCGGTGCCTGCTGCTGCACCTGGCTGAGTACGTCCGCCGCCGTGGCCTGCCCGTTGAAGGCCTGGATGCCGTACTGGGCAAGCAGCTTCTCCACCGGGTCCCAGTTGCGGGTCGTCCGGAACGGCTTCGCGGAGGCGTTGGCAGCATCGATGACCGGTTTGGAACCCTCGAAGGCGTTCTCGTACCACTTGTTCTGTACGGACTTGCGCGCCGGATAGGCGCGCCCGACCTCGCCGAGCTGCCCGAGCACGTCGGCGCTGGTCATCGTGCTGATCGCCTTGAACGCCTCGTCCGGGTACGGGCAGGACTGGGAGATGCCGAAGCCGGACCCGGCCGAGTAGCTCTTGGTCCCGTTCGGGCCGGCGGGGATGGTGGCCAGGCCCACGTCGAACTTGGCCTGCGCCTTGAGCTCCAGAACGGACCAGGGGCCGTTCACCGACATCGCCACGTTGCCGCTGAGGAACTGGGTCTCGGCCCAGTTGTTGTTCACGCCGGGCACCTTGGGCGCGACCCCCTGCTTGGCGACCAGGTCCGCGTACCACTGGAAGCCGGTCGTCATCGGCTCGGTGGTGAGGGTGAGCTTGCCGGACGCGTCCATCGGCTCCGCGCCCGTCTTGGACCGGATCATCGAGAACATCCCCAGGGCCGAGGGGTAGGCCACGAAGCCGTACTTGCCGCCGGTGGTCAGCTTCTTGGCCGCCGACTCGAAGTCCGCCACGCTCCAGCCGACCTTCGGCGCGGGCACGCCGGCCGCCTTGAAGAGGTCCTTGTTGTAGGTGAGGATCAGCGATCCTACGTCGTACGGCAGCGCGTACTGTTTGCCGCCCGAGGCGAGCCCGGCCATGATCGAGGAGTCGAAGTCGGCGGTGTCCAGGCCGTTCTTCTTGATCAGGTCGTCCAAGGGAAGCATGCCGCTGACGTAGCCGCCCGTGCGCAGGCTCTGCATGGAGACGATGCACGCCGCGCTGCCGCCGGCCAGGCGGGTGCCGAGTTTGGTGAAGTAGTCGTTGAACGGTGACGTCTCAAGTGTGATCTTGATGTTCGGGTACTTCTGGGTGACCTGGTCGGCCACCTTCTGCCAGGCGTTTCGGTCCTCCGTTCCGGACGCCCACATCGACCAGGTGAGCGTCACCGCGCCGTTGCTCGCCTTGCTGCCACCTGACGATTCCTGGCCGTCGCCCCCGCAACCGGCCGTTGATCCCCCCGCGATGACCACCGCTGTCACGACCGCTAATGATCTCCGAGCGCCATGCATCCGCCTGCCCATCGCAGCTCCAGTCAATAAGCTCGGGGCCGAGTTAACTGTTTCGAAATTAAGTCGCCGCAATCCGTAATGTCAACGAGATCGTGATAGGAAATATCCGATGACTGATCGCCGAGCGGCCGGTCGTGGCGATCTGACCCTCGTCGAGATCCTGGCGCTTCCTGGCACCGTGGGCACCCTGGACCGCCGCCGGATCGCGACTCGGCTCAAGCTTGGCGACGCGACCGTACGCGAACACGTGTCATGCTGATGAACAGCGGTTATCTGCGAATTCTCGCTCCGCGGGCCGGGGCGGCCGGCCGGCTCGGGAACCCGCGGCAGATCGTGCCGGAGGCCGCCGCGACCATCGGTGCACGGGTGCGGCCGACCACCTCGTCGCGGTCGTAACAGGGCTGGATGGCCGCACGCTCACATCCGATGTATCACCCTTCGGCTGTCATTCTTCGGCTACTCAGAGTTATCGGCCGGCGGCTGGACGACCCCGCCGTGGGCCCCAGGCTCAAGGCTGCAGGTGTGGCCGTGCCCGTTTCCGTCAATGCGGGCTATATCCGGTTCTGTCCTCGTTTTGGGTGCAGCAATCTTCCCCGCGGTGAACGGCTGCGCCCCGAACCGCCGATCCCGGTGCTCGTCGGCAACGACCTCACGGCCGGCACCACCGCCGAACTCCTGTACCGGACCGTCTGAGCAAAGCCGGCCGGGGAACGCCTGACCTGGGATCTACTCGTGGTGATCTGGCAGGCGATCGGGTCATCGAGGAAGTGTGACGAGGCCCGCGTTGATGATCGAGCTGCTGGCCTGGATCGCGGCCACCAAGACGGAGTTCACCAGGGCCGCCTCCCTGCTGGGGACCGCCCATTCCATCTGGCGCAGCATCGGCACCGGGATCTCGGCGTTCGGCCCGCAACTGGCCGGCCCTCACGACCGTTGCCAGGCGCGGACCAACGCCGAGCGCCTGGTCGTGTCCCGGCGCACGGTCGACGGTGACACCGGTCATCTCGGCCGCGCTCGCGCGTCCGGGACCGGCGAGCCGCTGCGCGTGGCGCGTGGCTGCGCGATCCCTGGGGGAGTCGGCATTCTTGAGTGGTGCTCGAACTGAGGGCGTCGAAGCCGATGATCATCGCGGCCCAGCTGGGTGCGGTCTGGGCAGTGGGGGCGATCGCGCTGCCGCTGGTGTGGCGGTTCCTGCCAGTCGCGGCGTTAGGCGGGGGAGAGCGCGGGATCGCCCTCGTCGCACTCCTGGGCGCACTGCTCGTCCTGGCCTACCTGATCGTGGTGATCACGGTCACCCGCAGGGTCTCGGCCCTCGGCGCGACCGTCATCGGCCGGGTGCTCTGGGCGCTGCTGGTCCTGGGCCCGGGAACCGCCGGATGGGCGCTGGGCTGGGCGGCGACCGACGTCGCCGGGCTCGGTGTGAGCCGCAGCGGGCTGCTGACGCCCCTTCTCGGAGGGATCCCGTTCATCCTGGCGGCCGGGATGTTGCTGCGCGGCCGGCGGCTCAGCCTGACCGCACTGGGGCTGAGCGTGGTGTTGATCGGTGCCGGCGTGGTGGTGCTGCGCCAGGAGTCACCAGACGAGTTCGAGGCACGCCTGGCGGCTGCCGACGTACGCAGGGAGACCACGTACGTGGTCGCCATCCCCGGCTACCGGCCCAACGGCGGCCGCGACTACGGCCGCGGGCTGGGCGACGCCGGCTTCCTCCCCGGGAACCCGGACGCGATCCCGCTCGATCGGCACATCATGATCACCGCGTACGACCGGCTCATGGTGGGCGAGAAGATGTGCGGGCAACCCACCGCCCAGGACTCCCGCCTGACGTGGGGCTCCTGCGTAGTCCCTCACCGATCAGGCGGAGGGATCATCGCCAGGATCGTATTTCGGGGTGACACAGGGACGGTCCGCGTCGTTCTCAGCTCCGCAGGGGAGCAGACCATCACCCCGTGTGCCGCGACGCTGAGTGCCCGTGTGCAAAAGGTCCGCCGCGAGGCCGCGGTCGATCGCGCGAGCGGCGAGCGATTCCGCGACCTCGGCGGCCTGGAGCGGGCCGGCCGGTAGTGAGGTGCCGGAGGACCACCGTGGATGCGGGGCGGCGGGGTCAGGGTTGCGCGTGCCGGTCGAGGCCGAGCGTGGCGATGAGGTCTTCGTGGAGCTCGAACCAGACACGATGGCAGGAGTCGACGTCGGTGCGGTCGACCCAGCTGCCCTCCCCGGCTCGGGCACGCGCGAGGGCTGTGGTGAATCGTGTGTCATATCCGCGGAACCGTGCCAGGACGCTCCCGAGCCGGTCTGCGAGTAACCGGAGTGCGCGGTCGATGCCGGCGAGCTCGTGGAGGATTCTGGCGTCCCAGGCGGGATCGGAGTGGTCGTTGACGGCGAGCCGATCTCCGGCGGTGGGCCGGAGTTGCCAGTCGGTGCAGGCTCGTAGCAGGAGGGCGTTCAGCGGGAGGAACTCGCGGTAGACGTCACGGACCTCGTCGGCACCGCCGACGCGTGCGAGCTCGGCCGCGAGCTGGCGCTCGTTCTCGGCTCGGCCCCGTTCGGTCAGCGACCAGCCTCCGGTGCCGGCGAAGGCGGTGTGCTCGACCCAGCCACGTGCCTCGGCGTCGAGTAGCACCTCTTTCGTCTCGGCCGCGTTGAGGTCGTACCGGTGTGCGATCACCTCGGTGTCCGCGAACCCGGTGATCCGCACGGCGTGCAGGACCAGGAGGGCGGGCGGAGAGTCCTGCGTCATGAGTCGGTGTCCTGTCGTGCCGTCAGGCGGGTGTAGTGCTGCTGGCACGCCTGCGGGGAGTTGAACCCCATCACGTGCGCCATCTGCGCCCAGGTCAGACCTGCGCTCCGGGCCATGAACAGCAGGGCGGATTCGAGTCCTTCGACCTCGGCGCGTGCGGCGGGCAGGAGGGTGAGCGCGCTCAGGATGTCCTCCGGGTTCAGATCGGTGTTGCGCCAGACGGCGAACTGCACGAGGTCGATCGCCGAGAGCGGGGCGGGCGGGGGCCGCCACGGGCGGGCGTCGAGCGCGTCTGCGCCCAGGCTCAGCAGACGCCTACGCGCGTCCTGCTCACGTTGGACCTGGACGTGCTCGGTGTGCGCACCGTGAGCGATGTCCTGTTTGCGTTCCATGCGACTCACGATGCATAATCAACGAAATTTTGTCAACAATCTGTTGAAAGCGAGGGTGGATGGTCATACCTCTCATGGAGGCTGTCGCCGATACCTGCGGGGGCAAGGCCGGCACCCTTGGCGCGTTGCTGCGCGCGGGTCTGCCGGTTCCCGACGGCTTCGTCGTCTCGTTCGCCGCCTACCTCGCCGCTGTCCGCGACCTGGACCTCGGACGGTTCGCCGGGGATCCAGGCGATCTTGCTGCGGCACGGCAGGCGATCGCGGCCCACCCACTCCACGCCACCGTGATCGACGCACTGGGACGCGCACTCGACGAGCTCGGCGATCCGCCGGTGGCGGTAAGATCATCGGCAGCGAACGAGGACACCGGTCAGGCATCGGCGGCCGGTCAGCACGAGAGCTTTCTCGCTGTGCACGGAGTCAGCGAGGTCGCCGAAGCCGTACGTGCCTGCTGGGCCTCGCTGTTGTCTCCACGTGCCATCGCCTACCGGGGTGCCTCCGGGCGCGACGACCAACCGTACGCCGATCTTGTGATGGCCGTCATCGTCCAACGCCATCTGGATGCCGAGGTATCCGGGGTCATGTTCACACCCGCAGGCCCGGACGACGCAACCGAGATCGAGGCGTCCTGGGGCCTGGGCCCCAGCGTCGTCGGAGGAACGGTGACCCCTGACGCCTACCGCGTCGCCGAGGACGGGACGGTCACACGCACCGTCGCAGGCAAACGGACCCGCCTTGACCGGCTTGGCACGCAGCTCGTCGTTCGCGACGTGCCCACCCGTGCCCGGCACCAACCGACGATCGACGACACGACCGCCACGCAGCTCGCCGAGCTGGGCAAGGAGATCGCCACCGTACTCGGCGGACCGCAGGACATCGAGTGGGCGATCGTCGACGGCCGCATCTGGGTTCTGCAAGCACGGCCGATCACCGCCGCACCCCCACGGCGGCCTTCGCCTTCCGGCGCCTCGGACATCCCGGCCGCCGCACTCACCGGAACACCGGGCAGCCACGGGACCGTGACCGGCCCTGCGAGGATCGTCCGCGGTCCCGGCGACTTCGCGCGCGTGCACCCGGGCGACATCCTCGTCTGCCCCTTCACCGACCCCGCCTGGACACCCCTGCTGCGCATCGCCGCCGGCGTCGTCACCGAAACCGGAGGCGTGCTGTCCCACGCCGCGATCGTCGCCCGCGAGCACGCCATCCCCGCCGTCCTCGGCATCCCGGACGCGACAAGCAGGCTCCACGACGACACCCTCATCACCATCGACGGCACCACCGGCACCGTCACGGCGACAGACGCGTGACCGATCACTTCCGTCCCTGGCCGGGAGTCATTCCCGACAGCCGCACGCCGCCGTAGCAAGAATGCCGGCAGTCGCAACGGCACCCGCCCCGTTCGCCGGCAACGAGCGTGCCGCCCGGCCGCGCACGGCCTCCTCTGCCTCTGCCAGGCCAACGGTCGGCCAACCCCACCCAGATATCCCGCCGCCGAACCCACACCTACGGAGCGAAAGGAGAAGGGAGCGGACCCCCAGGGACACCGCGCCCCAACTGCTGATGACAACGCGACACCTCTACCTGGCACGCCACGGCGCGGCCGACGCGTTCGGGGAGCTCACCGGCATCGGGCGCCGGCAGGCGGGCCTGCTGGGCGAACGGCTCGCCGGCGTACCGGTCGACGCCCTGTGGCACTCTCCGCTACCACGCGCCGTGGCAAGCGCGCACGAACTCGCCCGGCATCTGCCGAACGTGCCCATGACCGAGGCCGCCGAACTTGTCGACCACGTGCCCTACGTCCCCAGCGCGGCCGAAACACCCCCGTCCTGGACCGGCTTCTTCGACGGCTACGACGACACCGAGGCGGCGTCGGGCCAAAGGCTCGCCGAGGCGCTGGTCGCCCGGTTCGCGAAGGTCCCCGGCACGACCACGGAAGGGACCCGGTCCGACACGCACGAGGTCCTGGTGACGCACGCCTACCCGATCGCGTGGCTGGTGCGGCACGCGCTGGACGCGCCGCCGTCCCGATGGCTCGGACTGAACAGCGCCAACACCGCGCTGACGGTCATCGAGTACCGTACCGGTCTGCCGCCCACGATCGTGATGTACAACGACATGAGCCACCTCCCGGCCGACCTGCGCTGGACCGGGTTCCCCGGAGGCGTGAGGCCGTGAGGTGGCTCCTGCTGCCCGTACGCGCTCCTCCCCAACGTGACGCCGGCCTGGGACCACATGCTCGGCGTGGAGCGACCGTCCGAGGTGAGGTGTGGCCGACGTGATCGAGGATCCTGCCGGCGTATGACCGGACGGTGAGAAGCTCGTCATACACGTCTGCGGAAGGAGGAGCGCCGCCGAAGGCTCCTCGGAAGAGATCCGGCAGGCGGTGTCGGATTGGGGCGGAGGTGTTCGTAGCAGGGGTGAGCGGTCGCCCGCGAGGGCGCGTCCCGAAGCACAGGAGATGATCCGAGATGCAGTACCTGGTTTCCGTGATCTTTGACGAGGCGGAGCTCGCCACCCCGGACGAGATGGCTGCGATCGACGTGTTCAACGACCGGCTCGTGGCCGAGGATTACTGGGTCTTCGCCGCCGGCCTCGGGGCGCCCGGCACGGCCACTGTGATCGACAACGCTCCCGACCTCGACGTGGCGCTCAAGCTGGCAGCTGAGGGGTCGAAGGCCTGCAACCGGAAGGTCGAGGTGCGACCGTTCCTGTGAGCATGATCGGCGTCCGGGAGGCGATCACCCAGGCCCACCACGAGGAATGGGCACGGGTGGTCGCCGCCCTGACCAGGCGTTTCGGTGACCTCGACATCGCCGAGGAGGCGGCGGCCGAGGCGTTCGCGACCGCCGTCGAGCGATGGCCGGCCGACGGCGTACCGCCCAATCCCGGCGCCTGGCTGACCACGACCGCCACCCGCAGGGCCATCGACCGGATCCGGCGCGAGAACAAGCGCGACGACAAGCAGAAGGAGGCTCAAATGTCGTACGACGACCCGCCCGAGCCTCTCGGCCCGATCGACGACGAACGGCTCCGGCTGATCTTCACCTGCTGTCACCCGGCCCTCGCGATGGAGGCCCGCGTGGCGCTGACGCTGCGCATGGTCGGCGGTCTGACCATGCCCGAGATCGCCCGTGCCTTCCTGGCGCAGGAGAGCGCGATGGGGCAGCGGATCACCCGCGCGAAGGCCAAGATCAAGGCGGCTCGCATCCCCTACCGCGTGCCGTCCGCGGAGGATCTCCCGGGACGCGTCTCCGGCGTACTCGCCGTCCTCTACCTCGTCTTCAACGAGGGCTACCTGGCCACCGGCCCCGGCACCGATCCCGTACGTCACGACCTGACCGCCGAGGCGATCCGGCTCACGCGCCTGATCCGTGCCCTCATGCCGCAGGACGGTGAGGTGGCCGGGTTACTGGCGCTGATGCTTCTCACCGAGGCCCGCCGTACCGCCCGGGTTTCGGGCAGCGGCGAGTTGGTCACCCTCGGAGAGCAGGACCGTGGGGCCTGGGACGCGGCGCTGATCGCCGAGGGCCATCGGCTGGTACGCGAGCGCCTGGCCACCGGTGTGGCCCCGGGTCGCTACCAGGTCCTCGCAGCGATCAACGCCGTGCACACCTCCGCCCGCGACGTACGCGACACCGACTGGTCGCAGGTCGTCGCCCTCTACGACCAGCTCGTCCGCCTCGACCCCTCGCCGATCGTCGCCCTCAACCGAGCCATCGCGGTCGCCGAGCTCGACGGCCCGGAGGTGGCGCTGGCGGCCGTCGACCGTCTCCAGGACGAGCTGGCCGGCTATCACGCCTACCACGCGACCCGCGCCGACCTGCTGCGCCGGCTGGGCCGCGGTCAGAAGTCGCGCGCGGCCTACGACAAAGCCATCGAGCTGGCAGGCAACACCGCCGAGACCGCCTACCTGACACGCCGCCGCGACCAGCTGGGGTAGCGCCCTTCCGGTGTGACCGGGCGACCGGCCAGAGAGCGCGCCGGGGGCCGACAGGCCTGCGGCTCGCATGCCCGCCGGCAGGGCCGGGTGGGCGAGCTGCACAGCCCGGCCTGGACAGCTCGCGATTCAGTCACCCATCCTGAAACACGGCGGCCACCGCAAGACCTTCAGCGATCTTCCAGTGACCGTTTGCCGGCTCGAACGGTGTCGTTCGAGGTGATCTTTCTTGGGGCCTGGACGGCGAGGTTGGATCACCCCACCGCCCCCTCAAGAAAGACCATCTCCTATGGGCCGCCTCCTGGACGATCTGACCCCGGCAGGTCCGCCGGCGTCGCGACCGGCCGGTAGGGGCGCTGTGTCATTCGGAGTCGTTCCTCGTCGCGGCCGGCGGCGCGTTACCGGCCGCCGGCCTTCCGGAGCGCGTCGCGGAGCGCCTCGGTGCCGGTCACACCGACGATCAGCGCGCCGTTCCCGAAGACGAATCTCGGCACGGTGGTGACGCCCTCCCGCCGCGCCGCGGCCACTTGCTCACGTACCTCGGCGCTTCCCTCCTCGGAGGCGAGAAAGTCCCGCACCCGGCCGCCATCCAAGCCGGCCCGCTCGGCCGGCTCGGCGAGTTGCGTGTGGTCGGCGACGTTCACGCCGTCGCGGAAGTACGCGTCGAAGAGGGCGGTCGCCAGCGCGGCCTGTACGCCGGCACCGTGCTCGTACAGGGCGAGCCACAGCAGCCGGTGCGCGGTCAAGGTGTTGACCGCCATCGCACGGTCGAATCGGTACTCGATCCCTTCACTGGCACCGACCCGTGTCATCTCCGTGACCATCGCCTCGGCTTGTTCCGGACCGAACATTTCGACCACCGTGTCCATCAGCGGCCGGGGCTCCTCGGGCGCGTCCGGAAGGAGCTGGTACGGACGATGGACGAGTTCGACGGCCGGTTCTGCACCAGCCTCGGCCACCGCGCGGTGGAACTGGTGCGTGCCGAGGCGGCACCACGGGCACGCGATATCGCCGTATACCTCTACTTTCATCCTGGGTCCTCATGAGTTCTGGGAGTAAGCCATCCGGCAGACTCCTGAGTGGATATCGGCTTCCGGCAAGGGCGTTTGCAGGGGCACGGACGCCGGCCTTGGAGTCGGTGACGTCGAAGTCGGCGTACGGGTCGATCGCGACTTGCGCAGCCCGGACCCGCAGCGTCAATTCAGCGCGATCGAGACTCGATCAGATCGTGGAGCTGCTGAGTCACGGGATCGTGCGGGCGGGCGGCGAAGGCTATGCGCAGCCAGCCGTCGGCGTCGGCCTGGAGGAGATCGTCGCGGATGGCTGGGTCGGCACCGCGCTCCAGGAGCAGGCGGATCACGTGGAGACGACCGCCCGGGATTGCCCAATGCAGGCCGGTCCGTCCGAGGTAGGGCGCGACATCGGGATGGACGCCGTGGTCGAGGAACCAGCGCACGACCTCGATCCGGCCGTGCTGGCAGGCATGGACGAACGCCTCTCCCACGATCTCTTCCGGATCATCGGTCGGCGGCAGCCGAGACGGGAAGCCTGCGCCGGTGTCGGCGAGGTCGGGGCGCGCCGACGCGGCGTCCGGCAGGAGGCTGCCGCTCGCGTCGAAACAGGCCCGCACCAGATCGAGCCGGCCGCAGGCGGCATACGTCCAGAGCGCCTGCGGAACGATCGCGTGCTCGGCGAGCAGGTCGACGACCTCCGTGTTGTCGTGGTAGATGGCGTTCTCCAGCGGGGTGATGCCCCATGTCCGGATGCCAGGGTCGGCGCCGGCGCCGAGCAGCAGGCGCACGTATTCGACCCGGTTGAAGCGGGCAGCCCAGGTGAGCGGGAGATCCCGGTTGGTGGCCTTGCCGAGCAGGACATCGACTGCGGCGCGTGGCACGCCGAGCTCCTTCTCGAGCCGGACACCGGGGATCGTCTCGGGGCGCGCGAGCATGTGCAGCAGGGTGTCGGCCTGCTCGGCGGTCAGACCGGCCAGCCGATCGGTGTCGCCGGCCAGCAGGGCTTCGGCCTCGCGGTGCAGCTGCCGCCGCTTCTCCCGGCGTTCGTGGAGATCGCGCCGGGATTTCTCGGTGAACGACACGAGCTCCTGCCAGGTCGGGAAGCCGAGCTCACGCGCGATGATCAGCCGCGCGTCGCGAAGCTCGGCGGCCCCGGCGGAGGTCGCGGTGGCGTGCCGGGGCACGTACGCCCGCAACCGTTGCAGCGCGCCGGGATCGTCGCGGCGCAAGTCGACGAGGAGGGCGCCGGCCATCGAGGCGTAGATGCCCGGCCTGATTCCCATGAGGCGGGAGACCGGCCGTTCTTCGGCGGCGCTGCGGCTTTCGACGTGGGCGCGAAACTCGGCCCAGGTCCGGAATCCGTGTTCCTGAGCGAGCACGAACTGGGCGTCGCTGAGCAGGAACCGCTCGGCGGCTCGATCGCTCAGCACGTCGGCGACCCGGGCTTCGGCTGCCGCATCGCCCGCCAGGTACTCGTGATGCAGGTGCTTGGCCTGCTTGCGGTAGTACTCCAGGTTCGGATGGGCCGGTAGCTCGAAATGACGATCGGACATCGCAACCCCCTTCGTCGCCGGGGTCCGCTTGCCCGGCCGGAAAGAGGTTGGTCTTGTCCAGTGCGTTGACGTGCTGCTCGAGGTGGGAAAATCCCTGCCCGCGGACTGGCAGCGCCCTCGCACGCTCCCTTTCAGAGTAGTGATCGGCTCTGCGTGGAGGCAACCGTTAGGAAGCGTCGAAGAGTTTCCACGGGTCAGGAGAATCAGACGGCCCCGGAAGGAGGAGTTCCAGAGCCCGCGTCCTTGCTGCTCCAGCGATACGGCAGGCCTCGGCGTCTTCAGGGCGCAGACGCAGTCTCGCCCCCTATGCCGGTCTCGTTGCCGTCGGCGTCACGGAAGACCCACTTACAGACGTTGCCGTGCTGCTCCATGTCCACCGGCCGCAGCCCGCGCCCTGCGATCCGGTCCACCTCGGACCCCGGATCGTCCACCCAGATCATGCTCACACCGCCTCCGGCGCGAGCGGCGTCCTCGATGACGTACACGTACCGGTCCTCGGCCAGCTGCCACACCGCTTCGACGTCGTTGGGCCAGAACGCCGGATCCTTGCCGAGGAGCCTGGTGTACCAGTCCACGGCGCTCTTGCAGTCGCGGACAGGGATGCCCGCGAAGATCCCCACTGCCACGGTCGATCTCCTCTCCGTTGGGGCCGGGAAGGTCCGGCTCACCAAAGGAATAGACTCCGCGCGTCTGCGGAAATCATCGCGGCTCGCGTCAGGCGCGGGGACCGTGCTTCCCGCGGAGCGGGCAACGCCCGTCCTGACTTGGTCGGCAAGGCGAGGTTGCAGCCGTCCAGCGGGGGCGTGACACCTTACGACGCAGGACCAAGATCTCCACCTCGTTGAAGACGTCACCCCGGGCGAGGAGCGTCAACCAGCCGAACAACACAGGCCGTCGCGCTGCGGTTGGGGATCGCCGGGTCGCCTGGCCGAGGTGAAGCCGAGAGATCGTGTAGGACCACTGCCATGTTGTATACCAGAGAGGAGGCTTGGAGTGCGCGAGCATCCTCACGTCGAGAGTGTGCACTGGAAATCACAAGATAGGGCGCAATTGACTGCACTCACTATCGCTTTAGCGGTGTACCATACAAGGGCCCACATACTGGCACGTAAAGAATTGCGGGAGAGCAAGCATGGCACTGCGCCGGCAACGCATCGACGGACTGAGCATCCAGAGTAGGGTGATCGCCGAGATGCGGGAGCGCATTATCAGCGGTGAGCTCGAACCCGGCACCAACCTCTCTGAGATCGCCCTGGCCGAAGCGTTCGGGGTGAGCCGCACACCAGTGCGTGAGGCCTTGAAGCAACTGCAGACCGAAGGCCTTGTTGAGATCCGCCCTCGTGTCGGCACGTTCGTCAGAGCACCCTCCCGGCGTGAGATCACTGAACTGTTCCAGATGAAGGAGCTGCTCGAAGGCGCAGCGGCTCGATTGCTGGCCCAGCGAGGGCGGGTGCCCGAACTGGACGCACTGCAGGCCAACGTGGCGGCGGCGGACGCTGCGGTTGCCGCCGGCGATCGCGACCGGTACGCCGCACTGGTGCAGGAGTTCCATGACCTGCTGATCACTGGAGCCGACAACGCCAAACTGGAGGCGCACTACCGGATTCTGATGAACCAACTGGCCTACCAGCGCCTCGTCCACACCTCTCTGGCGCAGCCTGGAAGACTGACCCAGTCCGACTCCGAGCACCGCCACGTGGTCGAACTGATCGCCGCAAAGGATGGCGACAGCGCCGAACGCGTCATGCGGGAGCACGTGCGCGCAAGCCACCGAGCTCTGATGGCCGGACTCGACGCCGCTGCCCGCTGAGGAGCCGCTAATCCGCGGGCTCTTCCCAGACCGTGGCCCCCCAGGTCACCGTTATGTGTGCGGTGTGGCACCCGCCTGCCGCGCCGTGCCGGTGCCAGACTCCCGGCGCGACCGTGACGGTGTCGCCCGCCTGGGTGCGGACGATGCCCGCACCCCGCATCTCGACGAAGCCGGATCCGGCCTCGAAACGGATGATCTGTGCTCCCTCGTGCCTGTGCCACCTCGTCCTCGCGCCGGCCACGAAGCGGACCCGCGCGAAGACGACCCCGGTGGGCACCAGCGCGGGATCTCCGAGTGCGGCGAACCATGCCTCGCCCTCTGCCATCTCAGGCCCCATCGGGACGCCGGCGGGGTCGGGGGAGGCGCCGTTCACGACTTGAGGACGAACGGATCGCCCTGGGGCTCGTCGCTCGTTTCGATCCACACCGACTTGAGCCGGGTGTACTCCCTGATCGTCTCGGTGCCGTGCTCGACGCCCATGCCGCTGGCCTTGAAGCCGGAGCGCGGTGACATCGGCGACATGGCCCGGTAGGTGTTGACCCACACGGTGCCCGCTTCCAGCGCGGCGGCCATCCTGTGGGCTCGTCCCAAGTCTTTCGTCCACACGCCGGCCGCGAGCCCGTAGGAGGTGTCGTTCGCCATCGCGATCGCCTCTTCGTCGGTGGTGAACGACATGACGGACGCGACCGGGCCGAAGATCTCCTCGCGGCTGACTCTCATCGTGTTGTCGGTGCCGACGAACACCGTGGGCTCGTAGAAGTAGCCGCCCGTGCCGAGTGGAGGCCGGCGACCTCCGGAGACGATGCGGCCGCCCTCTTCGCGGCCGATCGCGACGTACTGCTCCACCTTCTCCAGCTGCGAAGCCATCGCCAGCGGGCCGAGCTCGGTGGCGCTCTCAAGCGGGTCACCGATCTTGATGGTGGCGGCGCGCTCGCACACACGCTGCACGACCTCGTCGTAGACGTCGGCGTGCACGAAGACGCGGCTGCCGGCGACGCAGGTCTGGCCTCCGGCCGCGAAGATGCCGGCCACGATGCCCATCGAGGCCGAGGCGATGTCGGCGTCGGCGAAGACGATGTTCGGGGACTTGCCGCCGAGTTCGAGCGTGGCCTTGATGAACCGCTCGCCACATGCCCTCCCGATCAGGGCTCCGGTGGCCGTGCTGCCGGTGAAGGAGATCTTGGCGACGCGATGATCGCCGACCAGCGCGCCACCGGCCTCGGCGCCGTGGCCGGTGACCACGTTGACGACACCCGCGGGGAAGCCGGCCTTCTCGAACAGCGGCATCAGCGCCAGCAGCGAAGCCGACGTGTGCTCCGAAGGCTTGATCACCATGGTGTTGCCTACCGACAGGGCGGGGGCCAGCTTGGTGACGGTCAGCATCAGCGGGGAGTTCCACGGCGTGATCGCGCCGCAGACGCCGAGCGGTTCGCGCAGCGTGTAGTTCAGGAGCGTCCGGGCCGAGCCCGGGATGACTTCGCCGTGGATCTTGTCGGCCAGGCCCGCGTAGTAGTAGAAGTACTCGGGCAGCATCGCCAGCTGGGCGCGCATCTCACGCAGCAATTTGCCGTTGTCGAGGGTCTCGGTGCGTGCGAGCTCCTCGGCGTTCTCGCCGATCAGGTCGCCCAGCTTCCGGAGGAGCCGCCCTCGCGCGGTCTGCGACAGGTCGCGCCACGCGGGAACGTCGAACGCCTTACGGGCGGCTGTGACGGCCAGGTCGACGTCCTCGGCCGAGCCGCGGGCGGCTTCGTACCATGCCTTCCCGGTGGTCGGATTGATGCTGGGGAAGTATTCGCCCTCGGCAGGCGCGACCGGCTCGCCGTTGATGAAGTGGTCGCGGCGGGGCAGGGGCGTGCTAACGGCTGACATATTCCGTCCGTTTGATGTGGTTCAGTACGGCATCGCAGAGTTCGCGCGGGCGCTCGATCGGCAGGAGATGCCGGGTGCCGGGGAGGATGATCGACTCCGCTCCCGGGATCGTGGTTGCGAGCCGTCGGGTCATCTCTGGAGTGGAACCGGGGTCGTCCTCGCCTGTCATCACGAGGGTAGGGCATGCGATCGTGCGCAGGCCCGGCCACACGTCGGCGTCGGCGGTGGCGAAGATCTCGTAACAGGTGAGGTAGGACTCCAGGTCGTTGCGCAGCAGGACGGTGCGCACGTGGCTGACGAGTTCCGGCTCCTGCGCTCGCCGGTCGGAGGAGAACCATCGGTCGATGGCCGCCTCCGCGGTGGCCGGCCAGTCATCGCGGGCCGAGCGGAGTCGGGCCAGGACCGCTGCCCGCTCCGGCTCACCGCGGCCGGCGACCGAGCTGACCAGGGTCAGCGAGACGGCCCGGTCCGGATGGCTGATCGCCAGCCGCTGCGCCACCAGCGCCCCGAGCGAGAAGCCCACGACGTGCACGTTCCGCAGAGCCAGCGCGTCGAGGACCCCTACCACGTCCTCGGCGAGGTCATCCAGTGACGTGCCGGCCGCCGCGCGCGGCGACGCCCCGTGGCCCCGCAGATCGACGGCGACGAGCTTGAGCCGGCGGGCGAAAAGCGCCGCGCAGCGATCCCACATCGATCGGTCGAGGCCTACGCCGTGCAACAGGACGACGGCCGGTCCCCGGCCGCACACGTCGTAGCCGATCATCGTTCGGTCGACAGCGGCGCGAGCCGTGCGTGCGGGCGTCCCTGGCCGGCCGCGGCGAGCCCGATGGCGATCTCGTCCGGGTGGGGGGCGTCGGCCAGACGCACCTCGACACTCTGGTGGTGAGAGCGGATGGTGGCGTCGGTGATGTGCTTGAGCGGGATGTCGAAGACCGTGCCGGCGGGGGCGCGCTTCTCCACGGCCGGAAGCAGGGTGGTGGCGTTCGCGGCCTTGCGGAAGTGGTCGCCGAACTTGAGGGTGTGGATCAGCGCCGAACCGTGCTCGATCTCGCCGTTCATGCCCACGATCGCCGCCTTGCCGTAGGCCTCGACCGGAATGCCGAGGGCTTCGACCACGCGGGGAGCGAGGAGCTTGCCGAGGTCGGACGCGGTCGCGTCGATGCCCGGGCCGAGGTCCTCGACGAAACCCTGGCCGGCCCATGGATTGGCCACCACGGCGACCACGATCGCGATCGTGGCGGCGGGTTCGACCGCGCGTCCCCCCTCGATGAGGACTTCCTCGCGGATCGTCACGATCTTCCGGATGTTCACTGCACACTCTCCAGCATGTCGTCGTTGATGATGTCCGCGAGCCGCACTCGGGGGTCGGACGTACGGTCACCGATGCGGGCGTTGGGGCGGCCGCCCGAAGACGCGGCCGCCACGATCACGATCTCGTCGGGACGGGGCGCCTCCGCGACGCGTACGGAGATGGTCTGGTAGTGCGAGCGCGTGGCTGCCTCGACCTTGTGCCACATCGGCACGGTCAGCGGCTCTCCAGCCTGGAGGCGGTCGTCGGAGAACACGATGATGGAGCTCCCGTCGACGAGCTCGCGGAAGAGATTTCCGAAGTATGGAGTGTGGATCAGCGCGGCGCCGTGCTCGATCTCGCCGTCCAGGCCGACGATCGCCGCCTTGCCGAATGCCTCCACCGCTTCGCGACCGCCGAGCGCGTCGATCAGGCGCCCGCTCAGCGCGGTGGCCAGCTTCGGCGCGAGCTGGAGCACCTCGGGCTGCAGGTCCGGCGCGTAGCCGCGGCCGGCCCAGGGGTTGGTGAGGACGGCGGCGGCCGCGGCCCGGCGCACCGGACCGTTCACGGGGCGGCCGAGCTCGACCTCCAGGTCCTCCATGAACGTGACGATCTTGCGGATGCGGAGCGACATCACGCCTCCGCGGGGTGGGTGTCGGCGAACCGCGGCATGACTTCCTTGCCGAACAGCTCGAGGCTGTTCATCGCCTTGGCGTGGTCGAGGCCGGGATGGGTGGTCCAAAGGAACAGATCCTGGAGGTTGAGCTCGTCACGCAACTCGGCGATCTTCTCCGCGACGTAGTCGGGTGTGCCGACGAGCTGGTTGCGAGGATGCAGGAAGTCGAACGACAGCTCGTGCTCGCTGGTCAGCTCCTCGCCGTCCTCCATCAGGTTGGCCAGGCCGCGCCAGTGGCAGATCCAGTCGTAGGAGTTCATCACGGCCGCTTCGAAGTCGGCCTTGGCCTGTTCCATGGTGTCGGCGACGTACACGTCACGCACCAGGGCGATGCCCTCGCCGAGAGCATGCTCCCTGCCGGTCGCCTCGCCGGCGGCTCGGCGGTAGAGCTCGAAACGGCCCTTGAGCGCGGAGACCGGCGGCAGCCAGAAGATGCCCTTGACGCCATGGCGCGCGGCCCACTCGATCGAGGGCGGCGAGTCGATCACCTGCCAGAGGGGCATCTTCTGCTGCAACGGAGCGGGTGTCACCATCATCTTGGTGATCACCCCGTCGGCGGTGAAGTCGGGCGTCGACGGCGACAGCGGATGGTTCCACCGCACACCGGGCGCGGGGAACTCGAAGAACCGCCCCTTGTGCGAGAAGAAGTCGCCGCTCCAGGCTTTCTGGAGCACTTCGAGGGTCTCCTCGAAGAGGGCTCGGTTCTGCTGCTGGTCACGCGGATCGGCGAGCGCGTTGAGGTTGAGCGCTTCACGTCCGTAGAGACCGCGGCCCACCCCCACCTCCACACGGCCTCCGGACAACTGGTCGAGGAGAGCCAGATCCTCGGCGAGGCGCAGGGGATGCCAGAAGGTCACGATGCTGGCCGCCTGGCCGATGCGGATGGTCCGCGTGCGAGCCGCGATGTCCGCGCCCATGAGGACCGGGTTCGGGGTCAGCTCCTGACCCTCATGGCCGAAATGGTGCTCGGTATACCAGACGGACCAGAAGCCGGCCTGCTCAGCGGCGATGGCGAACTCCCGTGCCTCGCTCATCACCTTGTCGTACTCGCCCAGTCGGCCGGGAGCTCCCAACCCATGAAAGATCGAGAAACGCATCAGTGCGTCCTTTCTGTATGCCAGGGGTCTCACGGCGTATGCAGCTTGTGCCATGCCAGACTCAAGCACGTTCTCCTCTGGCATGGTACGGACCATAGGTCGCGCCGGTGTGGGACGTCAACCCTCGGACTGCTCGAACGCGCCCCCACCACTTGATGAGAGCTGCTGTGATGAGCCTACAGCTCATGCGATGGGCGCAACGCCGTGGATGCCGCCATACCCACTCTATTGACATGCCACCTTGGCATGCCTAGCGTCATCTGCCATACAAGAGCGAAGGCGGGGAATTCGGCACCGCTAACCAGGGAGAGCAAATGGTCAGTCGCAACTCTTCGAGTGAAAGCAGCGCAGGCGCGCAGCAGCGGCATGAGACGGGTGGACGCCTGGGCGGCGTGTTCTGGACGTCGGTCACTGTCGCGGCGCTGTTCGTCGTGTGGGGGGTGATGTTCACCGAGAACCTCACCGACGTCACGACGGCCTCACTCAACTGGGTGACGGGCACGTTCGGCTGGGCCTATCTCGTCATCACCATGGGGCTGCTCTTCTTCCTGGTCTTCCTGGCGATCAGCCGTTTCGGCAAGGTGCGGCTCGGACGCGAGGACGATCGTCCCGAATTCAGCAACAGGGCCTGGTACTCCATGATCCTGGCCGCGGTGATGGGCATAGGCCTGATCTCGTTCGGCGTGGCCGAGCCCATGTCCCATTTCGCCACGCCGCCTCATGGGCTCGCCGAAGCCGGCAGCAAGAAGGCGGCCGTCCTCGCCCTGCAGTACTCCTACTTCGACTGGGGGTTGCACGCCTGGGCGGTCTTCGCGGTGTTCGGCCTCGCGATCGGCTACTCGACGTTCCGGAAGGGGCGCCGCGGCCTGGTCAGCCAGCTCTTCCGGCCGCTGCTGGGCGCGAGGGTGGACGGCGCGGCCGGCAAGCTGATCGACGTACTTGCGATCTTCGCCACGCTGTTCGGCACGACGACGTCCCTCGGCCTCGGGGCGCTCCAGGTCAACAACGGTCTGGGCTCGCTCTTCGGGATTCCGGTCTCCACTGTCACCCAGGTGCTCATCATCGCCGCGGTCACCGCCCTGTTCACGCTCTCCGCGGTGACCGGCGTGCACAAGGGCATCAAGTTCCTCAGCCAGACCAGCATGGGGCTGGCGGGCGCGTTGTTCTGCTTCATGCTGATCGTGGGCCCGACGGTCTTCCTGGCCAACCTGTACGTCGAGTCGCTGGGGGCCTACGGCAGTGACTTCTTCCGGATGAGCCTGCAGGGAAGCGCCTTCGGCGACCTGGAGTGGATGCAGTGGTGGACCTACTTCATGATGGCGTGGTGGGTGTCCTGGGGCGCCTTCGTCGGCGTGTTCCTCGCGCGCATCTCGAAGGGCCGTACGATCCGGGAGTTCATCCTCGGTGTCCTGCTCGTTCCCAGCGCAGTCTTCTTCACCTGGTTCGCCGTGTTCGGCGGCACCGCGATCCACCTCGACATGTTCCGGGGCGGCAACATCGCCGAGGCCACCGCCAAGGACCTCAACAGTGCGTTCTTCGCGACGCTGGACGCGTTTCCGCTCTCACAGGTCACCTCGGTCGTCGCGATCATCCTGGTGGTCATGTTCTTCGTCTCCGGCGCGGACGCCAACACCTACGTACTCGGCATGTTGTCGTCGGACGGCTCGCTCCACCCGCGCAGGTCGATCCTCATCACCTGGGGAGCCTTGACCGGCGCGGCGGCCGTGGTGCTCCTTCTCGCCGGTGGCCTCAACGCGCTGCAGCAGACGGTGATCGTCACGTCGGCACCGTTCGTCGTGATCATCGCGGGGCTGGCCGTCTCTTTCTGGAAAGACCTGAGCGCCGACCATCCGGCGCGGCAGGCGATCCCTGCCTCGACGGAGGCGGCCGTCGACGGTTACGAGACCGTTCAGGGCATTGCCGACGGGGCGGTCCCTTCCGCGCCGGCGCGCTGACCAGAAAGGAGCGCAGTGATGGCGCCGAGCAGTGAACGCAAGCAGCGCTTGCTCAAGGCGTGGGCAGCGGCCTGGGACCACGGCGACGTGGACGCGCTGGACTCGCTGCTGAGCCCTCGTTACCGTCGCCGCACGAGGTCGTCGATCGAAGGGCAGACACGCGAGGAGCTCAAGGCGCTGATCCTCACCTCGCGGATGGCCTTCCCCAACCTCACGACGGTGGTGGAAGAGATCGTCGAAGAGGGCGACCGGTTGGCCGTGCGCTGGCGCAGCTCCGGCACCCACACCGGCTTCTTCATGGGCGTTCCGCCTACGAAGAAGCCGGTCACGGTCGCGGGAGCCACCTTCGCGCTCTTCGACGGCGACATGATCGTCGAGGAATGGGTCACATGGGACGCACGCGAACTGCTGAGCGCTCTGGGCGTCCTCACAGTGGGGGAGCAGCGGTGACGGAAATGGAGAACCAGCCGGAGAACGTCCGGCTCGACGCGGACGTGCTGAAGCGGGTCAACCGGCAGTTCGTCACCGGGGTCACGGTGGTGACGACCTGCGACGAGGGCCGGCCTCGTGGTCTCGCGGTCAACGCCTTCTCCAGCATCTCCCTCGACCCGCCGCTCGTGATGATCTGTGTGCAGAGGACCTCGTCCACGTACGAGTCGCTCTTCTCGTCCTGCCACCTGGCGATCAACATCCTGTCCGCCGACCAACTCGACGTGGTCTCGACATTCGCCACCAAGGCTCCCGACAAGTTCGCCCGCGTCGATTGGCGCCCGGGTGCCTGCGGCTCGCCCTTGATCGAGGGCAGCAGCGCGTACATGGAGGTCGAAATCCGGGAGCGGCTCCAGGCGAGCACACATACGATCTTCATCGGCCTCGTCGTCGATGCGGGCGTGACCGCGAAACCTTCGATGATCTACAGCGCGGGCAGGTTCTACGATGGTGCGCAGCTGACTCCGTTGACGCCTCGTGAACCGTCCTCCGCCGGGTGAGGGGTTGAAACTGCCGGCACGGCTGGTCGCCGCGCGGGCCGGGCGGGTGAACATCGTGCGGGGCGGCAAACGGCCGGCCAGGAACCGGCACAACCTCCGCTTCCGGCATCATCAGCCCGCCTCCCGGCGTGTCCCAGGCCTGCTCGGTGCGCTGCAACCGGGTGCTTGCGCAACGGAAACACTGCGGTAACACAGGCACTGTCCACTATCAGGCAACACTGATTCTTATCAGTAAACACCCGCCTGGAGTCCCCCATGACAGAAGCCGCCACAACACCCCTCGACCTAGACGCCCTGGCAAGAGCCGACGAAATCGAGTTCATCCTCGCCGTCTTCGTCGACCTGGCCGGCAAACCCTGTGCCAAGCTCGTGCCGATCGAGGCCATGGCGGAGTTCCGCGACGAGGGCGTGGGGTTCGCCGGATACGCCGCCGGACTGCTCGGCCAGCGGCCCAGCGACCCCGACGTCATCGCCATCCCGGACGCCGCCTCCTACACCCCCCTGCCGTTCATCCGGCCCGGGCTGGCCCTGGTGCACTGCGACCCGCACGTCAACGGGAAGCCGTGGCCGTACGCGCCGCGGATCATCCTGCGCAGCGTCCTGGAGCGCGCCCACACGCTGGGCCTGTCCCTGGCCGTGGGCGCGGAAATTGAGTATTTCCTGGTCAACCAGGACGAGCACGGCGCGCTGGCGACCGCCGACTCCCGCGACACCGCCGCCCAGCCCTGCTACGACGCGCGTGGCCTGACCCGCATGTACGACCACCTCACGGCCGTGTCCAAAGCCATGAACGCGCTCGGCTGGGGCAACTACGCCAACGACCACGAGGACGGCAACGGCCAGTTCGAGCAGAACTTCAAGTACGCCGACGCCCTCACCACCGCCGACCGCGTGATCACCATGCGCTACCTGGTCTCGATGCTGGCCGAGCAGCGCGGCATGATCGCGACCTTCATGCCCAAGCCGTTCACCGACCGCACCGGCAGCGGCATGCACCTGCACCTGTCGTTGTGGCGCGGCGCCGACCCCGCCTTCCCCGACACCTCCGACCGGCGTGGGCTGGGCCTGTCGCCGCTGGCCTACGGTTTCATCGGCGGCATCCTGGAGCATGCCGGGGCGCTGCAGGCGGTGATCGCGCCGACCGTCAACTCCTACAAGCGCACCGGCGCCACCTCCACCCGCTCCGGCGCCACCTGGTCACCGCGCCGGGCCGGGTACGGCGGCAACGATCGCACCCACTTCGTCCGCGTGCCCGACGGCAACCGCATCGAGCTGCGCGGCGGCGACGGTTCGGCCAACCCCTATCTGGCCGCGG
Source organism: Nonomuraea sp. NPDC049480 (assembly GCF_044465905.1). Taxonomy (NCBI): domain Bacteria; kingdom Bacillati; phylum Actinomycetota; class Actinomycetes; order Streptosporangiales; family Streptosporangiaceae; genus Nonomuraea; species Nonomuraea sp. NPDC049480. The sequence goes on from NZ_JBITMD010000013.1 coordinate 292,964, forward strand.
CCGCCGCGCTGGCCGCCGGCCTTGACGGCATCGAACGTGCCCTCGACCCGGGAGAACCGGGGGAGGCGTCGACCATCGCCGCCCGCCCGGAGCTGCCGCCGACATTGCTGCACGCCGTCGAGGCGCTGGCGGCCAGCACGGTGATCAGCGGCGCCCTGGACGCTGCCGGACCGGGCGTCAGCGGGTACTTCGGCGCGGCCAAGCGCGAGGAGTTCTTCGACTGGCACGGCACAGTCGGCCCATGGGAGCTCGACCGCTACCTCACCGCCTTCTAGAAGGGTCACGTGCATGTGTGGAATTGTCGGGCTGCATCTGCGGGAGCCCGGGCTCTATCCGCGGCTGGGGGAGATGCTGGCCGCGATGCTCGGCCAGATGGTGGAGCGTGGCCCGGACTCGGCGGGCGTCGCCGTCTACGGCGATCCGCGGCTGACTCCGCCCGGCCGCACGGTGGTCTCGCTGCTGGACACCGACGCCGCCACTGTCGAGGCGGCCCTCGAGGGGCGCATTCCCGATGCGGTGGCGATCGACGCGGGTCCCACAACCGTCGTGCAAGCGCAGGTGAGCCTCGAGGTGCTCGTCGAGGCTCTGCTTGAAGCACTGCCGCGGGCCACCGTCATCGGGTCGGGAGAAGAGGTCGCCGTGCTGAAGGGCATCGGGCACCCCGGCGACCTCGCCCGGGCCTTCGGCCTCGTACGGGTTCAGGGCTGGCAGGGCGTCGGCCACACCCGGATGGCGACCGAGTCCGCGGTGACGCCCGAGGGCGCGCACCCATTCTCCGTCGGCCCCGGCCAGTGCCTGGTGCACAACGGGTCATTCGCCAACCACGCCACCATCCGGCGGGAGCTGCGGGCCGAGGGCGTCGTCTTCGACAGTGACAACGACTCGGAGGTGGGCGCCCGCTTCGTCGCCCATCACCTGGCCCGGGGCGCCGACCTGGACAAGGCGCTGCGGCTGCTGTGCGAGCGCTTCGACGGCTTCTACACGCTGCTGGTCACCACCGCCGACTCCTTCGCGGTGGTACGGGACGCCATCGCCTGCAAGCCCGCTCTGGTGGCCGAGACCCCTCAGTGGGTCGCGATGGCCTCCGAATACCGGGCGCTGGCCGTGCTCCCCGGCGTGGAGTCGGCCCACATCTTCGAACCCGAGCCGGAAGAGGTGTACATGTGGACGCGCTGACCGTGGACCTGGCGACGACCTCGGTGCGCGAGCTCAATCAGGCCCTGCACGCGCCGGACCCGGCGCGGACGTGGCGGGTGCTCAACCCGCGTGGCGCGCACAGCGTCGCCTGTGGCCTGACCCGGGACATCGCCGTGGACATCGAGGGGCATGTCGGTTACTACTGCGCCGGGATGAACCAGCGCGCCGCGGTCACCATCGCCGGCAACGCCGGCGTGGGAGTGGCGGAGAACATGATGTCCGGCATGGTCCGGGTGCGCGGGAACGCCTCCCAGTCGGCCGGGGCGACCGCGCATGGCGGGCTGCTGGTGGTCGAGGGCGACGCCGCCGCCCGCTGCGGCATCTCCATGAAGGGTGCCGACATCGTGGTGGGCGGGAGCATCGGCCATATGAGCGCCTTCATGGCCCAGGCGGGCCGCCTGGTCGTGTGCGGGGACGCCGGCGACGCGCTGGGCGACTCGGTGTACGAGGCCCGCATCTACGTCAAGGGCACGGTGAGGTCGCTCGGCGCCGACTGCGTGGAGAAGCCGGTCCGCGACGAGCACCTGACCGAGCTGGCCGAGCTGCTGAAGCTGGCCGAGCTGGACGAGGATCCGGCGGCCTTCCGCCGGTACGGCTCGGCGCGGCGGCTCTACAACTTCCGAGTCGACAACGCGTACTAGAAGGGGAATGTCATGACGGACCTTTCGGAGTTGCGTGAATCGGCCACGTTCGACCGCGCCACCATCCATGCCATCCAGCGGGCCGCCGCCACCGGCGTGTACGACATCCGCGGCGGTGGTGCCAAGCGTCGCCTGCCGCACTTCGACGACCTGCTGTTCCTCGGTGCGAGCATGTCCCGCTATCCCCTGGAGGGCTACCGCGAGCGCTGCGACACCGACGTCGTGCTCGGCACCCGCCACGCGAAGTACCCGCTGCGCCTCGACATCCCGGTCACCATCGCCGGAATGAGCTTCGGCGCGCTGTCGGCCAACGCCAAGGAGGCGCTCGGTCGCGGTGCCGGCGCGGCAGGCACCTCCACGACCACCGGCGACGGCGGCATGACCCCCGAGGAACGCGGCCAGTCCAAACACCTCGTCTACCAATACCTGCCGTCCCGCTACGGGATGAACCCGGACGACCTGCGCAAGGCCGACGCCATCGAGGTAGTTCTGGGCCAGGGCGCCAAGCCGGGCGGCGGCGGCATGCTCCTCGGACAGAAGATCACCGATCGGGTCGCCAGCATGCGGACACTGCCGGTCGGCGTCGACCAGCGCAGCGCGTGCCGGCATCCTGACTGGACCGGGCCCGACGACCTGGCCATCAAGATCGGCGAACTGCGGGAGATCACCGACTGGGAGAAGCCGATCTACGTCAAGGTCGGCGCCACCCGCACGTACTACGACGTCAAGCTCGCCGTCCACGCCGGCGCCGACGTGGTCGTGGTGGACGGTATGCAGGGCGGGACCGCGGCCACGCAGGAGGTGTTCATCGAGCATGTCGGCATCCCGACCCTCGCGGCCATCCCACAGGCGGTCCAGGCCCTGCAAGAGCTCGGTGTGCACCGCGAGGTCCAGCTGATCGTCTCCGGTGGCATCAGGACCGGGGCCGACGTGGCCAAGGCCATCGCTCTCGGCGCGGATGCGGTTGCGATCGGCACTGCGGCGTTGATCGCGCTCGGGGACAATCATCCCCGGTACGACGCCGAGTACCGCGTGCTCGGGTCCGCCGCCGGGTTCTACGACGACTACCAGGACGGCCGCGACCCGGCGGGCATCTCCACTCAGGACGGCGAACTGGCCGCCCGCCTCGACCCCGTCGAAGGGGGCCGCCGCCTGGCCAACTATCTGCGGGTCCTCACCATGGAGGCGCAGACCATCGCCCGCGCGTGCGGCAAGTCGCACCTGCACCACCTCGAACCCGAGGACCTGGTCGCGCTGACCATCGAGTCCGCGGCCATGGCCCGTGTCCCGCTCGCGGGCACCGATTGGATCCCTGGAGCCCGCCCATGATCGTCGTCGTCGGCGCGGGCTTGACGGGCGCGGCCGCCGCCTGGGAGCTCGCCCGTCGCGGCGTCCAGGTCACCCTGATCGAGGCGTACGGCATCGGGCACCGCAACGGTAGCTCGCACGGCACGTCGCGGATCTTCCGCCGCGCTTACGCCGACCCCTTCTACATCGAGCTGACCGGCCAGGCAGGGGAGTGCTGGCGCGAGCTGGAAGCGGACTCCGGCACGGCGTTGCTGCGCACGACCGGTGGCATCGACTTCGGCGCGGGCCGCGACCCGCAGCGCCTGGCTCGGGTGCTGGCGGCAGCCGGAGTGCCGCACGAACTGGTGCCCGCGAAGGCGGCCGGGGAGCGCTGGCCGAACTTCCGTTTCGACGGTCCGGTGCTGTTCCACCCCGAGGCCGGGGTGGTGGACGCGGACGCCACGGTGGCGGCATGCGTGCGGCGGGCCGCCGAACTCGGCGCCGACGTGCGCACGCACACCCGCGTGACCGGCATCGACGTACGCGACGGCGCGCGGGTGCGCACGGACGACGGGGCGGAGCTCACGGCGGACGCGGTCGTGGTGGCGGCCGGGCCGTGGCTGCCCGAGCTCGCGGGCGGCATCGGGGTGCCGCTCAGCCTGCCGCCGTTGCGGGTCACCCAGCAGCAGGTGTTCCACTTCCGCCAGCGCGACCCCGGCCAGGCCTGGCCGATCCTGGTCGCCAAAGACGAGATGCAGATCTACGGCCTGCCGTCGGGCGGCGACGGGGGGGCGGCGCCCGCGATCAAGGTCGCCCAGCACGACGGCGGTACACCCACCACCGCGAGCACCCGAGACGGCGTCGTGAACCCCGCCTCCCGGGCCGCCGTGTCGGCCTGGGTGGAGAAATGGCTGCCCGGCCTCGACCCGGTGCCCGTCGCCGAGGCCAGCTGCCTCTACACCGTCACGCCGGACGAGGACTTCATCCTGGACAGGACCGGCCCTGTCGTGGTGGCGTCGCCGTGCTCGGGGCACGGCGCAAAGTTCGCCCCGCTGATCGGCCGGATGGCCGCCGACCTGGCACTCGGCAAGGCCGAACCGCATCCCCGCTTCGCCCTGCGCCGCACCGAAACCACGAGTTAACGGTCCGCGCCGACCCTGCGTAACACACCGTCTGTTAACTGACATGAAATGACGATTCCCGTCGTTATACCTGGACTTCGGAGTGCGGATGGACGCTGGAAGCACTGCCTGGATCCTCGCAAGCACCGCCGCCGTCAGCCTGATGGTGCCGGGACTGGCCCTGTTCTATGGCGGCATGGGGGCCGCCAAGAGCGTACTCAACATGATCATGATGACTTTCGGCGCGGTAGCCCTCGTCGGCGTCATCTGGGTGCTCTACGGTTACTCGGCCGCGTTCGGCAACTCGATCGGCGAGGCCGGGCTGCTCGGCGACGTCGGCGAGTACTTCGGCATGAGCAGCCTGATCAAAGAGGCTCCGGACGCGACCATTCCCCCGGCGCTCTTCGCCGCCTTTCAGGCGTTGTTCGCGGCCATCACCACCGCGCTGATCTGCGGGGCGGTCTCCGACCGGATGAAGTTCGGCGGCTGGATGGTTTTCACCGGCCTGTGGGTGACTATCGTCTACCTGCCTGTCGCGCACTGGGTGTTCGCCTTCGACGGCGAAGGCGTGGTCGGCGGCTGGATCGTCAACCAGCTCAAGGCCGTCGACTTCGCCGGCGGCACCGCTGTGCACATCAACGCCGGAGCCGCCGCCCTTGCCTTGGTCCTGGTCCTCGGCAGGCGCGCCGGATGGCCCGCCCAGCAGTCCCGCCCCCACAACCTGCCGTTCGTCATGCTGGGCGCGGGCATCCTGTGGTTCGGGTGGTTCGGGTTCAACGGAGGCTCGGCGCTCGCTGCCGGCAACGCCGCCTCCGTCGTCGTGCTCAACACCTTCGCGGCCACGTGCTCGGCGCTGCTGGCCTGGCTGCTGGTGGAGAAGATCCGCGATGGCCACGCCACCAGCCTCGGCGCCGCCTCCGGCGCCATCGCCGGGCTCGTCGCCATCACTCCCTCCTGCGGCGCCGTCAGCCCGCTCGGCGCGCTGGCGCTCGGCGCCGTCGCGGGCGCGATCTGCGCCCTGGCGGTCGGGCTGAAGTTCAGATTCGGGTTCGACGACTCCCTGGACGTGGTCGGCATCCATCTGGTGGGCGGTGTCGTCGGCACCCTCCTGGTCGGTGTCCTGGGCACGGCCGAGGCGCCGAGCGGCCGGGACGGCCTGTTGTACGGCGGCGGCCTGGGTCTCCTCGGCGCCCAAGCCGTCGGGGTCGTCGCCGTTCTGGTCTACTCGTTCGTCCTCACCTGGATCATCGCCATGGTCCTCGACAAGGTGATGAGCCTGCGGGCCTCGGAGGAGGCAGAGCAGGAAGGCCTGGACATTCACCTCCACGCGGAGAGCGCGTACGAGTTGTCCGGTGCGCTCGGTGGCGATGGCTCCCGCACGCCCGTGACCATGGTCGCACCGGCAGCGCGACCGGTGGACGTCTCCTGACAGGAAACGCCGTTGAATTCGGCAGAATGAAGGGTATGGCCACCGCTCACGAGGAACACGACCTCCCGGATCGGGAGATAGACCCCAGCCAGGCACGCGAAACCGCGAATCTGGAGGCCGTCATCGCCCGGCAAGTGCGCAAATATCGCATAGCAGCAGGTTTGTCCGTAGGCGACATGGCAGCACGCGTCGGCATCTCCAAGGCCATGCTCTCCAAGATCGAGAACGCTCAGACCTCATGCAGCCTCACCACCCTCGGCCGGCTCGCTCTCGGCCTCGACATCCCGGTCACCGCCTTGTTCCGCGGTGTCGACGCCGAGCGTGAGGCCGTCTATGTCCCGGCCGGCCACGGGGCGCAGATCAGCCGGCGGGGCAGCCGGGTCGGCCACCATTACGAGTTGCTGGGAGCATTGCGCGGTCCGCACAAGCGCATGGAAGCCGTACTCGTCACCCTCACCGAGTCCAGCGAGGTCTTCCCGCTCTTCCAGCACCCCGGCACCGAGCTCATCTACATGCTCGAAGGCGTGATGGTCTACGGACACGGAGAGGCCCACTACACCATGCGCCCAGGCGACGCCCTCCAACTCGACGGGGAAGGCACGCACGGCCCGCAAGAACTGGTGGAGCTGCCCATTCGCTTCCTGTCGGTCACCGCCTTCGGGGACCATCCCGACGAGTGACGGGGCCGCGGAAACTGCCTGGCTACGTGGTGCGAATGCCGAGGTCGGGGGGAGGGCTGAATGCCCCTTGTCCCGATCGCTCGTGAGCAGCGACCGCATGCGCGGCGAAACGCGGCGCATGCGGGCGCTCGGCGTCTCCGGAGAACATCTCCATGTCGCCCTCGTCGTACACCTTCAGGTCTCGAAGGGCGTCCACGCGCATCGCCGACGACGGCCGATCCTCGGCGGTTCGGACTGTGCCGAACCGTCCGGCCCGACGACGCGCAAGAGCGAGGCCAGGGTCTTCACCTGGGACATCACCATATGGCGACTCGAGCGACACTCTCCCGCGAGTTGAGCTCCCAAAGGCGCTCGTCACACTCTGTGCCTATATGTTGCCGGAATGGAGTTGTTCACCCCGACGCTCGACTGGGGCGCTGAGATCTGGACATCGCTGGTGTGGATCGCCAAAGCATGGGCGATCGCCGCGGTATGCACTTTGGTGATTCTCGTGCTGATTGGCCTCTTCACGACGTGGGGCAGGCAATTCTGGCGCATCACCGGTGCGTACTTCACGGGTCCGGGGAGCGTCAAGGTCTGGCTCTGGCTCGGCACCCTACTGCTGTCGGTGGTCACCGGCGTCCGGCTGGACGTGCTGTTCAGTTACCAGGGCAACGACATGCTGTCCAGCCTCCAGGTCGCGGTTCAGGGCATCGCCGTCAACGACACTCCGGTGAAAGTCTCCGGCGAACACGGCTTCTGGATGTCCCTGTGGGTCTTCTGCGTCCTGGCGGCGATACACATCGCCCGGGTGCTGCTGGATCTGTTCCTGCTCCAGCGGTTCGTGCTGGCCTGGCGCGTGTGGCTCACCGACAGGCTGACCGGAGACTGGCTCGGCGGTAAGGCCTACTACCGGTCGCGATTCATCGACGACACCATCGACAACCCGGACCAGCGTATTCAGTCCGACATCGACCTGGTCACCGCCGGATACGGCCCCCTGCCCAACCTTCCGAGCAACGGGGGGACGTCCAGCACGCTGTTGTTCGGCGCGATCTCCGCGGTCACCTCGATCGTGTCGTTCACAGCGATCCTGTGGAATCTCTCGGGCACGCTTTCCATCTCCGGGGTCGAGATCCCCAGGGCGATGTTCTGGATCGGGCTGGTCTACGTCCTCATCGCCTCCGTCATCGCCTTCTGGATCGGCAAGCCGATCATCTGGCTGGCCTTCCGAAACGAGAAGTTCAACGCGGCGTTCCGTTACGCCTTGGTGCGCCTGCGCGATGCGTCGGAGGCGGTGGCGTTCTACCGCGGCGAGCTCGCGGAGCGCTCAGGGCTGCGGCGTCTGTTCGCCCCCGTCGTCACCAACTACAAGCGGTATCTGAACAGGACCATCGGCTTCAACGCCTGGAACTACGCGATCAGCCAGAGCATCGTGCCCCTGCCCTATCTCCTGCAGGCGCCGCGGCTGTTCGCCGCCGAGATCCGCCTCGGCGATCTCACCCAGTCGGCATCGGCGTTCAACGAGATCCAGAGCGGCCTCTCGTTCTTCCGCAACGCCTACGACGCCTTCGCCGGGTACCGGGCGGCGATCATCCGGCTTCACGGTCTGGTCGTCGCCAACGAAGAGGCCAGGGCGCTGCCGGAGGTGACGACGCTGCCCGGCGTCGACGGGACTGTTCAGCTCGAGGCCGTCGAGGTCCGCACCCCCGATGGACGGCAGTTGATCAAGCCGCTCGACATGCGGCTCGAAGTGGGTGACACGTTGGTCGTCACCGGGCCATCCGGCAGCGGCAAGACCACGCTGTTGCGTAGCCTCGCCGAGTTGTGGCCGTTCACCACCGGCACGCTGACCCGGCCGTGCGGACCCAACGAGACGATGTTCCTGTCGCAGCTGCCCTACGTACCGCTGGGCGACCTGCGCGCTGTCGTCACATATCCCGGTAAAGAAGGCACCGTCGCTGACGAGACCCTGCGCAGCACACTGCGAAAGGTTGCGCTGTCGCACCTCGTGGACCGGCTCGACGAGGTGCAGGACTGGGCCAAGGTGCTTTCCCCGGGCGAACAGCAGCGGATCGCGTTCGCACGGATTCTGTTGACGAAGCCGAAGGTGGTGTTCCTCGACGAGTCGACCTCGGCGTTGGACGAGAACCTGGAGTTCATCCTCTATCACCTGGTGCGGTCACAGCTGCCCGACACCATCGTCGTCAGCGTCAGCCACCGCTCGACGGTCGAGCGGCACCACACCCACGAACTCGAGCTGCTCGGCGAAGGCGAATGGCGCTTCAGTCCGCTGGGAGACGACGAACCGGAGCCCGCTCGTGCGTAACAACGACGGAGTCGTACTCGATCATCGGCGGCCGCTCATCGGGTGACCTGGTCCGTAGGACGTGCGTGCGCGTCTCCGTGGTGATACTGTCCCGGGCGATCATGCATCTGTGCTCTCGGAAGGGACAGATGGACCTGCAGGACTCCGGCTGCCGGGCGCGCTTCCTGATCCGAGACCGGGCGGGACCTACGGGCACCTGATGCGTGTGGACGGAAAGTGGTTCTTCGTGCAGTTCGCCCGTGCCGGCGGGCGCCTGATGACGGCCGTCCCCAATCAAGCGCAGCTTCGCCGGATCCTCAGCCTCCTGAAGTAGGACGTCCCCATGCCCAGTAGTCCGCTGTCCCCGGAACCTCCGCACCTGTCGTTCGGGCTCTACTCGGAGCACGGAGAGAGGCTGCTGCTGTCGCAGGTGTGTGCGGCGGTCGGCCGCGGCGCGGGCGGGCTGACAGGGGTGTTCGGCGTGGCTCCGCGGGACAGCCGGTTCGAGCTGGTGAGCGACCTGGGCGCGGACTACTACGAGACGGACCTCCCCCTGCCGCGTGCGGCGGCCGTCGTCAGCGATGCCGACCCTGAGCTGCGGGCCGTCAGGGTCGGCCTGCGGCACGAGCTGGTCGGGGCGATGGTCGCCGGTTATGACTGGTCGGACAGCGGCGCCGATCATACCGTCTCCGTCTTGGCGGACGCCGGGCCGCTGGGCATTCCGGACGAGCTCTGGACCGGCGCGGAGAGGCGGCGGGCGAGGAGGCGGGGGGAGCGGTTCGTGGCGCTGATGCGGCGCGTGTGTGACGAGGTGGATCCCCTGTACGGCGCCGTGGGCATCGAGATGTCGATGCCCACACCGCGGCTGCTCGCCAGGTCACGGAACGGGCTGGGGGATCTGTACGTCTCGGATCGCCTCATGTCCCGCTCTCCCGCTCTGCGCGGCGGGTTGTCTGGCTGCTTCGCCGAGGCCCAGGTGGAGACCTGGGGCAACGGCACCTACTTCTCCTCGTGGGGACCGTTCAACGGCGCGGGCGTGAGCGCCCCCCACGCCGAGGAGGTCTCGCGCGAGGCGGTGCGGTTGCTCGGCCGGGCGCTGGCTCGTTGACCGAGGGGCGGTAGCGTCAGGGCCTGCGGCTTCATGTGGGATGCGTAGGAATGACACCTATGGATGACCTCAGCCCTCACCCCACGGGAGGGCCGCCATCACGCACCAGGGGCCCGATACTCCACCTGCTTCCTCGCGGCCTCGTCGATCTCCTCCGGCGTCAACAGGACAACCGTTCTCGCCCGCGCTCCACCGGCTGCCGACACCGCCAACCCGACCGCGGCTGAAGCCACGTTGTCCGGCATGTCGACGATGACGTACGCGTCGTTCTCGCCGAACGCGAAGTACATTTGCTCGACCCGGCCGCCGACGCTCTCCGCCATCCGCTCCACGGCTTGGCGCCGTCCGGTGCCTCCATCGCGGAGCACTCCTTTGAGGCCGTCCGCGGTGTAGGTGGCCTGAATGAGGTATTTGGGCATGATGAACCCCTCCCGTACTACCGTCCGAATGCGGTCACGTGGATCGAAGTTCTCAGCTCCGGTTGACGGTAAGCCCAGCCAAAGGGCTGCATTCCGGCAACCGGGGACGGTGAGCCGTGAGCCTGCTCGACCTCGACGACACCAGGAGGGATGGGCGTCATGACCGACCCTGAGTTCACGCACGTCTGCAGACGCCCCGACGCGGCCAACGCTGAGCCGTGGCGGTGCCCGGACTGCGGCCGGCTATGGGAACCGCTGCCGCCGTCACCTGTCGAGCAGCCAAGGCCGGCAAAGGGGCGGCCTCGGCTCTCGGCAATGGCGGTCGCCGGCGTGATCGGGCTGCTCGTGTTCGGGATCGGGGCGGCAGGACCGCTGCTGTTCGTCCCAGCCGTCGTCGTGGTGTTGCTTTGGTGGTGGAGATCACGCCGCTCATGACTGAGCGGGCTGGATGCGCGCGCGATGGCGGTAGAGCAGGATCGCGGCCGGCGCGGCCGAGGCGAGCTCGCCGGCGGCGAGGCTGATCCAGATGCCGGTCTCGCCCAGGGAGCTGAAGCCCAGCACGAGGGGAATCTTGATGAGCAGCAGCGTGCCCAGGGAGATCAGATAGGACGGCCGGGCGTGGCCGAGCGACTGGAAGTAGGCCGACGCGAGGGGTGCGACGCCGGCGGCGGCGATGCCGATGGCGATGATGCACAGGGCGTTCGCAGTGGCCTCGGTGACGGCGGGTTCGTCGACGAAGATGCCGGCGAACGGGTAGGCGAACAGGACGAGGGTGACGGCCGCGAGCACGCCATAGCCGACGGTGGCGCGCAGGGCGAGGGTGCGGGCACGGCGCACGCGGTCGCCCAGGCGGCGCCCGGCGTTGTAGCCGACGATGGGTTGCAGCCCCTGGCTGATGCCCGCCTGCGGCATGGTGGCGAAGGTCTGGATGCGCCCGCAGACGGCGTAGGCGGCCAGGGCGGTCGCGCCGGCGGAGGCGGCCAGGGCGTTGTTGACCAGCACCACCAGCAGGGTCGCGCCGAGCCCAGCGAGGAACGACGGTGCGCCGATGCCGAGCAGGGCGCAGACGGTCGGGCCGTGCGGGCGCAGGTCGCGGGCGCCGATCCGGTATGACCGGCGGCGCTGCCCGAAGAAGAACCACAGGCTCATCACGGCCGACACCGTCTGGCCGCCGACGGTACCCAGTGCGGCACCGCGGACGCCCATGTCGAGACCATAGATCAGCAGCGGGTCGAGGACGATCTGAACCACCACCGCGACGACCCAGAGCGCGGTGGCGTAACGCAGTCGGCCCTCGGCGCGGACCAGGCCGGAGAACCCCGTGTACGACAGCGCGCCGCACAGTAACACCACGGTGTAGTCGCGGCTGTGGTCACGGGTCCCCTCTCCCGCGCCGAGCGCGGTGAGCAGCGGTTCCAGGGCGAACAGGCCGATCACGGTGACGGCGAGCGCGGTCAGCCAGTAGAGCGTGAAGGCGTTGCCGGCGGCCCGCGCGGCGCCGGCCGGGTCGTCCGCGCCGAGCCGCCGCGACACCAGGGACGCGCCGCCGGCTCCCACCGTGGTCGACACCGCGCCGAGGACGAGCAGGACCGGGGCGGCGAGGTTGACCGCGGCCATGGCCTCCGCGCCGACCCCGTGCGCGACGAACCAGGCGTTGGTCAGGGCGTAGATGCCGTACACACCGACCGACAGCGTGGTCTGCGAGCAGGTGTGCCAAAGCAGCCGCCCGAGCTGAGCGGTGCCGAGGGCGGCGGTCGCGTCGAGCGGAGGCTGCGGGCGCTCGGCCCCCGTCAACCCGCGCGCTCGTCGAGCATGGCCATGGTTTCGCGCAGGCGTGCACACGCCCAGTCGTACTGCTCGGTGCTGGTGTGTGCCCGGAAGTTCGTCTCGATGATCTGGACGAGGACGAGGTAAAGGTTGTAGAGCCGGCGGCGGACCCGCTCGCCGCCGGTGAACGGCTCGTGGCCGTAGCCGCGGATGAACGCAGCCGAGTCCCCGAAAGCGCTCAACTCGCTCGCGGTGAAACCGTACTCCATCAGCGGATCGCCATAGAACGCCCGCTCGTGGTCAAGGATCGCGATGATCTCTCCATCGCGCACCATGCAGTTGCCGGCCCACAGGTCCCACTCGACGAACCGGGGCTCGGTCACCTCGTCCAGAGCATCCGCATGGGCGGCCACGACCTGGCGGACGACGTCATAGCCACAGCCCAGGTTGACGCCGCGCCGCTCGCCGTCACCCAGGAGCTCTTCGATCATCCGTAGGAACGCCGCCCGCCAGCTGCGCTCGCCCGGCCCGGCGAGCGGTCCGAAGGCCGCGCCCCGGATCTGGTTCAGCTCGCGGGTGATCGCGCCGAGAGCCTCGTCGTACGCGTCGAACTGCGCCCGCGACAACGATTCCCGGATGACGCTGAGGTTGTCCGCGTCGACGTACGCCATGAAGAAGTAGTCGGCGTCGCACAGCTCGTGAGTCTGATCCGCGTAGTCGACCGCCGGCACCGGAACCTTGGTGTTCTCCTGGATCAGCCGCAGTGCCGCCAGTTCGGTGGTCATGGCTCCGCGCTCGTAGGTCATGACCTCGACGTCCGGCGGCGGCGCGATCTTGAGTACGACCTGTGCGCCGGATCGCAGCCGGATCCGATAGGCCACGTTGAACCAGCCGTGACCCAGTTCGCTGACCCAGTCCTCATCGGCGTCGGGCACCTGCTCCGGCCCGTAGGCACGGGCGACCATCGCGCGAATCGTCTCGACCGGCTGCCGATTCTTGGTGATGCTCTCCATCAGTCCTCACGTGTTCAGCGTGGTCATGACACAAAGGTGGGGTACGAGCGGAGATTGCGCCGGACGGGAACGGGCGCCGAAGGATGATCGAAAGTACAACTGAGACGGGTGCTCATAAACCATTCTTGATCGTCCAGCTTGATCTTGTTAGAGGTGTGGGCAATCCCGGCCATTGTGTCCGATATGCCGTCTGCTGTGGAACTACTTGCTCGCTCTGCCGACGCTGGTGATCATCCTGGCGGATGTTGTGTGGATGCCATGGCAGCCCTTGGGATAGCCGTGGGGCCGGTTCTCGCCGCTGAGCGTGACCAGCGCGGCCAAGTCATCGGCGACCTGACGGTCGTAGCAGGTCTCGAAGTCTTCTGTGCCGTTCCTGTCGCCGCCGATACGCCACTTGACCAGCCAGGACTTCGCCCTGTTCTTGGCCGTTCGCTCGATGATCCGCGCCACCTGTGCCCCCCTCGACTCGCTGATCGCATGGTGGCGGAGGTCATCGATAACGAACCGCTGTGACGCGCGGAGACGATTGAAGGTGGGCCGCCGCATAATGAGATGCGGGAACACGGGGAACATGATCTTGAAGTGATCATATTCGACCCGCAGACGTTGTCCAAATCAGGCCATTGACCTCCGGTGATGTCGGTAGGGCGGGTAGGGCTTGGACCCACGACCCACGGATTATGAGTTGGCTCGATTGGCGTTGGTCGCTACCGAAAAATGTCGTCTTGTGATGCTGTGGACAGGATTTACCGTGCCGCCGTGTCGGCCTGTGATGGTGCGTGCCGTCCAGCGCCGTGGACGTGCGAGCAACCACAGAGAAACCGCACTGTCTTTACCTAGTGCCGTTATGCGTAGTATGTGTGCATTCCCTTGTGTAATACCGCCGCTGCGCCACATGAGATGCGATGGCTAGCGAATGGAAATGAGCAGCCGTTGAGCAGTCTGCGATCGGTCTTATCGACATCATGGGAGGTTTCTCTGCGTTGCCCGCGACCAGCTACGACACTGCCCGGTTGCCAACCTCTGCGACGGTCCAAGCGTCTGTCATGAGCACCTAGGTGAGCGAAGCGGGGATACTAATCGAGGGCATCTCTGCCGGTCCGATTGTTGCATTCACTCGCTGTCGTATGGCGCCGTCGTATTGCGCTGGTGCTGCCGTCTATCGCCAATGTGGACCTTGCGGCTGTCCAGCAGTGCGTCGTAAGTTGTGTCTTTGGATGCACCGATTGCTCGGGCAATGAACGGGACGGCATGAAGGCGAACGAAACCACCCTTCGCAAGCTCATTCAGGGCGACCAGCAATTACTGGTCCCCCTCTACCAGCGTCAATACACCTGGGAACGTCCGCAGCTCACTCAACTGTGGTCCGATATCACCGCCCAGGTCGACGTGCTGGCCGAGCAACGGCAAGATGCACCCAGCCACTTCTTGGGATCGGTGGTCCTCGCCCCGGGGCCAGAGCTGGCGCCGAGCCGGTCCCAATGGATCATTGTGGATGGACAACAGCGTCTCACCACCTTGATGCTCGCGCTCTGCGCGATCCGGGATCACCTGATGGCCGAGGATCCCAGAGCTCTGGAACGCATCAACGAACTGCACCTGATCAACAAGTTCCAGCAGGGAGAACTGCGCTACCGGCTCCTGCCCACCCAGGCAGACCGAACGGCCTTCAAGGCTTGCGTGGACGGCACGCTGGAGGGCAAATCCGACAGCTTGATCGGCACCGCCTACCAATTCTTCCGCGGGGTGTTGAAGGAGTTCGACGATCCAGCCGACCCACATGACATCGCGCGCGTGGAGTCGGTGCTGCTGAACCGGCTCAACCTCGTGCAGATCCTGGTGGAGAAGGACGACAACGCGTTCCGCATCTTCGAGTCGATCAACAATACGGGCATGCGGCTCAGCCAGGTGGACCTGATCCGCAACTACGTCTTCATGTGCCTGCCCACCCGGGGCCAGCACGTCTACGACGAGTACTGGAAGCCGATCCAGGACCTGCTGGACGCCAAGGCCATGGAACAGCTGATGTACCTGGTGCTGGTACTGAAGGAAGGCGACGAGGCCCAGTACAACGCCGTCTACCGCGGCCACCAGCAGCTGCTCCTAGCGCTGTCCGGGGACGAGCACCGCATCGAGGAGTATGCCCGCGACCTGTACCGGCGTGCCCGGCATCTCAAGCAGATCCTCTTTCCCCCCGACGACCTGCCGTTCGCCAGGCGGCTGCGTTTCCTCAAAGAGTGGCAGGCTTCGACCGCCTACCCGCTGGTAATGCGCCTGCTGGAGTTGCGGGAGGATGACTACATCGGCGACGAGGAGGTGGATGAAGCGCTGGCCTATGTCGAGAGTTTCCTCGTCCGCCGCCTGATCGCCGGAGTCACCACAAGCAACCTCAACCGCATCTTCCAGCGGCTCGCCGTACAGCTGGTGGCCGAAGAGGAGGTGCCACAGGCGATTCGGACCGCGCTTTCGCCCGCCAGACTGTACTGGCCTTCGGATGAGCAGCTGAGGGAGGAGATCCGCAGCCGCGCCTTTTACTGGCAGGGACGTACAGTCCAGCAGAAGCTCGTCCTACGGCGCATCGAGGAGTCGCTGGGCAGCAAAGAGCGGGTAGACCTCGCCGACAAACGCATCACCATCGAGCACGTCCTGCCGCAGTCCATGACCGCTGATTGGCTGAGCGAACTCTCCAACGGGGGAGACGACGCCGATCTTCTGCATCGCCAGCTCGTACACACTTTGGGCAACCTCACGCTCAGCGGCTACAACTCCGAGCTGAGCAACAACTCCTTTGTCGCCAAACGCAAACAGCTGGGCCAGAGCGGGCTGGTGATGAACCAGGAGATCGCCGCCTGCGATCGCTGGGGGAAAGCCGAAATCCTGGCCCGCGCCGATCGCCTCGCGGACCGGGCGATCGCCATATGGCCCGGTCCGGAGGAGTCCGGCCGGGGCAGCGCCGCCTCCCGCGATTGGACACAACTGCACAGCGCCTTGGCCGCTCTGCCGACCGCCACCTGGACCTCGTATTCGGACCTCGCCGAGCTGATCGGCTCGCATCCGGTACCCGTCGGGGTACATCTGGCGAGCGTCCCGGTGCTCAACGCGCACCGGGTCCTCACCAGGTCGGGACAGGTGTCCGACGGTTTCCGCTGGGTCGATCCCGACGACGATCGAGACGTGCACGAGGTGCTGCGCGCGGAAGGACTTGTCTTCGACGAAGCCGGACGCGCTTCCGCGGACCAGCACATCAGCGTACGTGACATCGCCGAGCTACTCGGCCTGCCCATCGCCGCGGATCTGGCCGAGACCGAGGCCGCCGGCGATGAGTCCCTTTCGCCGCAAGCGTTGACGGCACTGGAACAGCGTTTCCTGCGTCAGCTCAACGAGCAGAGCGGGCCGCAGGCAGCCGGCGCAGTTCAGCGGCTGCTGGAGCATTGGCGCGCACGGGGCGGCGAGCTTCAGTACGGCACCTCCGCCAACGCCTCCTGCGCGCCGATCATCAAGGTAGGCGGACAGTCCCTGTATGCCATCCGCTTTTACGCCAAGAGCGCCGAGATCCCCTTCGGACTGCTGCGCAACCGCAAGCCGTTCAACGATCTGGCGCTGCGAGAGGAGCTTCGGCAGCGGCTCAACGACGCACCCGGCGTGGACATTCCCGTCGCCAAGCTGGAGCTGTATCCCCCCATCAAAAACAGTCAGCTGGCGAGCGTCGCTGTGTTTGACGTGGTCGTTGCGGTGCTCGACTGGTTCAGGGCCAAGGTGACCGCATCGGAGGAGCAGGAGGGGTGACCGATTCCGTCGCTCGTTCTTCGGGACGGTGAGGCACCGGACCAAGATCTCCCGGAAGCCCTCCAGCCATGCGAGTAGTGATGGACGAGCTCACCCGGCGAAGGGTCCTTCGCCGGGTGAGCGAAACGGCTGGGGTGGTCGTCGATGACCAGGCTTCCAGTCCGTACCTCACACGTCAGGAGGTGACGCTTGCCGATCCTCCTCGGGATCCGGCTCCGTGAAGAGTCCTGCTGCCATGGCCGGGTCCGGGGCGCCGTCATCCGCTCGGATCACGTCGGCATCTGTGGGTTGCGGATCCTCGACAGCGGAAGCCTCATCCTCGACCTCCTCCGCGAGCGTCGGCAGGACGTATTCCTGGCCAAGCCCCGCCAGATGTAGCGGCAGGGGCAGAGCGAGAGCCTGCGGGTAGTCCGGCGGCTGACGCAGCTGATGCACGGCGAGCGCCAGCGATTCCGGATCGTCACCGTCGTCCTGATGGCATCCGAGAACGGCGATCTCCACCAGTCCCGGATTCCAACCTGGGATGTTGGTGTCAATCCTGGTATCGCCCTTGTGCTCGCCGGCGTGGCGGGGGGCCAGTTTGTCGGCCTCAATGGCCGAGGTCCTGAACTGTGCCGGCTTGGGCGTGGTGCTGTAGAAGACGCGACTCGCTCCGTCGCACTGCGGCACCCACAGGTGGGACGGCAGTCCGTTCGCCTTGTCCTTCGGATTGACGCCCCACCACTGAGGGGTCTCCCGGCCCTGCACGGTTCGCACGCGGACGAGCCGCAGGTTCGGGTGCAGCCGGCGAGCCGGCGCGTGGCCGTCGCGGATGCGGTCTGGTTCCACGTGGCCGTCCTGAAGCCACGTCCAGTGCGAGCGGGCGTTCTGCCCGTGGGCGAGGAGCAGCGTGGGAGCGCCGCGCAGGGAGCGCAGCACTTTCTGCAGCCACTCCTCCGTGTCGCGCCGCTGCTTGTCCATGGCGCGGTAGTAGCTGCCCGGCTCGCCGTTCTCGGTGCCGGGCACGGCGACCTCCGCGAGCCGCGTCAGCTTCAGCAGCAACGCGGGGTACGGAATCCACGCATTCGCCTCGGGGTCCCATCCCTGGACACCGGCGATGCCGCTGCCCGATCTTTGCGGAGTCACGAGCACAGCGATTGGGACGTACGCCGCCCACCGATTGCGTGCCGTGCGATTCTTCCTGACGAGCCAGACCGCGGCGTACCGCAGGCCGACGGGAAGTTTCTCACCAAGGCCATGCTCGGGGTGCACACGGATGCCGAGCTGTCGCAGGCCGTCGTCCCAGGCCATGGAAACGCGGTGATCGACGGTCTTCACCGAGTCGTATCGCCCGGCCTTCTTGGGCACCGTCACGAACTGGGTGACTGCGCCGGCGTCCGCGAAGCCGAGCCTGAGCGCGAACTTGGGGTCGTGGTCGCCGGTCTCGAAGTCGGCCCTGCGATCAAGTTCCACCAGCGCCAGCGTGGGAGCCATGCCCGTGATGTCGTCGGCCAGCCAGGAGCGGGCGCTGGTACGCCGGTCACGGACGGCCGCGCCGATCGCCGAGGAGGTACGGGGCTTCCCCTTCGGCGGGAGGGCGAGCCCTTCTCCGAGGCCGGCCGTCAGCTTGACGCAGCGCAGCCGCACGGTGAGCTCGGCGGACTGCCACTCAAGGGTCACCGGGTCGCCGGGGCGTGCGGCCTCGTACTGCGCCTCGGTGAAGACGCCGCCCTCGCCCTTCAACCCGAGGCGGTCGACGAGTCCCGTGACCGCGGCCTCGCGTAGCTCACGGGTCTGCCAGAGAAGCCGTGCCTCCAGTGTGGGAAGCGTTCCCGGATCGGCCTCCGGGGTCAGCCAGGACATCGCGAAGGCTGCGCCTACCCGCCGTTCCTCCGCCCTGCGGGCGTCTTCTTCAGGCTTGTCCTCCTTCTTCACGCCGGTGGGAGGAGCATTGAGGGGCTTGGCGGACTTCACTCGCCGCGTGCGGACCAATGCGGAGGTCGCCCGCACCTCGGGGGAGAGGGCTTGCTCAGCCCACTCGGTGAGCTCAGAACGCTGATGCGACATGAGGCCCGCCTTGACCTGGTGGCCGCCCATAGCCGTGCTGTACACGATGCCCGCGCGCAGCCCCTGGTCCAGCCACTCCTCCGGATGGGAGAGGATGTCGTCCGCATCAGGGAAGGGCTCGGCCAGCGAGATCCCGTGCAGGATGCCGGTCGGTCCGCCGTTCACCCAGCCGGTGGTCCACTCTCCTCGCTCCTTGTCCCAGCGGCGTTCCACCTTGGCCAGCGCGTAGCGCTCACTGAGCGGGGCGCCCGGCAGGTACGGCACCCGCGGCCGCAACAGCACAGTCGTCCTGCGCCGGTACGGCAGGTGGACCCTGCCGGTCGCCGAGCTGACCCGTGTCGCCCAGCGGCGGATGCCGAAGTGCAGGTGAAAACGGGGGAGAGGGTCGAAGGGAACGGTGTGCAAGGTGATGTTGAGAACGACCGAATACCACCAGGTACGTGTGCCGGACGGGGACGGAAGCGGTTGAGAGACCAGTTCGGCACCCTTGTCGCGAGGGCCGCGGGGCACGGCGCGGAAATGGAGCCGGCCGGCCGCGTGCTCGTACGGACCGAGGGCCAGGACGCGTCTTGCCAGCCAGTCGGTGCTGAGCGGGAATTGGTGCGCGAGGGGTGCGGCCGTGCCGCCGACCGGGGTCGTGGGGCAGCGGAGCAACTCGGCTTCGACCGCTTCCCAGATGGGCGGGGACGCCGACAGCTCGGCACGGACGTCCTTGAGGAAGGCACGGTGTTCCGGCTCCGGCCGTAGGTCTCTCAGCCAGCGGTCCAGCAGCGCACGGAAGACAGGGTCAGGCAGCGGCTCCGTGACCTCCTCGGGCACGTACAGCCAGTGCTCGGACGGACGGGGCAACACCAGGAGGTCGGGAGCGAAGGCCTGGATCACCTGCTCAAAGCGGTAGGTGGGCACCGTGCGGTAGAGCTCGGCTCCTTCGGGACGGCCCAGGTTGCAGAGCGCGAGGATCGCGTCGCGCCAGTTCTCGGGGAAGCGTAGCGCGCGGTAGCGGCCCACCATGGTGGCGTCCGGCGAGACGGGTTGCCAGGAGGAGGTGCGGATGGAGTCGTAATTGACGGGCACGGTGTCCTCAGCGGTGGTGTTCGAGGTTGGACAGGGCGTTGTACAGCGGTTGGTAGAGCAGCCAGGCGAGAGCCGGGTCCGCCGGGTCCGGGAATGCCGCAGAGTCGGCTCCGGCGTCGAAGTATGGGGTGAGGATGGAGCGGAGGGCTGCGAGGAGGCCGTCCTCGAGGGGGACGGGGCCCGTGGCGCCGGGGGACAGCGCGCGGGCCATCTTCGGGGCGAAACTGGCGTCGACGAAGACGACCTGTGCAGGCACCCCGCCCCGTACGAGCCGGCCGATGACCTGCCACATGGTGACCAGCTGATCCCAGGCGAAAGCCCGCTTCTCCCAGGGCGACAGCCGTGAGTAGACATAGCGCCGGGACAGCAGGCGACGCCATTCCTGCCGCGCCTCGTGGCGGAAGTCGAGCCCGGCCCGGTCGAGTCCGGCGGCCTTGGCGACGAGCTCGCCGAACGTGGCCGGACCCGTGCGGTTGTCGGGCCGCCTCTGGTCGCGGACGAAACGGCAGACCCAGTCGTTCACGGCGAAGATCGCCAGCGACAGGTCGTCGGGACGGGGATGTGGCCGAGCCAGGAACAGGGCGGTGCCGAAGGCCGCGTTGCGATCGGTGTTGAGGATGTTGTGCCCGCGCTCGACCGCCAGCAAGGGCGCCACCAGCAGTTCGGCATCGTAGTCCTCGGCGAACATGGCGAGGTCGCCCCGCCGCAAGGTGATGGCGTGCTCCGCGACCGCCGGGTCCGTGCCGCGTACGGACTGATCGAGGTCGGCGTCGTCGGCGGCCAGGACCCGTACCCTGCCCCGCCAGCGGTCCAGCCCGTGCAGAGTGTCGGCGACGGCATTCGCCTCCTTGTAACTACCGACGAGCAGGATCGCCCGGCGCCGGTTGTCGTCTCCGACGAGGGCCAGCTCCTCCTCCAGCGGGCTCGCTCCGCCACCTCGTCCGGGGCTGCCCAGGCGCATGGCGAGAGCCCTGGCGGCCGCTGGCCGGACCTTGGGGTCGGTGCCGGACAGGCTCATGGGCGATCCGTCGGCGTCATAGAGGAAACGCGTGGCGAACCGCGACTTTCCCACCGCGTCGAGCGAGCGTTCCGACGGCATGAGCACGGCGCCCACAGGCGCCAGGACGTGGGCGCGGGTCGACGCTCCGGCCCAGCTGGTGCCCGACATGAGCACCACGTGCGGGCCCGGACGTCCCTGCCCCGGGTCCGCACCCAGGTCGTGGAGGGAGAGAAGCAGTTCCCGCCCCACACCCGCGCACCGGAAGAAACGCAGGGTGCCGCTGTTGTTGCCGTCTTCGTCGCGCTCCCGCTCGTCCGGGAGGTACTGGAAACCGAGGACGTTGCCCATCGGGGCCTCGGGGATGAGCGGCGCGTAGTCGAGCGGCGGTCGCCTCGCCAGTTCGTTGCCGGTGGAGTCCAGCCGGAGGGCGGCCTCGACCTGGGGCCAGAGGAACGTCAGACGTTCCAGGCGCTGGTGGAGAGCTGACAGCACGAGCAGGAACTCGAGCCGCCTGCAGGTCAGGTCGCGCCAGGCGTCGTCCCGTTCGGAGGCAGGTGTGTCCTCGATCAGCTTGTCGAGCAGAGCCTTGACGCGGGCGCGGGTACGGGCCGTGTTGAGGGTGTGCAGGAGGTCGCGCGTGGTGTCGATCAGGTCGTCGGTGCTCGTGTCGTACGGGCCGGAGTCGCCCAGCGGATCGTCGCGGAAGGCGTCCAGCAGTTCCGTGAGCTGTGAACGGAGAGAGTCCAGGAAGAGGTGGCTCTCGTCGGCGTCTGGCGAGTCGTCGTCGTAGGGCTCGTACAGCTGCCGTTCGTCATGCACGCCCTCGGGGCCCGGGTGCTGCTCGTCGAACCAGTCCCCGAGCAGCTTCTCCTGCAGGGTCCACGGGCTGAAGTACTCGATGTCCGCCCAGTCACGCAGCTCCTCTTCCGAGATGAGCAGCCGGTAGAGCCGGTCGGTGGCGGCGGTGACGACCGTCAGCGCCGAGTTCCACCGCTCGATGTCCTGGTCCGTGAGGGGCAGCCGGCCGCGTCGCGAAAGCTCCTCGATCTTGTGGGTGTGCAGCTGGTCGAGCCAGGATTCGGGGCCTGGGGAGACGAGTGTCGCCGAGGGAGCGAAGATCTCATCCAGCTTCATCTGGACCGAGTCGGCCTCGTCGACGATGACGATGTCGCTGAGCAGGCAGGCGAGTTCGAGATAGCGTAGTCGCTCCTCGTTCAGGTGTTGCGGGACAGCGCTCTGCACGAGGCTCGCCGGGTTGGCGACCCAGATCAGCCCTTCGACGAGATTGCGCGCCGCGCGGTGACGCGGGCATCTCGCCCACACCGGGCAGCCGCGCTGGCTGCCCCGCAGCTCGTGGGCCGGGCGCTTCTGCGCGGCCTCGCCCGGCTGGTACGGCTCAGGCAGGACGATGTCGGAAGTGTGCTGAACCTTTCGCTGCTCCGGGTAGAGAGCAGTGCACGGCGCGTCGGCGTACCGCAGCGGCTGGATGGCCTCCGTGCCCCGCAGCGCATCGATCACGCATGCCGTGCTGAGGTCGTCAAAGCCCGCCGCGTCATGATCGAGAAGGTTGTCCAGGCCGCGCGAGGCGAGCCGGCGATGCAGCCGCTGTACATGGGTCTCACGCGTGGTCGGCCCCAGGACCGGTACGGCGGGCAGTTCCAGATCGTTCAACAGCTCGCAGAGCCGCAGCTGCTCGGCGACGTCGCCGACGACGAGGGTGACGCGCAGGTCTCGCCGGGCGGCCCAGACCGCGACCAGCGTCATCAGCGTGCTCTTGCCCGCGCCCACCATGCCGGCCAGATGCATGAGCCCGTTGAGGTGAATATCGTCCCGTTCGCTGAAGTTCCGGCCGTCGGCATCGCGAGGCGCGAACCGCAGCTCGCTGATCCTCTCCTCCCAGTTACCCGGTCGCTCCACGCTCAGCTTCCGTTCTCGCTCATCCATCCAGACGGCCGTGGCGAGCAGTTCCGTGCGCTTGATCGTCAGCGGGGCACCTCCGCCCGGCCGTCCCTGCGCCAGGTCGTGACCGGGGACGGGATCGAAGATCAGCGCCTCGGGGATGGTGACGGACGTGGGGCGGCGGCGGTCCATGAACCCGCTGCGCCCCGCAGGGGCGAGGGGAAGTGGCTTGCGCGCGTGTTGCGGCAGCCGGGCGAGCGCGTCGTCGTAGACCGTGACGCGGTCGAATGCGATCGTCGGGATCAGCGGGAGGGCGGGGCTGCCGTCCTCCGGGACTTCGTAGGCGCGCAACCTCGCGGGCACCTGGCGGTACAGATCCAGTGCCTGGTGCCAGGCGCGGCGCCGTCGTAGCGTCCAGAGCAGGTGCCGGGCGGCGATGAGCATCGTGTCGTCCTCAGCCGTGCGGGCCAGACCGGCGGCGCGGGCGAAGGGATAGCCGCCGAGCAGCGTGTAGACGCCTTCGGCGGGCTCCCTCGGGGCCAGCCGTTCCAGGAGCCGCAGGGCCAGTTCGACCTGGCACAGGTGGGCCGGTTTCATGCCTTGCAGCGCTGCGGGCAGGCCGTTCCAGACCTGGCCGAGCTCGCGGCTGACCGGTCGGTGCCAGCTCTCGCGGTCACGCACGGGCGTCCCCCTTCTGCTTGCGGACCCGGGCCCTGGCCCGTCTGATCAGGTCTGTGTCGGTGAGGAGAGGCAGACCGCGGGCCTGGGAGGGGCGGTTGCGCTCGTACACGGAGAGGTAGTCCCGCCTGGCCGCGACCCGGTGGTGGGGTACGACCCAGAACGCTTCGTCGTACGGAGGCTCCTGCGGCACGAGACGGGCCGAACGCCCGAGGAAGAGCGGGTTCGCCCAGTCCTTCACGTCGATGGCCCAGTGGTGACCGTCGGGAAAGGTGACGAGCAGGTCATAGGCGTCATAGCCGGGCCACATGCGCACCGCAAGCCCCAACGCCGACAGCTCCTTTTCCAAAGCCGCCTCGGCGCGTCCCGGCCCGGTGACGAACTGCCGCACCGGCCGCTCGACCTGGTGCACCTCGCCCGTCTCCTCCGGACGCAGCCGCGTGCCCAGGGGAGCGGGCCCTTGACGGCGGCAGCGGTCGCGCTCGCACCACCACTCCCCGTCGTGCACGGGGACGAGTAGCGTGAGACAGCGCCCGCAGCAGACGTATTCACCGTCGTACAGATAGCTGTCGGGAACCGGGAGGTAGATGCGCCGGATCAGTTCGTGAACCGGCTCCAGGACCAGGTCGTTGAGGACTTCGAAGCTCTCCGGCGCGGTCAGGACCGGGCGGTTGACGAGCAGCCCGCGGAAGGCGGTGTAGGCCTCCTCCTCGCCGAACGCCCGGCACAGGCGCAGCGCGGTGTGGATGATTTCACGGTCGCGGAAGGCCAGCGCGCTGTCGCGCGTGCGCTCGGCCCATTCGTGACAGAGCTCGGTCGGCCGCCCGGAGTCCGCGTCGAGCAGTCGGTCCTCCGGGCCGATCGCGTCCGCGGGAAGGTCGACCGGCCAGTCGGCCAGGGGCACGTGCTTGCACCAGGAGACGAGCTCGGTAAGGCTCGTCGGCGGAGTGGCCTCCCTGAGCAGGCAGGCGAGAATCGTGCGATCCAACGCCCGCTGGGCCTCCGGCGGGTAGGGCAAGGTGAACGCGTCGAGCCCGGTCTGCGCGTCGAGCGCGAGCATGGCGCCGGCCAGCGTACGGACCAGCGGCATGCCCTGGTGGGCGGCCCAGTCAGCGGCGGCGTCAGGCAGCGTGTCGGTGGTCATCGGGGTTCTCCTGAGGCAGCGCACCAGCGACGCACTTCGCAATCAGCGCAGTGGTCGCCGGGGGTGGGGGAGTAGCTCTCGTCGCTCGCCCATCCGGCGGCGAGCCCGGCGACGACTTCGCGTGCCTCATCGCGGGTGGCCTGGTCGAACGGGTCGATCTCCTCGAAGACCGCCCCGTTCTCCCGAAGGATCTCCAGCTCGATCCGTGAGCGGCGTGGATCGCCGCCGGGGACGCCGGCAGCCATCAGCAGGACGGCCAGCGCGAGCTGCGGATATTCGCGAAGCAGGGAACGGCGCTCCCAGGTACGTCGCGACGCGGTCTTCGTCTCACGCCACACCCAGCCGCCCGATTCGGTGTAGAGCAGGTCGGGATCGGCGATCACGACCGCATCTACGACCGGGTCGTAGGCGGCCAGACGCCACTGGGTACGGACGAGTTCGCTCTCCGGCAGCCCGTCGAGCGGGCAGAAGGCGTGGTGCTCTTTGACCATGCGGACAGCGGGGCCCAGTTCGTCCTCCGTCAGGCCCGGCAGTTCCGTGGGCAGTGTCACGTTCCGGCAGGGGATCCGGGGATGTTGGCCGTGCCGGTCGTTCAGCCAGGCGTCGACGGCGCGGCCGCGACGGATCGCCTCGTTCTCGGTCCGACCGTCCTTGATGTACAGGGCCCGAGTCAGATGGAAGCGTGCCGGGCAGGACTTGTAGGCGCGCAGGTCGCTGATGGAGACGCTGCGCCGCTTGCGAGGTCGGCGAGGGGCAGGTACGCCGAGCAGCCCCGGAACTTCGGGCAGGGCCGTGCAACCGAGGAGCCCCTCACAGGTGGTGCAGTCCGAACCCGGGCGCAGCGCCCGGCCGTCGAGGACGGCGGCGTACTGCTCCTTCGCATGTTCCTCGAACTGACGTACTGCCTCTTCGGCGTCCCAGTCCGCCAGGACGAGGGGCTTGCCGTCTGCGAGGCCGACGCCGATGACGCGGACCCGCTGCGGCTTGACCGCATCGGTCTCGACCTTCCGGTAAGGCTCGCCGAAGGACCCGCGAGCCGGTACTCCGGTCGCCGCGATCGCGGCGGCGGCCGCGATCTCCGCCTCCGACCGGTTCTCCTTGGCCGAACCAATGGACGGAATCCAGATTTCCCGCACCGAGCCGTCCCGGGTGGCGTACCGTCGGCCCCAAGCGGTGCGCTCGTACTGCTGAACCCCCCTCGCGTCCGGCTCGCGCAGCCGGTTGAGCCCCACCCACTCGGTGTTCACGGGGAATGTGGCCGGGTATCCGGCGGCCTCGTGCCGAGCCCGGGCGGCGAGGTAGGTCGGCACGGCGTCGAGTGCCCACGCGCGGTGGACGGGGTGACAGTTGCGGGTGTGCCGGCTGTCCGCCAGCGCGGCCTGCACGCTGCTGCCATTGTGCTCGATCGCGTCGAGCATGCTCTGAACCGGTGTGAAGAAGAAGTCCTGGACGGGCTTCCAACGGGAGCGTTCGGGGGTCTGCGTCAGGAGCGGGCGTGCCCGCAGTGCCCGCCCTCGGGCACAGGCGTCCGCCTCCTCGCGGAGCAAGGGCAGGCCGATCCTGACCACGTCGGATCGGCCGGTGAGGCCGGAAGGCATCGGGAAAGTGCTCACGGTCTTAGAGAAGCTGACTCTGTGAACTAAGTCAAGCGAGACTCTGTATTCTGTAAGGGGAACGCCAAGTGTGAACGCCATGCAATAGGGGAGACGCAGTGCGGCCAGGAGACGTGCTCTTCGAGAGGTTCCGGATCAGCGCCACCCTGAAGGCGGGTGGCATGGCGCGCGTATGGCTGGCCGAGGACCTGCACTCAAGGAAGACAGTGGCGGTCAAGGCGCTCGGTCGCGACTACTGGTCGTCTCCGTATGACGTCGATGAGCGAAGTGTCCGCAGCGAGGCGTTCAAGCGCTTCGAGCGGGAGCGTGACCTCCTGGACAAGTTCGCAGGCCCCGGCATCCCGCGCCTGCTTGACTACGGCCGTTTCCGCGGGGACCCGTGCCTGGTGATGGAGTTCATCCCGGGAAAGAACCTGCGCGACTTTCTCTCCCTTCACCGGCCCTCGCTGGCCGCGGCCGCCGCGATCGGCGTGCAGATCCTGGAGATCCTCGACAGGATCCACAAAGGCGGCGTCGTGCACCGCGATCTGAAGCCGCAGAACGTGGTGCTCGCGAGCAACGGCGCCGTCCACATCATCGACTTCGGCATCGCCCTGCCCACCGACCCGCAGGCCACCCGCTACACCCGCCACGGCCACACACCCGGCAGCACCGGCTACATGGCGCCGGAGATCATCCGAGGAGTGAAGGATCCGACCGTTGCTGCCGACCTCTACGGCTTCGCCTGCATGCTGTACGAGTTCATCACCGCGAAACAAGTATTCTGCGATCTTCCTGACCGGAGCGTCGAGGAGCGGCACCGCAGCGATTCTCCGCCGCGTCTCGACCCTGCGCAGTACCCCGTGGGCGCCGACCTGGCCGACCTGACTTGGGGGATGTTGCAGAAGGAGCCCGCGATCAGGCCGAGCCTGGCCGACGGGCTGGAGGTGCTGCGCCGCTACCTTCCCCGGCTCGGGGATCCCGCCCCCTCGCCCCGGCTGGACCCCGATCCCACTCTGCCGTTCAGAGAAGGCCGCGACTCGCCGCCCGTGACCGCGAAGCCGGCGCCCGTGCAGCGGCAACGCCCCTCTGTCAGACGCAGGACGATGCCGAGCCGCCGCGAGTTCGGCGACCTGCTCGACGCCGCCGAGCGCGAAGTGCTGGAACAACGGCCCGGCCCGCAGGCGGAGCAGGTGGTGGCGCAGCTGAGGGAGGTGGAAGCGGCCTGGGGTCCGCGTGAGCGCCTTGTCGTACGGGCTCAGCTGGTCTGCGCGGATCGTGCCCGGCTCGAAGGGGACTGGCCCGGAGCCGGCAGGCTGTACCGCACCGTGGAGCGGACGCCTCTCGACGCGGAAGACGTGGACCTTCTCTTGGAAGCCCGCGTCGGCGTCGCCGAATGCCTGGTGCCGGAGAAGGACGACAGCGAGGCGGCCTTCAACATGTGGAAGGCGGTGGTCGCCGAGCTTCGCGGCCTGTCCCGGTCGTCCCTCAAAGTGCATCGGCGCTGTCGCGAGTTCGCTGCGGAACTCGCCGAATGGGGCCACCGCGACGAGGTCGAGACGATGCTCAGCTCTCTCTGAGCCGCCCGGCGGCCAGAAGTTCCGTGAGCGTCCGGCTCAGTGACGCACCCACGTTGCCCACCTCCGCTACGGCCTGTTCGAAGCGCACCAGCCGCCGATGGATGTCGCCGTATCGGCGCTGTTCGTCGATGGGGAGACGAGGTACCAGGAGACGCCGCGGATCCACTCGCGATGTGGTGGTGGCGTGTGTACCGGCCTGCCGTGCGTTGAAGTGCGCACGCAGGCAGGCGGCCAGGAACCATGGGTCGAGACGCTCGGTGTCGGGCCGGAGCCGATGGATGTGCGGCCCCAGGACCGTGGGTGCCGCAACGTCCACCCATGCGCCGAACTCGGCCGACGGAACGACCACCACCACGTCGTTGGATGAGGTCACGGTGATGCCCTTGTCCCGTTCGAGCTGCTCGACGTCCTCGGCGGTTATCCAGAACTGGGGTGGCTGCCCTTCCCGCACGTCCGCGACGGTGAGCACCGGAACCCCGTCATCGGGCCGCTCACCCCGCCGTATGTATCCGTCCGGGACGGCCTGCCCTGGTGTCAGCACGAGCGTGCCGGCTTGCTCCAGGTCGGCGACCGCGACAGCGTGGGCGTCCGCCACTTCCCGCACCACCTCGAGATCACGCAGTATCTTTCCCAGATCCTGAGCTTCCTGCAGGCTCGAGTCGAACTGCCGCCAGGTACGGCGATGATTGACGACCGATACCGACACGCTGGTGGGCGCATGCCGTGCGGGAGTCAGGTCGGTCTCCTCGCCCAGCAGGTCAAGAACCGGTATGTCGATGCTGCTCTCTCGCGCCTTACCTGCCATCGCGCCGAACACCCGATCTCGGACGGCGTCCCAGTCGACAGCCTGAGCGCGGGCGGCTGACAAGGTGGCCCGGCAGTCGGCCGTGTCCACCATGAGGACCGAAGGAGCGGTTCGGCGCTGGGCCGGTGGCTGCAGGATCCACAGGTGCAGGCCGACCCCGAAGGGTGGAGCCGCACCCGGGGGCAGGGCGACGACAGCTCTGAGCGACCCGGCACGCAGCATCGCCGCCCTGATGCGACGGCCCGCGCGGCGTGAGGCCACGGCGGGCGGCAGAAGCACGACGGCGACGCCGTCATCGCCCAGCTCGGAGACGATGTGCTGCACCCAGGCGAGTTCGGACTCGGTTCGTGGTGGCAGGCCGAACAGCCATCGTCGATCGGTGGCCAGTTCCGCGTGTCCCCAGTCGCGTTCATTGGTGGGCGGATTACAGAGGATCACATCAGCGGTAGCGGCCGGGGATTCGCTCCGCAAGGTGTCGGTCGTTCTGAGGTCGATCTCGGGCGTCTCGGCCAGCAGCGACAACCTGGATCTCGCCAGCATGGCGAGAACGGGCTCTCGTTCGTGGCCGAGAAGCCGACATGCGCCCTTCCAACGTTCCGCGCCGGCCAGGAGCAGTCCGCCGGCACCGCAGGCGGGATCGAGCAGTGTGTCGATCCCGCCTGGTCTGGCCCGGGCCGCCATTTCCGCCATGAACGAGGCGAGCGGAGCCGGTGTAGTGGTGATCTGACGTATATGCGTGCCGAGCCACCGGTCGAGGAGGTATTGGAAAGTCTCGCGGCCGCCTTCATGCAGGGAGAGCTCAAGAGCCTGATCGACCAGACGCTCTTCGTTGGGATCGAGTTCGCGATGAGGCGCGTCTCGCAGTCGGGCGCCGAACTCGGCGATGACCCGCCCCATGCGATCACGATCGCCCAGAGCCTCATAAGCCGGCCAGAGGCGTTCGAGTGAACCGGTGGACGACCCGAGCTTGTCGTGCTCACGCAGCCACTCCTCGACCTGGACCAGGGAGAACTGTGGGCTGGTGTCCGTACCGCTGACAGGGGAGGGGAAGGTGTGATGCCGTCTTCGCCAATTGCTGACGGCGGCCCGTCCGACCCCTGCGATGCGCGCGATCTCGGCGAGTGTCACCACGACAGGGCGCTCGCCCATGAATATCAAGCCCTTCCTGAAACCAGCCTGCTTCGAGTCCCAGGATCCGAAGCGACTATGTTGACGCAGTTTTCATCATACCCTCCAGTAGGTGGAGTAACCAGAAAGATCGCACAGGTGTTCTAGATTCACCGTTAAGGCTGCTGCGAGACGAAGGGGCTGGGCGTGCCGCTCCACGACACGTAGAGCGCCTCGCGCGCCCGCGTGCAGGCTACGAACAGCACGCACCGCTCTCGCAGCATGTCGCTGTCGTGCTGGAGCCGGTCCACTTCTACCGGTGTGATCTCCTTCGCGAACGGTACGGCGCTCGCGGTCACCCCCACCACGGCCACGCAGCGGAACTCCAACCCCTTCATGGCATGCATGGTCGCCAGCCGCACGCCCTCGGCATCGGCCGACGGCTGATCCTTGACCTTGACCGCCGGGATGCCCTCGGCCGCCAGCCGGTCGTGGACCTTGTTCAGCAGGATGTTGAAACGCGTGCACACGGCGATCTCGCTCGGCCGCACCCCCTGCCCGAGCCACTCCCGCACCCGGTCCACGATCGCCGCGACCTCGGCCTGCTCGCCCGGGAAACCGGCCGTGCGCGGGCGCTTGCCGTGCAGCAGGGACCGGTAGCCGGACAGGCTCTCGTTGCCCTGTCCGCCCAGGTCCTCGA
Source organism: Nonomuraea sp. NPDC049480 (assembly GCF_044465905.1). Lineage (NCBI taxonomy): Bacteria > Bacillati > Actinomycetota > Actinomycetes > Streptosporangiales > Streptosporangiaceae > Nonomuraea > Nonomuraea sp. NPDC049480. Next base: position 323,324 of record NZ_JBITMD010000013.1, read on the forward strand.
CGAGCGACCCGTCGAGCAGGCCGGTCGACCAGGTCAGGATCTCCGCCGTACTGCGGTAGTTGATGCGCAGCCGGCCGCTCCGCCCAGCCACGGAGATGCCGAGTGAGCCGAGCGAGACCTTGGAGTCGTAGATCCGCTGGTACGGGTCACCCGTGATGAAGAGATCGTCCGGGCCGTCGAGGACGGCCGCGCGCAGCACCCGCCACTGCGCCGGGTGCAGGTCCTGAGCCTCGTCCACGATGACGTGGTCGAAGCCGTACCGCCTCAGGTTGGAGCCGCCGAGCAGCAGGGTCGCCTCCGCGCAGAGCTGCAGGTGGGTGCTGACACCGCCGCTGCGGAGCTCCGCCGTGAACGCCTCGACCGCATCCCAGACCTGCTCCCGCTGCCGCGGCCCGATCGCCGTGCCCCGGCCCCGCCGGGGCGCTTGAAGGTACTCGGTCCGCGAATTGATCCGCTGCGCGAGGACGACATGCCGGTACTCCTGATGCAGGAACTGCTCGGTCCACGGCAGGTCCAGCCGCCGGATCACGCGCCGCCAGAGCTGCCGTTCGTCGGCGTCCCGATCATCTTCGGCGTGCGGCCGGCCAGCGCCCGCACGACGCGGTAGGCGTAGGCGTTCACCGTGGTGACATCCACCCGCGCGAGCTGCTTCTCGTCGTCCAGGAGCTGCGCGAGGTTCTCACGCAGCGTCGCTGCGAGCGCGGTGGTGTACGTCGTGAGCAGGATCCGGCTGCCGGGCGAGCGCGTGAGCAGGTGCTTGACCCGATGCAGCGCGACCACCGTCTTGCCCGTTCCCGGGCCGCCCGTCACCTGCGCCGGCCCGTTGTAGGAGGGCCGGTACGCGACGCGACGCTGCGAGGGATGCAGGAAGACCCGCCAGGCGGCGAACGGCTTGCTGAGCACGTCGGTCAGCTCGTCCGCGCTGCTGACCAGGGTGATGCGGGTCGTGGTGTTGATGATCGCCCGCTCAAGGCTCTGGTCCGCGTCGGCAGAGGAGTCGGCAGGGCGGCGCTCGGCCACGACCTGCTGGTAGACCTCCTGGGGCGAGAACCCCTCCGCGAGATACTGCAGCACCTCGAACTGGTCCTCCGGCAGCAGCGAGGCGAACGCGTTCAGCTGCGGCTTGTCGATGATGGTCCGGACGGCGCGCAGAACCTGGTCGTCGATGCCGAGATCACGCAGCACGGTATCGGAGTGCTTCGCGAACAGCAGCGACGGCGCCTCGGCCGCCGCCTGCTCCAGAGTCGGGGTGAGCTGCTCGATGGCGACGACGTTGCGCACCTCCAGGGCGTGCGTCGCGAGAGCCGCTTGGCCGCCCACCCGTAGGCCTCGTCGTGCGGCACGACGTTCAGCAGCAGGAACGTGTCGGTGCCGTCGTCCGGCGCCAGGACCACGCCGCGCCAGAACTCGGTGACGCGGATGGTCCGCATGCGCGGGTCGCGCGCGTTCACCACCGACTCCAGGTGCAGGCCCTTGTCGGCGTACAGCTCGGCGATGGCGAGCTGCTGGAACCGTTTCATGGCCTTGCGCACGCCTGCTTTGACCGGCTTCTCCAAAGCGTCGAAGCTCTCCCAGAAAGTGTTGGCGAAGGCGAGCTGCGGCACGCGAAACCTCCCGGGGCGAGTGATGGATCACTAGGGTATGGGCGAGCGGTTCACCGAGCCAGGCATCTCAGAAGATCGCGATGCTTCAGGGCGGATTCTGGATCGACGTCAGCTGAGGAGATCAAGTGAATCTCATCAAGCACCCCCTGACGGAGCTCGAGCAGCGCTTCGTCAACGTCGCGGCCGACAGGGGATTTGAACTGACCCACCTACTGGTAAAGGTCTGCGAATTAGGCCATCCGACAAGCTGCGTGACGTTTTATCTCGACCGCGAGCGCACCCTCCGCCAGCTGATCAGAGTTAGGATCCATCCGGAAACCCCCTTCGGGACGCTCGAGGCGATCGAGGCCACCCAAGGTTTGAGCATCAGCCCTGACTTGTTCCACCATTCCAACTTGCGTCGTTTTCCGAAGAGACTGAACGGAGGCAAAGAGAAGATCCCCTTCGCTCGTTCGGTCATATGCGCCGATATCACTGCCTTCGATCGCCTGCTACAGGCGCTTACGGCTGGCTGATCCAAGCCGCGGGCCGGGAGCCTCCCAGCGGTGGGATTGGCTCTGCGCTCCGTCGAAGGCGGCCGATGCCTCCCTAACGCACCTCGTCGAGAAGCTGTGACGCTGCCTTAGGATCCATCAGATTTGACCAGACTTGTTCGGCGGGTAGCAAGTCACGTTCGGGCAGAGTGTATTCAGGAAACCAGGCATCAAACGCGCAGCCGGGAACGCGAGAAAGGATCATCGCAGTGAGGTTTGTCGGGACTGAGCCGGTGATTCGGATGGCGACGTAGGTCTCGTGACCATCATCGGCGCGGACGACAACGCCAAGACGGAACGTTGGGAAGTCGGCGGCATGCTCGTGGCCGTCATGTAGTGAGCCTCGGATGAGAGCGCGCAGCTCAGTGTTGAGGCGCAGTGCGAGTCGAGTGCCTGCCTCCAAGAGGTAACGATCGTGATCGTCCTGATTGGGCAGGAGGTGACTCACATAGGTGTCAGTGGTCAACGGCTTGTCGTGCTCGGCGTTGTATCGCTGTCTGGCAGTACGGGCTTCCCTGTGCAGGGAGGCGTAGAAGTCGTCGTTAGATCCGTCCTCGCGGATGCCGGCAGCCACAAGCCAGTCCCGCACCTCGGAGTCGGGTTCGTCGGCGAGGACGGCACCCCGCCATCGGCCGGTCTTGACCTTGAACAGGACGACATCGTCGATGGCCCGGATCCGCTCATGCGGGCTGTCAGGGGCGGCGAACTGCTCGCTTGCCTTCTTTAGTAGAGGATGGTCGACCTGGTCGAGTGTGGTCTGGGCCGACGGGACGGGTAGACATAGGTCGTCGCGCAGACATCTGAGCGTGGGGCGGACCGACATGAGGTCAGTCCTCCCACTCGCCGACGCCGCCGAGTCGGTCGATCTTCTCGCGTGACAGCCCAGTGAGTGCGGCGACACTTGAACCGAGCGAGCCGTCCAGCACCTTCATAGACTCGATCATGCCTTTGCGGATCTCCTCACGGCGCTGCTCCAGGTAACCCTTGACGGCTTCGGACACGAGGTCCTTCTTGGTCATGCCGAGGAAATGGGCAGCCTGGGAGATCAACTCGTCCGTCGCGGGGTCGATCTTCAGGGGTGCTTGACGCTTCGTGGCAGCAGCCATATCTATCCCTCCCCGTCCATGGTACCTAAGTACCTCAGGGTTGGCCTGAGTTGACGTAGGTCGCGTCACCTCGACGGTCGTAGTCGGAACTCAGCAAGGCCTACTCGGAACGTCGCCGAAATCTGCCGTTCCGAAGATTCTCAGGCGAGCCTGGATCAGCGCCTCGTCGGTGAAAGGTCCGTGCTGTTCTCGGCGCAGCAGGTCGGCGCACAGAGGCGAGTGCCGCAGCAGGAACTCTCGGTAGATCGGGTTGGCGATCTCCGGTGCTCCGGTTCCCCAGATGAGGCCCAGATTGCGAACGTAGGAGACGTCGTCGTCGAAGGGAGCGTCCGTGCCCGGCAGTGTTCCTTCCATGATCGCCCGGATTGTTCGTTCCGCCCGCGGCTCGTACAGTCGTGTCATGAGGGCGTCCAGGTGGACGGGGCGCTTCAGGATCAGCCGCTCCTTGGCCTCATCGACCTGTGCGGTGGTGATGGCGCCGCTCACCCCCATCTCGGCAGTGATCTCGTGGGCGAGGGCGTTGACCAGCCAGGGTTGTCCCTTGGTCAGCTCGAAGACCCGGGCCACGGCGTCCTTCGTGAACTCCTGGCCGGTCGCCTGGGTGTGCTGGTCGTAGAGTTCGGCGATCTGGTCGGTGGTGAGGTCGCCCAGACGCACTGAGTCAGCGAGGATGTTGAACGAGCTGGCCGGGTTGAGCCGGGCCGGGTCGCCGCTGGAGGCAACTTTGTAGTCGCGCAGGTCGCGCAACCCGCACAGCACCACCGAGGCGGGGAACGGAAGCCCCTTGTGCCGCGCGTTGTAGCCGTGGCGGAGCTGGCTGAGGATGCTGATCAGGCTGGTGCCCTGCAGGGCGTCGAAGTCGTCGAGGAACAGCACGACCCGGCGCGGGCAGCGGCGGCACCACTCGCTCAGCGCCTTCCCGAACCGGGTGCCTGCCTGCTCCTCCGGCCAGGAGTCCGGCGGCAGCAGTTCCTCGGGCCATCCCGACAAGTCGGCGGTCTCGCGGAGCGAGTCCAGCAGAATCGTCTCCGTGGCGGCGATGTCGTCGCTGAAGACCTTGGCGCGCTCGCAGGAGAACGACAGGGCGGCGATGTTGCCCTCGGCGGTCAGGCCGGAGGCCAGGGCGTCCAGGATGGTCGTCTTGCCGGTCTGCCGGGGCGCGTGCAGCACGAAGTAGTGGTCTCTCTCGATGAGTTCGCGCACCTGCGGGAGCTGCGGCGCGGGCGGCAGCATGTAGTGGCGCCTCAGATCGCAGGGGCCAAGGCCACGTAGTTAAGTGGCGGGGGTGGGCTGTCAAGTCGGAGATACGGCTAGTTGTGGTGCCCGGTGGGGAGGTCTGGTATGC